>NZ_JAHWRG010000059.1:0-2698 GCF_024539785.1 Ochrobactrum sp. BTU2 | reverse complement strand
CAACCGGGGAAAAGAACTCGGTAATTTCATGCCTCATCGATACCGGAAACAACTAGATCAAACAACTTGGCAGTGCCGCGTGAGCATGCAGCCTTTTTGCCCTGCGGACCCGCTCGGCAGAAGGTGCATGAAGCGTATCTGAAAGCTCGCAAGTATCTTTGGGGTGAGATGGTCGGGCGCACGGTCTCAGTCGAAGGCGGTGGTGATGCCCAGAACAACATCTGGGTTGTCGGCATCGAGGAAAGCTCGACCGTGGAATTCGAGATTATGCTGGCGAGAGAGCAAGTCGGCTGACTTTGTACGGCAATGCCCCCGACAGTTTTGCCGGGGGCAAGTGGCGCGGCTCTGTGCCTAAGGTCAGTTGACAATATAGACACTGCCGCGCATTATGCGGCTTCCACCAGGGGGGTCCCGACAAGGGGCTGAGATTCTGCTGGGCCGCAAGGCAGCGCAGTGACCCTACGAACCTGATCCAGTTCATACTGGCGTAGGGACGGTGCGGATGCCTTGCCGGTCGCATGCGACCTATATTGGGTATTCTTTTCCTTCCCGTCAGTGCTGGGTCTCCAAAGCTGCGACGCGAGGAGCCTCGACATGACATCCAAGGAAACCTTGACGATCACCACCGGACCGCTGCCCGCATCGATCAAGGTGTTCAAGCCAGGCGTACTGCACCCCGACATCCGCGTGCCCATGCGCGAGATCGCTCTGCATCCAAGCGCGGGCGAGCCGCCGGTGACGGTCTATGATTCCTCGGGTCCTTATACCGATCCGGCCGCAGAAATCGCCATCGAACGCGGCCTTCCGCGCCTGCGAGAAGGCTGGACCATGGGGCGCGGCGACGTGGAATCCTATGATGGACGGCATGTGAAACCCGAGGATAACGGTTTTGTCTCGGGCGACCGGCTGACGCCCGAATTTCCCGTCCGTCACCGCCCCTTGCGAGCACGGAACGGAAAGGCCGTCACCCAGCTTGCCTATGCCCGCGCGGGCATCGTCACCCCCGAGATGGAATTCATCGCCATCCGCGAAAACATTGGCCGCAAGGCCGCGCAGCAGGCACTGGTCCGCGACGGGCAGGATTTTGGCGCGGCGATCCCCGATTTCGTCACCCCCGAATTCGTGCGCGAGGAGGTGGCACGCGGGCGGGCAGTCATCCCGGCCAATATCAATCACCCCGAAGCCGAGCCGATGGTCATCGGTCGTAATTTCCTGGTCAAGATCAACGCCAATATTGGCAATTCGGCAGTGACCTCCTCAATGGTCGAGGAGGTGGACAAGATGGTCTGGGCGACCCGCTGGGGCGCCGACACAGTGATGGACCTGTCTACGGGCCGCAACATCCACAATATCCGCGAATGGATCATCCGCAATTCGCCCGTGCCCATCGGTACCGTGCCGCTGTATCAGGCGCTGGAAAAGGTCGGCGGCATCGCCGAGGACCTGACATGGGAAGTCTTCCGCGACACGCTGATCGAGCAGGCTGAGCAGGGCGTGGACTATTTCACCATCCATGCCGGGGTGCGGTTGCATATGATTCCGCTGACGGTGGGTCGCGTTACCGGCATCGTGTCGCGCGGCGGCTCGATCATGGCGAAATGGTGCCTGCATCATCACCGCGAAAGCTTCCTCTACGAGCGTTTCGAGGAGATCTGCGACATCATGCGCGCCTATGACGTCAGCTTTAGCCTTGGCGACGGACTGCGCCCCGGCTCCATCGCCGATGCCAACGACGCGGCGCAATTCGCCGAACTGGATACCCTGGGTGAGCTGACCAAGATTGCCTGGGCCAAGGACTGCCAAGTCATCATCGAAGGCCCTGGCCATGTGCCGATGCACAAGATCAAAGAGAACATGGACAAGCAGCTTGCCGTCTGCGGCGAAGCGCCGTTCTACACCCTCGGGCCGCTGACGACCGACATCGCGCCGGGCTATGACCACATCACTTCGGGCATCGGCGCGGCGATGATCGGCTGGTTGGGCACGGCGATGCTCTGCTATGTCACGCCCAAGGAACATCTGGGCCTGCCGGACCGCGATGACGTGAAGACCGGTGTCATCACCTACAAGATCGCCGCCCATGCCGCCGACCTGGCCAAGGGGCACCCGGCGGCCAAGCTTCGCGATGATGCGCTGTCCCGCGCCCGGTTCGAGTTCCGCTGGGAGGACCAGTTCAACCTGTCGCTGGACCCCGAGACGGCGCGGGCCTTTCACGACGAGACCCTGCCGAAAGAGGCGCACAAGGTGGCGCATTTCTGCTCGATGTGCGGGCCGAAATTCTGCTCGATGCGGATCTCCCACGACATCCGTGCCGAGGCGCAGAAAGAGGGCATGGCCGCCATGGCGCAGAAGTACCGCGCGGGAGGTGATCTTTACATGCCGGTGGTTGAGGAGATCTGAGCGGGCATGACTCTTCGGGCGGTTTCGCGCCGACGAAAATACACCGAGGCCGACCGTCCACAACGGGCTCGGAGTGACCAAACCGTCAAGTAGCAACCTGGCCCCCTACGCCTGCGGTCGAGCGTCCGGTTTCGCATTTCAGCGCGATTGTAACGCTGCACCGCCGTCAGGCCGCTTCCCGCCCAGAGCGTAAGAAAAAAACGCCACGGATCCAGTGCCTCGGCATTGCCAAGTTGTTTGAATAGGGCTTTGAGCAGCTTTCGCCTGTGTTTATCAAGCGGTCATTTCGGTCGTGTAG
>NZ_JAHWRG010000058.1:0-2819 GCF_024539785.1 Ochrobactrum sp. BTU2 | reverse complement strand
CCAGCTTGATACGGCTACAGCCAACGCCAAACAGGTTGGTGCCAGCCTTGGTGTCGGGTCCAATCCATCCGGGCTTATGGGCGGACTGTCCGGCTCTTATCAGACAGCGAAGGGTGATGCAGCAATCGTCTCCGAACAATCCGGCATTCATGCAGGTGAGGGCGGTTTCGACATCAAGGTCGATGGCAATACGAAGCTGAAAGGTGGTCTCATCACCAGTGAGGCCGACCCGAAAGACAATCGTCTTGAAACCGGAACGCTGGAGTTCGAAGACCTTGATACGCATTCGAAATGGAAAGCTGATACCTATGGCGGTGGCATAACCGGTAGCGGCCCTATTGTCTCTCCACCGATCAAGGAAGGTGAAAGCGAAACCGGAAAGGCGCTGTCAGCGATTTCTCCGGGTGAGATCGTCATCACTGATCCGGACAATCAGAAGCAGAATATCGACGATCTGCGTCGTGACACCACCGACACCAACACGTCGCTGCCCGGTATTCCTGATCTGCAGAAAATCCTCAGTGAGCAACTGAAGACCCAGCAGCTCTACGATGACGCTGCCGCAAAAGCCGCCAAGATGATCGGTGATTATGCGTCGGAGCGATATACTGAAGCTTATAAGAACGACAATAAAGCCGAGATGGAGTTCTGGAAGGAAGGCGGCAATGGACCTGCCATCCTGCACGCCATCGCGGGCGGTCTTCTTGGGGGCGTCACTGACTTCAGCGGAATGCTCTCTGGCATGGCAGGTGGTGCGATGTCCGCAAAACTCGCGCCGGAAATCCACAAACTCGTCGAGCAGTTTGTAAAGGATGCTGGGCTCACCGGTTCAGCGGCCGACCTCATGGTCAATTCTATCACGGGGGCTATCCTGCAGGGCCTTGGCGCGGCAACAGGCGGAACCGGTGCTGCCTATGCGGGGAATGCATTCCAGTATAACTATCTCGGGCTTCATGACCTTGAGGCTTACAAGAAAGCGCTCGCTAAGTGTGAAACCTCATCCGACTATAAAAGCTGTGCACAACAGGTCTGGACCGAAGGCGGCTTTGACGAGATCTATCGTTCTAACCAGGCCGAATTCCTCGAATGTCTTGATACGAATAGTTACGCCTGCGTTGACCAGCATGTGAACGCCATTCTTGAAGCCCGTACTGCTGCGAGCAGTTTGCGTCAGGATATGGTCGAGCGGATGCCTCCGAACACGATCAACCAGTCGAATGCGTATGCTTTGGATGCCCTACGGTCATATTATGGCTTGGATAACGTCTCCGAAATCGCAACCTTCCGGGACGTGTTCTGCGGTGGAGTGACGAGTGATGCATGCCGTGCGCAGAGCAAACAGATTGCAGAGCTGCGCAATCAGGATGCGTTGCGCAATCTGGGCGTATTCACACTGGCTTCAATGATAGGGTTGACGGTCACTACCGAAGTGGCGGCAGCTTGTCTGGCAAGCACAGCTTGTGTTGCTGCATTTACCATGGCGGATACCGCCGTTGCATTGCAAGATTGCGCGGGTGGGGATGTCACAAGTTGCAATTTCTTGAATAAAGCGCCCCCTAACTCGGGAGGGACAGGTCGATTTAACAGCGTTCAACCGAGAGATGCCGACGAGGCTCAGTTTCTCGCAAATGCCGAGGCAACGTTTGGTAATAGTACCACATGGAATGGGGTGACACGGCATCGCAATGAACTGGTCATTCAGCGGTCAGACATTGAACTCACCCCTCAAAATATCACTCGAATGAGAAATGGTCAGGCTCCTTTTGTTAGAACTGCGAACGGTAGTTGGGAGCCTATTCAGCTACATCACGTAGGCCGTGAGACTGGCAAAATGATTGAAGTTACGCGATCACAAAATCGGTATAACTCTGCGACGGGGGGACCCTTACACATTCCGGGGCAGGGAGGTCCTGTGCGCCAGCCCGGGTACTCTCAGTCATATTGGCAGCAGAGATACCAAGATTTTGTAAACTCAGGGCAGATTATGCCGTAGGAGAACATTATGACTACAGAACGTGAAGAATTTGATAGATTGTGTCAGGCAGGAGAGGTTTCCGGGCCTGTAGGAGATTTGGCAATTGCGCAGGCTGAAGCTGATCTGGGGGTTCAGTTTCCGTTGGAGTATCGTGAGCTGTTGCAGAAATATGGCGCTGTGTTGGCAGGCGGACTCGAAGTTTACGGACTTCCCAAAATGGAAAGGAACGATCCCCCGCTATGGCAAGACGTTGTTGCTGTGACCAAACAACTTCGGGAGTGGAAACAGATTGGAGCTGACCGCCAGAGCTTTATCCCCATTTGTGATGACGGCAGTGGGGTTTATTTCTATCTCGATACGTTGGCCTCCCCAGCTACCAAAATTTATGCAGTTGGACCGGGAAAAGAGCAAGCGTTTGAAACTAGTCTGTTCAGGTTTTTGCTTGACCTCTCAGGTGGAAAAGTAATTGTCTGAATCCCGGCAAAAGCGATGCAAAGAAGGTTGGCGATGGCAATGCAGCCAATTCGATTGCCATGGCGACCATTGCCGGGATCAACGGCAAATATGCTTATGACAGCCTGACAACGAACGAAAACGGCCCACTTCTATCCACATCGCTTGGTATCGGTTTCCAGTATCAGAAGAACAGCGCTGAAGGATCGTCCTCCACACCGGTTCCAACGACAATTCGTGCTGGCGATACGGTCATTGTTGAAGCCGGGCGTGATATCAATGCCGTTGGCGCACAGATCAGTGCCGGTTACAACGCAGATGGCACGCTGTCCGGTGGTCGCGGTGATATTGCGCTCATTGCAGGCAATGATATCAATCTGGAAAGCGCCAA
>NZ_JAHWRG010000057.1:0-3067 GCF_024539785.1 Ochrobactrum sp. BTU2 | reverse complement strand
TTTCTAGTTATCGTAATAAGGTATCTACACCTGAATACATAGGGTGTTAGAAGCGAACCTGGGGAACTGAAACATCTAAGTACCCAGAGGAAAGGACATCAAACGAGACTCCGCTAGTAGTGGCGAGCGAACGCGGACCAGGCCAGTGGCAATAGGGAATAAAGTGGAAGAACCTGGAAAGGTTTGCCGAAGTGGGTGATAGCCCCGTACACGTAGAACACCTGTTGTCCTTGAGTAGGGCGGGACACGTGAAATCCTGTCTGAACATGGGTCGACCACGATCCAAGCCTAAGTACTCGTGCATGACCGATAGCGAACCAGTACCGTGAGGGAAAGGTGAAAAGCACCCCGACGAGGGGAGTGAAACAGTACCTGAAACCGGATGCCTACAAACAGTTGGAGCCCAAGGTTCGTCCTGGGTGACAGCGTACCTTTTGTATAATGGGTCAGCGACTTAGTGTATCGAGCAAGCTTAAGCCGGTAGGTGTAGGCGCAGCGAAAGCGAGTCTGAACAGGGCGTTCAGTTCGATGCATTAGACCCGAAACCAAGTGATCTAGCCATGAGCAGGTTGAAGGTACGGTAACACGTACTGGAGGACCGAACCCATATCTGTTGCAATAGATCGGGATGACTTGTGGCTAGGGGTGAAAGGCCAATCAAACTTGGAGATAGCTGGTTCTCCGCGAAATCTATTTAGGTAGAGCGTCCAGCGAATACCCCCGGGGGTAGAGCACTGAATGGGCTATGGGGACTCACCGTCTTACTGATCCTAATCAAACTCCGAATACCGGGGAGTACTACTGGGCAGACACACGGCGGGTGCTAACGTCCGTCGTGGAGAGGGCAACAACCCTGACCACCATCTAAGGTCCCTAAGTTATGGCTAAGTGGGAAAGGATGTGAGGATCCCAAAACAACCAGGATGTTGGCTTAGAAGCAGCCATCATTTAAAGAAAGCGTAACAGCTCACTGGTCTAAATAAGGGTCTTTGCGCCGAAAATGTACCGGGGCTAAAGCCATACACCGAAGCTGTGGATGCACATTTGTGCGTGGTAGCGGAGCGTTCCGTAAGCCTGTGAAGGGACAGTCGTGAGACATCCTGGAGGTATCGGAAGTGAGAATGCTGACATGAGTAACGATAAAGGGAGTGAGAGACTCCCTCGCCGAAAGTCCAAGGGTTCCTGCTTAAAGTTAATCTGAGCAGGGTTAGCCGGCCCCTAAGGCGAGGCCGAAAGGCGTAGTCGATGGGAACCACGTTAATATTCGTGGGCCTGCAGGTAGTGACGGATCGCGTGTGTTGTAAGGTCTTATTGGATTGATCTTGCAGCGAAGCGGTTCCAGGAAATAGCTCCTGCATATAGACCGTACCCTAAACCGACACTGGTGGACTGGTAGAGAATACCAAGGCGCTTGAGAGAACTGCGTTGAAGGAACTCGGCAAAATGCACGCGTAACTTCGGAAGAAGCGTGACCTCCATTTAGGCAACTAGGTGGGGGTGGCACAGACCAGGGGGTAGCGACTGTTTACCAAAAACACAGGGCTCTGCGAAGTCGCAAGACGACGTATAGGGTCTGACGCCTGCCCGGTGCTGGAAGGTTAAGAGGAGATGTGCAAGCATTGAATTGAAGCCCCAGTAAACGGCGGCCGTAACTATAACGGTCCTAAGGTAGCGAAATTCCTTGTCGGGTAAGTTCCGACCTGCACGAATGGCGTAACGACTTCCCCGCTGTCTCCAACGCAGACTCAGTGAAATTGAATTCCCCGTGAAGATGCGGGGTTCCTGCGGTTAGACGGAAAGACCCCGTGCACCTTTACTATAGCTTTACACTGGCATTCGTGTCGGCATGTGTAGGATAGGTGGTAGACTTTGAAGCAGTGGCGCCAGCCATTGTGGAGTCATCCTTGAAATACCACCCTTGCCTATATGGATGTCTAACTGCGGCCCGTTATCCGGGTCCAGGACCGTGTATGGTGGGTAGTTTGACTGGGGCGGTCGCCTCCTAAAGAGTAACGGAGGCGCGCGATGGTAGGCTCAGAACGGTCGGAAATCGTTCGTCGAGTGCAATGGCATAAGCCTGCCTGACTGCAAGACTGACAAGTCGAGCAGAGACGAAAGTCGGTCATAGTGATCCGGTGGTCCCGCGTGGAAGGGCCATCGCTCAACGGATAAAAGGTACGCCGGGGATAACAGGCTGATGACCCCCAAGAGTCCATATCGACGGGGTTGTTTGGCACCTCGATGTCGACTCATCGCATCCTGGGGCTGGAGCAGGTCCCAAGGGTATGGCTGTTCGCCATTTAAAGCGGTACGTGAGTTGGGTTCAGAACGTCGTGAGACAGTTCGGTCCCTATCTGCCGTGGGTGTAGGAATATTGATAGGATCTGTCCCTAGTACGAGAGGACCGGGATGGACGTATCTCTGGTGGACCTGTTGTCGTGCCAACGGCATAGCAGGGTAGCTATATACGGACGGGATAACCGCTGAAGGCATCTAAGCGGGAAACCCACCTAAAAACGAGTATTCCCTATCAGAGCCGTGGAAGACTACCACGTTGATAGGCCGGGTGTGGAAGTGCGGCAACGCATGTAGCTTACCGGTACTAATAGCTCGATCGACTTGATCACTCCCATTTACAATATCCATCAAGCGTAGCTTGATGAAAACTTTGCCCCTCACGCCTTATTCACTTCGTGAATGGCTCCGGGTGGGCGGCGCAAAGGCGCCGGCACACAGTCGTGTGCTTATTGTTTATCAGCGTTTATCGCTGATTTATCTGCACGAAAGACAACCAGCTTCTCAAATTTGTGTTCTTCGCCGACCTGGTGGTTATGGCGGAGCGGCTGCACCCGATCCCATTCCGAACTCGGCCGTGAAACGCTCCAGCGCCAATGGTACTTTGTCTTAAGACACGGGAGAGTAGGTCGCTGCCAGGTCTGCCAAGAACACAAATCAAACCATCTTCTCAAATACATACAAAACACCCATAGCGCGGGGTGGAGCAGCCCGGTAGCTCGTCAGGCTCATAACCTGAAGGCCGCAGGTTCAAATCCTGCCCCCGCAACCA
>NZ_JAHWRG010000056.1:0-3527 GCF_024539785.1 Ochrobactrum sp. BTU2 | reverse complement strand
AAGAGCTCCGAGATATTGGATTATCTGTCGGGCATCGCCGCGTTGGGCGTTTGATGCGCCAAAACAACATTTATGCGATCAGAACACGCAAGCATAAGGTGACAACTGACAGCAACCATACTTTTAACATAGCGCCGAACTTACTGGATCAGGACTGCGTATTTCAGAATTCGCGGACAGCGATTTCATTAAATCGCGGACACTTGCTTCGCTAATTCGCGGACAGTTCAGCCGCAGCGTTTTTCAGGTCTGTTGTTAATCAGCCTTCTGTTCTTTCGTCGTGCATATTGGGTATGGTGTCAATTCCGGATTTGGCTTTGCGCATACTATCTCCTTCCAAATTGATGCGATGAGCATTGTGCACGACGCGGTCCAATATTGCGTCGGCGACCGTGGCGTCTGCGATGAGGTCATGCCAGGCATTCACGGGGACCTGAGCCGTGATGAGCGTTGACCTGCGCTGGTATCGTTCTTCGATAATCTCGAAGAGATGGAAGCGCTGCTGTTCGCTGAGGACATGAGTGGCGAAGTCATCAAGGATCAGCAGTTGCACTTTCATCAGTCGGTTCATGAGCCTTGGATAGCGGCCATCCAACTTTGCCATGGCGAGATCCTCGAAGAGACGAGGCGCGCGGACATAGAGAACCGAATGGTCATGTCGTGCGGCCTGACGGCCCAGAGCACAGGCCAGCCATGACTTGCCCGTACCGGTTTTCCCGCACACGATCAAATTCTCATGGTTCTTAAGCCATTGCCCTTGCGCCAGCGCCATTGTCGCACGGCGGTCGAGGTTTCTGGCCGCGCGGAAATCAATGTCTTCGACACAGGCTTCCGGGAAGCGTAGCTTTGCGGCCGCCAGACGTGTCGTCAGCCGCTTGTCGGCGCGTACGGCGATCTCCCTGTCGAGCATAAGGCCCAACCACTCTTCTTTGTTCATCGCCCGGGCGTCTGGCTGTTCAGACAGTTCCCGCCAGGCCATTGCCATGCCCGACAGACCAAGCGTGTACATGTTTTCAAGCGTTGGATTGGTCAGCATTGTCATTCCTTCTTTCTTGGGGGGTGCCGATACTGATAGACTACGTTTAGTGCTGTCAGCTCGATCGATAGGCCTGAAGCCCCTGGGGCGCGAAGCTTCCCACATTGCGTAGCGCTTCAGGGCTTCAGGCAGGGCGCCAGCATTATTGCCAGCGATTTCAATGGTAATAGCCACGACCGCGAATGTTGGAATGAGTGGGCAGTGGCTTTCTGACTTCCTCGGCCGGGCTTGCCCGGTCGAGACCCGCCTGCAGAATGGAACGGACGGAGGTGTAGGTCAGCGCATTGATGACAAGCGCCCGCTCGCAGGCGGCGTCGAGGCGATCATGCTCGTAGCGCCGGGCAAGGGAAAGAATGCCGAGCGCCGCACGGTATCCCTGTTCGGGATGTGGTTTGTCGCGGATGACCCGTTCAACGAAGATACCTGTGTTGACGCTGATCTTGCTGGCATCCCGGATCAGGCTTGCCGCATTCATCCCGGCATGCCGCTGATGGGATTTGGGCATATGCTCCTTCACCGTGACGTGCCCGTTGCGCTCGGAACGACGGCGATGAGATGCGACCCGCTTGTGGTTAAAGAATATTTCGACCACTTGATGTGTGAGGCGCACGGTAACCTTTTTGCCGATCAGTTGGTGCGGTACCGAATAGAAGGTTTTGGCTACATCAATATGGTAATCGGGGTGAACCTTCGCCGATTTCCACTCCGCATATTCGAAGTCTGTCGCGGGCAGTGGAGCAAGAGCAGTGCGCTCAAGCTCCTCGAACAATTCGCGCCGGGATTTGCCGTAATGGCGCATGGGGCGGTTGTTGATATCTTCCAGAAGCTTGCCAATGGCGGCATTCAGGTCCTCCAGTGAGAAGAAAGTCTGATTGCGAAGCCGTGCCAGAATCCAGCGCTCGGTGATTAAAACCGATCCCTCGATTTTTGCCTTATCCCGGGCCCGTCTCACCCGTGTCGGTAATACGGTCGTGCCATAATGTTCGCTAAACGCTTCGAAGGTCGCGGTGATCGTTGGCTCGAACCATAGGGCAACTGCGACACCGGATTTGAGGTTATCGCAGACAATGGCCTTCGTCACACCGCCAAAATAGATCAGCGCCCGCTTTTGCCCTTCGATCCAGTCTGGAAGTTTCTGGCTCTCGCTGGCATAGGAGAAGGCCAGATTGGACGCGGGAAGAACCGCGACAAAGATCTGTGCCTGACGGATCTCTCCGGTTTTCGGATTGATGAGCGGCACCGTCTGGCCCGCATAATCCGTCTGCATGGTGGCTCCGACCTCATGCCGATTGCGATAGGTCGGGGACAGCCTCTGCTCAAAAGCTGCAAAATTCGTGCAGAACCACGTGTATCCATAACCATCAGGATGCGCCGTGCGATACTCCTGCCACAGAAGGGTCAGCGTCACGCCCTTACGCTTCAGTTCCCGCGAAACATACGCAAAATCCGGTTCCTGCGTATCCTGGGCTGGCCGGCCGGCCTGTTTGAACAACAGTCTCTCAAGCTGGATGTCATCATCATAGGCAGCAGGTATCGGCCACATGCAAATACCTGCCTGCCGAGCCCGGTGCAGATAGGTTGAAACCGCAGTCTTCCCAATGCGAAGTCGCTCTGAAACCTCGCGAACCGACAGCCCCTGTTCGAAGGTCAGTCGTAATATTGAACGAATATCTCTCATCGTAATACGCTTTGCTTGCTTCCGTCTTGGCATCGTTCCTCCTGGTGAAAACAGGAAGAAAATCATGCGCAATCGGCACCTGCAAAAACGCGCGCGAACTGTCCGCACATTACTGAAATCGCTGTCCGCGAATTACCGTAATGGCTGTCCGCATATTACTGAAAAAGGTGTCCGTGAATTAGTGAAACCCGCAATCAGGACTTCTCAGCTGACAAGCCCAATCAGAAATGGGCGGGTGATATCAGTTACTTATGGACCCGAGAAGGATGGTTATATCTGGCTGTCATCATCGATCTTCATTCAAGGCGCGTTGTGGGTTGGGCTGTCAGTGATCGTTTGAAACAAAACCTTGCATTACAGGCATTGAACAGAGCGATCGCTTTGCGCAATCCAAAGCCAGGCTGCATTCATCATACAGACCGAGGCAGTCAATATTGTGCTCATGACTATCAGAAACGGCTAAAGCAGCTCGAATTCCAAGTCTCAATGAGTGGAAAAGGAAATTGCTGGGATAATGCTGTGTCAGAAACATTCTTCAAGACACTGAAGGCGGAATTGATTTGGCGACATACGTGGCAAACACGTCAACAGCTGACAGAGGCGCTTTTCAAATACATCAACGGATTTTACAATATACGCAGAAGGCATTCGACACTCGGAGGAATATCACCCGCTCAATTCGAGCAAAAAGCCGCCGAAAAGAGATGAAGAGGCGGAAATAATTCGGGACAAGTCCAGGCTTGTCGAGATACGGTTATATTCCGCAACGATAGTCTGCACGGCCCGATGTTCGGTTGTTTCCATCGGCAGGTT
>NZ_JAHWRG010000055.1:0-3672 GCF_024539785.1 Ochrobactrum sp. BTU2 | reverse complement strand
GCCGCCAATCTCGACGCCGCCTTCGTCGCCCTCCTTCCGGAAGAAAAGCGGCAGGGCCATCACGAGGTCGTCATACCGCCCCGACCCGATAGAGGGGAGGCGGAGTTCGCTATCGAAGCCGAGCACCTGACGATGCGCTTCGGCGATTTCACGGCGGTCGACGATGTCAGCTTCCAGATCCCGCGCGGCGAGATTTTCGGCTTCCTCGGCTCGAACGGCTGCGGCAAGACAACCACGATGAAGATGCTGACCGGTCTCCTGCCGGCAAGTGAGGGAACCGCGAAACTGTTCGGACATGAGGTCGATCCGAACGATATCGAGGTCCGGCGAAAGGTTGGCTACATGAGCCAGGCCTTCTCGCTCTACACCGAGCTGACGGTTCGTCAGAACCTCGATCTCCACGCGCGTCTCTTCAATCTGCCGCTCGAAAAGATCCCGGCGCGCATCGCCGACATGGCCGCACGCTTCGACCTCACCGAGATCATGGATGCGTTGCCCGACGCGCTGCCGCTCGGCATCCGGCAAAGATTGTCGCTCGCCGTGGCAATGATCCACGCCCCGGACATCCTGATCCTCGACGAGCCGACTTCCGGTGTTGATCCAGTCGCGCGCGACGGCTTCTGGCAGATTCTGTCCGACCTGTCGCGCAATGACGGGGTGACGATCTTCGTTTCGACGCACTTCATGAACGAAGCAGAGCTGTGCGACCGCATCTCGCTGATGCATGCCGGCAAGGTTCTCGTCAGCGACGAGCCTCGTGCCATAGTGGAAAAGCGGGGCGCGGCGACGCTTGAAGAAGCCTTTATTTCTTATCTTGAAGAAGCAATTGGCGAACAGGCTTCACCTGCGCGAGCACCCCAGGCGCAGCGTGAGGAGGAGGAGGCGGATGGGGCGGCGCCGCCCCGAGCCCCATCTGCCCACTCTGCCTTCAATCTGCGCCGCATGCTGGCCTATACGCAGCGCGAGGCGCTCGAGTTGCGCCGCGATCCGATCCGCGCAATGCTTGCCGTTCTCGGCAGCGTCATCCTCATGTTCGTCATCGGCTACGGCATCAACTTGGATGTCGAGAACCTGTCCTTTGCCGTGCTCGATCGCGACGATACCACAGTCAGTCGCGACTACACGCTCCAGATCGCCGGTTCCCGCTACTTCACCGAAAAGGCGCCGATCACCGACTACAACGACCTAGACCGGCGCATGAGCAATGGCGAGCTCAGCCTGGCGCTGGAGATTCCGCCTGGGTTCGGACGCGATGTCTCGCGTGGCACAAAAGTCGAGATCGGCGCCTGGATCGATGGGGCTTCGCCATCGCGCGCCGAGACCGTCCAGGGCTACGTGCAGGGCATGCATCAGACCTGGCTGACCCAGAAGGCGCGCGAACTCTACGGCGACGCGGCGACGATCGGCCAATTCCAGATCGCGCTCAGATATCGCTACAATCCGGGCGTCGACAGTCTGATCGCCATGGTGCCGGCTGTCATTCCACTGCTCCTGATGCTGATCCCGTCCATACTCGCGGTCCTGAGCGTCGTCCGCGAAAAGGAGCTCGGCTCAATCGTCAATTTCTACGTGACGCCGGTGACGCGCTTCGAGTTCATCATCGGCAAGCAACTGCCCTACATCGCGCTCGCCATGCTGAACTTCGCCATGCTGACGGCGTTTGCGGTGTTCGTGTTCGGGGTGCCGCTGACCGGGAGCTTTCTCACGCTCGCCCTGGCGGCCTTCCTCTACGTCATCATCGCGACCGGAATCGGACTTCTGATTTCGAGCTTCATCAGCAGCCAGGTCGCCGCCATCTTCGGCACGGCCCTCATCACCATAATCCCGGCCGTCCAATATTCGGGGATCATCGACCCCGTATCGTCGCTTCAGGGGATGGGCGCCTATATCGGCCAGATCTATCCTGCAACCTATTTCGTGACGATCGCCCGTGGCACTTTTTCGAAGGCGCTCAACTTCAACGATCTTGCAACCTCCTTCATTCCTCTCCTGATCGCCATTCCCGTTCTTACCGGAATGACCGTGGCCTTCCTCAAGAAACAGGCGGCGTGATCCATGCGACTGGCCAACGTCATTCAACTCGGCGTCAAGGAATTGCGGGCGCTTGCACGCGATCCGATGCTCGCCGTCCTGATCGTCTATGCCTTCACGCTGTCGATCTACACCGCCTCGACGGCAATGCCGGAGACACTCAACAACGCGGCGATCGCGGTCGTGGATGAGGATCAGTCTCCTGTCTCCTCACGCATCTTGACGGCATTTTATCCGCCCTACTTCACGATTCCAAAAATCATCTCGCAGCACGAGATGGACCGCCGCATGGACAGCGGCCTTGATACCTTCGCCCTCGACATCCCGCCGAACTTCCAGCGCGACCTGCTCGCCGGCAAGGCGCCGACGATCCAGCTCAATGTCGATGCTACCCGGATGACCCAGGCCTTCAGCGGCGGCGGGTACGTCCAGTCGATCGTTTCGGGCGAGGTGAATGAATACCTCAACCGTTACCGGGGAAATACGACTGTCCCCGTCGATCTGGCGCTGCGTTCCCGCTTCAACCAGTCGCTCGACAAGGGGTGGTTCGGGGCAATCAACAACGTGATCTCCTCGATCACCATGCTCGCGATCGTTCTCACGGGTGCTGCCCTCATCCGCGAGCGTGAGCATGGCACGATCGAACACCTGCTCGTCATGCCGGTCACTCCGACCGAGATCATGGTGAGCAAGATCTGGTCTATGGGACTTGTGGTGCTTCTTGCCTCGACCGTTTCGCTTGTCTTCGTCGTGCAGGGCCTTCTCAAGGTGCCGATCGAAGGTTCCTTGATGCTGTTTCTGGCAGGCACGGTGCTTCAGCTGTTCGCCACCACTTCGCTTGGCATCTTTCTCGCGACGGTGGCCGGTTCAATGCCACAGTTCGGTCTTCTCCTGATGCTGACCCTGCTGCCATTGCGCGTCCTGTCGGGCGGGGTGACGCCGCGCGAGAGCATGCCGCAGATCATCCAGGACGTCATGCTCGTCGCACCCGATACGCACTTCGTCATGCTGGCGCAGGCGATACTGTTTCGAGGCGCGGGCCTGGATGTCGTCTGGCCTCAGTTTCTGGCGTTGCTGGTTCTTGGGGTGGCGCTGTTCTTCTTCTCGCTGCGCCGTTTCAGGGCGTTCCTGCGCTAGCCCAGCGGTCAAGCCCGAGCTGTGCGCGCGGCATCCTGGGGCAAGGATTGACGATCTGGTTGTAGGGCGATGGCGCGATATGAGCGCAACGGTTGAACCTGCGGCCATGCAATTCCCGTCTGCGCGTTTGGGCGGGAAGTCGCCCGCGTGCCTATCGGGATTGCCGCGCATAATCTCGATCGCATGAGGGGGAAACAGGTGCGCGCCCCGTATAAGCTGCAAGAGCCGGGAAAAGCGAGCGGCGCACATGCAGGCACAGGAATTGGCAGCGCGATGGCAGGAGATGGAACTCGAATGGGACGCGCTCGCGTTGCTAGTCAGGCGGACTCTGGGCACCGGCATGGTCGAACCCCGGGCCTATAACAAGGTTGCTGATGACAAACTCCTGTTCTGGTCTGCACAAGGAGACCGGAGAGCCTTCGACGAAATCGTTGTTCGTCACGGTGCGTTTGTTCTAAGTGTAGCCAGCCGCATAACCCCGAATTTTCGCGATGCTGAGGACAT
>NZ_JAHWRG010000054.1:0-4571 GCF_024539785.1 Ochrobactrum sp. BTU2 | reverse complement strand
GGGCTGTTCGTAGCGCTCACAAAAGACGAGCACATCTCATAGCGGCGAAGTCAACGCGCAGGGAAATGCGCGCTTACAAAGCAACACTCACTGCCATCGCAGCCGGACATCCCCAAAGCTGCCTCGACGACCTGCTTCCATGGAACTTCAAGACGTCAAGCTAAGACACAAGTGGTCCGCAGCGAACGCTTACGAAGATGAGGCTAAGCGAAGCTTATAGTCTGCATCTCTCGGCTAAGCGAAAATCCTTTCGCCGGACGCTCACGTTGCATATACGACTACATTCAAAACCTGATAAAAATAATTTAGGTCTTAGTTTTAAAAACTAAAAACCTGTAGAATATAAAATTTACAACCATCGCCAATGCGCTCGCAATAATAAGTGATATTTGTGGCGATGAATAATTTAAAGCAAAAGCATAAATTGCCCAGTTTACACACAGCCCAAAAAGACTTCCAACTATGTACTTTCTAAACTGCGATATTAAATTGCCTTCGCTTCGAAATGTAAAATTTCTGTTTATATAAAAAGTAAACAACACTGCTGCAGAAAACGAAATTAACCTACCCAATATTGAACCTAATCCAAGCAATAACATCCAGTTCAATAAAGAGAAGTCGACTAAAAAGCCGACTCCTCCCGCTATGATAAATCGACCAACTGTCTTCATCAGTGGCCAATTGCTAAGAAGGCTATCTTTTTGAGGTCAGACCTTGTCCTTTGTACGAGGTCCAGTGTCAAACCGACCCCCATCAGCACAATAGCCGTCATGCCCAAGAAACCCGCGAGAATTGCAGTTGGAAAGCGCTCTACAAGCCCAGTTTGGAAATATTCAGCAACTACTGAACCACCAAATAAAAGACTTAAGAAAGCAAAGAGTGCAGCAATTATGCTGAAAAACAGAATAGGTCGTTCCATCTGGCAAAGACGCATAATGGTAAAGCCGATACGGGCACCATCCTTATAGGTCGAAAGTTTGCTCACTGACCCTTCAGGTCTTTCCTTGTAGCTTGTTTCCAGTTCTCCGAGAGGGATTCCTAACTCTAAGGCGTGAACAAGAAGCTCAGTTTCAATTTCGAATCCCGAGGAAGATGCTGGAAATGATTTAACAAAGCGCTTTGATAAAACCTTATATCCAGACAACATATCATCAATATGGCGACCGAACAGTAGGCCTATAGCTCCAGTAAGAACCTTGTTACCAAGTACGTGGCCGCGGCGGTATGCGGCGGTCCCTGTCGCGATCCGTTTTAGGTTGAGGAAATCCAACTGATTATCAACCGCATATTTTACGGCAGTGGGCGCGAACGAAAGATCATAAGTATCATCGCCATCGATCATAATAATATAATCTTCTGTGGCGTCGATAAAGGATTTTCTTATTGCAAAACCTTTACCTTGACGAACCTCAGATCGAACGACAGCTCCCGCTCTCTCTGCCACATCTTTCGTAGCATCCTTGGAGTTATTGTCGTAGACATAGACTTTCGCCCCCGGCAAGAACTTTTTTGCATCCTCAACCACACTAGCGATTGTTTGCTCCTCGTTATAACACGGAACAATAACCGCTACATTTTCATATCTCATAATATTACCCCTACGCCGATGATGGCCAACATACTTGCGAGACCTATCACCCCTTGTTTGCTTTGTATGGTATCCCTGCTAAATCCAGCGAAAATGATCGACGCCCCCACCAAGATATAGATCGCTGGCAGCAGATAGCGAAAATCTGCAGCAACACCCACCACAAGGTAGGCCGATATATACGTGAAGGAGGCGAATGCAAGACAGTTAACGAATTTTCCCGCTAGTGATTTGCCGAATATTGTTGCGATAAAAAGTCCAATGGAGAGCGCGTACCATACAAAACCATAATGCCACGGCTGACGGTCATACTGATCCATAATAGCACTATAACGATTGTGAACTGCATTCACTTTTTGTGGGCTATCAGATTGATAGCCGGGTGGGACAGTCACATAGTATTTGTACGCTGGCTTCTGGCCCAAAAATCGGAGAAGATCATTAAAATGCGAAAGGCGATGCTTGAGATATGCAACAGGATTGTTCGCAATAGCCCTTATCCAAATTGCGCTCAATCCGTCCCGGTTTAACTTCTCGACAACAAACCCGCAATCTCCCCAAGCATATACATCCCAATGAACCGGACTGTAACAACCCTCAACAATCCTCTTGTTCTCATCGGTAGAATATAGCCCCGGCAGAGCCACGGTTCCGGAAAAATGTGATATCCCGGCGAGATCGTATACCTCCAATGACACAAGCGGGTTAGCACTCTCAGCCATCAGAATCTTATGGTTGATAGGGCCAGATACTGCGATAAGCACAATCGAAAGAAACGCAGATGCTATCCAACTCTTAAATCGAGCATCCCAACCTAATGCTATCATCAATATAACGGGGGCAGTTATGAATGGAGCATTGGCCCGAGTTAATGATGCTACTAGCAGTATTGAAAGGCACAAGACTTTGTATTTTTTTTCAATTTTTCCCTTCGCAATCAAACGATTAAACGTGATTGATACCGCCAGAAGAACTAGGCAAGCAAGAAAAACATCTTTCCATACAACGGAGATCAGGCCAAAGAATACAGGGCAAATTGCGAGTACTATAAACGTTGGGATCGATATGTATGCTTTGTGCGGAGACAAAAGAAGATAGAATGACAAATACAGAACGAGGACATTTATCGCAAAAAACACACTTCCTGTCTGTAGCAAAAGAATTTGAAGGCGCCAGAACGCTGACATAATCGGCGGATGCCAGTCAGAGAATACGCCAGTTAATGCTTGCTGATATTGATCGAACGAATCGGCATAGATATACCCCGGAAAGAACACATAGATGATTGCTGCGCTCCAAGCTGCAACAAATCCGCCAAACAATAACCGATGCGCCACGATAGCCCCCTTCTGATCGCACCATTCTGGATAAATCAGAAGGGTCTCATACAACTCTTTGGCGACGAGTCAACATTTTGCGTAAGCTTGAAACTTTTTCACTAACGCTTCCACAACCACACGATTAAGCCAACAGCAGCCAGCGCAGCAAATAAAGAAATATAAGCAAACACTTCAAGATATTGGAATGATGAATCCATCGGCCACATATTGCCCAACACCTCACGCAATCTACGGTCGAAGCCTTCCATCGTTTAGTTTAATAGTCAAGGTTCATTGACTTCTGATTCCTGTGCTTTGCACCCATCGCCCAATCCTGTGATTTTCCGCTCAACGGAAGAACTCAGGAGCGCGCGATATGGCTCGCCAGAACTTGGAACCATCTCTCAGACTTTTGTTCGGTGATGAAGGCGGATATTCAAACCGCGCGACTGACAGCGGTGGCCCGACAAAGTGCGGTATCACTCATCGGACCTTAGCTGCATATCGTGGCGTGAAGTCGGTTACAGCTGAACAGGTCAAAGCTATGACCATTGAGGAAGCCGAAGAAATCTATCGTCGTTCGTACTGGCTTCAGTCCGGTGGCGATCTTCTGCCGTCTGGGCTCGATTATGCTGTCTTCAACTCGGGCGTCATGTCTGGACCTTCCCGCGCCGTGAAGATTTTGCAATCGCTCATCGGGGTTGCCCATGATGGAGTCGTGGGGGTTCAAACCGTCGCGGCTGTGAAATCGTATCGCGGTGGCGTTGAGCAACTGATCCGCGATTATTGTGATGCTTACATGACTTTCCTTCGGGGCATCGGTGGCAAACAAGGGTTCTCGGCCAACGGTCGCGGCTGGACAATCCGTATCACCGGCGTTGACCCGAAGGGCCAATGGAAGACAACGCCCGGCGTCGTCGGGAATGCAGTTGCGATGTCGCGCCGTGGAACTGTCACGCCGACAGACGTTTCTGATCCTGCTGGCGCGCCAAAAGCCAACCCAAAAGATACATCGATCGTTGAGACGCTGAAGAAGCCGGAAGCGTGGGGGCCGCTCGGCGGTTTGATCGGCGGCGTTACCGGCATTGCTTCCGGCTCTGGCCCAATCCAATGGGCATTTGCAATCGTTCTCGTCGCGGGTGTTCTCTTTGGTCTTTACACGCTGATCCAGCGACAGCAGGCGGCTGCGTGATGCTGGGCATAGCTGACATTCTCAAGATGGGCGCTGCCGCAGTTGCTGGCGCCGTCATTGCTGGGTTCATTGCTCACGGCATGGGCGTAAGCGACGGCAAGAAACAGGCTTCAGCCGATGCGTTGGCTGCGACCGTGAAATATTACCAGGACAAGGGGGTAATCAAAGATGAGGTGGATGCTGCTGACGCTGCCGCTCTTTGCGCTGATTACGGGCTGCCAGACGATGAACTCCCCGAGTGTGTGCGCCGGGTTCGAGAAGCTGCGGCCCAGTCTGGAAACGTCGGTGAACATTCTGACGACTGACCGACCATTCGCCAATCAAGTGGCGGCACACAATCGATTTGGAACCAAGGCGGGGTGCTGGAAGTGAGTCCTATGGATACCGAGGCTGAATGGACTTGTCACGGTTTGCTTCCGCCTCCTTGAATAGACTATTTGTCATTAAGGAGAAGATTTATGGCAGTTTCACA
>NZ_JAHWRG010000053.1:0-5632 GCF_024539785.1 Ochrobactrum sp. BTU2 | reverse complement strand
ACTCGCCGAGAGCTTCATCAGCATGGTTCATATTGCTACCGCAAGATACTGGCTCAAATTCGTCCACGCCGCCTAGGGCATTTTGCAGTCTCCCGGAATTATCTGGCATCGTACAATTGCGCTAAATCAAAGCGATGGAGCGGAAGCGCGAACCTGTGCGAGCGCGTCCGCTCTGGCGGTCTCCCGAAAGCGGCAACCTGTTTGGGGCAGGGACATGCGGGAACCACGAGACCGAACGCGGCCCCAATTTGGCCAAAAGATGTTTGTTAAGCGCCTGAAACGGCAATTGATATAGTCCTGCCCGAGGACTCATGATAACGGTGGCGAGAAATTTGAATGCTTCGCAGCTACGACGTGCGGCAAGCCGCGAAGGGATTGACTAAATTTTAGTCCCCAATAGTAGTATGAATAGCCTTATGGCGCTGGAATCGTTCCGGTATTTCTCTCCGTGGGAGAGCGGGATTACACGCGTATGAGTTTGAAATATCCATGGCAGAGACTGGCGCTTTTGCCCCGCGCCAGCAAACAGATCATCCTGATGCTGAGCGACTGCGCTCTGCTGTTGCTGAGTGCCTATATCGCGTTCGTCATCCGGCTCGGCTTCGTTTTCGTGCCGAACGAGGGACAAACGTTCCTGATTTTCATCGCGCCCGTTCTGGCAATCCCGGTTTTCATTCGCTTTGGGCTCTACCGCGCCATTATCCGCTATCTGGCGGAACGTGCGATCTGGCCGATTTTTCAGGCCACGGCCATTGCCTCGCTGTTCTGGGTTGCGCTGGTGTTCCTGATGGAACTCTACGGCAGCGCGGGCCTGCCGCGCTCGGTTCCGCTGCTCTATTGGCTTTTGAGCACCGTTTTCATCTCTGCCAGCCGGTTCGGTGCGAAGTGGCTTTTGCGAAGCGCTGAATCCGACAAACGTTATGCGAGTTCCGCGTTGATCATTGGCGTGGGCGAGCCCGCCCGCCAACTCGCAACCGCGCTTCGCAGCCATAGCGACACATTGGTTGTCGGCTTTGTCGATCCTGACGGCCAGCTCAACGGCATGGATATCGTGGGACTGCGTGTCTACGGTGTGGAAGACATTCCCGCCCTGATCGAAAACTACGGCATCAAGCAGGTGGTCGTATCGGAACCGGGGCTGGAACAGAAGCAGCGTCAGGATTTTGCGCGGCTTCTTGGGCGACTTCCGGTCAATACGCGCATTCTTCCGCCGATTGCCGATCTGACGGCGGGCAAATATCTGGTCAGCTCGCTGCGCAATGTTGAAATCGACGACCTGCTCGGACGCTCGCCGGTGCCGCCGGACGCGGCACTGTTGCGGGAAGTGGTCGAGGGCCGGCGCATCATGGTGACGGGGGCCGGCGGATCGATCGGCAGCCAGCTTTGCCGCACCATTGCGCAATGGAACCCCGCCTCCATCGTCCTTTTCGAATCAAGCGAGTTCGCGCTTTACAACATCGACAGGCAACTGAGACAGATAGCCGGTTGCGAGATCGTGCCGATCCTCGGCACGGTGAGCAGCCGCGAATGCGTCGAGAAGGCCATTCGCGACCACAATGTCGATACGGTCTATCACTGCGCGGCCTACAAGCATGTGCCGCTTGTCGAAAAGAACCCGTTAGTCGGCATCTTCAACAATGTTTTCGGCACGCTGGAAGTGGCCCAGGCGGCTCTTGAGACCGACGTCGAACGCATGGTCCTCATCTCGTCCGACAAGGCAGTGCGGCCAACCAATGTGATGGGCGCAACCAAGCGCTGGGCCGAACTGGTCTTATATTATTGCGGTATGCTCGCCGAGCAGTCGGGAAAGAAGAAGGCGTTCTATTCCGTTCGTTTCGGCAATGTGCTCGGATCGAACGGTTCGGTCGTTCCGCTTTTCCGCGAGCAGATTGCCAGCGGCGGTCCTATTACCCTGACCCATGACGACATGACCCGCTACTTCATGTCGATCAAGGAGGCTGCCGAGCTTATCGTGCAGTCCGGTGGCATCGCCGCATCCGGCGACACGGTACTGCTGGAGATGGGCGAACCGGTTAGGATCCGCGATCTGGCAGAGAACATGATCCTGCTGGCAGGGCTGACCGTTCGTAATGAAGAGAACCCGCATGGCGATATTGCCATCGAGGTGACAGGAATTCGCGAAGGCGAGAAGATGTACGAGGAACTCTTCTACGATCCGTCACTGGCTCAGCCGACGCGCCATCCAAAGATCATGCGCGCGCCGAAAGGCAACAAGGCAGCCGTGGATGTTCCAGCCAGCCTTGCCGCATTGCGTATTGCGATGGAAAGCGGCGATGTCGATGCGGTCCGCAAGATTCTGTTCGACGTTATAGCTTCCTGAAGCGCCCGCGGAAATCCAGCAGCAGAACCAGCGTCGCGACGACTGCCACGAGCAGGAAGGCGACCTGCGTGATTGTGTTGTCGAGAGCGAGCAACGCAATGGCGCAGGCGATGAGAACCAGATTAAGCAGCGCCACATGACCGACGACCTTCCGCACGCTCCAGCCCGAGCGCTTCGCTGTCTGGTAAGCATGCTTGGAATGCGCCTTCAGGATATTGTCGCCTTGGCTCAACCGCATCACGATGGTCGTGCCTGCGTCGAGAATATAATAAAGCGGCAGGATCAGCGCGACGGCGATATGCGTTTCGCGCGCAAGCAGGATCAGCGCCGTTCCTGTAATCAACCCAAGCGGCAGGCTTCCTGAATCACCCAAAAAAATCGTGGCTGGCGGGCGGTTGAACAGCGCGAACCCCAGAATTCCGCCCGCCGCGATAATTGCGAGGCCGCCGCTTTCCAATCCAGCGAGGCCAAGAGCTGCAAGAAGCCCGATACCCGCTAAAGGAATCCCGATGCCCACTGTTGTCATCAGGTCGAGGCCATCCATGAAGTTAGTCACATTGATCGCGACCACCAACGCAATGACTATGAGCGCTGCTTCCAGCCAGAGCGGCAAAAGTTCGGGCAATAGCCGGAAATCCGATCCCAGACCGTAAACAACGAGCCCGGCCGCAATGAACTGCGACCCTAGCCGGATAATTTCCGAAAGCTCATAGCGGTCATCCAGACCTCCGACGATCCAGAGCAATAGCGAGGCTCCCGAAAGACAGAGCGCCAGATGCGCATTGACTTCCAGATCCGGCGCAAAAATCAGGATAGTCACCACGATTGCGGGAATAAGCGCCAACCCGCCGATCTGCCGGGCCACTGTCGTATGGTTGGAGCGCGAGCTCATGCGCGCAGCAAGAAAGCGCTCGGGCAAGAGCCGGTCCAGCAGGTAGAGCCCTATGCCGCACAAGGCAGCGCTGACAAGAAATGAAATCGACAGAAACAGCATGATGAATACCGAAAAACCATTTGTCCCCTGGAAATAGCAGCTTTGAGGCTGCACGCAAATCGGCGGTTTTGTTTTGCGTAACCGGCCGTCGCGATAAGCGGTTGAAAACGTTCTTCGTGGGCGCTGTAAGCTTAGGCGGGATTTCGCTATTAGGTGATTGCGCTTGATTGTCGAAGCGGTTATAAGGCCGCGCAACCGATTGCTTCGGTTTGCTTTGTTGGGGCGTAGCCAAGTGGTAAGGCAGCGGTTTTTGGTACCGCCATTCCCTGGTTCGAATCCAGGCGCCCCAGCCATCAATCATGAGTAAATTTAAATATCGATGATTTTACTAAATATTGCCAAGATCTGAAACGCTGCTTTTTCTCCACGTCGTCGAATGCGCACTTAAATAGGGTGTATGACAAGTAAGACTGCTAACAAATTCTCTCTCGAAGTCCGTGCTCGCGCTGTTCGGATGGTGACGGAACATGAGCCGAGCATTCATAGTGCTGGGCGGCAGTATAATCGATAGCGGCAAGCGCGCAGGTTTGCCGAGCGACGTGGCGGAGAAGTCGAAGACACTGGAACGGGAGAACCACGAGCTCCGTCAACGAATGAGATTTTGCCCAAAGCCTCGGCGTATTTGCGCCTGGCGGGGCTCGACCGCCCACTGAAGCGATGATCTCCTTCATCGACGAACACCGTTCGGTGCTAGGGGGCGAGCCGATCTGCAGACTGCTGCCGGTTGTCCTGTCCACCTATTATGAGGTTATCGCCAACCGCACGAACGTGGGCCGCCTATCGGCGTGCGAACGGAATGATATTGCCATGAAAGCCGAGATTCGCCGAGTGTTCAACGAGAACTTCCAGGTCTTTGGCGGGCGGAAAGTCTGGCGGCAGTTGCAGCGAGAAGGCCTCGATATTGCTCGCTGCACCGTGGCCAGGCTCACGAGATGACGGAGCGTCAAGGCATCATTCGTGGCAAGCCTATCAAAACCACGATGGCGGACAGGTCTGCTCCCTGTCCGCTCGACTGCGTCAGTCGCCCCTTCAAGGCTCCAGTACCGAACATGCCCTGGCTTTCGGATTTCATATACATGGCGACCTGGCAGGGCTTCGTTTACGTCGCATTCGTCATCGACGCCCTCGATCAAGCGCTTCACGATCGGCGACCCGTTCACCGCGGCGGGCTGGTTTGTCATTCCATCCGCGGCTCGCAATATGTCTCTATTCGCGATTCTGAGCGACTGGCGCAGGCTGGCATAGAGTCGTCTGTCGGAAGCGTGGGCGGCAGTTACGGCAACGCTCTTGCCGAAACGATCAACGATCTTTATAAGGCCGAAGTCATCCATCGGCGGGGACCGTGGCGCAACTTCGAAGCCGTGGAGTTCGCTACTCTCGAAGGGGTCGATTGGTTGTTTAATCGCATCGAACAGGTCAAGCCCCTTCGTACAGATGTTGATTGCCACTGAGAACTGACCCAGCGGGGGTGCGGATAAAAACTTGGACTCGTTCTACGTCACAATGCCAAGACTGTTTCGATATTCGATTGGGCTTCGAGCGCCAAGGGATATCTTGATGCGCTTCTCGTTGTACCATCGAATGTAGCCATCAACTTCCTGGATAAACTGCTCGACCGTGGTGGCCTTCCAATCCCTTGGATAAAAGAGTTCTGTTTTCAGTCTACCGAAGAAGCCTTCGCAGGCCGCATTATCTGGCGAACACGCCTTGCGGGATATTGAGCGCACCAGCTTCGCATCACTGATCCTCGATAACCAACCCGGCCAGCGATAGTGAGCACCGCGATCAGAATGCACAATGGGCCGTTTGTCTGTGTCGTTCACAGTTTCGATGGCGGCATCAAGCATCGTGTTGACCAATTCCGCATCTGGTTTCGTTCCGATAGACCAGCTGATGACCAGACCATCGAAGCAGTCGATGATGGGCGAGAGATACACCTTGCCAGCCGGGATCTGGAACTCGGTGATGTCAGTCAGCTATTTCTCGTTTGGAGCTGCGGCCTTGAAGTCCCGATTAATGAGGTTCTCAGGTGCGGGACTGATTTCTCCCAGATAGGAGCGGTATCGCCGCCGCTTTGGCGTGGCAACGATCAGGTTCTCCTGTTTCATCAAACGCTGCACAACCTTCTCTGAGATTATAACGGATTGTTTGGCCAATGACGCCTGTAGCCTGCGGTAGCCATAGCATCGACGGTTAAGTTCAAAGATTTCAGTGATGTTCGTAAGCGCGCATTTCCCTGCGCGTTGACTTCGCCGCTATGAGATGTGCTCGTCTTTTGTGAGCGCTACGAACAGCCC
>NZ_JAHWRG010000052.1:0-5858 GCF_024539785.1 Ochrobactrum sp. BTU2 | reverse complement strand
GAGATAAGGAAATGAAAAAGCAGATCAAAGACTTGACCCGCCGTGCTCTGCATAATGCCGACGCGGCATATTATGTGCTCGACTATCTCGCGCACAGCTTCCCGACGCAGCTCTACGAGCCTTACACCGACAGCGAGGGCAATCTGTCGTCGCGGCCGGTCTATCGCGACGGTCAGCCCGTCGAGAGCCGGGAAGCCGCTGCCCGCCGCGACGAGTTGATCGAGCGGCTCGCCTCGCTCCCGCCCGTTCCCGGTGCCCTCGACCAGATCGTCCAGCGCTTCGGCACCGACATGGTGGCAGAGGTGACGGGACGCTCCCGCCGGATCATCCGCAAGGGCGATCGCCTTGCCGTCGAAAACCGCGCCCCATCCGCCAACCTGGCGGAAACGGCCGCGTTCATGGACGACCAGAAGCGCATCCTGGTCTTCTCCGACGCTGGCGGTACCGGGCGCAGCTATCATGCCGAGCTGTCGGCGCGAAACCGGCGCCTGCGCGTCCACTATCTCCTCGAACCGGGCTGGAAGGCGGATGCCGCCATTCAGGGGCTCGGCCGTACCAACCGGACGAACCAGGCGCAGCCGCCCTTGTTCCGTCCGATCGCGACCGATGTGAAGGCCGAGAAGCGTTTCCTCAGCACCATCGCCCGGCGTCTCGATACGCTCGGCGCGATCACGCGCGGGCAACGCCAGACCGGCGGCCAGGGCCTGTTCCGGCCAGAGGACAATCTGGAAAGCACCTACGCCCGCAACGCGCTGCGCCAGCTCTATCTCCTGCTGGTTCGCGGCAAGATCGAGGGCTGCTCGCTGGATCGCTTCGAGGCAGCCACCGGCCTGAAGCTAATGGACAGCAACGGCATCAAGGATGAGTTGCCGCCCATCACGACTTTCCTCAACCGCTTGCTCGCGCTCACCATCGAGCTTCAGGGCATCCTGTTCACCGCCTTCGAGCAGTTGCTCGACGCCAAGGTGCAGGGTGCCATCGCCAGCGGCATCTATGACGTCGGGCTGGAAACGCTGACGGCGGAGAGCTTCGTCGTCATCGACCGCAAGACGATCTACACCCATCCGGCGACGGGCGCGCAAACGCGGCTGCTCACCATCACCGAGCGGCGGCACAACCGGCCGATGACGCTGGCGGATGCTCTTGCCTATGCCGACGATGATCTCGGCAAGCTGTTGATCAACGCCAAGTCTGGTCGGGCTGCCGTGCAGGTTCCAGCGCCTTCGCTCATGCTGGATGACGGAGAGATCGAACGGCGCGTGCGGCTGATCCGGCCCATGGAGCACTATCACGCTTCGCTGAAGATGATGGCGGAAAGCCACTGGGAAGAAACCGATCGAGAAACCTTCGCGGCGGTCTGGAACCGGGAAATCTCCGAGGTTCCGACCCATTCCGACAGCACCATTCACGTCGTCGCCGGACTCCTCCTGCCGGTGTGGAAACGCCTGCCGAATGAATCGACGCGCGTTTACCGGCTTCAGACCGATGACGGCGAGCGCATCATCGGTCGTCGCGTCTCTCCGGCCTGGGCGGCGAACGCCACCGCGACCGGAACGACCAGCCTGTCCGCCGAGGACGCCCATGCGGCGCTGATGGAGGGGCGGACGATCCTTGATCTCACCGAGGGCCTCCAGCTTCGCCGCGCTCGTGTCATGGACGCCAACCGGATCGAGCTTTCCGGCTTCACCGAGGCCATGCGCGAGCGGCTGCGCGCCTATGGTCTCTTCACCGAGATCATCTCGTGGAAACTGCGCTTCTTCGTGCCAGTCGATGCCCCAGGCGTCGCCGTGCTCGCAAAGCTGCTCGGCACCTATCCGGTCGAGCGGATCGGCGAGCGGGAGGCGGCGTGATGGCCCGTCACGATGCTTCCGATCTGGCAATCCGTCTCGGCCGACAGGCCGAGGCGGTCTGCCGCGAATACCTGTCTTCCGGCCGTCGCTCCGGCAACTACTGGCTGGTCGGGGATGTCCAAAACACCCCCGGACGCTCGCTGTATGTCCGTCTCAAGGACACCGCCAAAGGCCCGGCAGGAAAGTGGACCGATGGCGCGACGGGACAGCACGGCGACCTCCTCGACGTCATCCGCGAGGCGCTCGGCCTTGTCGACTTCAGGGATGTGGCCGAGGAAGCACGCCGGTTCCTCAGTCTCCCGCATCTCGAACCGGAAAAGACGAGAACACCGACCGGCAAGACGTCAAGCATCGCCATTGGTTCACCTGAAGCGTCACGGCGCCTCTTCGCCATGTCGCAGCCGATCGGCGGCACCCTTGCGGAAATCTACCTTGGAGGCAGGGCGATCACGTCGCTCTTTGGCACCGCCGCGCTGCGTTACCACCCGCAGTGCTATTACAGGCCCGACGAGCATTCGCGCACCGAGATCTGGCCGGCGATCGTCGCTTCCGTCACCGATCTCGCCGGACGGCAGACCGGTGCGCACCGCACCTGGCTTTCCCCGGACGGTTCGGGCAAGGCGCCTGTTGAGACGCCGAGACGGGCGATGGGCGACCTTTTCGGGCACGGCGTCTGCTTCGGGGTGGCCGGTGAGGTGCTCGCCGCCGGAGAGGGAATCGAAACCGTGCTGTCGCCCCGCATGGTTCTGCCCCACATGCCGATGATGGCGGCGCTCTCGGCCGCCCACCTCGCTGCCATCCTGTTCCCGTCGACGTTGCGCCGGCTCTATGTACTGCGTGATCGCGACCCGGCCGGCGACGGTGCCAGAGACAGCCTGATCACCAGAGCAGCGAGCGTCGGCATCGAGGCGATCCCGGTGTCGCCGATCGGCGGGGACTTTAACGACGATCTGCGCTGGCGCGGCGTCGACGCCCTCCGGGCGGCTCTGAAGGATCAGCTTCATCCCGAAGACGTCAGCCGGTTCATGGAGAGATGAGACGACCGGTGGAGGATGAGGCGCGGCCCCAGGGCATCTTCGCCTGCCGCCTCCATTCATCACTGGAAGCATCCTTCCCGTGTCGGAGAGGCCGGCGCCCACGGCCTTCTGAGAGGGCGATCGGCTCACAAGCTGGCCCGCCGGGCAATGGCGGCGGCCGACTATTTTCCGCCGCGTCCTGCGGACGCTTTGCATCGCGAAGCAAAATAGCCGGCCTTTGCCATCAAGGCCCTCGCGGGAGCGCGAGGGCTGCCAGGCCGTCCCGCCTGTGAGCTTCGACGCCTGCGAAGGCCGCGATGGGCGCGGTCTCCAGACAAAGGACGCTCCCGATGATGAACGAAGACGAGAACGCAGGCTTCGAACCGGACCACACCTCATCCTCCACCGATCATCTCCTCACCGAACTCCAGCTCTACGGCTGGCGCCCGTTTCAGGACGAACCCGATCCAAGGCCGCTGCCGGAAGGCACCATGGTCGCCGCCGCAGTCGCAGACATCTTCGACGCCCTTCTCGCTACGCTCGGCGACACCCGCCTCGAACCCGACCTCGACGATCTGCTTTGGGGGGCTGTCAACCTCTTTCACCGTGCCGCCGGCCGGGTCGAGCGCGAGCTTGACGATAACGAGCAGGCACAGCGCCGCCTTCAGAGGGAACAGGATGGCAGCGAGGTCAAGAGCGTCGAACTCGAACGCCTCACGGCAGAGGGCCAGACCCTGATCGAGCGGCGCAACAGCTTGGAACTCTTCCGAGACCTCTCGGCGGAAGCTTTCGAGCACCACACCGGCACGCCTTGGCGGCCGCGCACCGGCTCGATGGTCAACCATCGCTATCTGACCTCGGCGGTGATCGACAGCCGCGACTTCCTTGCCGCGAAACGCCGGGCTGAGAAGGAGTTGCTGCTGCCCGCCGGCCCCAGGGTTGCTCTGACCGGCGGCGCCGACTTCAATGACCATCGGCTGATCTGGGGGCGGCTCGATCAGGTCCATGCCAAGCACCCCGACATGGTGCTGTTGCACGGCGGCACGCCGAAGGGTGCCGAACTGATCGCCTCCCGCTGGGCCGACCACCGCAAGGTGCCGCAGATCGCCTTCAAACCCGACTGGACGAAGCATGGCAAGGCCGCGCCCTTCAAGCGAAACGACGCCTTGCTCGACACCCTGCCGGTCGGTGTCCTCGTCTTCCCCGGTACGGGGATTCAGGACAATCTCGCCGACAAGGCGAAGAAGCTTGGCATCCCGGTCATGAAGTTCGACGGCGGCGCGTAAAGCGCCGCCGCTCGGCGGCTGTTTCAATCGCCTTTACTTGACGTAAGTCCGTATTCGGGTTCAAATGAAACATCTTAGCAGCAACGGTGAATTGGCATAGTCGCAGGCGGAGCGTATTTCCCGGCAGCCTGTCTTGGTTCTCAACCGTTATGCGGAGGCTGCCATGACGCTGATTCTGCTTGCCATCTCCCTGACGATCACGCTCTGCGTCATCGCCTACAATTTCGCAATCTACGCTTTGCCCTTCATGGTCGGGCTGACCGCCTTCCAATATGTCTATGGAATGGAAGCCGGCTTCCTGATGTCGGGCTTCGCCGCCATCGGCACGGCGGTGCTTTCTGTGGCGCTGGTCATTGCCGTCGTGGGCTTTGCCAAGAACCCGGCTTTGCGCCTGACCGCGCTCGCCATATTCGCAATCCCGGCAACCATCGCTGGCTATGCGCTCGTTCACGGTGTCACGAAGAATTTTATCGATTCGACGATCGCCTTGAACCTGCTCGGTGGCGCCGGTGGCCTGTTCATCGGCATCGCGGCGATGCTCGATCTCAACGCGCTCGGCACGGCAGTTCTCTCACGCTGATGCGGCCTCGACCTACCGCTCCATGGAAAACCTGTGGTGGCTTAGGCCATCGTGCCTTCGGCTCCGCTTAGAGCGGGACGATTGAGTCAGCGCCGTGGTGGCCGTCATCTTCGGTCTGCTTGGCCCGGCTCTGGAAGCCGATCATCGGATGGTGATCCCATGCGCTGAATTGTGGTCACCTCCGTTGCGGTTGGTCCGCTTCGTATAGCGAGGCAGCCGTGAGCACCTTCATATTGCCGTCTCGCAATGCTGCTGGGCGTACCTTCAGACGCCGAGGCGGGAACAGTGCCAAGTACCTGCGGCCCGATAGCCGTCCTTGTCCCGATCTGCCTTCCGGCGGACGGAGCGCGGTGGCCGGTGAAGGGTTCCTTCGGATATGCTTGGCGTGTGAGGGTTTCGGCACAGAGCCTGTCAGGGTGCTATTGCCAGCAAGGACGATGGTTCTGCTGCGCATCCCCGTTTGTGCTCTCAAAGGCACCAATCCCTCCGACTGACTGATCCCCTAAGACCGTTCGGTTTCTGACCGCAACCCGCGCGGCTCCGGACCGAGTTGGCGCAAGCGCCTGCCCGCCCCACTCCGGGCCTTACGGGTCAAGCTGCCGCTTAAAAGCGTCAGTGCAGGCATCTCCCGACGGCCTTGGCCGGGTCTCGTCGGAGGGATGGTCCCTCCGAGGAGCAACGGAGATACGAAAATGCAGAACATCGTCATTCTTGCCGGCAACATCGGCCAGGCCCCCGAAACCCGCAACACTCATGGCGGCACCAGCATCACCCACTTCACCTTGGCAACATCACGCCCCCGCTATTCGGAAGGCAAGGTGGTCCGGGACAAGGACGGCTACCGGGTCCAGGACACCGAATGGCACCGTATCACCGCCTTCAACGGCCTCGGCAAGACGATCCAGCAGCATTGCGAGAAGGGCATGAAGGTTCTGGTTCGCGGCCGCATCCACTATACGAAATGGACCGATCGCGACGGCGTCGATCGCTACAGCACGGAGATCATCGCCGAGACGGTGGACTTCCTGAGCCGAGCGAGGCAGACCGAAGTAAGCGCTCATTTGAGGGCACATAGTAGTGATATGAGGGTGCTGAATGCCGGTCAGTCTGCCTGTTTATTGAAGTT
>NZ_JAHWRG010000051.1:0-5860 GCF_024539785.1 Ochrobactrum sp. BTU2 | reverse complement strand
TGTCCACAGTCTCCATTGTGGACACAGAATCCTTCATTCGATTTTCAAAGAAAAGGTGTCCCGAATTGCGCGCTTACTGATGTTCTGACGTATAGTGAGGTACTTGTCGGTCATCCTCATGCGGGCTCGATGGCAAAAATATGAACTGCGCGCCAGGTCCAATTGAACAAGCAGTTCGGGGAGTTGATAAAGATCTTTTAGGGCGCCGACCAACAGCGTTTTCTCCCGATTACTCAGGAGTTGCAGATCGACGCCCAGGCCTTTTTTTAAGATTTCGGTCGCTTTCTTCAAAAGGTCGTGCTCAAGCTGCAGTTTTTGAATATCGTGCTGCAGTGTTTCGAGCTGACGCTCCAATTCGTTTCGCTCTGGTACTGGCGGTGAATTGTTCTTGCGTTTCATGATTGCGGAGAGTGTCCGGACCAAGTAACTGGTTTTTCCAGTTATACAGCGTCGGCCTGCATACGCCGAGCTTTTCAGCCAAAGCCTGCGCGCTTTCTTGCCGATTATAAAGTCCGACGACGCCAGCCTTCTTCAACGCCTCTGGATATCGTGGACGTCCAGTTCTTCCGGTAACAGCTTTGCTAGTTTCGGGAAACGCCTCACGAACCCATGCGGTCAACGTCGCACGGCCGGGATAGCCCAAGGCGCGCATCGTTGCAGAAACACAACGACCATGCGTGCGGTAATGCTCAACAGCCGCTTCCTTCTGGGCTTGTGTGAACTTAGGGGCTCGGGGCGCAAATCCTAAACGCAGATCAAGATGGTGCTCATATTCCCGGCACCAGCCCTTCAGTGCATTCTTGCTTGGGTAGCCCAGCTGGCGAATAGTCGCTTTCGCGCGCTTGCCCAGCTCGATGTAGAGCGCAACGGCTCGCATCAGGTCTTCGTAGGAATACATGAACTACCTCCCTGATAGTCCAAGTTTTCGTCCGCCCCCCCGCCGGGTCAGTTCTCAGTGGCAATCAACAGCCTCCTTGAGGATTTCCCCTTCCATCGTCTTTTTGCCAGCAGGCGCAGTAATTCCTTCACCTGAGCCTGAAGCGCTCGGTATTCCGAGGCAGGGACAACCTCCTCTTCGGCTGCCGTTGCAACAATGCACCCTGTGAGGCAAGTTTGCGCCACGCGAACAACTGGTTAGGCGCAATGCCATGACGAGAGGCGACCAGACTGACCGTCGCGCCCGCCTCGTAGGTTTCGTGGACGATCGCAAGCTTCTCCGCTGTACTCCAACGTCGACGCCGCTCAGGGCCGGAAAGAATTTCCATCTTAATGCTATTACCAGTCATAATGTGAACAGTAGTCCTATCACTTATTTAAGTGCCAGAAACTGTCTGGGCAATTAGGGGGATATTCCACGGCGCGACTTCCGAAACGGTCACGGCACCAACGTGCCCGATACCTACATTGACAGTTCCTCGATCCGGCAGAGTTTCCGCCACCGAAAGAGACATAAACTCAAGCAGCGCGTGCAACCTCCGAGATAGCCGCATCGGAAGGCAGGCTGCGACAAGGCGTTTCTTATCCTCGCGTGACCTGAGGCGGTGATATTCAAGCGTGATTATGCCCGGTTTGGAGTGCTCCCGATTTCACCGTCGCGGCCAACTGCAATTATGGTTCGAGCATTACAATGAACTTCACTCGCACAAAGCTTTAGGATATCAATCTCCACGAGAGTTCCTGAGCCGAAATGTTCAAACCTAAGAATGTCCGGTTTCCGAGGGATGGTGTAGTTCGAGGCTTGTGATATTAAAATATAGATTTGGATTAATAAAGGTGGCACGAGTTAATGTATGCATTACTATTAAATAATTAGAAGTATATCTGATTATGAAATCGGTGCAGTTAAAATATACGGTGAGATATTGTTTATTATTTACTTTAATGTTATTTCTAATTTTATTACGTTTTGATCGAGTGGATTGTTTCATAAAGGAGTATCATTTTAATGAAGTCAAAAGAAATAAAATTCTCGCTTCTAATGGCCGTATACGCAAAGGATAATCCACGATATTTGAAAGACGCTCTAAATAGCGTGGTTGATAACAGTGCTATACCCAATGAAACTGTTATCGTTATTGATGGTCAAATCGGTAATGAATTAAAGAGTATTATAGATGAATTCCTTGTTCCGTTGTCTATTAGGAAAATTCAGCTTCCCGAAAATGGTGGGTTAGGAATGGCGTTAAGAATCGGCCTTGAAGCATGCAGTTGTGAATGGGTGGCGAGGTTCGATAGTGATGACGTCTGTTTTCCTGATCGCTTTGAAAAGCAGTTAAACTTCATTCGCGATCATCCCGATGTTGATCTCTTTAGTGCCCCAATCCTAGAGTTTGATAACGATATTTCTAATGAGTATTTCTATCTAAGAGATGTGCCGCGTAGCCCAATGCATATACGTCAATACTCCAACTGGCGTAGTCCAATGAATCACATGGCGGTAATGATGAGGAAGCAAGTTGCGATTAATGCCGGAAACTATCAAGATAACAAATCTTTTGAGGACTATAGTCTTTGGGTAAGAATGTTATTAAATGGTGCAACGCTTTCAAACATGAATCAACCCTTAGTCTATGCGCGTGCAGGGCAGGCGATCCGGTTGCGTCGCGGGGGATTAGCTTATCTGAAGAGCGAGTTTCGGTTTATGAAGTTGCTAAAGCAATGGGGGTTTATTAGTAATAGGCAACTCTATTTAATGTTGATTACAAAGACTCCTGTAAGAATAATGCCTGCGGTTGTCAGACAAATTCTATACTGGAAATACATGAGAAAAAAGATTTCGGCTGGCGGTTGATGGGCAAAAATTAAATGATGTTAGATGATGCAAGGTTTAAAGTTGTCTTTGTTGTAGATATAAGAAACTGGGCATTCGATAGAATTGCCCAGCGAGTATCGCGCGAATTATCAGATGTATTTTCCTGCTCAATATTATATTGGGAGGATTACAGCAATACAGAAGAATTTATTAATAGTATAAATTATACTGATCCGGATATTGTTCACTTTTTCTATCGTGAAGAGTTAAGGTTGATTTTAAATTCGGTGCCGACGGTAAGTCCGTCGTTTATTAGGTTTCTCGATCGCGCGATAACAACTCATATTCCAGATCACCTTTTTAGTGATGACGTTAGTATTGCGGACAGAGTTGCCCTATTTAGCGCCATTGATGGTTATTTTGTTACCAATAAGAAGCTCTTTGATATTTATAGCCGTGTCGATTTCATACCAAAGCCACACGACGTTATCTATGATTGGATCGACGTTGATCCTGTACCGCTTGAACACGAAAAATGGTATTCAAATATAAGAATATTATGGTCAGGAAATTCAAACTGGGGCGGATATGTTGGTCATAGGGATTATAAAGGGCTTCGTTCGGTAATTCGTCCGGCAATTGATTTGTTAAATAGAAAATACCGAAACGTCGAATTTCTTTGTTTTGATTCCGCAGAGAAACGTATTTCCTCTCATGAGGTGTTAGAGGCAATGAAAAATTGCCATATACTAGTACTAGCAGCAGAAAATGAGGGTACACCGTTATCGCTTATAGAGGCGATGGCATCCAGATGTGCGGTAGTGTCGTCTAAAGCAGGAATTGTTGAGGAAGTACTGCCAAGTCAGCAAAGAAAATATTTGTTTGATAGGACAAGCGGTGGCCTATTTGAAAAGCTTGAAGAACTAATTAATGATAGGTCACTTTTGCGTCGACTTGGAGATCTTAATCACCAAGCTTGGGAGGAAAATTTTGGAATGACGAGTCCTTTGAAAGGTAAGTGGATTCATTTTATAATGAATGCAATAGCACACTCGAAGACTGCATCTGTTGAGACGAAAATGAAGTTTTTGCCGCAGCGCTCGAAAAACCTTCGCCATTACGGTGTCAATGCAATTAGAAAGGCCGGCAAAATTGTCAATAAATGCGGTCTTGTGGACACGTTGAACAAGCTCTCACCTCGTTTTGGCGCTACCTATCATACTATCGTTCATGGCAGTGGTGAGAAGAAGCTTTCACCTCAAGTATTGTCTCATATTTATAAAGAAAAATTTGCGAAGATCTCGCTTGAGAACGCTATTGTTATTTATGCTCCAATGTGGAAGGGGGTAAGTGCATCTACGGAGGCAATATTTGGTGACGCGGCTATAAAGTTTCCCTTCGTTGATACGGAATATCCGGAAGTAGATAAACATTATTTTCTAGAAAGGATGAGTTTTCTTCTCAATGAAACTGGTGATAAACCAATCATTTTTAGTGGAGGGTCCAAAATCCATGCAGCGCTAGCCGTTAGAATAAAGTCGAGGCAACCTAATAGAAGAATGTACTTTATGTGGCATGGTTCACCTGCTCAGTGGGTCGACAGAAAGCAGTTGGAGTTCTTTGGTTCATGGCGTGATTTGTACGCGCAAGAAGTGATTAGTGGGTTTATAGTACTAAAAAAAGGGTTGGATGTTAGCTTAGAGAGAATAGGTGTAAGAGCATATTATATATTCAACCCTATACCTGATCTTAATGGGTGTGTCAGGTATAACCATGGGTTCCTTAATCGCGTTGGTGTATTCTCCGCAGTAGAGTCGTGGTATAAGAATCCTTTTCCTCAACTGATGTCATTGGCTAATTGTGATATAGAGGTAACTACAAATATCTCTGAAGAAAGTATTAGAAAAATAGGGAGTAATTTCTGGCGATATAGAATTATTAACCATCTGGATAGGGTGTCGTTTCTCGATGTTCTGTCGAAACAGGATCTCAATCTATATATCACGAATACTGAATGCTCGCCAATGATAGCGCTCGAAAGTTGGGAGTTGGGGGTTCCATGCATTGTTGGACCAGCTGGCGATGTCTTTTCAGATGTATGTCAGAAGTTAGCCCATTGGCTGGTTGAGCCAAATGTTGACGATGCCTATTCCATCTCAAGAAGGATTAGCCTCGTAGCGGCGAATTACGAAGAAATCCGGCAGCGGATGCTGGAAGCGCGTGCTATTCAGCGCCAGAATTTCCGAGTGCAACGAGAGAAGTTATATGAATGGGTTTTGGGCATGAGCGAGAGGTAGTGCTCTGACCTGCCACTGAGAATTTCCTCCAGAATGGATTAGATTCCGGCCCAATAAAGGACGGACGAATGAAGAAGCAGCGATTTACGGAAGAGCGGATTATTGCGGTGCTGAAGGAGCAGGAGGCAGGCATGAAGGTGGCCGACCTGTGCCGCAAGTATGGGATTTCGGACGCAACATTTTATAACTGGAAAGCCAAATACGGCGGTATGGAGGTGTCCGAGGCGAAGCGCCTGAAGGCACTCGAAGAAGAGAACGCCAAGCTTAAGAAGCTGTTGGCCGAGCAGATGCTCGATGCCGCCGCACTCCGCGAGCTTCTCGCAAAAAATGTATGGTCCGCCTCGTCCGTGCAAGGGGTTTGATGGTCCTGACGGTTCCAGTCTGCATAAATGTATCCGGCCTCTCGCGAGTGGACTGTTGTTACAGTCAGGCCATGATGAGATCCGCGCGCACCGTTCTCGAATAGCTGGTTCGGGCGCCAAGCCCGCTTTTTTGCCCAGAGCTTACGCTGCGCTGATCAACTGTCTCGTCATCACTATCCCGCTCCTCGCAGTCTGTCGCTGGATCAGGTTTTTGCCGGATCCTGACGATTGTAGATCGCGCCCGGTCGGGTCATAATCACCCATGCGACGCGTGCAATTTTGGCAGCAAGAGCGACCGCCGCCTTGTTATTGTGCATCCTGGCCTGAAGCCCGTCCAGCCACACGCCGAGCCGGTCTCTCGTTCGATCAAGAGTGAGCGCTACGAACAGCCCACCTTTTCTTTTGTGAATGATGCCGCGAGATAAGCTTCTTTATTGATAGGAGCTGAC
>NZ_JAHWRG010000050.1:0-5923 GCF_024539785.1 Ochrobactrum sp. BTU2 | reverse complement strand
CATTATGCCGTAAGTCGGATTATGCCGCATGGCCGAGCTTTTCGGCTGTCACGCCGGCTTTCGGCCATGCGGCAGTTCGGCATAATCAGAGCGCTTCGAGGAAGGCGAGCAGTTCGTCGCTGGGACGATACCGCCCGGGATGTGTTTCCGGGCCGGCGACCTGAGAAAGCGCCTTTTCCTTCAGCCGCATGTCGGCGTGTATATAGATCTGGGTCGTTTCCACGGATTCGTGCCCGAGCCATAATGCGATCACGGATTGGTCGACGCCGTGATGGAGCAGTTCCATCGCCGTGCTGTGGCGAAGCGTGTGTGGCGTGACGCGTTTGCCTGCAAGACTCGGACACGCTTGTGATGCCTTCAGGCAATGCTTGCGCACCAAGTGCTCCAAAGCATCACGGCTGAGCGCCTCGCCCCGGATCGACGGGAACAGCGGGCCATCGCCGTCGCGGCGCTCGCCGATCCAGCTCTGGATAAGCTTGGCCGTATCGCGACGAAGAGGCGTACTGCGTTCTTTCCGGCCCTTGCCGATGCACCGGATATGAGCGCCGGTGCCGAGGATCACGTCCTTGCAGCGCAGGTTGATCAGTTCGGACGCCCGCAACCCCGTCTGAAGCGCAAGCAACAGCAGGACGTGATCACGTCGCCCCACCCATGTCATTCGATCCGGTGCTGCCAGCAGCGCCGCTATCTCCCCAGCGTCAAGGAACGTCACGCTCCGCTTCACATACCGCTTGTTCGGCATCGAGAGAACGCGCTGACAATGAAGAAGCCAGCTCGGATCGGTCAATGCAACGTAGCGGAAGAACGAGCGGATAGCGGCAAGACGCGTATTGCGGGTGCGGGCCGTGTTGCCGCGCGCCGTTTCCACATGTGTCAGGAAGTCGGCGACAAGATCGGCATCGAGATCTTCGATCGTCAGCTTCGTGGGTGGCTTTCCACACCGTGAGCTTGCGTACCGGATCAGCAGCCGGAATGTGTCTCGGTAGCCAGCGACGGTGTGATGGCTTGCTTCCATCTGCGTTAAGAGCCGATCGGTGAAGAAGCGCTGGATCAGCGCGGGGAAGTTGGTCGCCTTCATCGGGTTTCCACCTCCGCCGCCACGCCTGTTATTCGAGCGGAGGCCAGTTCCAGCAGCTCCGGGACCGCTTCCAGATACCAGTATGTGTGGGCGGGGTGCGCATGACCGAGCCATGTCGTGAGCTTGATCATCTCGCGACCGACGTCTTTGCCCGACCGATACCAGCTCAGCATGGTACGCACCGCGAAGGTGTGGCGAAGATCGTGGATACGTGGTCCACGACCGTGCCGAAGATGAAGCTGCGGCTGCCGCAGCCCGATCTGCTGGCAGACGTGCGCGAAGTTGTAGCGTGCGCCGCAATCGCCAAGACGACGCCCCTCACAGGTCACGAAGAATGCTTCCGGCCTGCGCCCGAGCAGCCGATCCCGCTCGCGACCATAGCTTTCCAGCCGTTCCACGACGCTCGGGGCCAGCGGCAGCAACCGTTCTTTGCCGAGCTTGCCCTGCCGGATACGAAGCACTCCGGATTCGGCATCGAGATCGTGAGGATCGAGACCGAGAGCTTCGCTGATCCGAAGTCCGGTCACGGCGATCAGGCCGAAGAGGGTTGAGCAGGTCAGGCCGCGCAGGCCGTAGACCGATGGCAGCGTCCGCGCTTGGTCGATGATCGCGACGATTTCGGCGTCACTATAGATGTATGGATGCACACGCTGAACGCGACCCGGCACCAATCCCCGGGGCGGAGCCTCGTGTCTGGAGTCCATGCCGTGCAACCACTCAGCAAATTGGCGGGCCACCCTGAAGCGCGTTGCCCGTGTTCCTGGACTTGCAGAGGGAAGGCTTTCGAGCCAGCGCATGATCAGGCTGGCGCTGACGTACTGCGCACCGCCGTTGTCGGCGAAGGTTACGAAGCGGCGAAGTATCCGTTCATCGGTGCTCAGATTGGCGCCGAGTTGCCTTCTGATGGTGAGATTGCGGTCCATTTCGGCAAGGAAGCTCATCGTGCCACCTCCGAGGTCGGCCAAGGCTGCGCAATGGAACGCAACCCGTCCGTGTCGAGCTTCGCGTAGATCATCGTCGTTGCCCGCGACCGATGCCGCAGCAGATCGCCGATCTCTTCCAGTGAGGCGCCGGCACGAACCATGTTCGTCGCCAGGCTGTGGCGCAGAACATGCGATCCCACATAGGGTGTCGGCGGCTTCACGCCCGTCGCCGCGAACGCCTCCTTCAGTATGGCGTTAATGACCTGGCTGTCCTTGAACGGACGGTTGGGCGCCCGATGCGTCACGAACAGCGTGCGCGTGGTCGTTGAGGTTCGTTCCACCTGTAGATACCGGGTGATCGCTTCGCCGACGTCCGGTGGGATTGGCAGCCGGTCATGTTGCTGCCCTTTTCCACGAACCAGAAGTACGCCGGCGCGCCAGACTATGTCGCACAACTGGACAGCGATGACTTCCGGCGCGCGCAGGCCGAGGCGGGCCATCAACAGCAGCATGGCGTAGTCACGGGCGCCGCGCCGCGGATTGGTGCGCACGGAGGCCACGACGGCCTCCACCTCATCGGGCGACAGATAACGAGGGAGCCTTGCGCCCCAGGGCTTGCGTGCTCTGGGGACGCAAAGCGACAGGTTCGTGGTCGTATGGTCCTGCGCGAACAGATATTGGAAGAAGCTGCGCAGATGCGTTGCTGGCGTCTTGTCGCGGAACGGGCGCTTGCGCGCGAGTAAGTGCTCCATGAACGCGACAACATCCTGCGCGTTCAGCGCCGGCAGGTCGAGCATACGGTCGCCGAAGCGATGATCGAGAAAGCGGTCCGCGAACCTCAGCACATGATAGACAGAGCGGGGGCTGAGGCCGCGTTGCCGCAGAAGGTAGGTTTCAAAGCTGTCCAGCAGTTCGCGACGTTCGGCCTGTGCGGGTGTCAGCGGCGGTCGTGTCGCCACTCCTATCTCAATCAGATGCGTGACGAACAGTCTGGCAAGGTTGGGAACCTTGATCTGGCTTTTCGGCGTGGTCGGCAACCGCCGTCCCAGTTCGACAGCCAAGTCTGGCGTCAATGCCGAGGGCGCAATGCCCTCGGCGTCGAGCAGGCGACCGAAGCGCCGCAATAGATAGCGGTAATTCGTCAGCGTGTCCGGCTTGTAGTTTCTGGATGCAAGGCTTTCTTCAAATGCCGCGAGATACTGATCGAGACATGTGTGATCGGGTTTTTCCATTTCTGTGCTCCATCTTGGTGGAGCAATAAACTTCGCGCCGAATCCCCGCTCTGTGACCAGTCGATCTTCTGCTTAGCGGCAAGTGTGACCAAGACCTTCCCTCGATTTCATGTCCGATGTGCTGACGCGCATATAGAGTTCTTGACGTGGTGTCCTCGCCTTTCGTATCTACAATCATGGGGATTGCGAGCTCCCCACGAGGCGCCAGCCGAAGATCGCGTTCCTGTTCAACCCCGGCGACGGAGGAACGCACATGCCTGCGCCTAATGCCATTTCGTTCGACAAGCTCGCCCGCATCATCGGAACCCCTCGCGCACCGCTCTTGATCGACGTGCGCTCCGAGGAAGATTTTGCCGCCGATCCAAGGTTGCTCCCTGGCGCCACCCGGATCGACGACCAGGCGCTCGCCGCCCTCGCTCCGCAGCTCGCCGGGCAGCCATCCATTGCTGTCTGCCAGGCCGGCCATCGGCGCAGCCAAGGCGCGGCCGCCTGGCTGCGCGCCGAAGGCTGCCCTTCGGAGTATCTCGAGGGCGGGTTCGAAGCCTGGCGTGCGGCCGAGCTACCCCTGATCGATCCCGCAAAGCTGCCAGCGCGCGACGCGCAGGGCCGCACCATCTGGGTCACCCGGTCGCGCCCCAAGATCGACCGCATCGCGTGCCCCTGGCTGATCCGGCGCTTTCTCGATCCCCGTGCGATCATCCTCTTTGTGGCGCCCGCCGAGGTCGTCGGCGTCGCCGAACGCTACGATGCTTCGCCCTTCGACATCGAGAACGTGTTCTGGAGCCATAGGCGCGAACTTTGCACCTTCGACGTGATGCTGGCCGAGTTCGGCCTGAATATTCCCGCGCTCGACCGGCTGGCCGACATCGTCCGCGGCGCCGACACCGCCCGGCTCGATCTGGCGCCCGAGGCCGCCGGTCTTCTTGCAGCCTCGCTCGGTCTGTCGCGGATGTATTCCGACGACCTGGAGCAGCTCGAAGCAGGCATGCCGCTCTATGACGCTTTCTATCGCTGGGCTCGTGACGCAACCGACGAGACCCACAACTGGCCCACCAACAAGCCGAGGCCGGAGTGATGCGGGACCGCGCTTTCCCCACCCTTGCGGAGGCCACCCGCATCTGGGCCCGAATCGGGCTCCTGAGCTTTGGCGGGCCGGCGGGCCAGATCGCGCTCATGCACCGCATCCTCGTCGAGGAGCAGCGCTGGCTGGGCGAGAAGCGGTTCCTGCATGCCCTCAACTACTGCATGCTGCTGCCTGGCCCGGAGGCGATGCAGCTCGCCGTCTATATTGGCTGGCTGATGCACCGCACGCTCGGCGGCATCATCGCGGGTTTGCTCTTCGTACTGCCCGGCATTGTGTCGATCATGGCGCTGAGCTGGATCTATGCGCTCTACGGCAATGTTGGCGCCGTCGAGGCGCTGTTCTTCGGGCTGAAAGCGGCGGTGCTGGCCATCGTCGTGCAGGCGGTCATCCGCATCGGCTCGCGCGCCCTGAAGAACGGCGCAATGATCGCCATCGCCGCCGCCTCGTTCGTGGCGATCTTCGGTTTCGCGGTGCCGTTTCCGCTCATCATCCTTGTGGCGGGTCTGGTCGGGTTCTTCGGAGCGCGTGTGGGGTTGCCCGCCTTCCATGGCGGCGGCGGCCACGGCAAGGTGGGCGAGGTCCAGGTCGATGACGCCGATACCCTCCTGGGCGAAGAGTCGCCCGCCCACACGCAGGTCAACCGCGGCTGGGCGTTTCGCATCTCGGCGGCGTTCCTCGCGCTGTGGCTGGTACCGGTCGCCCTGCTGTTCGCGGTCTTCGGCCCCGCGAACGTCTTTTCCCAGATCGCGGGCTTCTTCAGCATCATGGCCGTTGTGACCTTCGGCGGCGCCTATGCCGTTCTGGCCTACGTCGCGCAGGAGGCGGTGCAGAACTACGGCTGGCTCGCCCCTGGCGAGATGCTGGACGGGCTCGGCATGGCCGAGACCACGCCCGGCCCGCTGATCATGGTGACACAGTTCGTGGGCTTCATGGGCGCGTTCCGCAACGCGGGCGGCCTGTCGCCGCTGATGGCGGGAACGCTGGGCGGGCTTCTGACGACATGGGTGACGTTCACGCCGTGCTTCCTCTGGATCTTCCTCGGTGCGCCCTTCATCGAGCGACTGCGCGACAACAAGGTGCTGTCGGCAGCGCTGACGGCGATCACCGCCGCCGTGGTGGGCGTGATCCTGAACCTCGCAGTCTGGTTCGGCCTGCATGTGGTTTTCGACGAGGTGCGCTCGATCACCTCCTTCGGCCTCGATATCGACGTGCCCGTCTGGTCTACACTGAACCTGCCTGCTGCGGTGCTGGTGCTGGCCGCTCTTATCGCAGTGTTCCGCTTCAAGCTCGGACCAGTGACCGTTCTCGCTGGATGCGCGGCCGTTGGCCTGGTGCTAGGGGTGACGAACATCGCCTAAGGTGACCCGCTCTCACCATCCAAACGAGAGCCAAGGGCAACGTCGAAAGATCGATAAAGGTGTAAAACCCGCCGCTCGCAGAATCCGCATTCGGATAATCGGATCTCAACCGTACTAATCCCAACGGGTTCTTCAGCGTACCTTGAGCTTCATTGGGCGGCGGATTATGCCGAGCGCGAAGAGGACCATGGCCTGCAATTTCAGTATTACGCACCCGAAATCGGCATAATCCGACTTACGGCATAATG
>NZ_JAHWRG010000004.1:0-681446 GCF_024539785.1 Ochrobactrum sp. BTU2 | reverse complement strand
CAATGGTGGCGAAGAACTCTACTCGACCGAGAACCGGACCACTGCCGACGGTTTGGCAGGCTTGCCGCGGGACTATATCGGTCCCATCCTAGGGCCGGCTTTGCCGGGGGATCTCGGCCGTCCAATCCTCAGTGCGCGGGATCGTGGTCAGCCTGTCGTTGTGCCGACAACGCCGAGCGTCGATCCGGCGGAGCAGCGCCGCCTGGCTGAAGCAGAGACTGCCCGAACCAGCCGCGTGTTCTTCCAGACAGAAACGCGGACGACGGCGAACGCGATGACCACCGATGTGAATACGACGCCCAATCTTGCCGGGCTCGATCAGGCTGGCACTCCCACGGCACAGGACCGGCAGGCCGCTTTCCTCAACGCTGCCGTCGATCGCCGCACCGTTGCAGCCGATCGCGTGATGCCGCCTGCGTCGCCTTATGTCCTGCAGGCCGGCTCAGTGATATCCGGAGCGCTGATCACCGGCATTCGTTCCGATCTTCCCGGCCAGATCAGCGCCCAGGTCACCGAGAACATCTACGACAGCCCGACCGGCCGTATCCTGCTCGTGCCGCAGGGAACCCGCATCATCGGCCAATACGACAACAATGTCGGCTTCGGGCAAAGGCGTGTTCTTCTGGTCTGGAACAGGCTGATTTTCCCGAATGGTCGGTCCATTGTTCTGGAACGCCAGCCCGGCGCCGATACGCAGGGCTATGCCGGTCTTGAGGATGGTGTCGATTACCACTGGTGGGATCTAGCCAAGGCGGCCGGACTTTCGACATTGCTGGCCGTCGGCTCGGAACTTGCTATGGACGACCAGGACCGGCTGGTGCAGGCCATCCGCAACGGTGCCCAGGATACGATAAACGACGCAGGCCAGCAGATCATCCGCCGTCAGTTGCAGATCGCGCCCACACTGACCATTCGACCGGGATTCCCCGTTCGCATCATCGTCACCCGCGATCTCGTCATGGAACCCTACAGAGGTTGACCCAATGGCCAAATTAAAGCTCGGACCCATTGCCGACGATAAGCCCGTGAAGGTCACGATGGAACTGCCGGCCACACTTCACCGCGATCTGGTGGCCTACGCTGAGGTACTTGGCGGTGAGACGGGCCAGCCAGCACTCGAACCGGCAAAGCTCATCGCTCCCATGATCGAACGGTTCATGGCGACCGACCGCGGCTTTGCAAAGGCTCGCCGGGCTCCACAGCGAAACGCTGGTCATGGCCCGGACACAAGCCGCTCGGCATAAGACGTCTTGCTATGCTCCCGAGGCCGGCTTCAGATCCGAACGAACGGCCGGCTTCTCGATCGGATAGAGAGATCGGGCGACCGCAAATTTCAGGAACGGCGAGATCGTAGGATTTTGCTGTTCTGTGAGCGATACCGCACTGAACTCAACTATGTCGGTGTCATCGCCAACCGGAACGAACTCAAGGTTCCTGTAATCCTCACTGACCGTCGATTCCAGCGTCATGAACACGCCGAAACCGCGAGCCACGAGAGTAAGCAGGTCATCCCGTCCGACGTCGTGGACCGAAATGCCTGGACTTGAGCCGCTCTCGTACAGCTTCCTCAAAAGCAGAGATTCCATTTCGGCGCCCTTATCGTTTGCCGGGCTCAAAAAGGTCTCGTCACGCAGTTCTTCCCAAAGAAGGCTTGGCACCTGAGCGAGGCGATGATTTTTCGGCAGCGCGACGACGAGACGTTCATTCCACATCCTTATCGTCGTGCAGCCATGCAGTCCCGGCGCACCTGCCAGAAACGCCACATCAAGACGCCGGCTGAGCAAACGAGTGCCGGCGATCCGCTGCGAAACCTCTTCGACACGTACGTCGACCGACACATAAGACGCGCGATAGCTTTCCAGCAGGTCTCCGAGAAAGCCGTTGGCTAAAGACGTGGCCACACCAATTCGCAACTCCCCGATCTCCCCACGATGAGCTTTGCGTGTGTCAAGGATCGCCTGTTCCATGTGCGACGCACCAACCGCAGCTGACTGAAGGAACCGCTCTCCGGCTGGCGTCAATTCGGCGCCTTTGCGGCTGCGATCGAACAACGCAATGCCGATGCGACGCTCCAATAACTGAACCCGTCGACTGATTGTTGACTGAGAGAGATCAAGAGCCTGTGCCGCCGCTCGAAAGCTTCCGTGTTCCGCAACAAGAATGGCATAGGTCAGGTAACGTAGGTCGAGCGAGAGGTCTGGCATAAGTATCGTTCCATGCCATCTCCGCTCTATGCGGCTCTCAAGGAGATAGTGAACGGGAGGCCACAAGCACCGAAAGCGAGGGTGAGCTTGGTTCGCATGTGCTGAAAACCATTGAAATCGGCTTGCACGGCGAATGTTGCACAAGCGCGCTTCAGAACGCTCTTGTCGTGTTGGATCACGGCAAAATCGATTAATTTATCCGGCCGGTGCTGCATTAGTCGTTCTCCGTCTGTCGTCGTTGTTATTCCCCCCTGTCATTGGGATCAGGTAGGCTGGGCATAGGTTTATTTCCAAAGAGTATCGACTCGCGTTTTAGGCCGCGCTAGGTGAGGGGTTGCGTGGTGGCATTATGCTGCTGCTTGAAAGAGCAAGTTGAGATGGTTGCGTGCCCCCGCAACCACTGAAACTTGTAAATTCCCCCACTCAGGAGGTGAAATTACTCCAATCTGTTTTTATGCGTGTTCGTGCAATTCAGATGAAAAGAGCTTCAACACCGGAGTTCAAGTTTCCTCCTAAAGATGTGTCGAGGCAGGGCGTAATCGCAGTATCCTAGCCGTCGATAATGAAACTGAGCTTTTGTTCAGTGTAAATCCTATCCGCACCGCAGTCAGTGTCCACCCATGTAGATCGCCTCAACACGTGAATCCGCCGCGACTTCCGATCCGGCCCCTTCGAGAATGAACCTGCCGTTTTCCATCACATAGGCCGTGTCAGCAATGCGCAAGGCGGCACGCGCATTCTGCTCGACAAGGAGAATCGAAACACCGCTTTCCTTGAGCCGGACGACGATATTCAAAATCTCCCGAACGATGAGCGGAGCAAGGCCAAGGCTGGGTTCGTCAAGCAGCAGAACCTTCGGGTGTGCCATCAGCGCCCGGCCCATCGCCAGCATCTGGCGCTCCCCGCCGGAAAGTGTTCCCGCCTCCTGTTTGCGCCGCTCCTTGAGCCGCGGGAAGTCGTCGTAGATGCTTTCGATCATGGAATCCGCTCTGGCGCGCTGGGTGTATCCTCCGAGAAGGAGGTTCTCCTCGACGGTCATGCTGGAGAAGAGCTCGCGGCGTTCCGGGATCAGGACGAGTCCTTCGACCACCCGCTCCTCGACCGAATACCTGTTCAACGGCTGTCCGAACATGCTGACGCGGCCATCGAGTGCGAGCACGCCTGTGATGGCGTTCAGCAGAGTCGATTTTCCCGCACCGTTCGCCCCGATGATTGTGGTGATGCGGCCCTGCTCAAGCACGAGGGACACATCAGTCACGGCGGGCACGGAACCGTAGCGCACGGTGGCGCTTTCGACATGCAGTGCCAGAGGTGATGCGGTCATCATTCGACCCCCAGATAAGCGGCCAGGACGGCCGGATCGTTGCGGATGGCTTCAGGACGGCCTTCGGCAAGCTTGGTGCCGAAGTTCAGCACGATCAGGTGGTCGGTCAGATCCATGACGAACTGCATGTCGTGTTCGACGATCAGGATCGTGACCCCTTCGGCGGCCAGGGAGCGCAGCAGCACGAGGAGCGACTGCTTCTCCTGATAGCGAAGACCAGCTGCCGGCTCGTCCAGAAGCAACAAAACCGGATCCATGCAAAGTGCGCGTGCGATCTCGATCACCCGCATCTGGCCGAGCGCAAGCGAACCCGTCTCCAGGTGAGCCACATCCGCAAGACCGACCCGCTCAAGCGCCGACATGGCTTCTCCCCTGATCTTCCTCTCCTCGTTCCTGTTGAGCCGGAACATGCTCCGGATCGGTCCCGCGGAACTGCGCAGATGTGCACCGACGGAAACGTTCTCCAGCACGGACATGTCGTTCACCAGCTTCACGTGCTGGAATGTCCGGGCGATGCGCCTGCTGGCGATTGCGCGGGAACTCAGCCGTCCGATGGCCTCGCCCAGGAAATCGACCTGTCCGCTGCTGGGATGGACTATCCCGGTTATCAGATTGAAGGTCGTGCTCTTGCCCGCGCCGTTCGGGCCGATCAGGCCGACAATGGACCCGGCTTCGACGTCGAAGTGGACATTGTTCACCGCAACCAGGCCACCATACCGCTTCTCCAGCGCCCGGACCTTGAGGATGGCGCCTTCGCCCCGGGGCTTCTGCGAGATTTCCAATCTTGCGGCCGATGCTTGCGGTTTAGCGGATTTCGGAAACAGGAACGTCAGACGACGCATGATCATCGGCCACACGCCATCGGGCGAGCGCACGAGCAGAAGCACGAGGATCATTCCGAAAACGATGATGTGGTAGTTGCCGCCGCTCCCGAAGATGAGCGGCATGAGATCCTGAAGATAATTGCGCGCCAGGATGACGGCGGCGGCGCCGAAGATCGCTCCGAACACGTTTCCAGCCCCGCCGATCACCGCCATCAGAAGATATTCGATCCCGGCGCTGAGACCGAAGGGCGAGGAACTCACGGCGCGCAGGAAGAGCGCGTAGAGCCATCCGGACAGTCCTGCAAGAACGCCTGCATAGACGAACACGAAGAGCTTGAGCCTGGCCGTGTTCGCGCCGAAAGCCTCAACGACGGTTCTGCCGGTCCGCAACGACCTGATGACGCGTCCGGGCCGGGAATCCAGCAGATTGAGGGTGAGAACGACGACCAGTGCGACAGCGGCCCAGATGACCGGATAGAAGTCGCGCGGGTCGACAAGCGAGATCGAGCCTATCGACAGCGGTGGTATCCCCGACAGGCCGCCATATCCTCCAAGCGTGGAGGACGCGCCAAAGTAATAATAGATGGCGAGACCCCAGGCGATCGTGCCCAGCGGCAGGAAATGCCCGGAAAGCCGGATCGTCATGAGGCCCAGCACGAGCGAAGCCAGCCCGCTCGAAACGAGCGCCACCGGAAGTGCCGACCAGGCCGACCATCCGTAGTTCAGGCAGAGGATCGCCGTGGTGTAGGATCCCACGCCCATCAGGGCGGCCTGACCGAAGGATGTCATCCCGCCGACACCCGTCAGGACGACAAGGCCGATGGCGACAAGGGCGGCCATGCCGATATAACATGCGAGCAGTACGATCGACCCCGATGGGACAAAGAGAGGAACAAGCAGTGTTGCGGCTGCCGTCAGCAGCGCAACCAGACGGGCGACGGGGCTCATCAATCGTGATCCTCTTCTGCTGTGAACAATGAGCGGAGCAACAGTGCCGGAACGATAAGACCGAACGTGATGACTTCCTTGTACTGGCTGGCCGTGAACGACGCGAAGGACTCAAGCACACCCACGCCGACCGCGGCCATTGCCGTGATGGGGAAGCTGGCGAGAGCGCCGATGACGGCGGCGACGAAGCCCTTGAGGGCGATCGTGAACCCGGTGTCGTAGTAGATGGTGGTCACGGGACCGATGAGTATTCCGCAGAGCGCACCGATGAAGCCCGCAATGATGAAGGCCGATTGACCTGCCAGGGCAGGCGGAATGCCGACAAGCTGCGCGCCCAGCCTGTTCACCGCGGTGGCCCTCAGGGCCGTACCCTGGAATGTCTTTCCGAAGAACATCCTGAGGACGAACATGACGAGCACCGCCGTCCCGAGAATGATGATCTGCTGGGCGGTCAGGCGGATCGCACCGATCGATGCCGCCCCTGTCGCGAGCGGCGGTGCGCGCAGACCGTCCGCTCCGAAGAAGACGAGGCCGAGGCCGAGCAATACCAGATGCACGCCCATCGAGACGATCAGGAGAACCAGCACCGAAGAATTGGCGACCGGCTGGTAGACGATGGTGTAGAGGTAGCTCGCGAGCGGCACCACGATCAGGAATGTAAGGACGACGTCGACCGGCAGCGGCAGCGCGGTCGGCGCAAGCCAGATCGTGCCGAGCGCGAGCAATGCCGGATAGAAAACATAGATCGCCAGGACCCGCAGCACCTGCAGCGAACCTAGATGGCTTCGACGCCGATAGAGGTTCATCGCTCCGGCCACGATGCCGGAGACCAGCGTAAGCCAGATGATCTTTGGTACGACATCCGCCTGTAATGCAATGAATGTCAGCGCGCCATACGCGACGAATTCCCCAAGGAAGACGGCGATGACACGGGTGAGCGTGAAGATCAGCACGAGCGCAACGCCGACAAGCGCATAGACCGCGCCGCTGATCAAGCCGTCCTGCGCCAGGAAAAGAGCAATATCGAAATCCATCTCGTCTCCGGAGACCGGGTAGGAAGGGCATGGGAGGAAAGGCAGGCGTGCGGGAGGCGGCACTGCCGCCTCCCGCACTATGCGCCTACTTTGCGATTTTCCAGGTTCCGTTCTGAACGACGGCCATCACGCGGCTGGCATCGCTGTTGGAGAGGTCGTGAAGCGTCGCCGAACCACTGTAGCTGCCGTGAACTCCCGGCACGCCGTTGAGGTTCTCGATCGCGGTCCTGAGCGCGGCCCGGAACTCCGGCGTTCCCGGTTCGGAGCCGGATTTGAGGGCGGTCGATGCCGCTGCGGCGACGATGAGGCTCGAGTCGATCAGATATCCCCCGAACGGCGATACGGATCCCGCGCCGAAGGCAGCCTCGTACTGGCTCGTGTATTTAAGCGCCGGGGCCTTGGCAGGATTGGAATCATCGAGTTGGGAAGCCACGACGATGGGGCCGACCGGAAGAAGCGTGCCGTTGGCCGCGGCCCCTCCCACCTTGAGGAAGGCCGGGCTGGCCGATCCGTGCGTGTGGTAGATTGCTCCCGCGTAACCGCGATCGGCCAGCGCCAGGTTGGGACCAGCGGCAGGCGCACCGGAAGCGACGACAAGGACGGCGTCCGGTCTCGCTGATGCGACCTTGAGTGCCTGGGCCGCGACGCTGGTGTCGTTGCGGGCGAATCGCTCAACTGGCCCGACCGTGATCCCCGCTTCCTTTAGCAAGGGGCTAATGGCATTGAGCCAGAGGTCACCGTAAGCATCGCTGTAGCCGATGAAGCCCACTGTCTTGATACCGCGCGTCTTCATATGCTCGACGATCGCCTTCGCCATCAGGCTGACGGGCTGCGGCACCACGAAAGTCCATTTGAACTGCTCGTCCTTCGTCCCGACCGGGCCGATCGAGAGAAACGGGGTCCTGGTCTCCGCCGCCACGGCCGCCAACGCCGCCGCCACAGGAGTAGCCGCCCCTCCGATAAGAACGTCGGCCTTCTGTTCTGCAAGGCACTTGCGCGCATTCTGCGTGGCCGCGCCGGGATCGGTCGCATCGTCCAGGACGGTGTACTTCACGGCCTTTCCATCGATCTCCTTCTGCAGGAATTGCACTGACGACTGCTGCGGAGCGCCGAGGGCGGATGCAGGTCCGGTGATCGAGAGCAGTGCGCACACGGAGACATCCGCATGGGCGAACGCTGTGGATCCGAGCAAGATGCCGGCGGACAGCAGGATTTTAGTGGTTTTCATTGTGTATTCCTCCCAAGGGCCTCCTCTGGCCCGGTTGCTACGCCGCCGCGCCCCTCGCGCTAGCGGTATCCGTTGTCCGCGATTTCGAACGCCCTAGAACTGCATCGATGACTTCCGCAAGCTGCGCCGTGGCCTCGTCTCGGTTCGCGAGGCTTGCCTTGCGCCGCCAGGCAATCACGCCATCCGGGCGAACGAGCAGCGCTCCACCTTCTTCAATTTCTCGCAAGCGAGCCCAGTAGAAGTAAGGATCACTGTAGCGCCCTACGCCAACGCGAACACAGCGAAGGAACGGCAGATCAAGAGCGGCGACGGCCTGTTCCCAGGCATCTCCGGCGATCCCGGTCACGAGCGTGAAGCAGCCGTCGCCCACGACATCGAGCGTCGAGATCCGCTTGCCGTCGGGGCCGACCAGCCAGGCATGCGGGATCTTGGCACCTGGTCGCGAACTCGGCTGGTGATAGAGCTGCCTGTCCCTCGGCCAGTTTTCCGGCTCGGTTTCCCCTACGATGCCCTCGGATGTGTACCGCTGGTTCATCTCGGTCCCTTCGGCGTTGAACTCGTAGTTCTTCAGCTCCAGCGCTTCGGCCATCTTTCGACGCGCCTCCACCCCTTGCTCGTCGGCCGCGAAAAAGCCTTCGAGGAAATGCTCGAGCTTTCCGGAAAAACCTGACGGCTTACCATAGAAAGCCGTCCGCATCGGAGCATAGTCGAGACGCGACTGGTTGGCCCGTTCCACGATCTGGCGTCCGACAGGCGCGCGCTCGTCGCTGTAGGATGAAAGGTGGTCGAGGCTGGCATATCCCTTGACGACGTAGGCGAGCTTCCAGGCAAGGTTGAAGCCGTCCTGGACCGACGTGTTCAGACCAAGCCCGCTCGACGGCGGATGACGATGGACGGCATCGCCGCCGCAGAACACGCGGCCACGGGAGTATTCGAGCGCGTACTGCTGGTTCACGTACCAGGGCGAGATCGACAGGATTTCACATTCGAGGCCAGGATCGCCCACCAGGCTCCGGATCTTTTCGAGAGCGTTCTCCCTGCTGGTGTCCGGGTCACCCTTGGACATGTCGAAGCCCCATCCGGCGATCCACTCGGTCCAGGGCTTGACCGCACGCAGAAGCCCCATTCCGATCTCGCCGAAGCCAGCTTCCGGATTGACGATCCAGTGGAGGATGCTCGGCCGGTGAGCGACATATCTGGAGAGGTCGGCCCTGAACTGGACGTAGACCGTCCCGGCTCGCGCGAGAACGCCCTCGAACGGCAGCCCGATATCGGCAGCGACCTGGGACCTTGCACCGTCCGCGCCGACGAGGAAGCGCACGCGCTGCTCGTAGTCCTGCCCGGAGATGTGATTGCGAAGCCGGACGGTCACGCCTTCCGCATCCTGCTCGTGGCTCAGATATTCGGTGTTGAACGACATCTGGGCGCCGCTGCGGGCGGCGGCATTGACGAGGATCGGCTCCATGACGGGCTGCGGTACATCGAGCATGGGACACGGGCTCGCCTCGATGTAGTCACCAAAGCGGAGGTCACCCGTGCCCCATGTCTGAAGCCTGGCGATCTCGGGACCGGCGAAACTCGTGGTGAACAGGGTGTCGCCCATCTTGTCCCAGGGGGTGGCCTGCTGCTTGAGTTCTTCCTCGATGCCCAAGCTCCGCAGTACTTCGACCGTTCGCTGGTTGGTGATGTGCGCCCGCGGGGTATTGGCCAGCCAGTTCCACCGGCTGATCGCATGGACGCGCACCCCGTATTTGGCGAGAGCAAGCGCGGTGGTCGCACCCATCGGCCCCGTGCCGACAACAAGAACATCGGTGTCAAATTCACGCTGTGTCATCTGTTGGATCCTAAGCTTTCACGTGCCCGAGCTGGCCGGATTTAACGGCGGCCTCGCTCGCCGACTTGGACGGATGGTCGGAGGTCGCGTCCTGCAGGGCGGCCTCCCTTCTGCCCCATGGCCCGGGAACGAGCATAAGGGCGACGATCGAGATGATGGAAACGCCGACCATGTAGGCGAATAGCGGCAAGGTCGACTGGTATGAGGCGTAGAGGGCGCTGGCGATCAACGGAGCGAATGCCGATCCCAGTATCTGCGACAGCGTGTAGCCGATCGAGGTGCCCGAGTAACGGACCTGGGGGCTGAAGATCATCGAGAACAGGGATCCCGTAGCACCGCCGGCGGGCGACATCGCGAGACCGAAGATCAGCACGAGCGCGAAGGTGAAGTAGAGCGGGTTGCCCGTGTTGATCAGCCACAATGCGGGTCCGATCGACAGGGCCATTGCCGCAGCGCCGATCATGTAGGTGGTCTTGCGCCCGATGCGGTCGGACAAGGCGCCGAAGACCGGGTAGAGCACGGTCGCGACGACGGCTGCCACCAGCACGGCTTGAAGAGCCTCGCCGCGCGGGATATTCATGACGCTGGTGCCGTACGACACAAAATAGGACATGGATATGTAGGCAAAGACACCCTGGCTGAGGTAGATGCCGGCCACCAGCAGGATCTCCCGCGGATGTGTCCGGAGCGCTTCGACCGCGGGCATCTTCACGGCCTGTTTATGTTGCCTGACCTTTTCGAAGGCAGGGCTCTCGTCAATTTTCATACGGATGATGAGGCCGACCAGCACAAGAAGCGCGCTGACGAGGAAGGGAAGCCGCCAACCCCAGCTATAGAACAGTTCATCGGGCATGCCCGCCACGAGCATGAAGGCGAAGGTCGCTAATCCTGTTCCGGCTGGCGCACCCATTTGCGGGAACGCTCCGAAGAAGCCCTTCTTGCCCTTTGGTGCATGCTCGACCGCCATCAGTACCGCACCGCCCCATTCGCCGCCGACACAGAAGCCCTGTATCAGCCGGAGCAGGGTCAGCAGGATCGGTGCGGCGATCCCGATCGAGGCGTATGACGGAAGAAGCCCCATCAGCACGGTCGATAAACCCATTCCGACCAGCGATATGACCAGCATCTTCTTGCGGCCTATGCGGTCGCCGAAATGGCCGAACACGACACCGCCGACAGGACGCGCGAAGAAGCCCACGCCGAATGTCGCGAATGCGAGCAGCGTTCCCATCAGGGGCGACGCGTCGGGGAAGAAGATCCGCGGGAAGACGAGCGCCGCGGCCGTCCCGTAGATGAAGAAGTCGTAGTATTCCACGCTCGTCCCGATGAAGCTCGCTATAGCGACCTTGGCTGGCGAGCCGGAACGTTTTTCCTGGGTCATTCGTATTCCTCCCGAATGAAGTGCCGGACAGACATGCCGTCCGGCGAAATGCTGAAGCTACGCCCGCTGCGCCGTCCTCGCGGCAAGGTCGAGCGCCACGTCGACGATCATGTCCTCCTGGCCTCCGACCATCCGGCGGCGGCCCAGCTCGATGAGTATCTCGCGAGTATCCACGCCGTATTGGCGGGATGCGTTCTCGGCATGCCGCAGGAAACTCGAATAGACCCCTGCGTAGCCAAGCGACAGGCTTTCCCGGTCGACCCGAACCGGGCGGTCCTGGAGCGGGCGGACCAGATCGTCGGCCGCATCCATCAGCCCGTAGAGATCGCAGCCGGTCTCGATCCCCTTGCGGTTGAGAACCGCGATCAGCGCTTCCAGAGGTGCGTTTCCGGCCCCTGCCCCCATGCCAGCCAGGGAAGCGTCCGCCCGGACGGCTCCCGCCTCGATCCCGGCGACGGCATTCGCCACGCCCATGGTGAGGTTGTGGTGGGTGTGAACACCAATCTCGGTTTCCGGTCGAAGGGCGTCACGGAGCGCTTTGACGCGAAACGTGTATTGCTCCGGAAGAAGGGCACCCGCCGAGTCCGTCACGTAGACGCATTCCGCACCATAGTTCTCCATGAGCCTGGCCTGTTCGACCAGCTTCTCCGGCTCGGCCATGTGCGACATCATCAGAAACCCGACCGTGTCCATGCCCAGCCCGCGGGCCGCCTCGATGTGCTGCCGGGACACGTCTGCTTCGGTGCAATGCGTGGCGATACGAACCGATCGCGCTCCCGCCGCATGGGCTTCCTTCAGATCATGGACCGTGCCGATGCCCGGAATAAGAAGGACCGTCACCACCGAATGACTGCAGACCTCGCTCACAGCAGCGATCCATTCGATGTCGCTATGGAGCCCGAAACCGTAGTTGAACGTGGATCCCGCAAGACCGTCGCCGTGCGTGATCTCGATGGCATCGACCTTCGCGGTATCGAGAGCCCGAGCGATGGCTTGGGCCTTTTCGAGCGTGTACTGGTGGCGGATCGAATGCATGCCGTCGCGGAGCGTGACATCCTGGACATAAAGTTTGTTGGGATTTGCACGGGCCATTATGCGACCTCCTTCGAAAGCGTCTCGGCAGCCCAGTGGTCTGCCGTCATGAGCGCTGCGGATGTCATGATGTCGAGATTTCCTGCATAGGCTGGAAGATAGTGGGCAGCTCCCTCGACCTCGAGCAATATCGTCGTCTTGAGGCCAGAGACCGGGCCAATTCCGGGCACCATGACAGGAGCGTTGTCGCCGATGACCTCGAACTGGACTTTCTGCTTGAGGCGGTAACCCGGAACGTAGCCCTGAACCGTCTTCACCATGTCAAGGATCGATGCCTCGATCGCATTGCGATCTCCGCCCTGCGAGAGAACGAAGACCGTATCACGCATGATGACCGGAGGATCTGCAGGGTTGAGGATGATGATCGCCTTGCCACGCTCCGCGCCGCCGAGGGTTTCGATCGCCTTCGAGGTGGTTTCCGTGAATTCGTCGATGTTGGCGCGCGTTCCGGGCCCGGCAGACAGAGACGAGATCGACGCGACGATTTCTCCGTACACCACCCGGTCGGTGGCACGCTTGACGGCGTAGACCATCGGGATGGTCGCCTGCCCGCCGCAGGTCACCATGTTGACGTTCGGCTCGTTGAGGTTGGCATGGCCGTTGATGCTCGGGATCGTGAACGGCCCGATGGCAGCCGGTGTCAGATCGATGACCTTCTTGCCGTCCTTTTGCAGAAGCGCGTTGTTCGAGACATGCGCCTTCGCCGAGGTCGCATCGAAGACGATCTGGATATCCTTGTATTCCGGCATGCGCAGCAGGCCGTCGATACCCTCGTGCGTTGTCGCAACGCCCAGGCGCTGGGCCCGTGCCAGGCCATCCGATGCCGGGTCTATGCCCACCATGGCGCCCATCTCGATGTTTTTGGAGGTGCGCATCACCTTGATCATCAGGTCGGAGCCGATATTGCCCGAGCCGATGATGGCGCATTTCACCTTTGTCATGTCTTCGATCCTCCGTTCATCCTCGCGTCCCGCAGAATTGCAGGTGCGGCGGTCTGTTCGCGGTCACGTCACCGGACGGCGTTCTTTCCGACTTGCTGTTGTTTCCGGCTGGCGGACTAGCCGTCTTCCTTGCCGAACAGGGCGCGGACGACGCCGAGCCCTTCGATCGATGCCTCGAAGCGGTCTCCGGGATTGATCGGGACCATCGGCCCCAGCGCTCCAGTCATGACCAGATCGCCAGCCGCGAGAGGCGTGCCCAGTCTGGCCATCTTCCTCGCCAGCCAGAGAGCCGCGTTCAAGGGGTGCCCGAGGCACGCGGCTCCATCACCGGTGGAGACGACCTCATCGCCACGCTTCATGGACATCTTCACGAACTTTAGATCGAGACCCGCCAGCGGGGTCGGCACCCCACCGAGCACCACCATGCTCGACGAAGCATTGTCGGCGACGGTGTCGTTGAACCGGATGTTCCAGCCAGCGATGCGGCTGCCGACCACCTCGATGGCGGGAAGAGCGAAGTCGATCGCCTGGATCAGTTCGACGAGGGTGAGGTCTTCGGCCGCAAGATCCTTCTTGAGGACCAGCGCGACCTCGGCCTCGGCCTTCGGTTGCAACAGGCGATCGAAAGGGATCAGTTCGTCGTCACCGTAGACCGTATCGGCGAAGATCGTTCCGAAATCCGGCTGGTCAACTCCGAGCTGGGCCTGCACCACTTTCGAGGTAAGACCGACCTTTCGTCCGACCACGCGGCGGCCATTCGCCTTCCAGTATTCGACGTTGACCTTCTGGATCGCGTATGCGGTCTCGCCATCGTCGTCGGGCATGCGCTCGCGGATCGCCGGGATGGGCTTGCGCTCCTGTTCCGCCTGCCTCAGTTCCGTTGCGAGCGTCTCGATCAGATCTGCAGATGTCATCGTTCCTCCGAATGCCCGGACTCGGCTGCTCAAGAAGCATCCATCAGCCGAACGCGCCCACTTGCGGGCGTGACTGCGTATATTCATGAATTGCTGTGAAACGCCGGGCCTCCCAGACCGAACCGATGACCTCCTCGTCTCACGGTGTGCGCCGATCTATAAACCGCATTGCCAAACTGACAATTCTCATGTCAATTCTGTGCACTCAGTGCACACATTCGAATGCTGGCAGGAGGAGATTTTGGACGAAAGCCCGTACAAGATGGTGCAGGGCCTGTCGCGTGGCCTATCGATCCTGCGGGCGCTCAATCAGGCGGACGGCGGTTGGGCCAGCGTGCGTGAACTCGCACAGGCGACAGGCCTGCATCGAACGACAGTGCGTCGACTTCTCGAAACGCTACAGAGCGAGGGCGTGCTTCGCCGCTCGGCATCCGATGACAGCTATCGGCTGACCCATGAGGTGCGCGGATTGAGTGATGGATTCAGGGAAGAGGAATGGATTTCCGAGGTCGCCTCTCCCGTCCTCGGCGAACTCTTGGTGAAAGTGGTGTGGCCTTCGGACTTCGCGACATTGGACGGCGCAGACATGCGGGTGCGGGAATCGACGCACCGCTTCTCCCCGCTATCGTTCCACAAGGTGACCGTGCGCCGGAGACTGCCTCTGGTCACGACAGCCGCCGGGCGTGCCTATCTGGCATTTTGCGGGGATGATGAACGCGAGGATCTTCTCGGTCGCCTTGCCGCTATTCCTGATTCTCCACTCCGCGGACCAGGCAGGCAGGCGCTCATGGTGCTACTGGCTCAGCACCGCGAAGCAGGACATGCCTACAACAATGGCGAGTGGGCGACCGAACAGCGTATACTCGCTCTCGCGGTTCCGGTGATGCAGGAGGGCAGTGTGGCGGGATGCATCAACATCGTCATGCTTCGATCCGCGCTCTCTCTGGCGGAGGCGCGGAAGCGGTATCTTTCCCATCTGCATGCGGCGGCCCATAAGATCGAGGAATATCTGATCGCGCCGCGCTGAAAAAGGGGGCCGTTTCCAGCCCCCTCCCCGTGATCCATATTGTTTTCAGACCATTTGGCCACCTCAAATTACTTGAGGTGTAGCCCGGCTGAACCGGTTGTGTCGCGGCCGCGGCTTCCCGGTCTCGTGTCGATCGGATCTCCATACCAGGTAAGGCCATCCGGGAACGCCTCTTCCTTCCACTCGATAGGCTCCCAGTCCGGGTCGAATATCAGGTAGCCGCCCGCGTAGAGTTCGACGCGGTGGTCGGATGCCGGATCGTGGACATAGAGATACATTGCCTGCCCGATCCCGTGCTTGCCCGGACCTGCGCTGAACGAGACGTCGAGATCCTTCAGGACGTCGGCAGCAACCAGGCTGTCAGAGAAGTCCTGGAGGTTGAATGCGACGTGATGGAGCTGGGCCTTCTTTTCCTGCCTGTTGGCGACGATCGCAAGATCGTGCATCTGCGGCGTGACTGACATCCAGGATGCCATGACGGTGCCGGGGCTTTCCGGCAGATAGGCGAACTCGCGGCGCTTGAAGCCCAGGTTGTCCCTGACCCACTGCTCCGCCTGGTTGATCGTCGATGGCGAGGTCTGGATGTTGAAGTGATCGATGCGGCGGACACCGAGGCCACGGCGCTTGGAGGAATTGGACGGAAGCCGGGAACGCATGTGCTCAGGCGCGAGCGGCTTGGCGATGTCGTAGTAGAGTTCGAACGGATGGTCGCCGCCCGGTAGAAGGAAGCGGATGGCCGTTCCGCGGCCGATTTCGGTTTCAGCCGGAACTTCGAGAACCTCGATTTCCTGACGCTTCAGATCCTCCGCGAACAGTTCAACGTCCTGAGGCCGACGGACCCTGAACGAATACGCGTTGACGATCGCTTCCGCCTGTTGCGTCAGGACCAGGGAGTGATGGCCGAGTTCCTGATGGCAGCGGAGGTAAGATACGTTTCCGCGGCGCTGGACTTCTTCCATGCCGAGCGTGTCCCGGAAGAACCAGAGGGATTTCTCCAGATCAGTCGTGCCGAGGTTGATGCCGCCGCATTGCGCTATCTGCGGGCCTGGATCGTATTTGTCAGACAGTTTTGTCATATTCTCCTCCTGAGTTTGCATGCCTGTCCGGAAGCGAACACAGGTTCACGCGAGGTGTTTAACCTCAAATTCCGGGCGTGGTTCGGGTGCCGCTGGCGCGGCATGGGACGGACATAGACGAAGGGCGGGGCAGGCAGCCGATGCCCTCCCGCAGCATGCCGTTGGGGCAACGTCTTACAAACGCTGACTGCCAATTCAACGCGCAACTCCTCAACGTGCACTATGTGCTCAACCGAACCCGCTGGGCGCATGATCCAAAGGGGGACGAAGAAATACCATCAAGAGTGTGCACTTAGTGCACGGGAGAAGCATTGCATTTGCGGGGACATCAAGCAGCCTGCTAACACGGCAAAGCCAATGACGCAGAGCCGTCGGGCGTCGAGAGGGAGGCTCGGCAGACGTGTGTGAAACGCACTGCGTACGACCCCGTCACTCGCCTCCCCTACAATTGAACAAGCCGTAGGAGCCCGCTCAATGAGCCAGGAATTCACCGAATCCGCGACAAGCCGCTTCGTCAATATCAAGGAAGGCGATGGCGAGCTGAAAATCCACTATAACGACTGCGATCCGGGCAATGGCGGCGAAACAGTTGTTCTGCTCCACGGTTCCGGCCCCGGTGCGAGCGGATGGGCGAACTTCAATAGGAACGTCGCCCCGCTGGCGGAGGCAGGTTTCCGTGTCATCCTTCTCGACGCTCCTGGCTGGAGCAAGAGTGACACTATCGTGTCGACAGGATCGCGTTCGGAGCTCAACGGCCGGATCCTCAAGGGTCTGATCGACCATCTCGGACTCGAGAAGATCCATATCGTGGGTAACTCCATGGGCGGCCACAGCGCCGTCGCCTTTGCACTCGCCAACCCTTCGAACGTCGGCAAGCTCGTGCTGATGGGCGGCGGGACCGGCGGTGTGAGCTCGTTCGTACCCATGCCGACAGAGGGCATCAAGCTCATCGGCGCGCTGTATCGCGATCCAACGATCGAGAACCTCAAGAAGATGATGGCGGTCTTCGTCTACGACACATCCGCGCTCACCGAAGAGCTCTATCAGGCGCGTCTCAACAACATTCTGTCGCGCCGCGATCATCTCGAGAACTTCGTGAAGAGCACCGCCGTCAATCCCAAGCAATTTCCCGACGTTGGCCATCGCCTCGACGAGATCAAAGCCGAGACTCTGATCATCTGGGGCCGGAACGATCGGTTCGTATCGCTCGACGTAGGCCTTCGCCTCGTTGCAGGCATCCCGAATTCCGAACTGCACGTGTTCAACAACTGCGGACACTGGGCACAGTGGGAGCACTATCAGAAATTCAACCGAATGGTCGCGGAGTTCCTGACCAGGTGATCGGCAGCGGGGGAGCGCTGTCGGATCCGGCTCGACTTTTTCAAACGCTCAGGGAGGAGCAAAACATGCGTGCAATCCATAGCCCCCTCAGTCCATTTGCTGCTGCGATTTTGTCGCGGGACCCGGAAGCGTTGCGATCCTCGGATTCGATATCATCCCGTTTTTTCGGAGCTTGCTGGATCGGCCCCGACCAAATCAACGCAAAGTTCAACGCCGACACGGACCAGAAGCTCGGTCTCAAGGCAAAAAAGCTGCTGCGTCCGTTCAGGAGGTGAAAGGAAGCGGCGGTGCCGAGTTTCTACGACGATAGATTTCAAGAGGAGGACACTATGCTTCACATGATGAAGGCGGCAAGACTTCATGCCGTCGGAACGAATTTTTCCATCGACACCATCGATATCCCGAAACCGGGTCCGCACGATGTGTTGGTGAAGGTGAAGGCATGCGGCATCATACCGAACATGAAGAATGTCATGGCGCATTATTCGGAATGGTTTCCCTATTTGCCGCTCCCGCCGCTTCCCGCGATCTACGGACTGGACGCTTCGGGAGACGTCGTGGCGGTAGGAGAAAAAGTGAAGTCGATCTCGAAGGGCCAGCGGGTCTACGTCAACCCGGGCACATCATGCGGATCCTGCCACGCATGCCGCTGCGGCCAGCCGATCAACTGCGATGCCTATACCTTCCTGGGATATTTCGGATTCGGTCCGCGATCCGAGGAGCTGTTCCAGGACTATCCCTATGCGGGTTTCGCCGAATACATGACGGCCCCGGCATCCTCTCTGGTGAATATCCCTGACAGCGTCTCATACGAGGCGGCCGCCAGGACCGGTTACCTCGGCACGGCGTACTCGGCCCTTCGTAAAGCTGGCGCGAGATCTGGCCAGACGGTCATCATCAGTGGCGCGACGGGAACACTTGGTCTTGGAGCCGTGCTTTCAGCTCTCGCGATGGGAGTCACCAGGATCTTTGCCGTTGCCCGCAACAGAGAACTCCTCGAAAGGGTCCGCAATCTCGCACCCGGAAGGATCGAAGTTCTCTCCGCGGGAACAAAACCACTCGGGGACTGGGTCAGACAGCACACCGATGGTCTTGGGGCGGACATCTTCATCGACGCGGTCGGTCCCGGGGCGCCACATGCGCTTTCGTTGGAGGGTATAGGCGCTCTTCGGCGGGGTGGCAGGATGGTCGATATCGGCGGCATGTCCGAGCCCCTGCCGCTTGAGATGTTCCGGCTGATGTGCTTCCAGATCAGCGTGATCGGATCCCTGTGGTTCGATGTGTCTGAAGGCGAGGACATGATGCGGATGGCGCAGGCGGGAACGCTTGACCTGTCGGTGTTCGAGCATCGAACGTTCTCGCTCGATCAGATCGGCGAAGCTCTCGACGCCGTTGACAACAGGGCCGGCGGCTTCAGCAACGTCGTCGTAATGCATGCAGGAGCATAGCCGATGAGTTCGAAACTGATCGTCGTTGACAACCGTGATGGCAAGTCTCAGACCGTGTCCGAAAGTGATACGCCCTCGAACGCCTTCGCGTCGGTACCGGGTTTCGATCCAGCAGTCGTCTGGGGAACTGCAGCCTCGGCATCCCTGCCCTGGGACGGGGTGAATTCCGCCACCACAACCAGGTCTCTGATGCCGCCGACGGGAGGCACCAGGCTGTGGCGGGTGGTGTTTCCGCCTGACAGCGTCATGGCCTCTCCTGACTTCGATCCGGGAAAGGCCGGAGCCGAATACGCGCAGCGTCTGCCCGGTTTCATCGAACATTTCGAGCCCGACAATCCGGGAATGCATACCACTCCAACCGTCGACTATGACATCGTCCTCGAGGGAGAGATTTCTCTGGAACTGGACGACGGCAAGCTGATCGACCTCGAACAGGGCGACATCGTCGTGCAGCATGGTACCAGACACGCTTGGCGCAACCGGGGTACCAAACCCGCAACGATGATCTTCGTTCTGATCGGCGCCGAGTCGAAGGGCTGAGCAAAGTCAGCGTATGGACGTCCGGGCGGAGATCCTCATCTCCCGCCCGGACGCCTCACCTGCTTTGCCGAACGAAAAACAGGTGGCATTCCCGCAGGGCAAGCGCGGCATCCCTTATCGCTTTCTTTTCCTCCCTGGCTGCGCCAGCGACGTGGATCGCTGGAAGCCGCGAGGCAGACGCGAGCAGGTCGTGACAACAGCAGTATGTCGGCAATAAACAAGCTCACTCCGGCCGTACGCAGGACACTCAATCGCCGCGATGTGAGGAATAGGAGCGAAGAATGAGCCCCATGTCGTCCCGAAACAGTGGGGTATCAGTGCAAAACGCACGCCAGGATATCCAAAGATGGCCTATCTCATGCTTACACAGTGCTTACATGCAACCACCACCATGGTCGTGTAAGCAAAAAAGCGCGCCGAAGGACACTTTTTAAGCTCTTGATTTCCTTAAAGAAAATTGGAGCGGGCGAAGGGATTCGAACCCTCGACCCCAACCTTGGCAAGGTTGTGCTCTACCCCTGAGCTACACCCGCTCGCGCCAGTCATTCCGGAAACCGTTCGTTTCCGTCAGGCAGGCGCTATATGGACCAACGCTCCGGAGATTGCAACAGGGAAATTTGCTTCTTTGTGCAAGATATTTTCCGGGTCCCTCCAAAGCTGTGGATGAAGTCAACGCCCGAGGCGTGTGACGCTGATCAGCGAGGCAAACAGCGCGAAGCCGGACGCGAAGAAGAGAATATAGGGTGTCGCTTCCACGCCCCATTGCGACAGCAGAAAGGCGACGAATGCCGCTCCCAGCGATTGGCCGAGAAGGCGCGCCGTGCCCAGCATGCCGCTGGCGGCACCGCTGCGTGAGCGTGGCGTGGAGGTAATCATCATGCGATTGTTCGGTGCCTGAAAGAGGCCGAAACCAATTCCGCAAATTGCCATGCGCCAGCATATATCCGGGATCGACGGATGTTCCGGCAGCATGCCGACCAGAGCAAGGCCGATGGCGAATATGATGAGCCCAAGCAGGCCCAGAATTGCCGGTGAATGCTTGTCGGACAGTTTGCCCGAAAGCGGCGCGACGATGGCAAGCGCTATAGGCCAGGGCATCATCAGGAAACCAACCTCGATCGGCCTGAAGCCAAAGACGACCTGAAAGAGGAACGGCAGCGAGATGAACGCCATCATCTGCGCCAGAAACGACATGATCGAAGTGCAGATGGAAAGCGTAAAGACGGGAATGCGCAAGAGGTCGAGCGGCAGCAGCGGATCGGCCATGCGTAGCGACCGCCGTGTGAGGAGAACAGCCGCGGTTACGCAGCCCACCGCCTGCAACAGCACGACGAAGGAACCGATTTCGTTGCCTGCACTGTCGATGGTTGTGACCAGAAGACCGAAGGTGAGCGCTGACAGGATGGCGCTGACCACGTCGAATTTGCGTACGGAGCGCTCATTCTCGGGCAGGCTTTTGAGGCCCATCACGACGGCAGCAACGCCGAGTGGAATATTGATGACGAAAAGCCACGGCCAGCTCAGGGACGATAGCATGACACCGGCAAGCGTCGGCCCGATAGTCGACGAAACGGCGACGAAGAGTGCATTGAGGCCGATGGCTGTACCGAATTTCGCCTGCGGCACCGTATAGCGCAAAAGGGCGGTGTTGACGCTCATCAGGCCTGCTGCACCCAGTCCCTGTATGATGCGGGCGAAAGTGAGCGCTTCCAGTGAGCGTGAGAAAACGCAGGCGACGGAAGCGACGGTGAACAATGCCACGCCGCCAAGATAGACACGCCTGTAGCCATAGATTTCGCCAAGTGCTGCAAGCGGAAGCAGGGTGACCACAATTGCAAGCTGATAGCCGTTGACGATCCAGATCGAGGCTGCAGGACCAGCCGAAAAATCGGCGGCAATCGTCGGGAGGGCGACATTTGCGATGGTGCCATCGATGACGGCAAGCGTCAGGCCCACCATCAGGGTTGCCCATGCCCAATAGATTCTCGGCTTGGGCAAACCGTCCGGAGCGACGGACGTGCCTTGATGGATCGCGGTTTCGTGCTTCATATTATGACCAGTATTCGGATTAATATGGCTGGCGCTTCCATGTTCGCCGGAACCGCTTCAAATGCCAAAAATAAAAACAGGTTTCCTGTAACCTTAACCCTGTTGGGAAGGTCGGCAAGTTATCTAGCCGAAAATTGCCGGACGAAAACTGTTTTCGGCCCATAAACTGGCCGAGTAACGCTATTGTGTGCCATTTTCCGCCTGAACCGGCAGTTTCATGACATGCGCATACTTGTGCGGATTGAAGCTCAGATAGAGCGGGCAGATGCTCGCGACCAGAACGAGATGCATGATCCAGCCGGAAGCAAACGAACCGGTCAGGCCATGCAGGAAAGCGGTCGCGACGGGCCCGAGTGCCGCGATCAGAAAGCCGCCGCCCTGCATCATGGCAGCCAGTGCGCCTGCTTCTTCCGGTTTGGGCAGGTGATCGAGCGATGTAATCATGGCGAGTGCGAAGCTGCCGCCGAGACCTGCGCCGCAGATCGCAGACCAGAAGAAAGGCGAAAGCTGGGGTGCCAAGGCAAGGCCTGCGAAGCCAACTGCCTGCATAGCCAATGTCAACAGCAGCCACGGGCGGCGGTCGGTACTGTGGCGCGCGACGAGCGGCAGTCCGAAAGCCGCTAGCGCCTGTGCAACAGCCATCGCCGCGACGAGATTGCCGGTGGTGGAGGCAGCAAGACCCAGCGATTGATAATAGGGCGCGAGCCAGGCGACCATGGACGAGTAGCCCGCATTGACGAGACCGAAAGCAGCCATCAGCACCCAGGTGCGAGGGCGCTGCAGCAGGTGCCCGGTTATTCCGGATTTTTTGCCCGACGATGGCGTCTCGCGGAGAATGGGCAGTGCCGTTAGCAAGGCCAGCACTGCGGGAATTGCAAGGACGGCAAGGGCGAAGCGCCAGTTATGCTGGCTGCCTGCAAGCCATGGTGTCAGCCGCGCGCCGAGAGCTCCGCCGCCCATGATCATGGCAGAATAGAGCCCGGTCACGGTGGCGATGCTCGACGGGAAATTGGCTTTGATGAGGCCGGGCATCAAGGCCTGAATCATTGCAACGCCAGCACCGCACAGAACGGCGGTTAGCACTAGCGAAACGCCGTCCGGCACAAAACCGCGCAGGAGGGAGCCTGCTGCAAGAATGGCAAGTGCTGCGAACATGCTGCGCCGGGTGCCGAACAGCAACTGGATACCCGGAGCCGCGAAAGCGCCAAGCCCCATCAGCATCATTGGCAGGAAGGTGAGTAGGGACAGCCCACCGAAACCCATGCCGGTATCGGCCGCAATATCCGAAAGCACCGGCCCCGGCGCGGTCAGGAACGGACGCAGGTTGAGGCCGATCAGGACGACGAGCGTGATGAGGGCGAGGCTTGCTGTGTTCTTGCTGCCGGTCGCCGGATGAATGGTAGTCTGCATGTTTCAGGCGCCAGTCTTCTTCTTGCTTTCCCATACTTGGTAGAGGTCAGGATCGTTTTCCGGCGGGGAATGTTCGAAACTGATGCCTGTCTGTGCGCCGAGGGGCTTGGCGAGTTCAACGGCGATTTTTGCGGTTGAAAGGCCGAAGGGTTCGGCCTGCTCATTGGAATAGGCGAAGCGGATTTTTTCAATACCCGCCATGCGCATCGCGGCAAAGCACATGGGGCAGGGCTGGCCGCTGGCATAGACTTCACAGCCGTCGAGACGTGGCGATTGCAACGTCTTGCCCGCCGCGCGCAGTGCCAGCAATTCGGCATGGGCGGTCGGATCGCAATCGGCCTGCATGCGATTGACGCCTGTGGCGATGACCTTGCCGCCCTTGACGACCACGGCGCCGAACGGGCGTCCGCCTTGTTCGACATTGTCGAAGGCGAGCCTTATGGCCTGATCGAGATATGTGCGGTCGTTGCTCATTTCGCGCCAGCCTTTTCCAGCATGGTCACCATCGGCGCAAAGCCGCGGCTGCGGGCATGCTGAAGCGGCGTGACGCCGTCATTATCTGCCAGATTGACGTCGGCCCCTGCATCAATGAGAAGCTTCACGATATCGACGTGGCGCTGGCCGCCGTCGCCGAGCATGATGGCTTCGAGGAGCGCCGTCCAGCCAAGATTATTGACGTGATCGACCTTGACGCCCGCCTCGATCAGCGTGCGCACCGTTTCGACATGGCCGCGTTCGGAGGCGGGAATGAGTGCAGTTCCGCCATAGCGATTGGTGCTCTTCAGGTCCGCACCGTGCGCAAGCGTCATCTTGAGGATTTCGAGGTGTCCGCGCGCGCCAGCATAAAGATAGGGGCTGTCCTTGATGGCATCCTTGGCATTGACGTCGGCGCCAGCATCAATGAGCGCATGGGCGACATCGACATGATTGGCATGGGTGGCCGCCAGAAGCGCCGTCTCGCCATTCTTGCCGTGCGCTTCGAGGTCCGCTCCGGTCTTGATGGCTGCATTGACCGCAGCCAGATCGCCAGCTGCTGCGGCCTGAAGAAGAGACGTTTCGGTCTGTGCATGGGCTTGGGCTGCGGCGTGGTGGCCCGGCAATGTCGGTTCGGTCATAACTATCGTCCCTGCAATCAATGCCAAGGCACTCAAGCTGAATATTGTTTGACGCATCGGCTGGTTCTCCTGCTTGTTGCGTTCATACAAGCAGGGTGTCATATTTGGAAATTAAATGTTGAACTGATATCCAGTGGGTTCATGAATACTTCTTTCAATCTCGATCTTTTGCGGGCCTTTGTGGCTGTTGTCGACAGCCGTAGTTTTACGGCTGCGGCCTTGCAGCTGCACTCGACCCAATCGACCATAAGCCAGAAGATCATGCGGCTGGAGGAAGCTGTTGGACAGGCGCTTCTGGAACGTGCCCGGCATGATGTGCGCCCGACGGATGCAGGCGAAAAGTTGCTGGGCTATGCGCGCCGTATTCTGCACTTGCATGACGAGGCGGCAGCCGCGATGACCGGCACAGCACTTGCTGCCGTGTTCCGCCTCGGCCTGCCGGAGGATTTCGCCTCACGGCTGGTTACGCCTGCGCTGGCGCGTTTCATGCGCACACATCCCAACACGAAACTCGAAGTGACGAGCGGTCTCAGCCGTGACTTGCAGAAAGGTTTCGAAACCGGTGAGTTTGACCTTGTCATGGTGAAACAAAAACGTGGCGAAACGGTTGGGACCATGCACTGGCCGGAGCCGCTGTCCTGGCTCGATAGCGCCGATTTTCCCGTTTCCCACGTTGATCCGCTGCCACTCGTCGTGTTTCCACCGAACGGGCTTTATCGCAGCGACATGACGGAGGCTCTCGATCGGGTGGGCAGGCGCTGGCATGTGGTTTTCACCAGCTCCAGTCTGGCGAGTATTCAAAGTGCGGTCGCCGAGGGGCTGGGTGTCAGCCTGCTGCCGACGCGTGTTGCGCTTCCCGGTCATCAGGTGGTGCCTGCCGCAGCAGGATTGCCGTTCGTCGAGCCGATGGAAGTTGTCATCCGGCACATGGACAACGGCCCCGACCAGATCCGTCAGCTTGCCGAAATGCTGGCGGAGATTGTCGGAGACTGAGAAGGTTTCAGACAGGCCGCGGACCCGTGCTTTCCCTCGACAATTGCTTGCTCTGATTGATTGTATCGTTTCGAGTGCCTTTCACGAAATTTCCGGTCTTTCATTCTCTGTTTAATTTCTGAAAAGCACATCCGTTTTCAGATTGACTGATTTTGTATCCAGGATATTGTGTCCAGAAAAGTTGGGAGGCTTTTCTATTGGCGGCTTTTGAATGGCGCAGTCAGACCCGTTTGCTGGACGAAGTGGCAGAGGCGCTTCGGGAGCGAATCTATGCGGGCGTTTATGCGCCGGGCGCGATACTCAGGCAGGAACATATAGCAGCAGAGTTCGGCATCAGCCGGACGCCCTTGCGTGAAGCCTTGCGCGTTCTGGAGCGTGACGGGCTGGTCATTCACCTGCCAGGTCGGGGGGTGCGTGTCGCTTCTGCCGATCTCACTCGCCTGATCGATGCTTATGCCGTGCGCGAAGTGCTGGACGGTGTGGCCGCGCGCTTTGCCGCCGAGCGGGCGAGCGATGCGGATATTGCAAAACTGCGTGCGCATGTTGCGGGGCAGGGCACGGTCGTCGATCCATGGGATGCGAAAGCCTATACCCAGTCCAATGTTGATTTCCATATGGCGGTGATGAACACCGCGGGCAATGCCTCGCTGATCGCCTTCGTGCCGCTTCTGCGGATGACATCGCAGGTTTTTGCGCCTTCGTTCTCGTTGTCCGTGGACAGGGCGCGCGATGCAATCCGCGAACATGGTGCAATTGTCGAAGCCATTGCTGCACGCGACGGCGAAGAAGCCGAGCGGCTGGCGCGGGCGCATATCCGCGCCACAACCGCGAGACTGGAGGCGGAAATGCCTCTTCGGGAGAACGAAAATGAAGCATGAGAACAAGACGGGAGGAGCCGGCTTGCTCCGTTATGGCAATTTCATCGCAGGCGAATGGCAGGATGCCGTTGGCGGCGAGTATATCACGCTCCGAAATCCTTCCGACGGCAGCGATCTTGCGCTGATTGCGCGCGGCACCAAGGCTGATATCGATCTGGCGGTGGCTGCAGCCCGTAACGCGCTTTCCGGCGATTGGGGCAAGCTGACGGCGACCGAGCGCGGTCGTGTGCTGCACCGCATGTCGGAAGAAGTGCTGAAGAACATTGATCTTCTGACTGATCTGGAATCAAAGGATGTCGGCAAGCCGGTCGGCCAGGCCCGTGCCGATGTGGTGGCGCTGGCGCGTTATCTCGAGTTTTATGGCGCTTCCGCCGACAAGGTGCATGGCGACACGCTGCCCTATCAGAACGGCTTTACGGTTCTGTCTATCTATGAGCCGCATGGCGTCACGGGGCACATCATTCCGTGGAACTATCCGATGCAGATTCTGGGTCGCAGCCTTGGCGCAGCGCTGGCCATGGGCAATGCAGCCGTGGTCAAGCCTGCCGAGGAAGCCTGCCTGACCATACTGGAATTTGCGAAGATTGCCGAAAAGGCTGGTCTGCCGGTCGGTGCGCTCAATGTCGTCACCGGGCTTGGCGCGGAAGCGGGTGCAGCGCTTTCCGAACATCCTGACGTCAACCATATCTCGTTTACTGGCTCCGTTCGTACCGGCGAGGCCGTGCAGGCAGCGGCTGCGAAGAACACCGTGCCGGTGACGCTGGAACTTGGTGGCAAGTCTCCGCAGATTGTCTTTGCTGATGCCGATCTCGACCGCGCTTTGCCGTTTCTGGTCAATGCCGGTATCCAGAATGCCGGTCAGACCTGCTCGGCTTCGTCGCGCATTCTGGTTGAGCGGAGCATTTATGAAGATGTCGTGGCGCGCATGAGCGAACGCTACCGTGTGCTGAAAGTCGGCCCTGCCAGTGCCGATCCGTCGGTCGGTCCGGTGGTGTCGCAGCGCCAGAAGGCGATTGTCGAAACCTATCTCGAACTGGCGCAGGAAAGCGGTCTGGCCATTGCCGCGCAAGGCGTGCTGGCTGAAGACGCGCCGGAAGGCGGGGCCTATGTGTTGCCGACGCTGATCCGGGACGTGCCTGTCGATCATCGTCTGGCGCAGGAGGAAATCTTCGGCCCGGTGCAGGTCATCCTGCCGTTCGATACCGAAGAAGAAGCCATCGCGATTGCCAATGGCACATCCTATGGCCTCGTCTGCGGCATCTGGACCAATGACGGCGGACGTCAGTTCCGCCTCGCGCATGCCATCCATGCCGGTCAGGTGTTCATCAATAATTATGGCGCTGGCGGCGGCATCGAACTGCCTTTCGGCGGCGTCAAGAAATCCGGCCATGGCCGCGAAAAGGGTTTTGAGGCGCTTTACGGGTTTGCCTCGCTGAAGACGATTTCCGTGTATCACGGCTGAAAATAGCATTCGGGAGAATTACAGTGTCGCTTGAAGGTAAGGTCGCGCTCATCACGGGAGCAGGTTCGGGGTTTGGCGAAGGCATGGCAAAGCGCTTCGCTGATGGTGGCGCAAAGGTCGTCATCGTCGACCGCGACAAGGCGGGAGCCGAGCGCGTTGCAGGCGAAATCGGCGATGCGGCGCTGGCCGTGGCGGCCGATATTTCCAAGGAATCTGATGTCGATGCAGCAGTGGAAGCCGCTTTATCGAAATTTGGCAAGGTCGATATTCTGATCAACAATGCCGGTATCGGTCACAAGCCGCAAAATGCCGAACTGGTGGAGCCGGAAGAGTTCGACCGCATTCTCGGCGTCAATGTGCGCGGCGTTTATCTGATGACGCGCAAGCTCATTCCGCATTTCAAGGGCAATGGTGCCAAGGGCGAAGACTGCGTTATTCTGAATGTCGCTTCGACCGGCGCTGGGCGCCCGCGCCCGAACCTCGCCTGGTACAATGCCACCAAGGGCTGGGTCGTTTCCGTGACCAAGGCGCTGGCTATCGAGCTTGCTCCAGCAAAGATTCGCGTGGTTGCACTGAACCCGGTTGCCGGTGAAACGCCGCTTCTCACCACCTTCATGGGCGAAGACACCGAGGAAATCCGTAAAAAATTCCGCGATTCCATCCCGATGGGCCGCCTGTTGAAACCCGACGATCTGGCTGAAGCGGCGGCTTTCCTTTGCTCGCCCGCTGCCTCTATGATTACCGGGGTTGCGCTCGACGTGGATGGCGGGCGTTCGATTTAAAAAAGAGACGAGGGGAGCCAAAGAGGAACAATGGGTAAACTGCTGAAAGCCGGGCTGATAACAGCCGCGATGCTGGCATCGATCAACGGTGCATTTGCAAAAGATACGCTGGTGGTTGGCGAAGTACTGGAACCGCCGGGCCTCGATCCGACGGCCAATGCCGCCGCCGGTATCCGGCAGGTTACCTATGCCAACCTTTATGAAGGTCTGGTGCGCATTGTCGAAGACGGCACGGTGAAGCCGCTTCTGGCTGAAAGCTGGACTGTTTCCGACGACAAGAAAACCTATACGTTCAAGCTGCGTCAGGGCGTGAAGTTTCATGACGGCACGCCGTTTGACTGTTCGGTCGTGAAATTCTCCTATGAGCGCGCTGTCGCGCCGGATTCCACCAATGCGCAGAAGGGCCTGTTCGCGCCGATTGAAAGCACGCAATGTCCTGACCCGGCGACCGCCGTTGTCACGCTGAAGCGCCCGACCTCGAATTTCCTGTTCAATATGGGCTGGGGTGACGCGGTCATGGTCGCGCCGAATTCGGCTGCCGACAACAAGACCAAGCCTGTGGGCACGGGTCCGTTCAAGTTCAAGCGCTGGGTGCAGGGCGACCGCGTCGAACTAGAGCGCAACCCGGATTATTGGGGTGAACCTGCAAAGCTTTCCGCCGTCACGTTCCGCTTCGTGAGCGATCCGTCGGCTGCTGCGGCTGCCATCCTTGCCGGTGACATCGACGTGTTCCCGATGTTTCAGGCGCCGGAGCTTATCAGCCGCTTCAAGAGCGACGACAAGCTGCAGGTCGAAGTGGGCGATACGGCAGGCAAGGTGCTGCTGTCGCTCAACAATGCCAAGGCGCCTTTCGATAATGTGAAGGTTCGTCAGGCGCTGGCTCATGCCATCGACAGCAAGGCGCTGATCGAAGGTGTTTATTCAGGTTTCGGCACGCCCATTGGCTCGCATTATGCGCCGGTCGATCCGGGCTATGTCGATCTGTCGGAAACCTATCCGTATGATCCGGCCAAGGCGAAGCAGTTGCTGGAAGAGGCTGGCGTTCCGACTGGCACATCGATCACCATCACGCTTCCACCTCCGGCCTATGCACGTCGCGGCGGTGAGATCATTGCGGCCATGTTGGCGGAAGTTGGCATTCAGGCCAATCTCGTACCGATCGAGTTTGCACAATGGCTGGATCAGGTGTTCAAGCGCTCGGATTTCGATGCGACGATCATCGCGCACACCGAAGCGCGCGATCTCGATATCTATGCCCGCGACAAATACTACTTCAACTATAACAACCCGGAATATAAGGCGCTCTACAAGGCCTATGCCGAGGCTGGAAGTGATGAGGAACAGCTCGAACTCGTGAAGAAGCTGCAGGAAAAACTTGCTGCTGACGAGCCGAATATCTTCCTCTATGCACTACCGAAAATCGGTGTGTGGAACAAGAATGTGAAGGGTCTGTGGAAGAACATGCCGATTCCGGCTGACGACCTGACGCAAGCCTATTGGGCTGAATAACAAGGTTCGCCCCGTCGTTTGCTCGGCGGGGCGGTTTTACGCGAATGGCCGCGCACCCCATAAAGATAAGGGGAGGGCGTGCGGCGAGTTGGAATGTGGAAAGCGGATATCCGTCTTTTCAAGGAGGTCGCTTTGCTGGCTTACATATCCGGGCGATTGGTTTCGCTCCTGCTTACGACGCTTGCGGCTTCCGTCATCGTCTTTCTGCTGATGCAGGTGCTACCGGGGGATCCGGCGGCGGTGATCCTCGGTATCAATGCGCAACCTGAAACGCTGGCAGCACTTCACAAGCAGCTCGGCCTCGATCAGCCACTCTGGTGGCGTTATCTCGAATGGATTGGCGGTTTTCTGAAAGGTGATTTCGGAACGAGCTATACTTATTCCGTGCCGATCAGCGAACTGCTCGGACCACGCATTATGGTCACGCTGCCGCTGGCGCTTTTGTCCATGGTGCTGTCCGTTGCTGTTGCCATTCCTGTTGGCGTCTATGCGGCGTCCAAGCGTGGCAAGACCGGTGATGTGCTTTCCATGGGCGTGGCACAGGTCGGTGTTGCAATTCCGAATTTCTGGCTCGGTCTTCTTTTGATCCTGTTCTTCGCCTTGCAGCTCGGCTGGTTTCCGGCTTCGGGTTTCGCCGGATGGGAGAATGGTTTCTGGATAGGGATACGCTCACTTTTTCTGCCTGCGCTGGCCCTTGCCTTGCCGCTTGCTGCAATTCTGGCCCGCGTAACCCGATCTGCCGTCATTGAAACGCTGGGTGAGGATTTCGTGCGGACTGCGCGCGCCAAGGGGCTCACACGTAACGCAGCACTCTGGCGTCACGCAGTGCCCAATGCACTGATCCCGGTTGTCACCATCATCGGCCTGCAATTCTCCTTTCTGCTGGCAGGAACCATCATCATCGAAAATGTCTTCAATCTGCCCGGCCTTGGAAGGCTGGTGTTTCAGGCCATCGCGCAGCGCGATCTCGTCACCGTGCAGTCACTGGTGACGCTGCTTGCCGCTTCGGTGATCGCGGTCAATTTCATTGTCGATCTTGTCTATGGCTTCATCGATCCGCGCCTTTCGACGGGAGGCAGCCGATGAGTGAAACGCAGACTCTCCCGAAACCGGGTGTGTTCAAAACAGTGCTGCTGAGCCGCAGCCTGGCTGTCGGTACACTGATCACAGTCATCCTCGTCGCGATGGCCGTCATCTCCTATGTCTGGACGCCCTATTCGCCGACCGCCATGAACTTCCGTGACAAGTTGCAGGGTCCGAGTTTCAGCCATCTGTTCGGCACGGATAATTTCGGGCGCGACGTGTTTTCCATGATCATGGTCGGCGCTCGCAATTCGATTGCCGTTTCCATCATCGCCGTGTTGGTCGGTGCGGGCATTGGCATACCGCTTGGGGCTTTCGCGGCTGCACGTGGCGGCATGGTGGACGGTTTCGTCATGCGCATGACCGATCTGGCCTTTGCGTTTCCGGCGCTTCTTACCGCTGTCATCATTACCGCGATTTTTGGCCCCGGCGCCGTCAATGCCATGATCGCCATCGGCATTTTCAATATCCCGGTGTTTGCGCGCGTCACGCGTGGCGCATCACTGGGCCTATGGAAGCGCGAATATGTGCAGGCTGCGCGTTGCGCCGGGCGTGGCGACGTGGCAATCACGCTTTTGCATGTGCTGCCCAATATCAACCATGTGCTGATCGTGCAGGCGACGATCCAGTTCGCACTCGCCATCGTTGCCGAGGCGGGCCTTTCCTATGTCGGGCTTGGCACCCAGCCGCCGATGCCAAGCTGGGGCAAGATGCTCAACGATGCACAGACCTTTATCTATGACGCGCCATGGCTCGCCATTTTCCCCGGCCTTGCCATCACGCTCGCCGTACTTGGCCTCAACATGCTGGGTGACGGATTGCGCGATGTGCTTGATCCGCGCGTCAGGAGGCAGAGATGACAACACCTTTGCTTGAAATGGACAATATGTCCGTTGAATTGCCTATCGGTCTCAAGGTTGCGGATATCGTGTCCGATATCACGCTGACGCTCAATCGCGGTGAACGCCTTGGTGTGGTGGGTGAGTCCGGCAGCGGCAAGTCGATTACCGCCCTTGCTGCCATGGGTCTGCTGCCCGATCGGATGCGTGTGCGCGGCACGTTGCGTTTCGACGGGGAGAATCTGGCAAGCAAGCCGGAAGCGGAACTGTGCAGGATGCGCGGACGGCGCATGGCGATGATCTTTCAGGAGCCTATGACGGCGCTCAATCCGGTCAAGACCATAGGTGCGCAGATTGCCGAAGGTCGCCGTCTGCATTTGGGCGAAAGCCGGGCCGATGCGGAGCGGAAGGCGCGCGAGCTTCTGGATCGCGTGGGGCTGCCTGCGCCGCGCTTTAATCTCGATCTTTACCCGCACCAGCTTTCAGGCGGACAACGCCAGCGCGTGATGATCGCCATGGCGATTGCCTGCGAGCCTGATCTGCTGATCGCCGACGAGCCGACCACCGCGCTCGACGTGACCGTTCAGGCGCAGATTCTCGATCTCATGGATGAGCTGATCGACGAAACCGGCACGGCCCTGATGCTGATTACGCATGACCTTGGCGTGGTTTCGGAAATGACCGACCGTATTGCGGTTATGTATGCGGGCCGCATCGTTGAGACCGGGCGCACGGAAGCCGTCTTCCATCGTATGGCGCATCCTTATGCAAGGGGACTGTTCCAGGCTTCTCCGCATGGGGCAGCGCTTGTGCGCAGCCATGGCACGGGACGCCAGCGCCTTGCCGCCATTCCCGGCGTGGTGCCCGATCCGCTGGCGCGTCCGCCCTATTGCACCTTCGCCGACCGCTGCGCCTTCGTGCAGGACGATTGCCGAAAGGCGATACCGGGGCTGGATTTCATCGCTGAGAATGACGGCGTCGCGCATCGCGCCGCCTGTATTCACCCGCGAGACGGCGAGGTGGTGTTATGAGCAACATGATTTTGCAGGTGCGCGATGTGGTGCGCGAATATCAATTGCCGCGCGCATCATTCTTTTCACGAACGAGCGCGTTGCGCGTTCTGCATGGTGTGAATGTCGAGATCGAAGCAGGCCAAAGCCTTGGCATTGTCGGTGAAAGCGGTTCCGGAAAATCCACGCTGGCTCGCGCCGTGATGGGGTTGGAACGCCCGCAATCGGGGCAGATTCTCATCAACGGTCAGGATATCTACGCGCTGGATCGCTCGGGCCTGCGTGAGGCACGCAAGGGCTTTCAGGCGATCTTTCAGGACCCCTACGGTTCTCTTGATCCGCGCCATACGGTCAAGCGTATCATTTCCGAGCCGATTGTTTCGCTGGAGCGTGGCACAAACGCCAAAGAACGTGACGACCGCGTGGCTGAAGTGCTGGAAGCGGTTGGGCTGCCCAAGGCTTCGGCGGAAAAATATCCGCATGAGTTTTCCGGTGGGCAGCGCCAGCGCATTGCCATCGCGCGCGCCCTGATCACCAAGCCGGCGCTGATCGTCGCCGATGAGCCGGTTTCGGCACTGGACGTTTCCATCCAGGCGCAGGTGTTGAACCTGATGATGGATTTGCAGGAGAAGTTCGGCCTTTCCTATCTTTTCATCAGCCACGATTTAGGCGTCGTGCGCGCCATCACCGACCGCGTGGCTGTCATCTATCGCGGGAATATCGTTGAGCAGGGGCCAACGAATGAGGTCTTCGACAATCCGCGGCATGATTATACGCGCGCGCTGGTTGATGCCGTGCCAAAGCCTTTCTCCGGTCGCCGCAAGCGCGTGCGGCGATCCGATGCCACACTGAAATTGCCTGAGTGATTTGAGGAAATATCCAATGTCGAATCTCGCCGATTTGTCAGCTGTTGAACTCGTGTCCGCCTATAAGACGAAGTCGCTTTCGCCGGTCGAGGTCACGGAAGCCGTCATCACCCGTATCGAAGCCTATGAGCCGAAGCTCAATGCACTCTGGGCTTACGATCCGGATGCGGCGCGGGTTTCGGCAAAGGCTTCGGAAGCACGCTGGTCGAAGGGGGAGCCCGCCGGACCCATCGACGGGGTGCCGCTGACGATCAAGGAAAATATCGCGACCGAGGGAACGGCGGTTCCGCTTGGCTGCGCAGCGCTGCCGCTGAAGCCTGCCGTCGCCGATGCCCCGCCTGCGGCGCGCACCCGCGAGGCTGGCGGCGTGCTGCTCGCCAAGACCACCATGCCCGATCTCGGAATGTTGTCGTCGGGCCTGTCGAGCTTCCACAAGCTTGCGCGCAATCCGTGGGATTTGAACACCAATCCGGGTGGATCGAGCGCTGGTGCGGGCAGCGCCGGTGCGGCCGGTTATGGTCCGTTGCATATCGGCACTGATATTGGTGGCTCCATCCGCCTGCCTGCGGGTTGGTGCGGTCTTGTTGGCCTGAAGCCGTCCTTCGGGCGTATCCCGATCGATCCGGCCTTTCTTGGTCGCGTTGCGGGGCCTATGACCCGCACGGTTGCCGATAGCGCGCTTTATATGTCGGTTCTGTCGAGACCGGATCGCCGCGACGGCATGAGCCTGCCCCCGCAGGATATCGACTGGATGAACCTCGGTATCGATGTAAAGGGCTTGAAGATCGGCCTTTGGTTGGATGCCGGTTTTGGCGAAGAAGTTGGCGAAGAAACGAAAGCTGCCGTGGAAGCATCGGCAAAGCTTTTTGCCGATGCTGGTGCGATCATCGAGCCGGTTGCACCATTCCTCAATCGCACCATGATCGACGGTCTTGATCGTTTCTGGCGCGCACGTTCCTGGTCGGACATCAAGAAGATGACGCCGGAAAACCGTGCGAAAATCCTGCCTTATATCTATCAGTGGACAGAGACGGCGGAAGGGCTTTCCGGCGAGGAAGTCTATCTCGGCTTTGCCCAGATGGACGCCATGCGCAATGCAGCACTTGCAGCTTCCAAGGGCTTCGACTTCATCATTTCGCCTACCTCGCCGATGGCAACCTATCCGGCGGAATGGGCCTCACCGGTCAACGATCCGCAGCGCCCATTCGAGCATATTGCTTTCACCGTGGCGATGAACATGTCGGAACAGCCGGCGATTTCGATCAATTGCGGTTACACGTCGACAGGACTGCCCATCGGCCTGCAGATTTTCGGCCAGCGTTTTGATGATCTGGGTGTGTTGCGCCTCGCCAAGGCATATGAAGAGATGCGGCCAGCGCAGCGCTCCTGGCCAGTTCTCTAGATTTCGCCTCTGGCTGCCTGCAAATGGCGTCGCTCTGCGCTTCCGGTGTTCATGTATGTTAAGTACACTCCGCTCCGGTTCTCGAGTGCCACCATTTTCGGCTACCCATAGATGGAATCACTCGCGTTGCGAGAAAAAGGCGATTTCAAACCGCCTTTTTATTTCTTCGGGCGAAGCGGCGCACGTTCCTTGTAACGGTCCATGGCGGTGAGCTTCTGGATCAGCGGATCGGCGTCGCGCCATCTATAAATCTCGGTGCGCAGATATTCGAGTTCAGCTTCGAGTTCCTCTTCGCCGATTTCCGTCCACCATGATTTTGGACGTCCATCTGTGCCATCCGACCAGCGATAGCCACGCGTCTTCAGGTGGTCTTTCATTTCGAACGGACTGTTCTCTGCATAGACACGCATCCGCGCGCGCTGGCTTGCCTTCAGCAATTCGGCAAAGGGCGTGGTGTCGCCAGACTGTTCTTTCAGTACCGCGAGCAGGGCCTGACAGTCATCTTCGGCCCGATGGCCATTATGGAAATAGCCGCTTTGGCCGATCAGGTAGCCAAGCTTGGTGCCTTCAAAACCGCGTGCGGTCCAGTCGATCTCCTTGACCGAACAGGCCCAAGGCTTGTTAGCGAAAGCGATTGAGAAACGCTCGAGAAATGGGCGGTCAAAACCGGCATTATGCGCGATAATGATGTCGGCTTCGGCGATGAGCGCATCCAGCTTCTCGCGCGGGATCGTCTGGCCCTTCACCATGTCGTCGGTAATGCCGGTGATGCGGGTAATGTCAGCGGGTATTGGCTTAGATGGCTGCTGCAGCGCACCGAACGTGGCGCAAACATCGCCGATGGAGCCGTCGTCCGCATAGCGGAAAGCAACGGCACCGATCTCGATGATTTCTTCCTGCGCGGGATTGAGGCCGGTCGTTTCCGTGTCGACGACGACGCCCAGTCGCGGAAAGGCGATCCGGTCGGCATCCGGTACTGTCGGTGGTGGATCGAGCCGCTGCAGGATGCGGTAACGTCCGCTGTCTTTCAGGCGCTGCACCATTTCCGCTTCATCGATGCCGGTCGTCTTGCCGGGCTTGGCGCGGGCAGGGCGCAGTTCTGCCCGTTCCTCTCCTTCCGCAGGGGAAAGAGCAAAAAGGTCGAACTGATGGCGCATGGAACTTCTCCGCATGGGGGAACGGGTTTGGCAAAGAATGCCATTTTGCGGTGCTGCAACCAAGGCCGCAATCGTATAAGTAACAGGTAATCATCCTGTCGAGCGGTAGCAAGGCGGGGCGCTGCGCCGGGAAAGGCATGAGGAGGGACTTCGTGGCAGATTATGATTATTGCGTCATCGGCGGCGGCATTGTCGGGCTTGCGACAGCAAAAGCCATGCAGGAAGCGGAGCCGGGCGCAAGGATCATCCTGCTGGAGAAGGAAAGCGATTTCGCGCGCCACCAGACAGGACACAATAGTGGCGTCATCCATGCCGGTATCTATTACCAACCGGGTTCATTGAAGGCGCAATTGTGCCGGGCAGGTGCGGAAGCCACGAAAGCCTTCTGCAAGCAATATTCCATTCCTTTTGAAAGATGCGGCAAGCTTCTGGTCGCGACCTCTCAGCAAGAAGTCGACCGCATGGAGGCGCTCGCCAAGCGCGCGGTCCAGAACGACATCACCTTCCAGCATGTGGACCAGCAGGCTTTGCGCAAGGTCGAGCCTGCGGTTGCAGGCCTCGGGGCACTGCTCGTTCCGGCGACGGGCATTGTTGATTATGCGAAAGTATCGCGGGCGATGGCTGCGGAAATCATTGAGCGCGGCGGTGTCGTGCGGCTCAATGCGCCGGTTACGGCAATCCGGGAGGATGGCAAGGGCGTTACGGTAATGGCAAATGGCGAGACCTTGCGCGCTTCCAAGCTGGTCGCTTGCGCCGGGTTGCAGTCAGACCGCATTGCGCGGCTTGCCGGGTTGGATATCAGCCATCGCATCGTTCCTTTTCGCGGTGAATACTACACCTTGCCGAAATCGAAGGCGAATATCGTCAAGCATTTGATCTATCCGATCCCCGATCCCGACCTGCCATTTCTCGGCATTCACCTGACTCGTACGATTGACGGCGGTGTCACGGTCGGCCCGAACGCAGTTCTGGGTTTTTCGCGAGAAGGCTACGACAAAGGCAGTTTCCGTGCAGGCGATGTCGCGGATATGTCGACATTTCCCGGCTTCTGGAAGATGGCGATGAAGAACTGGCGCTCGGCTCTAGCCGAATTCAGCAATTCCGCGTCTCGCACACGCTATCTGAAAGAGTGCCGCAAATATTGCCCGACGCTGGAGCTTGCCGACCTTGGTGCGCCGGGCGCCGGAATCCGGGCGCAAGCCGTTCTTGATGACGGTACGCTGGTGCATGATTTTCTCTTCAAGGAAACGGAGAGAATGCTGCATGTGTGTAATGCGCCGTCACCGGCCGCGACGTCTTCCATACCCATCGGCCGCATGATCGCCGAAAAGCTTCTGGGGATAAATCTGAAGGTAAAAACGACATAAAAAGAGATCGTCGCCGAAGGATGTTGTTTTCAATTTATTTTTAGCAATCGCTTATTCTCAGTGTTGCTCTTTTAGGTTTTAGTGTTCATCAATATTGCAAGCTTACAACTTGACTTTGACGCTGGTTTGTAATTGCACATTGGGTTCAATTTGAAATAGCGTTTTAGCATTCTCATTTTCAACCGATTTAGGGCCTGTTCGTGAAGTTTGTGCCGCCGCTGGTAGTATTGCTGTTTGCTGCGACGATGTTAGGCATTTGGATGCTCGACACGAAGCGCAGGCATCTTTTGCTTTTCGGCCTGAGCTTCGCCAGTTTTGCTTTCGGGCTTCTGGTTCCTATCTCGCTGGTCTCGGACCGCCTGGCCCTGACCTCGCCGATTGCCACGACTTTCCATTTTCTGGGCGGCTGGCTGCTTTGCGAGGGTGTAATGATACGCATGGGCGGACGTTATTCCCGCCTTGCATCAGGCCTGATCGGGCTCGGTCTTCTTGGAGCCATGGCCTATTTCATTGCGAATGATACGAGCTATTCGCGGATTGCGCCCACTGTCCAACTGGCTCTGGGCAGTCTGGTGGCCGTGCTTTGCATTCAGGCGCGCAATCTTGCACGCCGAAGCTGGATTGAGCGCGTGCTGTTTGGTGCATTGTTGTTGTTGATGGTGCATTTCTATGCACAGGCTGGAATGGCGCTTGGGCTCCCCGCCGACATCACGCGACCGTCAGAACTCATTCATTCGCGCTATTGGCAGGGCATCATGATATTCGGTGCCTTTGCGGGTGTCTTTGCCGGTCTGGTTCTTCTGGTGGTGACGACTTCGGATGTGGTCAAGGAATTGCAGGCAGAGCGTGACTCCGATCCGCTGACCGGTGTTCTCAATCGTCGCGGCCTTGAGCGTCATGCGACTATGCGTTTGGCCGAGGCCCAGCGTGGTGATCATGGGGTCATTATCGCGGATATAGATCACTTCAAGTCGATCAATGACGAGCTGGGTCATGCAACCGGCGATCAGGTGCTGGTTGAGTTTGCCTGCATTCTGCAAACAGTGGCAGCAAATACAACGATTGTCGGTCGCGTCGGTGGCGAAGAATTTGTTCTTCTGGTCCAGGGGGATGCCGAAACATGTGAACGACTGGGCGATAGGCTTTGCGGGCGCGTGGCCCGACACAGTTTTCCCATGTTGCCTGCAGACCGCCGGATGACATGCAGTTTCGGCATCGCCATGGTGCGCGGCGCTGAAACATTATGGGAAACAGCAGCACGTGCCGATCTTGCCCTGATGCGGGTAAAGCACCGTGGACGCAATCGCGTTGCGGTGGAGGGGCTGGAATTCCCGAGCGCCAAACAGGGCGCTTATCTGCTGACCGCTTGAGTTGGTTTCCGAAGCCAGCTGAACCGGATTTTTTCATTCCGTAAAGGATTTGGTTACCATAATTGACGATGTTGGAGATGACCTTCCAGTCACCGCTTTGCCATGTCTTGTTCGTCTTTTTGCCGAACTGACATGCAAAGCGGTGCCGCGAAAGTTGATTTCCACTCGGATTTTGTATCATGGCGTGTGTAACAGAAGTGTATGGCTACGCAGCTCCGCGCAGCAACGGCATCAGACTTCCGCTCGGTTTCAAAGGTTTTACGCGCGTTGCGATTTTCGCTGCGACGGGACTTGTGGCCGGAAGCTGGATGATGACCGCGCTCGGCACGCTGGAAACGGTCGTGCCGGCCTTTGCGCCTGTTGCCCCGATCATGCGCCGTGTTTCCCTGACCGCGCCGCAGGCACTTGCCGTCGTTGATCACAAGATCGCGCCATCGCGGCGGATCAGGCAGAGCTTCATCGATGCTTACACTGCTGATGCGGCCTATTCCAACCTCGACTGGCACCGGGCCAAAAACGTAAACGATCAGCCGATCATTGCTGACATCGGTCCCGATTCCGTGATCGAGGACAAGCCTGTCGATACGGCATCCCTCATCGAATTGCGTGCTGATCGCGTCAGGCGCGACGAGCCTGTTGTGGCGAGTGTCGAGCAAGAGCAACCTGCCGCGACGGCTGGCGTGACTGTGGCTGCCTATGCGCCAGTGCCGACTGCACCGAACACTGCGGCGGCCTTCAACAAGATTGATCCGCTTTCGCAAGCTGAAGAAATGGATGCCGCTGAAAGACAGGCACATCTTCCTACCGGCAATGCCGTTCCTGTTCCGCAGCTTGCTCCGGATCAGAAAACCGACATGGCCGCAGAGGATGAAGCCAGCCGGGATGCATTCCTGCCCGATGATGTGCCGCTGCCGGGCGCCAAGCCTTCGCTGCGCCGCTCCCGTATGCATGAGAAGACCGAACTCGCCTATGCGCCGGAAAGCGGTGCAACCGAAGAACCGCGCCCCGGCCTGTTCAGCCCGCTTCTCAATCAGGCTGCACGCAGCAAGGTTGCTATCTATGATATTTCTGCAGCCACTGTTTACCTGCCGAGCGGCGAGCGCCTTGAAGCCCATTCCGGTCTCGGTCCGATGCGCGACAATCCGCGTTATGTGAACCAGAAAAACCGCGGGCCAACGCCGCCACATACCTATGATCTGCGCATGCGCGAGGCTTTGTTCCATGGCGTCGAGGCAATCCGCCTCACGCCTGTCGACGGCAACAACCGCTATAATCGCGATGGCCTTCTGGCGCATACTTTCATGCTGGGGCGCCGTGGCGATTCCAATGGTTGTGTCGTGTTCAAGGACTATCCGCGCTTCCTGCGCGCCTTCAAGCGCGGCGAGTTCAACAAGATGGTTGTGGTGACACGAATGCAGTCTTCGAAGCCTGCGCGGATCGCATCGCTTTTCTGATAAATTGTCCGTCAAAACAAACAGCTAGAGCGCCGATCTGATTCAGTCTGATCGAAACACGCTCCAATGCAACTACGCAAGGAATTGTGATCCCCAATTCCTTGCGGGGCACACCAGAATTGATAGAGGTCTTTCATCGAAAACCGATGGGAGATTTTTATGAAGCTTTACTACAAGGTCGGCGCTTGTTCGCTCGCACCCCACATCATTCTGAGCGAGGCGGGCCTGCCTTATGAGCTGGAGGCCGTGGATCTCAAGGCCAAGAAGACAGCGGACGGTGGCGACTATTTTGCAGTCAATCCGCGCGGCGCGGTTCCGGCGCTGGAAGTGAAGCCCGGCACTGTCATCACGCAGAACGCGGCAATTCTCCAATATATCGGTGATCATTCCGACGTTGCGGCATTCAAGCCCGCCTATGGTTCAATCGAACGCGCACGCCTGCAGGAAGCGCTGGGCTTCTGTTCGGATTTGCATGCGGCCTTTAGCGGCCTGTTCGCGCCCAACCTGAGCGAGGAAGCGAGGGCGGGCGTCATCGTCAACATCAATCGTCGTCTGGGTCAGTTCGAAGCCATGCTGTCGGACAAGAACCCCTACTGGCTTGGCGATGACTTCACTCAACCAGATGCTTATGCGTCGGTGATCATCGGTTGGGGCGTTGGTCAAAAGCTCGATTTGAGCGCCTATCCCAAGGCGCTGAAACTGCGCGAACGTGTGCTGGCCCGCCCAAACGTGCAGAAGGCATTCAAGGAAGAAGGCCTGAACTAAAAATCACAGCCGGAGGTCCAAACCTCCGGCTGTTTTATTGCCTGGGTTGCGGATGCGGTAACCAGTCTACCGTCTTGAAAGAGGTAACTCGCGTCTGTTGTGGGGAAAATCAAATGGCGGAGAGAGAGGGATTCGAACCCTCGATACGGTTTCCCGTATACACGCGTTCCAGGCGTGCGCCTTCAACCACTCGGCCACCTCTCCGTCTGCCTTGCTGTCGGGAAACCGTGTCTCACGGTGAAAACTGACTGCAAACGTGACACCGCTTTTCGAAACAGGCGCTGGTTAATCGCCAACTAGCGGGTGCGGCGCGAATATAGCCAGAAAATGCATATGTTCAACAGCTATTTGCAAGTTTTTGCGTCTAAATCGCAGAGCCTGTGCAAAGAGCGATATCAACGAGATAACTGTCTGAATTTATTATATTTTATTTTAATCGTGCAATAGTGTTCCAGCTTGGCTTTGAGCCTGACGGGTTCTGTGTGCTATGCTTTAGCAACATCAAAAAGACAAATCTTCGGGAGACCGGTCAGAAAACCGGCGTCGAAATCAAGGTAGGAAATCCGGGGCAGAGAATCGTGATCCGATTTGTATTGCGTAGTTTTGCGGTTGTTTTTCTGGCTTTGGCGGTGATTTTCGCGGTCCTTGATGGCGCGCGTTCCGTCGGCGCGTCGCAGTTCATAGCGAAGCCGCTTTTTTCCATGTGGTCGCGCAACGCGCCCGAGACATTGGCCGATGCAGAAACGTTCGTGACACACTATATAGGGGCAGGAGTCTGGAATGCCGTCTGCATCCCTTTGCTTGAGCGACCGGGTTGGCTTCTTTTCGGCATTCTCGCCCTTTTATTCTATGCAATCGGTCATCGTCGGGAGCGCCCTCTGGGACGCTTCACCGCTCGATAATCAGGAGGTGGATACCATGAGTTTCTTGGACAGCTATCGCAAGAAGACGCAGATGCCTTCGACGGATGAAGCTTTGCCGGGACGCGCGCAACCGATCCCGACATCTACGACCCACTTCGTCAATGGTCGTCCGCTGAAAGGACCATGGCCGGAAGGCTATAAGCAGGTTCTGTTCGGAATGGGCTGCTTCTGGGGTGCCGAGCGCCTGTTCTGGCAGGTGCCAGGCGTATATGTAACGGCTGTCGGTTATGCGGGCGGGGTCACACCCAACCCCACCTATGAGGAAACCTGCACGGGGCTGACCGGCCATGCGGAAGTTGTGCTGGTCGTTTACGATCCGAAGGTGGTGAGCCTTGACGAGCTGCTGACCCTTTTCTGGGAGGAGCATGATCCGACGCAGGGCATGCGGCAGGGCAACGATATCGGTACGACCTATCGTTCAGTCATCTATACTTTCGACAAGACAGATCGTGATGTGGCGGAAAAGAGCCGGGAAGCCTATTCGCAGGCGCTTGCCGGTCGTGGTCTCGGTCCGATCACCACGGAAATCGAGGATGCGCCGGAGCTCTATTATGCCGAGGATTATCACCAGCAATATCTGGCGAAGAACCCGAACGGTTATTGCGGATTGCGCGGCACTGGCGTGAGCTGCCCGATCCCGCTGGCACAATAAGCGGGCTGTAATCAACAGATCGCGCGGTCCTTACCGCGCGATTTTCTTTTTCATGATCAGCATCCCGGCATAGTCGCCTTCCAGATGCTCGAAATCGCTCCAGCCGATCTGGCGGTAAAGGTCGGGCTTGTCTGTGTAAAGATAAGCTTCCGCATAGCCGAGTTCCCGCGCGGCATCCTCGATGGCGTCAACCAAACCTTTGGCAATGCCTTTACTGCGATAGTCAGGCGCGACGAACACACTTGCCACCCATGGCTTCAGATGCGGATGTGTTTCCAGATCGTTGTGGATCAGAAGGGCAAGACCGGCGGGTTGTTCGTTCCAGAGGGCAACTCGCGCCACCTGTCCATCGTCTTCGCGGGAGATGTCGTTAAAAGCCTTGACGGTCTGTTCGAGGGTGGAGCCGCTAAATTCACCCCATTCCGCATGGTTCCACGCGGCACAAATGGGCACGAGATCGGGGCGGTCGGCGAGGGAGGCAATCTGAAGCATGGTGTTACCAGTGCGGTGGTTTGGTGACCGGTACGTCCGGAGCAGTCTGTTCTTCCAGTTCCAGAAAGCGGTCGGTCAACGCGCCGAGCTTCTTGGAAAGCCGGTCTATGGTTTTCCATTGTTCGGCCAGAACGGATGACAACTCGTCGATTGTCTTTTCCTGTTCGGCTACGCGAATTTCGAGCTCGGTCAGGCGCTGGTCCGGTGTCATGGCTGGCTTCCATTGGTATTTGGGCGTCGGTGGTCAGCGGGGTTTAGCCGCTTTCGATCCATATCGGAAGTACGGTATCACATCATTGCGTCAGCACGAGTACGCCGTTTGAAACTTCATAGTGACGCAGACGTTTCAGAAAGCTCATGCCGAGAAGCGTATCGGACAGGGCATCGTCGCGCAGAACCATGGCCTCCACATCCTCTACACGAATACGCCCGATTTCGATGCTGGGCAGGATGGCGGATGCAGCGACGGTTTCGCCATTGGCGGTCGAAACGCGATACTTGAAATCATCGGGTTTGAGCGACAGGCCGATGCGTCGTGCAGCGTTTGCGTTGATCGCAACCACGCTCGCCCCCGTGTCCACCATTGCACGAAGGGATTGCCCGGCAATTTTTATGTCCGTGATGAAATGGCCACGACTGTCCGGTGTGATCTGCGTGCGGCGTCCGCTATAGGCGGCGGGGTTTTGCGAAGGAGCAGTTGAAGCTGTCGCTGACGTGCCTGAACCGGATTCTGGCTGTTGCCTGAATTTTTCAAACAGAAGCGGGAAGGCAATTGCCAGTCCCGCAAATACCAGAAGGATCGTAAAAACCCGCGCCATACTGCCCCCGTTTCCAGGTACATTAGCAGGCGCGGGTTAATGCTTACTTCGTACCGTACATACGGTCGCCGGCATCGCCGAGACCGGGAACGATATAGCCCTTTTCGTCGAGGCGTTCGTCGATGGAGGCCGTGAACACGTCGACATCCGGGTGGGCTTCGGTAAAGCGCTTGATGCCTTCCGGTGCAGCCAGCAGACAGAGGAAGCGGATATTGGTCGCGCCGCGTTCCTTCAGCTTGTCGATGGCTGCAATTGCCGAATGTCCGGTGGCGAGCATCGGGTCGACCACGATGATGAGGCGGTTGACGATGTCTTCCGGCGCCTTGAAGTAATATTCGACCGGCTGCAGCGTATCGTGATCACGATAAAGGCCGATATGGGCGACGCGCGCGGCGGGCACCAGATCGAGCATGCCTTCGAGAAGACCATTGCCTGCGCGGAGGATCGAGGCGAAGACAAGCTTCTTGCCTTCAAGGACCGGCGCATCCATTGGCATCAACGGGGTTTCGATCGGCATCGTGGTCAGTTCGAGATCGCGTGTCACTTCATAGCAGAGCAACAGCGATATTTCCTTCAGCAGCCGCCGAAAGCTGGCTGTGGACGTTTCCTTCTTGCGCATGATGGTGAGCTTGTGCTGGACAAGCGGATGGCTGACGACTGTAACGCCCATGATCTTTCCACTGTTCTTGTTATCTTTTTGACTTTAGCGGCAGTTTGCGCCGGAGAAAACGCCGGGCCAAGCGCGCGCACACAGTTTTATGTCTCTTTGGCCATTTTTAAACGCTAACGCAAGACAGTTCACAAGTGCCGGATCACAAAAGGGGTAGTGGAGGACGGTCTCTGCTTGTATCGTCTGGCACAAGCTTTATATGCATTACGGAAATCGTTTTCGTCTTAATATTCAAAAGCAGGATGAGCTATGAGCCAGCAGAACGGCAATGCGGACCGCGTGGGCGCACAAGGTGGCATGGAGCATTCATTCGGCTTCAAGGCGGTTGACGAAAGCGAAAAGCAGGGTCTGGTCAACGACGTTTTCCATAAGGTCGCCAGCAAGTACGACGTGATGAACGATCTCATGTCGGCGGGCATGCACCGCGTTTGGAAAGATGCGATGATCGCATGGCTGGCACCATCGAAGCGCCCAGGCTGGACCTCGCTCGACGTTGCAGGCGGCACCGGCGATATTGCTTTCCGCATTGTGGAGGCTTCCGGTCGTCAGGCCCATGTCACCATTCTTGATATCAATGGCTCGATGCTCGGCGTCGGTCGTGAACGGGCGATCAAGAAGGGCCTTGCCGACAATCTTGAATTTGTTGAAGCCAGTGCCGAAGAGCTGCCATTTGAAGATGCGAGCTTCGATGCTTACACGATTTCGTTCGGCATTCGCAATGTTCCACATATCGACAAGGCGCTATCCGAAGCTTATCGCGTGTTGAAGCCGGGCGGTCGTTTCCTTTGCCTCGAATTCTCCGAGGTTGAACTGCCGGTTCTCGACAAGGTTTACGACCAGTGGTCGTTCCACGCCATTCCGCGTATCGGCAAGATGATTACCGGCGATGCCGATTCCTACAGCTATCTGGTCGAATCGATCCGCAAATTCCCCAAGCAGCAGGATTTTGCCGCGATGATCGAGAAGGCTGGTTTCGAGCGCGTGAGCTATCGCAATTTCACTGGTGGCATTGCCGCGCTGCATTCCGGCTGGAAGCTTTGATTGTGCCTGTGGTGAGTTGGGGTCAGGAACGGGGCATCGGGGCATGAGTAATCTATCCGCCGCTTTCCGGCTGATGCGGGCCGGATGGGTTTTGACACGTGAAGGCGTTATCAGCGCCTTGCCGGTGGAAGGGCTCTCTGGCCTTCCGGCATTCGGACACAAGATTGCCGGTCTTCTGGCGCGTCCGCGCGCACGCCACATGCAGCGTTCCGAGCGTATGTCGCGGGCCATGAACAAGCTTGGTCCGTCCTATGTGAAGCTCGGCCAGTTTCTTGCAACACGGCCCGATATTGTCGGGCGCGATGTCGCTGCCGATCTCGAACTTTTGCAGGACAGGCTCGACTTCTTCCCGCAGGTCGACGCAGTTGCTGCTATCGAAGGTTCGCTTGGCCGCAAGATTGACGATCTTTACCTGCATTTCGATGCGCCGATAGCAGCGGCGTCGATGGCGCAGGTTCACCCGGCTGAAATCATGAAAGACGGAACGCGCCAGAAGGTTGCGGTCAAGGTCATTCGTCCGGGCGTGCGCCAGCGTTTCGTCCGCGACCTTGAAGGTTTCTACATGGTCGCGCGCATGCAGGAGCGTCATGTTCCGTTTACGCGCCGCCTGCGCCCGGTTCAGGTTGTCGAGACGCTGCAGCAGACAACCCGCATCGAGATGGATCTGCGTCTTGAAGCGGCAGCGCTGTCCGAGATTGCCGAGAATATCAAGGGCGATGCTGGGTTCCGCGTTCCACAGGTGGACTGGGAGCGCACCGGTCGCGATGTGCTGACGCTCGAATGGATCGACGGCACCAAGATGTCGGATATTTCGGCGCTGGCCGCTGCCGGTTTTGATCTCAAGAAACTGGCCGAAACGTTGATCCAGTCTTTCCTGCGCCATACGCTGCGCGATGGCTTTTTCCATGCCGACATGCATCCGGGCAATCTGTTCGTCGATCCGCAAGGCATTATCGTTGCGGTCGATTTCGGCATCACCGGGCGGCTCAACAAGCAGCAGCGGCGTTTCCTTGCCGAAATTCTCTATGGCTTCATCACGCGTGATTATATGCGCGTGGCGGAAGTGCATTTCGAAGCAGGCTACGTGCCGCACACCCACGATGTGGCAAGCTTTGCGCAGGCCATCCGCGCCATTGGCGAGCCGATCCATGGTCAGCCGGCGGAAACCATTTCCATGGCCAAGCTGCTCACGCTGCTGTTCGAAGTGACCGAGCTTTTCGACATGGAGACCCGACCGGAACTTCTGATGCTCCAGAAAACAATGGTCGTCGTGGAAGGGGTGTCGCGTACGCTCGATCCGCATTTCAACATGTGGAAGGCTGCGGAACCGGTGGTGGGCGACTGGATCGCCAAGAATCTCGGACCGCAAGGTATGCTTGCCGATGCGAAGGACAGCGCTTATTCGCTGCTGCATTTCACGCGCAAGACGCCGGAACTTGTTGCGCGTGTGGAACGGGTTTCCGTTGCTCTGGACGATATGGCAGCGAACGGATTGCGCTTTGACGAAGCGACGGCAGAAGCTATCGGCCGGGCTGAAGCGCGCCACTCACGTTGGGGTCGCATCGCGCAGGTGGTGATTGCGGTCTCGCTCGCAGCGATAGCGATTAAGCTTTATATTTGGCTGTAGGATCAATTTTAAGGTGACATCTACCTTCTAAAGTGATTTCAATGATTGCACTTGTAACAAGCAGGTGCAATCAAATGGCCAGCATTACCATCCGTAATCTCGATGATGACGCCAAGGAACGGCTGCGTATCAGGGCAGCGCAGAACGGGCGCTCCATGGAAGAGGAAGCGCGCATTCTGTTGGCCGGGCAGGATATAGCTCCGCAGGCTGTTGCAGTGTCTCCCGGCGCGGGTGCGTCGCTGGCCGGGCAGCGCATTCTTCTCATTATCGGTGGTGGCATTGCCGCCTATAAGACGCCGGACCTCATCCGCCGTCTGCGTGAACGTGGCGCGCATGTGCGCCCGTTGATGACGGCTGCAGCGCAGCAATTCGTGACACCGCTGACCATTGGCGCCGTTTCTGCCGATCATGTCTTCACCGATCTGTTCTCGCGTGAGGACGAGCAGGATGTCGGGCATATCCGGCTTGCCCGCGATGCGGACCTGATCGTCGTCGCGCCCGCGACCGCTGACCTTATGGCGAAGATGGCGAACGGGCTTGCCGATGATCTGGCCAGTGCGGTGCTGCTTGCTCGCAAAGTTCCAGTGCTTGTTGCGCCTGCCATGAACCCGGCCATGTGGGACAATCCCGCGACGAGACGCAATCGTCTGACGCTCGAAAAAGACGGCGTTCGCTTCATCGGCCCGGAGAGGGGGGAGATGGCGGAAAGCGGTGAAGCCGGAACCGGACGAATGAGCGAGCCACTGGCGATTGTCGCGGCGATCGAGAACCTGCTTGCTCCGCAGGCAAAGCCGCTTGCAGGCAAAACCATTGTCATGACGTCCGGCCCGACGCACGAGCCAATTGATCCGGTGCGCTACATTGCCAACCGTTCGTCGGGCAAGCAGGGCCACGCTATTGCGGCGGCGCTGGCGCGGCTTGGTGCGACGGTGCATCTGGTGTCCGGCCCGGTCACCATTCCTGACCCCGAAGGCGTCGATGTCATTCATGTCGAGACGGCGCGTGAAATGAAGGCTGCTGTGGAGCGGCATCTTCCTGCCGATGCGGCAATTATGGTTGCAGCGGTTGCCGACTGGCGCACGGCCAATGAAGCCGGACAGAAGATCAAGAAGAAACCCGGTGAAAGCGCGCCGACGCTTGCCATGGTCGAGAACCCGGACATTCTGGCCGGTGTCGGCCATAGCGACAAGCGTCCCGGCCTCGTCGTCGGCTTTGCAGCAGAAACGCAGGACGTGGCCGAAAACGCGAGAGCCAAGCTTGAAAAGAAGGGCGCGGACTGGATCGTCGCCAACGATGTTTCGCATGCGCCGGATGGCAGTAGCGTCATGGGCGGCGACCGCAATCGTGTCCGCATTCTAAGCCGTTCCGGCATCGAGGAATGGCCGGAAATGAGCAAGGAACAAGTGGCTGAAAAACTGGCGGAGAAGATTGCTGAGCGGCTTTTGGAAACGAAAGGCTAAGCGTTTTTGGGCGATGCCGGTTTAGAAAAACTCGTCCAGCAAACGGTAATAGGCAATTTTCGTTTCGTCGATTGCCGGGCCGCCATAAATGTCGAGAAAAGGCTGTACCCATTCGTCGCCCAGATTGTAGCGAATGCTCCAGCAGGCTAGTGCGAGATCCTGATGGCGGTCTGCACGGCCGAGCCTGCCACAGTCGATAAAGCCGGTGAATGCACATTCGCTGGCCATGAAATTTGGCAAGCAAGCATCGCCGTGAGTCACGACCACATCTTCCTGTGACGGTTTCAGGCGGCAAAGTTCGGTGAACAGGTCTTCGGCGCTGCGGCCTTCGCGCTCGTCATCGAAATCATCTTCATCGACGGCACCGGCTTCGACCCGCTTGCGCGCGTCTTCAATGCGACGGTCCAGCCGGTGGTCGAAGGGACAAGCGGCGGGATCGACGCTGTGCAGCGCCTTCAAGGCTGTCGCGAGAATGGAGACGATGCTGTCCGCCGGGAGAGTGCCGACAGATGAGGCGAGGTCCGATCCGGCAAGGCGCGTCATCAAAAGAAAGTGGTGGTCGGCCTGCGTCTCGTAAGCGACGACCTTGGGGCAAGGCAATCCCTGCCTTGCGAGCCATTCGAGCCGGGCGCCTTCACCGGCAAGTTCGCTGACGGTGCTGGCCGGTTCGATTTTCAGAACGAGCGGTTCATGTTCGTCATGATCGAGAAGCAGGACATTGGCGGTCGAGCGGCCAAGCTCATCCTGCTGGCTGCTATAACCGGCAAGCCGATGCAGCAACGCATCGGGCAAATCGAGAGCAGCCAGAACAGGATCGGTCATATCACCATACCGTATCAGGCCTTGTCGCGGACCTGATAGTCCTTGACGGTGGCAAAGCGAATATCCTTCCAGCGTTCGGCTTCGTAATTGAGAGAGAAGCCGTTCTGGGCAAGGAAGACCGGATCGTGATCGAGGTCATGGGCGATATCGGCACGATGCGAGGCGATGAAACGGTCGAGTTCGGCCGGATCATCTGCCGTAATCCACCGGCAGACCGAGAAGCGCGACATTTCAAAGCCGACCGGCAGCGAATATTCCACTTTCAGGCGTTCGGTCAGAACGTCGATCTGAAGAGCGCCGACAACGCCGACAATGGCTGGAGAACCGTCATCAGGCACGAAGAGCTGTACAACGCCTTCTTCAGCCATCTGCTGCAGCGCTTCACGCAGCTTCTTGGCTTTCATGGCGTCGTCCAGACGCACGCGGCGCAGGATTTCCGGCGCGAAGTTCGGCACGCCACGGAACAGGATATCTTCACCCTCGGTCAGCGTGTCGCCGATGCGCAGCGTGCCGTGGTTCGGAATGCCGACCACGTCGCCCGCAAAGGCTTCGTCGGCAATCTGGCGCGAACGTGCGAAGAAAAATTGCGGCGCAGACAGGCTCATTGGCTTGCCGGTGCGCACCAGCTTTGCTTTCATGCCGCGCGACAGCTTGCCCGAGCAGACGCGCAGGAATGCGATGCGGTCGCGGTGGTTCGGGTCCATATTGGCCTGAATCTTGAACACGAAACCGGTCATCTTGTCTTCGGTGGAGCCAACCATGCGCGTGTCGGCCTGCTGGTCGCGGGGTGAGGGGCCGAAATCGCAGAAAGCTTCGATCAGGTCGCGCACGCCGTAATTCTTCAGCGCCGAACCGAAATAAACCGGCGTCATATGACCTTCGCGGAAGGAGGCGAGGTCGAACGGACGGCAGACGCCGCGTGCCAGTTCCACACCTTCCAGCCATGCCTCGCGTTCGTTTTCAGGCAGCAGCGCGGCGGCTTCTTCCGGGCCGCTGACCTTGGTCGGCTGCTCTTCATTGTCCTGACGACGCATCGTGTCGTTATGCAAGTCAAAGGTGCCTGCAAAGCTCTTGCCTGAGCCGATAGGCCAGGTGATCGGAGCCGTGTCGAGCGCCAGCTTTTCTTCGATCTCGTCGAGAATTTCGAGCGGATCGCGCGCTTCGCGGTCCATCTTGTTGACGAAGGTGACGATTGGAATGTCGCGCATACGACAGACTTCGAACAGCTTCAGCGTGCGCGGCTCAATACCCTTGGCGGCGTCAATGACCATGACGGCGGAATCCACGGCAGTCAGCGTGCGGTAGGTATCGTCCGCAAAGTCTTCGTGGCCCGGTGTATCGAGCAGGTTGAAGATGCAGTCCTTGTATTCGAAGGTCATCACCGAGGTGACGACCGAGATGCCGCGGTCGCGCTCGATGTTCATCCAGTCCGACCGGGTCTGGATGCGGTCCTTCTTGGCCTTCACCTCACCGGCGAGCTGGATGGCGCCGCCGAACAGCAGCAGCTTTTCGGTCAGCGTGGTCTTACCGGCGTCCGGGTGCGCGATGATCGCGAATGTGCGGCGCTTGGAAACGGGATGGTCAGCGGGCATGAAGAAACTCGTGATGGCGAAACGTTGGGCTGCGCGTGAAAGCGCGCCGCGAAGATGTTGGGGAGCATCTAGCAGGACTTGGCCGAAAGGTCGAGTTCAAATGAAAAAGCGGCGCAGTGCGCGCCGCTTTGCCAGTGATCTGTGATGTTTATCGGCTCTTGATGCCAAGGCCGAAGGCAATAAAGGACCAGCCCTGGAAGATCAGGTCTATCGCCAGGAAAAGACCAAGAATGAACAGGCTGTTGACCGGCCATTGCATGGCGATGATGAGACCGAGCAGCATGGTGATGACACCGGCTGCGACGATCCAGCCCCAACCGGCGGACGGTTTCGATTTGAAGCCTAGCCAGATGCGGAAAGCACCGGAACCGAGAAGGGCTGCTGCCAGAAGGAAGGTCATCACGCCAGCCGCTAGCACCGGATTGATGAAGGCGACGATACCGGCTGCCGTGTAGAGCAGGCCGCTCAGGAGCCAGAAGAAGAAGCTGCCCCATGTTTTGACGCCGAAGGCGTGAATGATCTCGATGACGCCGCCAATCAGCATCATCAGGCCGACATAGTAGACCGAGACCACGGTGGCCAGAACGAGATTACCGAAGGCGATGCCTCCGAGGATCAGCAGTGCGACCCCAAGGGCGACGAACCACCCCCATTTGCTGGAAAGTTCCTTTGGAAAGGTCGGGCGGTCGAAATCATTATGAGCTGTTGCCATGAGACGTCCCTCAAATTGTCATGCCTCGGGAACAATATAAGGCATGTCCGGGATTTGACCAGCTTTTGTGCGAGGCGTGTGGGATCATCGTTGTCTACTCTGTTCGTTCGCTCGACCGCGCATTATATCTCTTTGCTATTGCAGTCGTTTTCCGCTTAAAGTTCATGTGATGTTCGATCTCGTTTCCCACTACTGGCCGCATATCCTGTTCGTTCTGTCGGGCGTTCTGGGCGCGATTGCCGCCATTCACGCGACGATGACGAAGGACGAGGTACGCACGGCCATCGGCTGGGTAGGCGTGATTGTGCTGTCGCCCATCGTCGGGGCGGTGGTCTATGCCATTGCGGGCGTGAACCGTATCCGGCGGTCGACGCTCACCCACCAGCGCGCCAATATGGGCAAGATCGCGCTCTATCACCTGTCGCATTTCGATACGACGAACGACCTCGTGCGCGCCGCCTTCGGACGTCAGTTCGGGGCGATGAAGATATTGGGCGATGCCGTCAGCCTCTATGATTTCACCAGCGGCAACAGCATCGAGATGCTGGAAACGGGGGACGAAGCCTACGCCGCAATGCTCGACGCGATAAGCAGAGCCGAGCGCAGCATCATGCTGGAAACCTATATTTTCGACCGGGACGCCATTGGCGAAAAATTTGCCGATGCTCTGGGTGATGCGGTCAAGCGCGGTGTGGAAGTGCGGGTGCTGGTCGACGCTGTCGGCGCGCGCTATTCCTTTCCGAGCATCGTGAAGCTTTTGAAGGACAAGGGTGTTGCCGTCGATGTGTTCAACGGCAACATCATCATCGGGTTGCGCCTGCCTTATGCGAACCTGCGCACCCACCGCAAAATTCTCATTGTTGACGGCAAGATCGCCTTTACCGGCGGCATGAATATCAGAGCGGGTTTCGTGCGTGCGATCGCGGGCAAAGCGGTTGCCTTCGATACGCATTTCAAGCTTGAAGGCCCGGCGATTGCCGATCTCTTCCATATTGCATCCGAAGACTGGCGCTTTGCGACCGGCGAACTTCTGACCGGCGAGGCATGGAAGATAGCGCCGCCGGAAAACCCGCCGGGAACGGGAACGCTGGTGCGTGTCGTCGGGTCTGGCCCCGACAAGAATGTGGAAACCAACCAGCGCATGATGATGGGCGCTTTCTCGATTGCCGAGCAGCATATTCTCATCATGACGCCTTATCTTCTGCCGGACCGTGAACTGATCAGCGCGCTGGTGACGGCGGCGCGGCGCGGCGTGTCAGTCGATATCGTCGTGCCGGGCGTCAACAATCTGAAGCTGGTGGATCGCGCCATGCGTGCGCAGTTCGACCAGCTGTTGAAGGATGGTTGCCGCATCTGGCGGGCAGGTGGCGCTTTCAATCATTCGAAACTGATGACCATCGACGGTGCTTGGTCTTATGTCGGATCGTCCAATATTGATCCGCGCTCGCTGCGACTGAATTTCGAGGTCGATCTTGAAATTCTCGACCGCGACGTGGCGCGTCAGGTGGAAGAACGCATCGGCAAGGTGATCGAGGGTAGCCGCGAGGTCAATCTTGCGCGTCTCAAGAACAGGCCATTTCTGGAGCGGCTTCTGGACCGGATTATATGGCTGGGTTCGCCCTATCTCTGAGAGTTATCCCGTCCTGCTCGTGAAGATTTCCGGGCTGAATTCTTCCAGCAGGTTCGTTGCCGATTTGAGGTCAAGATGCGCCTTGATGGGCAGGTGATCGGATGCCAGGCGCGCCAGTGGCGTGTTGTGTACTTCAACCGATGTGACGAGATTGTGCGGTGCTCCGAGCACGCGATCCAGCGCAAAAACCGGGAACCGCGACGGGAAACTCGGGACTGCTGTGGCGACATGGTTGAATGTCGGCATGAGGGCAGCGAGTGACGAGCGCTTGCCGATGCGCCATTCGTTGAGGTCGCCGATCAGCAAGGTCGGCACCGTATCGGCTTCCTGCAAGGCAGTAAGAATACTTTCGGCCTGCTGCTCACGGGAGCGTTTCAGAAGACCAAGATGCGCGGCGATCACGCGCAGGGGGCCTGCCGGAAACTGCAGGTCCGCAACCAGTGCACCGCGCGGTTCGACACCGGGAAGCTTGAGCTGCTGCACATTGCGCACCACACCTTCACGGAACAGAAGCACATTGCCGTGCCAGCCGTGGCCCTTGGGCATTGTCGCGGTAATGGGGACTGGAACGAGCCCATGGCGGCGCTCAAGCAGGCCGAGATCAAGCAGGCCGGAACGCTCGCCGAAACGCCTGTCGGCTTCCTGCAGGGCAATCACATCCGCGTCGATTTCACTGATGACTTCAGCCGTTCGTTGCGGGTTGAACTGTTTGTCGATACCGATGCATTTGTGGACATTGTAGGATGCAATGACGATATCACCGCCGGTAATATTGGCGTTGAGCGGCCTGAAACCCGGCCTGTTCCGGATAGCAGTCAGGATGGACTTCGATATCCGGTTTGGTTCTTTCTTTTTCAGCACCCGTTTTTCACCTGTCAGGTATTCTGTTCTGAAAGACTATGACTATACCGGAGAAATGAACCGGCGATCAGTCTTTATATAGTCAGATTGTATCTCTGTTTGAATAGCAATTCCCTACACAATCAGGCGATCTCAATATCCGAACGCAGAGGATGCTGGCATAGTTCCCAACCTCATCTTGCAATGAAACGGATCAGCCTGTCAGTGAGGCCGGTATAGGGCGGCTTGATGAGGTCGCTCGGAGCCGGGGCATATTTGGTCAGGACGGGCATTGCCTTGGAAAAGGTCAGAAAACCGTCATGGCCATGATACTGGCCCATACCGCTTGCACCCACACCGCCGAATGGCAGGCTGCTGCAGGCGAAATGGTAGAGCGTGTCGTTGACGCAGACGCCACCCGCAACGATACGGCTGAGCATCATTTCAATTTCTGCAGTGTTATCGCTGAAGCAGTAAAGCGCCAGCGGACGGTCAAGCTTGAGAACAAAGCCGATTGCATCGTCGAGCAGGCGATAGCTGATGATCGGCAGAAGCGGACCGAAAATCTCCTCCTGCATGATCGTGCTGTCGGCGGCAGGTTCCAGCACGAGCGCAGGCGCCATTGATCGCGGCTGTTCGGAGCTTGCCGGAAGCTCAATGACGGCCTCGCTCCTGTTTGCGGCATCGGCCAGGAGTTTCGACAGCCGCGCTTCCTGAGCATCGTTGATGATCGTCGTGCGGTCTTTTTCCGCTGATACGCTGCCGTAACGTGCCTGCATTTCGCCTCGCAGAAGGTTCACGAATTCGTCGCGCTTGCTGTGATGGATCAGAACATAGTCAGGCGCGATGCAGGTCTGCCCCGCGTTGAAGAATTTTCCCGTCGCGATCGCTCGGGCGGCGCGTTTGAGATTGGCGTTTTCGCTGACGATGGCAGGTGACTTGCCGCCAAGCTCAAGCGTCACCGGGGTCAGGTTTGGTGCCGCCGCCGCCATGATCTTGCGCCCGACAGCAGTGGAGCCGGTGAAAAAGAGATGGTCGAATGGCAGCGATGCAAATTGTGCTGACAGGGAAGCATCGCCAAGCGCCACGGTAACACGATCCTCCGGGAACACATCGGCAAGCAGGCTTTGCAGGAATTCGGCGGTGCGTGGCGTGTGTTCTGATGGTTTCAGGAAAACGTGGTTCCCGGCTGCAATTGCCGCGACAAGCGGCGCCAATGCCAGATTGACCGGATAATTCCACGGCGCGATGATCCCCACCACGCCGAGCGGAACATAACGGATTTCGGCCTTGGCGGGCCACATTTTCCAGCCTGCCTTACGGCGTTTCGGTTTCATCCAGCGCTTGAGATTGTGCAGGGCATCATCAATTTCGGAAAAGACGACACTGGCTTCACCGAGCAGGGTTTCGTGCAGCGAGCGATTCCCAAAATCCGCGCTGATGGCCTTCGCCATTTCATCCAGTCTTGCTTCGAGCCGCTCGCGCAGGCGCTTCAGGTCGTCCAGACGCTGCTCATAGGCAGGGCGGTCTTCAAGCCATGCGTGACGCAGGCGCTCGAATGAGAGCTGCAATGCCTGTTCTTCAGTTGTCATAGGCAAAATCCTCCGTTGAACGGGCAAAGAGGAATTGCGCAGCATAATAGGTTGCAAGCACCCACAGACCGTTCAGCGGAATGTCGAGGCTGAAGCGTCCATAAGCAAGCAGCGTGTCGCTTGCCATGAAGAAGAGGCCGCCTGCTGCCGCGAGCCATGCGGCATAGCGCTGTGGCGTTTCCGGCTCGGTGCCGAGCGCGCGGCTCATCGCCTGCGCCGCCATGATGCCGAGCGCTGCGGCATAGATGACGACCGGGATTTTCATCGACGTCGGCAGCGACGACCAAAGGCCTGCTATGATGGCCAAGGCCGCGATGGCAAAAAGGACGAAAACGCCTTTATGCGCGGCAAAGCGCGTATGGCGGCAAAGCGCATAGATATAGGCGCAATGGGTGATGAGAAAGCAGATCAGGCCCGCCATGAAATAATCGCCGGGCAACATCAGGAAAAAGTCCCCGAGTGCTGCAAAAGCCAGGCCAAAGGCGACGGCAAAGCCATAGGATTTCGATTTGGGGCGTTCGGCGCAAAGGACGGCGGCGAGCAGCAGCAGGGTTGCGGTTGGCTTGGTCAGATAGTGCAGCCAGCGCCAGGCGGAATCCTCGCCACTATAGCCCATGAGACTGCCCGCAATGGCGCAGATCGCGCAGAACAGAAACAGGCCGTAAAGCGTTCTGTTTCTCCCGAATTCCAGCAAGCCTTTACGGCGCATATTCGCTCCCCGTTATTATATTTGTAAGCAAATGAATTTGAGCAAAGGACGTCGGATTGTGCCGCCAATTGCGAGATCAGCGCAATAGGCACAATTCATAGGGCTGTTGACAAAGCCTTGCCGAAGGGGCGGGTTCTCTACTCCAATGGTTCGGGAAGCCCGGCTGGAATCAGGAAAGGTTCTTACGTCGCTCGATTTCTTCTTCCGATGGGTGGTCCATCGCAAAAGATCCGGTCTTGAGTTCGCCTGAACGCTGATAATTGGCAATGATGACGCCGCTGGGCGATGTGGTGGAGCTGACCAGCTTGAAGGCTGATGGCACGGATTGCCCGTCGAAGAGACGCTTACCTTTGCCAAGGATGACCGGATAGATCAACAGCCGCAACTCATCGACCAGATCGCTGGCAAGTAACTGATGGACCAGTTCGCTGCTGCCCGAGACTGACAGGTCAGGGCCTTCGGTGGCCTTGATGGCTCTCAATGAGGCGATGATATCGTCGCCCAGCAGTTCACTGTTCTGCCAGTTCAGGCTTTCCGGCCTGTGCGTCGCGACATATTTCGTTACATCATTGAACATTTTGGCGATCTCGCCTTCGCCGGATACGAAGCCGGGGTCGTTGGGGTCTGTTACCTGATGCGGCCAGTGGGCAGCAAAAATATCGTAGGTGCGTCTGCCCAAAAGCAGGTCGAACGGCTTGGAAAAGCTTTCACCCATGGCTCCGGCAACCACATCGTCCCAATAGGGCACTGTCCAGCCGCCATATTCGAATTGGCCGGTACGATCTTCCTCCGGCCCACCTGGCGCCTGCATCACGCCGTCGAGGCTCAGAAACGTTCCAACAATGATCCGTCGCATGATTTTCCTCCCAGAAAGCCCGCCACGCGGGGCCTACCTTACAAGGTAGGGGCGGATCAGGATAGATGCGGGCTGTCAGGAGGTATTTCTGCCGCCTTGCGTCTCTTGCGCTCTAGGAACGATGCCAGATCGTCGCTTTGTTTTTCTGCCAGCCGTTTCGGTGCAGCAGGGGTGTGTCGTCATCAGCCAGTGGCCAGCCGATGCACAGATAGAGGCTGAAGCGCCAGCTGGGCGGAGTCTTGAAAAGCGTTTCCATTGCATGTGGATCGAGAATGGAAACCATACCGACGCCAAGCCCGAACGATCTTGCCGCCAGATTGAGATTCTGGACCGCCATTGCCGTGCTGTGCTCCAGGGTATTGGCCATGGATTGTCTGCCGAGGCCTTGCCCTTCGACGGGCGCAGTCTCGGTAAAAATGGCAAGCTGCACTGGAGCAACGCGGATGCCTTCCAGTTTCAAATCGCGGTAATGCTCCGCGCGCGAGCCTTCATAGATTTGTGCGGCCGACCGGTTGGCTTCCAGAAAGTTGTCGTGCACCGCTGCACGTATTGCAGCAGTTTCAACTGAAATCACGCGCCAGGGGCGGGCATTGCCGACGGAGGGAGCATAATCCATCGCTTCGTGCAAAGCATCGATGATTCCGCCGTCTATGGCTCTATCGCTGAAGTGACGGACATCGCGCCGCCATTTCAGCAATTCGAAGAAAGCGTCGCGTTCGGAGGGAGAAAACTGCATCGACTGCCAAATCTGTTGGTCGGATTAACCGGCTTGAAGCTTGATCCTGTCGGGACGACAATCCAGAAACAAAAAAGCCCGCTTGCGCGGGCTTTTTGAGGTGCTTCTGGACCTTGGTAGTGGTCTGAAGACTTGGAAATGGTGCCCAGAAGAGGACTCGAATCACCTGGATATTTCTCTTCTGAATCAACGGTATAGCCTTTTGTCCGCCTAAGTCATACCGTGTTTCGTACCGTGCATCCCTACTCATAACCAATTGATTTCAATCAGTATCAATCGGTATCAGTCCAGAAACGTATCGTTGAAGTTCTCGATCAGGTCAATGCGTTCAGGCCCGACGTGATACTCCCCTCCACGTTTCCGCACGACGATTTCCGTGCTTCCTCTGACTTGTTCGCCGTATTTGGAGATGATTTCAGTCGGGAAACGAAGCGCGTCAATTTTGAAAGGTTCTGTCTGGGTTACGCCCACAACGGAACACTTCTCGTACTTGTTCGTAATGGTGAAACGAGCCGTGCCTGTTTCGTCAAAAGCCGTCCCGCTGCTCACATGAACACGATGCTGGCGACCTTTGATGATGGCATAGAAATCGACGTAAGCTGCGGCTTCATCCGTGACCTCGGGGATGGCGCATTGCCACCCGCCAAGTTGAATGAAACCGATGAGGCAATTGCGAAGCCCGTCGCCCATCACCTGCAGTCTCTGCTTCAACGCACCGTCGATTTCAGGGATATTGCCGCTCAGTAGCCAGGCAGGATCGACGCCCAACACCTTTGCCAGAACTGTAAGCTTCTTATTCCGGGGACGAGAGTGTCCGTGATACCAGCGATGGACTGACTGCAAGGTGACATCCGCACCATTCGTTTTCAGTTCTCGCATCAGCCACGTTAGACGCCCGTCCATCAGGCCGGGTGCGCGGGGATGGTTATCAAGGGTGACTTCCATTCTTTTTGCGAAGAGTGGGTCGACCGCTGGCTCTTTCAGAGTACCGTCGTGCTTTGTCATTTTTGTAATCCCATTACTCTGCGTTACGTAACGGGTAGTGACAAAATGGCACGTAGTCAATTTAAAAGTTACTAGTTCCTTTAAAAGTTAGCTCGTGATTCTCTATATTTGTCAATAAGGTTAACGCGGAAAGCTCGCATAATCGAGTCTTGAGTCTGCGAGCGGTCGCTGAGTAGCAGCAGCATATCTTCGTCATATGTCCCGCGTGCGATAATGTGGTGTACCGTGACAGGACGCTTCTGCCCCGGTCGATGAAGACGCTTTCGGAACTGCAAATAAATTTCCAGATCGTGCAATAGACCGTAGAAGACCATGATGTTGCCGCCGAACTGCAAGTTCTGTCCGTGCCCCACCGACTGAGGGTGCGCGAGCAGCATGTCAATTTCGCCGTTGTTCCACGCGGCCTTCTGCTTGCGCACGTCGCCTTGTCCGAAGACTATGGCTTTTTTGAAGCGCTTCTGGATGCGGGCGAGGTCAAATTTGAAGTTGTAGCCGACGAGGATCGGCTGGCCGTTGGCTTGCTCGACTATCTCTTCAAGCGCGTGGAGCTTCTCGTCGTGAATGTGGATGTCACGTCCATCTTCGTCATAGATCGAGCCGTTGGCCGCCTGCAGGAGCTTCCCGGCCAGGACGCCATTGTTAACCGCCTCAACATCCCAAAGCTCTGACACGAGTGTCTTCTCGAAGCGGTGATACTCTTTGAGCGCCTTCGGCGGCAGATCGACCTTGAACGTTTTTGGCAGCAGTGGCGGGAGTTCTGGATAATCGTCGTCGTCGAGCGAGAACATAATGTCGCTCAGCTTGTCCGTGATCTGCTTCTCGGCACCCTGCCGGGGCGTCAGATTCCAGCCCATGTAGTCGGCCTCGAACCAACGCTGCTCGAACTTGGTGCGACTGGTGCCAAGGCGCTCGCCCAGGTCTGCGATGTAGGCGAGGCCCCATAGGTTACGCAGTCCCTTCGGCGCCGGTGTGCCAGTCATCAGAACAATGCGTTTGGTCAGTTTCCGGGCTTTAGCCGCAGCACCGAAGATGCTCAACTGTTTGAGCTTGGTGCGCTTTTTTGCGTTCTTGAACACGGAAGCCTCGTCGACAATGATCATGTCGTAAGGCCAATTCTTCCCATTGCCGAAATAGTCCCAGAGCCAAGGCAAGGCTTCCTTGTTGATGATGTGGACTTCGGCCCCGTCAGTGGCGATCCTGCGGCGTTTCCACTCCTTCACCTTGCTTTTGTGGCGGTTTGCCCATTTAGCGGCATCTGACGCCGCAAGCCCGATGGTATCGCGGGCGAACCGATACTCACTCTGTCGGCCGGCGATGACATCATCATCTTCATCCTCTGCGCGAATGAGCGACCAGTCGATGTGTGAGAGGTGTGCCCAATCTGAGAACTCATCTGGGAAGGTGGCTTTCGCGACGAGGAGGGGGGCTATGATGAGGACGCGACGAACGATGCCGTCTTCGAGGAGGTCATCCATCGCAGTGAGGGCGGTGACACTTTTCCCGGCGCCCATGTCCCATGCTAGGATAGTCGCCTCGTTGTCGTAAATCTGATCTACGCCCCACTTCTGGTATCTGCGCATGTCGCGTCGCCGGATGCCATTGCTCATGCCAGATCCTCGATGTCAAACAGGCGACGGGCCTGCGAAACCGTGCTGACAACGCGGACGTCAAAACCGAGGGCACGGAGCCGTTTGTGCTCACGTGCTTGTTGCTCGCTCGGTTCCTTTCCGGGCCGCTTATGCTCAACGATTATCAGTCGCCCGTTTGGTCCAAAATACCAATCGTCCCCGGCGCCGCGTCGCCCCTGATAGACCACTTTTCGATGCAGGAAACCTGCCCGCTTGGCCGCTTTGTTGGTGGTTTGAACGACTTCCCATTCGCCCACATCTTTCGTGAACCGGGGCCTCATCAAGCAGCCTTCTTTTTCTTGATAGGCTTGCCGATCAGGTCGTCGTGATAACCAATGTCTTGCAGAATTTGCCGCGCATCGCGGACATAAGCTGCAAAATCGACATCCGACGGAAATTCATCAGGAAGCTCCATCAGCGGACGGCAGCCGTCGCTCTGAGGCACCCGGTTGAGGTTCGTCTTGTAGTGGAGCGCACCGAGAGATTGCGTGGAGCGGTAGTAGCGGACAGCCTTGCCGAGGTACTCAGCGCCACTGGCGTCGAATTTAACACCGGGCTTCAACACCTTGCCGGTCTTCTCGCTGATGCGCTCGAACTCGACTTCCCTCACTCCGTATATCGCCCCGCCGTTGACGGTACGGACAGTGACGAACTGACGAATATCTCGGCACTTCCTGATCGTTTCTGAGATCGGGGTGCCGTGTTCGAGGAACTGAGCGACGGCCTCCGAGCAGATGTCGTTCGCCGGGTTGACCTTGGCCTCGAGTCCGGACTTCGCGTAGAGACCCTTGCGCTTGGTCCCGCCACCGGCCTTGAGCGCGAAATACGAATTGACGCTCGACTGGTACATCGCCTTGTAGGGCGTCTCTTCCATCTCAAACGAGGTGGCCTTCTGCCAGTCCGCGATGATCTCGCGCATCAGTTCCAACTGTGACTCATGTGGGCGCACGACGATGCCGTCGGTATTGCCGCTGGCGACCGAAATGCCTTCGTCTTCGAGCCATTCGATCAGCATCAGCAGCGACAACTGGCCCGTGAGGGTCACGGTCAACATCAGATCGTGCGAACACAGAACGGAATATGGCGATCCGAGCTTCCCGAAGGAGCCGTTGATCATGATCTTGCCGCCTTCATTGGCGACGTTCTCGACCTGCCACTCTGCTTTGAGTTCCGCCAGACGCTCTTCCATAAGCTCCGATGGTCCGTTTGCCTGCTTGATGCGGGCTTCCAGATCGTCGATTTCTTTTTGCAGGGCCTTGGCTGCGGCCTTCGCCTTGAGGCGACGTTCGACGATGGCGCGGTAAACCTTGAGGAACGCCTTGCCGAGATGCTTCGGATACAGGCCGAGATTGAGGATAATGTTCGGGTAGTAAGAGGCCACGTCCACGTCGAAGAGCAGATAGCCATTATCGGCGAGCAACTTCCGGTTCTTCTCGGACGAGTGCAGCCCGCCGATCCCCAGGCGATAGATGCTGTCGCCGATCCGTATCTCCGCTTCCGAGAGGAAGTCTGGCATCAGCACCTTGCCCCCGAGCGAGATGCGGAAATCCCAATCCTCGATCATGTCGAGAATGCGGTTCAGATCGGGGTTACGGAACTTGATGTAGCTCGGCGCCCGGTAGCGGAATTTCATGCCGCCATGCAACTCGGGCTTCTTCACGCGCTGGCCGAGGAGCTTCTCGACCTGCTTTTTGATTACTGCTTCTGCAAGCTGCGCGTCGGACTTTGAGCGCAACTCCAGCCCGTACTGCTTCCCCATGGCGGTGCGCAGATCAAGCTGCGTCTTCAGGTTCTTATGGAGGAGTTCGGTAGCTGCGAGGTCGTTTTTCCAGTAGGAATAGACGTTCTCAATCTCTTCGTCGCTGAGCCGTAGGTTCGGATCATATGGCAAGTCCTGCATGCGCTTGCCATGCATACGACCATTGTAGATTTTCAGTGATGCTTTGCCGGGGGCGACTTCTATGAGGTCGATAAAATCGAGGTTTCGCGGCACTGTGATGCCGTACTCGTCTTCGGCTTCCCACGATTTCATGCCACCGACGATGATGTCGTCGCGCAGTTCCCTGAGTTCTCGGACGGTCAGACCGGCGATAGCGCCGTAGATAATGAGAAGATCGAAGCCGTTCAGATTGAAACCGATGATCCGGTTGCGGCGCATGAACTCGCGCAACCAATTCCGATCTTCTTTTGACAAGCGCTCGTCTGGACCGAATGCCTCAACAGACCAGACCTTCCCGGTCGCTTTGTCCCTGAAGCCGATCAGAAGATAATTCGGATAAATCTCTGTGTCGTTGATGCAGGTCTTCTTCATGCCGCCCTCAGAGCGGCGGGGCGGAATTGATCCGCCCACACACGCTAACTTTTAAAGTGATTCTCTGGTCAAGCCAGATCGTCTTCGTCGCGGGAACGACGACCACCACCACGACGGGAGCTACGATCATCGTCGTCGCGAGAGCGGCGGCTGCGGCGTTCGTCCCGATCATCGCCACCGTAGTCATCACGGTCGCGGGAACGGCGACTGCGGCGTTCGTCCCGGTCGTCACCCTTGTCACCGTCATCATCCCTGTCGCGGGAGCGACGGTTGCGGCGGTCATCGTCACCGTCATCGTCCCTATCGCGGGAGCGGCGGCCACGGCGGTCATCGCCACCGTCATCGTCGTCATCACGGTCACGGGAGCGACGGCGCGAACCGCGATCATCATCCTTGTCGTCGTCATCGTCCTTGTCGCGAGAACGACCACCGCGACGAGAGCCGCGATCATCGTCATCCTTGTCGCGGGAACGACCGCGACCCCGGCTGCTGCCGCGATCATCGTCGTCATCATCGTCGAACTCATCGGGATCGAGCGGTGCGGCACCGAATGCATCGCCGTCGTCACGGAATCGAATACCTTCCAGCGAGGCGTTGATACGCTTGCCGAATTTGTTGTCCTGCGCCCAGACACGGACAATCATGTCCACGAAGCAACCCGAATACGGAGCCTCGTCATCGCCTTCCTGAACGTCCACTTTGTCGCTGTCGAGAATGCGCGGCTTCTTGGCATTCGATGCCGAGACGAACATCATGCCGTCGTAGCCGTCGTAATCCATGTTGCTGCCGTCTCGCAGCGGGAGCTTCGCTTCAGGGAACTTAGGCGTTTTTCCGCCAGACCATTTGTGCGCATCGATCACGTAGTCGATGGCGTCTTCCATCTTAGCGATATTGGCCTTCCCCTCGCGGGTATCGGGGTCGAGCAGCGCGTTCGCCGAGAATTTCGGCTCACTCTGACTTTCCCCGTCACTGCCGCCGTATCGCTTCGCCTTGTAGATATCGGCGAAGGACAGGCGCACGTTCTTCAACTGAACGCGAGCCGGGTCTTTCTTCTTCTCTGCCATGATTAGAGCCTCCTTTATGGCGTCTTTCACTTTAAAAGTGATCCTAACTTTAAAAGTGATTCTCAGTCGTCGTCATCGAACAGGTCGATGATCGTGGAAACGGCTGGACGAGCGTCTTCCGCTGGCACCAGCACGGGTTTCTTCTCGCCGTTATCGACGAGACGTTTCAGCTTCATGTATTGCTTTTCGGGCAGGGTTTTTTCCGCCTGCGTCGGCGAGATCACCTTCTTGCTGTAGACCTCTTCATCCGGCAGCAGATTTTTGAGCCGAGCCTCTGCGGTCTCGTTGTCCTTCCACTTGCGCGGGGGAGAACGACCTTCGACAGCTTTCAGGCCGGGCGTGGGGAAGCCCTTGAGGGCGTCGTCCAGCGTGTCGGCGTGAAGTCGATCGAGGAATTTGTTGATCATGGGGCGGTGCTTCACAATGAAGCTCCGGCGCTCCGGTGTTATCAGCGACGGGCGCGTCATACGCATTGGCAGATCGTGCTCGGCTGCCTCGTCCATTTCGTCGAACTCGTCGATGAGCATGTCCAGATTGAACTTCTGGTATGTCTCACACGTCATCTTCTTCGCGCCGGGACAGTAGGTGCTGTCGCAGTGATCGCCTGCGGTACACGGTGCATTCGGGTCACGAGTCAACCGGGCGCGTTTCTTCACCCAATCTCCGAAGTCGAGGAGTTCATCCAGGCTGATGTCCCATTCGCCACCACCACCGGGCGCACGAGGTTGCCAGATGATGAGCCTGAACGTCTCTATGTCGGGATACCGGCCACGGATATAATTGTCATAGACCCCGAGGCCATAGATGCGAAGCTGGTCGTTCTCGACTGGCGAGACAGGGATGTAACCGAACTTGTGATCCCACACCGTCACGCGACGCTTGCCAATGATAATCACGTCAGAAGTGCCAAACTGACCCGGCATCCACCGACCCAGATCGACACGCTTTTCTATGAGGAGTTTGCCCGGTATCGCGTCGATTTCATCGAGACCGAACTGCAACATTTCGGCGATTTCATCGGTCACTTCGAGGGTGACGTTGTTGAGCTTGTGCGTCTCGCCAATGAAATCATAAGCGTCCAGGTCGTCGTGCAACGCCCGTTCCATCAAGCCGTGCAGAAGTGTCCCTTCGTCCGCCGCGTCATTGGAATCGTCTTCTTCTTCGAGGGCTTCGATGAAGTTGACCGATCCGAGGCAGCGGAGCCATCTACGGGACGCTGAGGGGCTGAGACGGGCGTGCGCACGCGGAGCCATCAGGACTCCATCTTTGCTCGCACGAGGCAATCTTTTGCTTCGAGGAGTTTACGCAGCCCCTCATCTTTTTCGGCGCAATCAGGGAGCGTATCGTCCATCTCGCGAGCGAGGTCGCCGATGGGCTTGCTCACTTCCCGCAAGCGCGGAGGAAGATGCTCATATGCGAAATATTTCAGGATATGTGATGCCATTGGATGCTCCTGCGGCTGGTTGAGTTATTGGACCAGACGGAGCTTCGGCTCCCGCGAGCGCTTGGCTGCGGTGATCTGGCTACTTGTGATGAGAAAATGGTCGGCACGAGCTTCTGCCGATTGGCGCGCTTCGGTGTCGTTCGGGTCAGTCGGCCCATCCCAATTGAGAAAGACCTGCACGAAATGTTCGCGCAGCGCCCTCGAATAACTGCTCATGATGTTCTCCATGATCTTCAGGGGAACGGCGGATGCGGCTGCTGCTTGGGCTAACCGCATGGCGAGCCGCCGCTCACCAGAAGACCCCGCAGAGCAGGGTCGCTTGGCTCAGCCGATGGCGCTCTCGGGCCACCAGTTTTCAACAAGACGGCCATCGCCTGCCTTGTAGCGAACGAGGTAACGATCTTCGTCGATCTCATATTCAGCGCGCCCGACAACGACGCCCTGTTCACCGCTCATGGCGAGGGTGACAGTCTGACCGAGTTCTAACTTCCACTTCTTCATGCTGTTCTCCTTGCTGCATAAAGACCCTGTGTAATCACAGTGTCTAACTTTAAAAGTGATTCAAAGATCAAGCGAGATCGTCGTCTTTGTTACCGGAGTCGCCGTCGTCACCGAGACCTTCAAACGGGTCTTCACCGGCCTTGTAGGTTTCGAGCATGTCGAGAGCCTTCTGGCGGTCGCCTTCTTCGATCTCGCTCATCTTCTTTACGCCGAAATGGCCGACAATATCGACGACGAGGGCGCGGCGATCCTTGTATTCAGCCTCGTTATCCACGTCGAGGAACTCTGTGGTCGCTTCGCCCATTTCTTTTGCAGAAGGCACCTTTTCCTTCTTCGAGGAGGCGCGGGAGCGGGAAGCAGCCTTCGGTTTATCCTCGGCCTTCGGCTTGTCGTCGCCCTTCGCCGAGGACTTCGCGGCAGCGGCCTTATCGCCCAGACCGCCCTTCGCCGCCGAAGTCAGGAATTTCAGCAGTTCGCTGTTTTCCTTGATGGCTTCACGAAGTTCAGCGATTTCCTTTTCAAGGCTCATAGAATGTTCTCCTGTTTGGGTTTTTAGCAGTCTCGTCTGAGAATGTGCTCCACTAAAATCACTTTAAAAGTAAGTTGTCAATTATTAAAATCACTTTTATAGTTATCACAAATCGCTACTCTGAAAGGTATGAAATGCGCAATGTAAAACCTGCGGTCGCCATCGGTCGTTTCGTCAATGGTCGTCAACCGAGTGCCCTTTACAAACTGCTTGTCGAGAAGCTCCCAGAGCACCGTTTTCAGGAAAAAGGTCGCGATATCCTCGATGTCGAGAAGATCGCGGCTGACTTGGTGGTGAAGAACAAGCAGACCGTCTATGTTTGGACGAAGAAAAACTGCATTCCGGCGAATCGGATGCGGCAGTTCATTGCTTTGGTTGGCTCCAAACTGACGGTCGAAGACCTGACGCCATTTATCACCAGCAAATAACTCCCCCTGTTTCCTCTTAAAAGACCGGAAATTAGGGGGCGAAATGCATAGTTCTATGATCTTGCAGTCCGTTTTCGGACGCGCAGACCCTCTTCGTCACATTCCAAGCCTTCATGCGGAGGCGAGACATTGTTGAAAGAGGCTATACGGCTGGCGAAAGCTGGCTTTTCTGTCATTTGGCTGAAAAACCGTTCAAAAGCGCCGGTCGGCAAAGACTGGACCGAACTGCCGACCATGAGTGTCGCGGAACTGGACAAGACATACGTCCCAGGCCGCAACATTGGCGTTCGTCTCGGCGAACCGTCCCGAATCGAGGGCTTTTACCTACTCGTCATCGATATGGACATCCGTGACGAGGGATACACGCGGATCGCGCGTAAAAAGCTCGTCGATCTGCTGCAATTGCCAGATTCTGAGGCGCTATATGACTTCCCCACAGTTATTTCCGGCTCAGGTGGTGAGTCCCGACACTTCTATCTGCTGTCTGAGAAGCCTTACAGGTCGAAAAAGCTATGGCATAGTGATGAAAAGATCGAAGGCGCCGACGGCAAATTGCACTGGTGCGCCGAGATTGAGTTGTTCGGCACCGGCAAACAGGTCGCGCTTCCGCCCTCAATTCACCCGGATACGGGTAAAGAATATCGATGGGAAAGTCCGTTTGACCCAGAGCAGACACTCATTCCGACCATCGAACCCGATCTTCTCGATGAACTGACCGGCGAAGACGATGAATATGATGTCGAATTGGACGCCGATCCGCTCGGGATCAGCTATGCCGAGGCCGAAGACTACCTGAAGCATCTCGATCTGCCAGACTGGTGCGACGACCGCGCCGGATGGGTAAAGGTCGGCATGGCGCTGCACCACGAGTTCGGCGGTGCGGTCGAGGCAATGCACGTTTGGGCCGACTTTTCGAAGCAGTCGCGTAAATATCAGGCGCGAGTGCTCAAGGATCAGTGGCGCTCATTCAAATTCAGCAAGGAACGGCCCGTCACCTTCGCCAGCATCGTGCAGGCGTCGAACGACTGCCGGTGGCAGGCAGAATATGATGCGATCGCCGACGAGTTCGACGACATCGAGGATGAAGAGCCGGAGACAGAACCCGAGATCGACATCGCCGACGAGTTCGATGACTTGCCGCCGCGCGAGGGTAGGGAGAAGTCAGATCAGCCGAAGGTAAAGGGAGTTCCGAGACGCCTCCTGACGATCCCCGGCAAGCTTGGCTTGGCCGTCGATCACTACAACGCAACATCCACCCAGACGCAGCCACAGTTCGCCGTGCAGGCAGCGCTCGCCCTCGGCTCCGTCGTTGTGGCGCGCAACTGGTCGACCACGCTCGACAATCTCGCGTCGATGTATCTCGTCAATCTGGGTGCCACCGGCTCGGGCAAGGAGTTCGGGCGTAAGTTCCTGAGTCGCGCGCTCACCGAAGCAGGCGTCGCCCATCTGATGGGGCCGAACAAGTACGCCTCCGAAGCTGGTATCATGGGCGAGCTTGCCTGGAAGCCGCGTCACGTCACCGTTTATGATGAGTTCGGCAAACTTCTCGCCAGCACCGGCAAGTCGTCGAACACGAACCTCCGCGATGCACAGACGATGCTCATCTCCCTGTTCGGCATGCTTGATGGCGTGGCTCTGCCGACCTCCTATTCAACGAACGGAAAGTCGAAAGAGCAGGTCGAAGCGATGCGCTCCATGATCGTGAAGCGTCCCGCCGTCACCATGCTCGGCCTATCGACCCCGGAGACATTCTTCGACGCCCTGTCGCAAGATGATGTCGCCAACGGCTTCCTCAACCGTCTTCTGGTCGTCAATAGCCGTGAGCCTCGTCGCGTGGAGCAACCGCGTCGCTGGAAGCAGATCCCGAAGGCATTGCAGAAGTGGATCGTCGAGTACGGAAACCCGGATGGCGATGATGATTTCCTTGCTCAGGAGAGTGCGACAGAGGTCGACGAGCCTATCGAAGTACCGTTCTCGGATCGGGCGCTACGTCGGCTCGACGAGATCGCGCAGGAAGTCGTCGACCTGATGAACCAATATGAGCCATCGCGGCTGGATGGCATGTTCTCTCGTTCTCGCGAGATAGCGATGCGTATCGCCTTGGTCGTCAGTGCTTCATGCAACAGCAAGCGCATCGAGGAAGATCACATCAATTGGGCGTGGGACTACGTTATTTTCTACACGAAGGAAATGGTAGCCAACACGAGAGAGATGATGGGCAGCGGAAACGTTGTCCGTGTCGCTGACCATTTGGCGACGGTCATCAATGCTGCCGGTGCGAAGGGTGTCGGCATCGGAACCCTGATGCATGGTGACGTGACATTCGGTCGAATGAGCGAGCGGGAGGTGAACGAGGTGATTTTCAGACTCGAAGCCAAGCACAACATTTTGAGTGTCGTTCCGCGCGGTCGCGGTCGTCCGACGAAGAAATTCGTGCACGCTGATTACGTTAAGGCGAAAGACGACAGATAGTGCGCAACACGCAAATTGAGAAAAAGAGGCCCGCTTCGAGCGGGCTTTTTTGTATCCGCAGTTTCGTGTCGTGAATCTCGCGCCCGATTTGTTGCGGAATATCCGCGGTGCGCAACGCAGAAAATAAACATAGCTGGACTCCCTGTAAAATAAGGAATCTCGAAGTGTTGCGGACTATTTTCTGAATTTCCGCGGGGAGGCGCACATGTACGAGGTGCGAAGTGCGAAAACACGCAGTTCAACATAGAGGCACAGCCCCCCGCGGATATTCAGAAAATAAAACACACATAAGATAATGTATTGAAACTACAGTGTTTTTTAGCATTCGATTTTCTGCATTGCGTCCCGCGGATATTGCAGAAAATCATTTTGGGCGATCTTGTCGATTCCAAAATCAAAACGCTCATCACCCCCGGCTCTGCGCCCCCCGCGGACCACACCCCCAGGAGGAGGGACCCGAAGCCGGGCACGTGTCTATCAGTGTCAAGCGGCTTCACGCGCTATCAGGCAGCACAACGCGCGCCCGGTCACGCTCTATCAGTGTCAATGTGTTTCAATTGCTATCAGTCACGCGCAATCACATTCACATATTGTCAGGCTATATCAGGCGCGCACTAGCAGGCTCATGCACCTGCAGTCATGCACATGCACGGGCTTGATTGTTCATGGTCTCAATTGAAACGATTGCCTAATCCATCCTCGATCTAGGCTCATGGTTTAGCTCTATAGGCTGCATACCAGGCGCGCATATGAAGCGATGCACCTGCAGCGCGTCATAACTGGCGCCTTGCCGCTCACTTTTATATTGACATAATCACTTTAAAAGTTATTATGCCTACACGAACTAACAAGGAGTCAGTCATGCCCGCCGTGCCAGCCTACCGCCTCGCAAACGCCACCATGTCAAAGGCAGACAAGGCCGCTCGCGCATGGGTCAATGGTTCCCGCCCTGCCGCTCGCAACGCCTGCCACACGCTCGCGCCTGTCATACATGCCAGCACAACGGATAAGGCTTTCGATTATCGGTTCGCGGCCTTGAGCATGGTTGCCGTCATGGCGTCCGCCTTCATAGGCGCATCGCTCGCGCTTATCTAAACAATCACTTTTAAAGTTATTCGGAGTCACACAATGATAAAGACGTTCGCACTTATCGCGCTCATTCACGGGCAAGCCTACACGATGGATTATGACATGTCCTATGACGACTGCCGTCTAGCAATGGCGGAAGGCGTTTCAACCATTCAAATCGACGTGGACTCGTGGATTGACGCTAAAGGCGCTCAAATCATGTGCGTTGTCGATAACGCTGAATAAGGGGAACGGATATGAAGACACTTGCAGATTTGCAGCGCGAGCTATCCGAAACCGATGACGGCCAAACGTTCATGAAAGCCGGTTTCGAGGTCGCACATATGGGCGGCGGTTGCCTCGCGTGGGAGCGTTATCAATTCGGACTTGGCTTGACGCTTCGCATTACGGAGTCGGAAGGCGTTGACGTTCGGTTAGGTGACGCGCATGCGGATAACCCCGACAAGCCCGATGCATGGTTGATAGGGCTTTACACGTCCGAGCATTGCGAGGGCTTCTATATGGAAGCGGCGACTGCAGGCGAAGCCGTGGCGGCATGCCTTGCGCTTGTATTCCGGTTCATTGTGAAGCGCGACCTTGCCGCTCATCTGGTCGACATAGACGAACGGAACGCGGCCTATAAGGCGGCGGGCAAGCTGGACATTTGCGCAACGCATGATTTCAGCGATGCGAACATGCTTATGCTGGAAGCGTGGGAAAAGTTCTGTTTGAAGCCGATGCGCCCGCATGTGCAAGCTGATGCGGATTTGTGGAACCGGGCTTGGATCATTGCCCACTCGCGGCCTTTCAAGGAGTCCTGATATGGATAATCAATGGATCATAGTTGCCGGTTCAATGGGTGGCGGTTTCTTCTTTCATGGGCCTTTCGATAGCCCGGAAGAGGCGCAAGAACATGCCACTTCGAACGGTTTCGGCACATGGGAGGTTTCGCCCTTGCAAGCGCCGCATGAGTCCGATTGCCCGGCAGTTGACGGCATGGGTTGCCGTTGTGGGGAAAGCAATTAGCGCGCCCGGCCTGTCACTTTAAACGTTATTCGAGGAGTCAGAACGATGAATGAAGCCCTTAAAACCGCTTGGCATGATAACACCGTCCGCATGCAGGATGAGCCTTTGACGTTGCTTGTGCAAAGCTATCGCTGGCACCGCTTGCGCAATCGCGCATGGTTTTCGCCTCATGGGCCGGTGCGAGGTCCGATTGATGCAGTCACGGCGTTGCGCAATGCCCGCGAGGATGTTGAAGCCGGAAAGCGCCGCTATCCGTCCGAGTCCGGTCCTGCAGTGTCATGGCAGTCAAACGACAAGCCGCGCTCATCCGATCGGCTTGCATATGTGGAGTCGCCTGAAAAGGCAGGCTTGCGGTTTGTTGGGCGCGTCATGGCCAATTGTGGCGGGCGCAACGGTATATGGGACACTCGCGACGATTCGGGTTGGTTTACCGATCCAAACGCTGATGTTTTCAAGGATGGAACCGGCCTTTGCTATGGCCTTGTGTATCAGTTGCCGGGCAGGGGCGGCAAAGCCCGCTTTGTTGCCGGTTATCAGTTTGGCGGTTGCGACGGCGGGCCTATGATCGACTTTGGAACCGTGTTTGAAGAGCCTGCAGCAGAACTGGTCTTTGGTAGATACGGCAATTACTGGTCATGGCAGGATAACCCGCGCGAAATGGATGCGGCTTTGACTGCCGCCCGATCCGCCGATCATATGGCGAAGCGCGAGGCGGAACATGAGCGCGAATATCAAACGGCATGGCAGGCGGGCAATCTTTACGCCACGGCAAAAGAGGAAGTAGCCGACAATCGCGTGACGTGCCTTGCGTTGCTGGCGGATCGACGGAAAGCCCGCGCGAACGGCCTAGCCGGTTATGACGCCATTTGCGCGGCAATTCGTGACAAGGTTTCAGGCTATCTTTCCGACATATCGGACGCTCGCGAGAAAATGGCAAAGCTTGCCAGTGGCGATTATCAGAAAGGTGAAACCTGGTATGGCTTTTTTACGGGCGACGCCAGACTCCGCGCGGCTTTCAATGACGGCGCGGGCGAAACAGTTTTGAAGTGAATCACTTTTTGCGCTTGCATAATAACTTTTAAAGTGATTATGTGTTGCCAGACAAACACGGCAAAGGAGTCATGCCATGAAAAATTATCCAGTCGTTTCGGAAGAATACGCGCATTCAATCAATGGCGTTTCCGGGCGCATGTTCGCCCGCACAATCGGCGGCAATAACTACAAGTCGGAAACGTTCACAAGTCAAAAGTGGAGCGCAAGCCGCGAGTATAAGGACGGTTCCGCAAAGTTGCGCATGCGGGTTAAAATCCGCTTTGATGATGAATATCGCAATGGGCATAACACGTTTTCAATCACATGCGTTATTGACGAATGGCGTGGGAATGCATGGCGCGACTATGGCGGCGGCGAGGCTCATGATGAGATTGCGCGGGTATTTCCAGAATTGGAACCGCTGATTAAGTGGCACCTTTGCAGCACCGATGGTCCTATGCACTATGTTGCAAATGCCGTCTATTTCGCAAGCAACAGGGATCATAACGGCCTTTTGGAAGGCGAAAAGCGCCAGATTATAAACGGTAAATCTAAGCTTCCAGCATGGCAACTTGTGGCGATTGACGCGAGCGGTGCGGAAATTCCGCTCTATTCGCTTGAGAAATACGCGGACGCGGCAGAAATGCCGAACGTTCCCTATACGCTGGAATATCGCCCATGGTGCCGAGTTGGTGAAGGCAAAGCCCGTGACTTTGATGCGGCGCGACGTGCCGCAGTTTGGCCGGAAGCTACTGAAGAACAATTGAGCGCGGATAAGGCCGAATTGACGGCAATGTTAAACGCCCGCTTGCCGGAAGTAATTGCCGAGTTGCGGAACGATATCGAAGGCGCGGGCTTCCACTGGAAAGCCTTGAAAGCTTTGGATGAATAATCACTTTTAAAGTTATCACTTAACATTGTGAGGAGTCACACAATGGCAAAGCCGATCATGCTTCTAACCACTATCCCGTTTGACGGGTTTTACCATTCCATTTGGTCTAGCGAGATTGACACGCAAGAAGAGTCGCATGTCGAATATCAGGCCGACGAAGGTCAAGCCGAGGATGGAGTCGCGGAAGAATTGCGACTTGGTCAAAACGAAATTGCGCAAATCCTTTTCGATGTTACAGAATATCGCGCCGCATATCTGAAAATCGCGCAATGGTATGCGGAAGCGTTCGACTCGTGGGCGGGCGAACAATTGGGAATGACGCGCAAGGCTAAGCGCAATCGGTATGATTATCAGACGGAAAAAACCGTTGTCGAAACTTATGACGCGGATTCCATCGGCCTGAAATTCGAGTCGATGGACTCGCCACGTGAATACAATTTCGCGACCGATCGGATTTTCTGCCATATCCCGCTGAAAACCGTCCGCGCCTTATTCAAGGCCAGCAAGGCCGAAAATCATATCAGTTTGCGCGCTGCTATCCGCGAGCGCTTCACAAGCTATGACGGCTTCATATCTCATTATGATAACGCGCTGGATTCGTGGTTAGCCAAGCCTTTGCAGGAATGGGACCATAACGAAATTGAAACGTTGCTTGTCGCCATGACGGGCGAACCGGAAACGATGGATTTTTATTATCGCATGGGCGACTCGTGGGGTTATCAGGCATGGGAAAGCGCCGTTGACTGGTCGCGATACGACGCAAAAGTCGCGGAATTGCGCGCTGAAAAGCTTGCCGATATTCAGGCCGATAACCCGGATTATGTGCCGCCGTATCGTTGCCCGGAAACTGCCGACATGTTTGCACGGGAGTCGCGGGTATGAGATTCGCAACGTTCTATAAGCATTCAACCGGATATGTTGCCGGGTCTATTCCGCCCCGATTCGACGGTGAAAAGAAACCTATTCCCGCATTGGGATCGGACGGGATTTATATCTTTGACGGGCGCTATTCAATTGATAGTTGCGCCGCTATTGCCCGCGACATTTGCCGCAAGCGTTCATTCATAGGCTTCACGCTTGAAAGCGGCGAATCCTTCACGCGCTCGCATGTTGTTCGTAAACTGGAATTGTTGGAGTCGCGGCCATGAAATGCGGCGATAAAGTCAGATACACGCAAGCCTATTTGAGCGCGCCATGGGCGAAAGGCCGCGACGGCATTTATGAGGTGTTAGCCGTTCAATCCAACGGCTTAATCCTCATTCAAAAGCCGGAATTAGTCGGGCTTGTTAGCTCGCGTGAAGCTTATCCGGAATGGTTAGAACTGGCGGAGTCGTCAAATGTATAAAGAATCTATCATTGAAACGAAGGCTCAGGCGCTGGCGCTCATTAACTGGAAAAGCAATTTGCTTTTTTACCGCGATGAAAGCGGACATGCGATTCACGCCAACAAAGAAAAGGTAGAGTCGGCGTGGGGCTTAGTGGATTTTTTCACATGCACCTATCCGAACCCGCGACGGCTTGAACCTATTTCCGTTCGCATGCTTATCGGCGCTAACGCCTATGCATGCATAACGAAGGGCGGACGGAAAACCGACATACTTTTGCAAGCCGGTAAAAGCGCTCAATCGTCATTGCGTGAATATGCCGTTGAACAACGCGAGCGGGCAAAGCGGATTCTGGAAATGGCCGATTTAGCGGCAATGGCCGCTGATAAGCTGGACTCGGAAAAGGAGTCGCGCTCATGATTAACCCCTATGTGGGCTTTTTGATCGGTTGCGCCGCGTTCGCGGTATGGCAAGCAATCAAGGCGCAAAGCTTGTTACCGCTCGCAATCGTCGCCTTATTGGCTTTCATGTTAAAGCCTTTCCTACCGCCTCGCGATTGACTCCCGCGAGGTACAACGAAAGCCCGGCAGGAATGACTCCCTTGCCGGGCTTTTGCTTGTCTGGTTGATCCCGTGAAGCATTGCCGCCAGCGTTCGAGTCGCTTAGCTAATGGCGACGTGAACCTTTAACCCGATAGCCAATGTGCGATTGTGCCACGGCCTACCGTTTGATTGTTCGCAATCTCTGTCAATTCAAAGCCCGTTCCCATGTGGAGTCGGGCTTTCTTTTTGCCCGTGTTTAGGCCGATCCCGTCGCGCCTTTACTGCCGATTCCGGCCGTATTTCCTAATCGAACCATTAAAGCCCGCTGGCGCGTTTCTTGTGTCTGGCTTGTCATTCCCTATCCGAGTCCATTGCCACGCGCTGGCAGGTGGATTCCGTGACGGGTAGGTGCCGCCTGGACGCGATGAATGACCGCCTGGCCGCCCATTTCGAAGGGCAGTCGGGCCGGTTGCATCCCGTCCTCCTCGATCGAGGATCGACCGGGAACAGGCCGCGCCGGATCTGCACACGCTACCTTGGAGCTTTGGCGTCAGTTCTGGCGGCGCTACCTTGGAGCTTGAGATGGCGTCGTTACCTTGGCGTTCCAGACGGCTAAGCGATCCGCTACCTTGAAAAAATCTTCGGAGAAATGCGTTGGTGATATTGCCAACGGCAGAGATTGTTGGTATAAACACCAACATGAAAGCAACACGTATCCTCAACGACCGGAGACAGATCAGCGACAACATGTTCGCTCAGATGGTCATCTGGCATGTGCCTGCCCCGTTGAAGGGTAGCGAGCACCAGTTCAAGTACCGTCTGGCCTTCGTCGTCGATGGAGTATGCGTGATGCGCTACGACAACGAGGCAGGCAAGGGCGATCACAAGCATATCGGTGAGCGCGAAGTGCCTTACACCTTCGAGGGTATCCGGCAGCTTCTTGAGGATTTCAGGGCAGACATGGAAGGATGGATCGATGAACACGCTTAGAGTCAGAGTTCAGACTTACGACGACACCATTGCCGAGGTCGAGGCTCGGGCTGCAATGGCGGCTGCGGGCAGGGCCGTCGAGGATCGCTCGACGTTCACGTTCGACAATTGGAGCGTACTGGTCAAGACGCTCTCGGCTACGCGCATGGAGATCATCCGAGCGATGAGCGGTCGAGGCGCGATGAGCGTCAGGGAGATCGCCCGTCGAGTTGGTCGAGATGTGAAGAACGTCCACGGAGACCTCGACGCGCTGGCGAAGAGTGGCCTCGTCGACAAGGGGGACAGCGGATTTGAGTTCCCGTTTGATCGCATCCACGTCGAGGTCGACATCGAGGCTGCGGCCTGACCTGCGGAAGCGGATAAACGAATCCGTTCTGTAGTTCTGCCAAAACGAATCCGTCTGTGAGTTTCGGCAAAACGGATTCCGCCGTGAGTTGAGCCATACGAATCCGCGCATGAGTTCGAGCCGATCCTGAGAAATGGAGTCGGAAGCGACTTTGTGCTTGCTGAATAACTTTAAAAGTGATTATATAACTTTAAAGGAGATCGACAATGCAATTCATATTGGAGGTTCCAAGCGCTCAGTTCGTCAGCGTCTACGAGCCGATCTATTCGCAGGACTTCCCCTGCTATTACAGCGTCAGTTTCGACCACCGTTTGCTCCCAGATAAAGCGCAGGAGTTGCTACGTCCGGAGATCGCAAGCTCGTTGAGCAAGCCGCTCGCACTACCCTCGCATGGGCTGCTGCGCGCATCCTCGCAGCGCCGACCACTCGTGATCCCGCTGAGAGGTCATTGGGATGCTGTCCAGAGGGTGCTGATGGACGCCGACATGTGCAACCTGAAGCGCGATCTGTTGCTCAGGGATACGCCGGCCAAGCTCAATTGCCGCATCTACGAGTATCGCAGTTCACACGGAAGCGGACATAGCATCGCCCTTGAGTCCGTCCAGGTGGACGGCAGCGCCATGCGCCAGCGGTTCAACCTGCTTATTGAGGAAGCCCGCGCCCTCAATGACGAGACCGAAGAAGATGAAGCGGAGAATGAGGTGGCGCTATGAACAGCCTGTTTCGCGACCTCCTCGCTTTAGGTGCGAGCCTCGTCGGCAATTTGCCCGCAGGGTCAGACCTTAGCAGCATCCGGCATCCACGAGCGCCCTATAAGCAGCGTCTCACGAAAGCTGAGAGCAAGAAGCGCCAGACCATCAAGGCAAAGCGCGCCAAGGATAAGGCGAACCGTAAGAGGGCACGGGGATGAAGTGGGAAACCGTTGATGCTCGGCAGGAACGGGCCGATAACCTGACCGTCTATCATATGAAACATGACCATAAGAATGGCTGCTGGCGCATCGTGTTCAGGGACGAGCACGGCGAGGACATAGCCCTCAAAGTCGCGTGGCTCACGATCTTCTGGAACAGTGACGGCAAGCCGGTCGATGATGGTCATCTTAAAATTGGCGACATCGTGAGTGTCGTAGCGGACAACGAGCACAAGGTTGCCCGCAGCATCCGGTTCGTCACAGGCATCGAGGATGCTGTGAAGAAGGCCGTTGAGTTCGCCCGCGACTACCTCGGCGACAAAGAGGACGCCACCTACGTTCGGCGCAGAATACAGGTTAAGGCATTCCTCGAATCTGTGGGTAAAAACAAGGTCAGCGAACTCAGTGCAACCGAGGCCGAGCGCTTTGTGCGAGAAATTGATCGCCTGACTTTCTCGGTTTCCCACGACGAGGTGCGAAGCCAACTGCCGGAGATACTGACTGAACATCTCAACGCCCTCGTAATGGCCGCCGCGACCTACGGAATGTACACAGCCCAGGGCGTCAATGTCGATGACATCGAAGCTTCGATCAAGAAGCAAGAGAACGCGCGCAGAGGTCTTGAGACTATCATTTGGGGGCTGCTGATATGAAGTGGGAATCGATCAACGACCGCGAGGATCGCTCCGATAAGCTGACAGTGGTGGGAGGGCGTTTCCGTACATCTCACGCCGACTGGTTCATCACATTGGCAGATGAGAAGGGTGCGCAACTCGAACTCAACGTCAACAAATTCACACAATTCGTCGACTCGACGGGCGGATCGGTCATCAGCCTCAGTGACAATGATGTGGTGCGGGTCATAAGCGACAAGAAGCACAAATACATGCGAGCCGCGATGATCGTCACGTCTGCGCAGCCGGTCGAGTTGGTCGACCATCTGCCGAAGCCTGTTAGGCCCGTGAGGGACGCCACGAAGGCCGAGCGCACCGAGATCGACCTCATCGCCGCCGGTTTCGTCGACGCATGGACCCCGCCGAAGGACGTGCGCAATGCCTTCATCGACATGATCGACGAGGCCGAACTGACCGAATCTGTGGCGTTCCTGATCACACAGGCGATTTTGCAGGATAGGGGGTTGAGATGAACCTTACTCTTATGATTTTCGAAAACAGCATCATGGCACACCGGGCCGGGTTCAGGGGGCACAGGCATCCTCATGATGCCGACTTGGTTGCATGGTGGCCTGCGGCAGGGGAAACCTCGATCTCTGCGATGCGGTTTCCACGCATCATCGTCTCGGCGGAAACACGCCTCCCCGGTGAATATGAGCACTTCCTGCGCTCAGGTCAGCGCGTATTCGAAAACCCGATCTGGATTGAGCTATGAGTGACCGCCTTGATGAAGCCTTCGAACAACTCCGGCGATACGCGGGCGAGCCTGACGACCGGGTGCTGAGATTGGTCGAGGTGCTCACTGACATCAACGATGATCTGCACAACATGCGCAGTCCGGAAACAGTAGCCGAGGGCATTATGAAGGCGAACGAATTACTGGTCGAAATCGCCTTCAAGCCGGAGCTTGTGTTCACCGTCCATCAGGACAAATAAAAAGGCCGCCCATCACAGGGACGGGCGGCTAGTCTGGAGGCTCAGGAGCAACCAAAGCCTCCTCTCAGAAGTGAAGAATGAATTACGGCGCTTTTGGCGCTTCGCCGGTCTTGATCGTAGTGGCGATCTCTGTGAACTTCGTCTTCAACGCATCGCCGAGACCGGTAAAGGCCGCGATAACAATGACTGCCATCAGAGCGGCGATCAGGCCGTATTCGATTGCTGTAGCGCCACTTTCATTCTTACGAAACTTGCGGAAAATCTTCATCATGGTAATGCCCTCGTTTAACCCTATACCCTGTTACCTTAATTATTCGTTTCGAGGCGTTTTGCTTCGATGGGGCTATTACTACCTTAGATTTGTTTCGCCTCATTTAAGAGTTGTAGTTAAGCCGAGATTAAATACACGTATTTCGTGAAATTGATAAAATGTCGCAGGGGCGAATATGACCGAGAGTGAATTCATCGCGGAGATCATCCGATTGAAACAGGGCGACAAGGCGTTTCTGCTTTGGTGTGAAGATGAGGAGTACGGCCGTCGTCCGTGGCTCGCCGCCATCGGCAATAAGTCACCACATGTCGGCATCGGAGAGGCGCTAGCTTATGGAAATCAATACGTGGATTTCTGTGCCGAAGGGGCTACCCCGCTCGAAGCCATCGCAAATCTCCATGCCTTGCTCAAGGGAGCGGCGAAATGAATAAGACCGACACAACGACGGACTACAAAAAGATGCTCGCTGACATCAGAGAGAACCACCGTCGATGGCGCGAATGTCCGCGTCATCTGTACCGGGCATGGGACGCGAACAAACACAGGCTCGGTCAGAAGCACACCTGTCTCAATTGCGGATCGTCGAAGTCACTCACCGACATCGGTTGTTACATCGAGGGTTACCGGGCCGCAGGTGGCGATCCCAATGACATCATGCCGGGGTACGCATAAGAAGTGAAAAGGGACGCCGAAGCGCCCCTTTTTTCTAATTAGTTGCTGCCGGATATTCTCTGCCGGGCAGTTGTGAGGCGTTGGATTGCTTCACTCAATTCAACCAAACGTTCACGCTCAGCTTCCACGATTTCCGGCTTTGCATTTGCGACGAACTTCTCATTCGAGAGTTTATTCCCTACGCGCTCTATCTCCTGAGCGAGCTTGGTTAGTTCCTTGTTCAGGCGAGCGTCTTCTGCCTTGAGATCGATAAGGCTGCCGAGCGGGATGCAAATCGTGGTTTGATCCAACATTAGCTGTGCGGATGAGCCGGGGGCCTGTTCCGCGAAGGAAATGTCTTCAACGCGAGCCAGACGCTGGATTGCTGCCTCATGGCGCTCGAAGCGCTGTTCCACCAATGCATTTGCATCCAGTACCACAATAGGAGCCTTTGCGCTGGCGGGGACGTTCATTTCAGTGCGAACCGAACGAATGCCGGTGACGAGATCAACCAGCCAGTTGATGTCCGCTGCGGATTCCGCATCCTCGAAGGTGAGGGTCGGCCATTCTGCGAGCGCCAGCACGCTTTCACGCGGCTTGTCCTCGTTGGCTGTAAGCGACCACAGTTCTTCCGTCATGAACGGCATGAACGGATGCAGCATCTTGTAAATCTGATCCAGACAATATGCTGCGGTCCCCTGAGCTTCCGCCTTTGCGAACTCATCATCGCCCATGAAGATTGGCTTCAGGAGTTCGAGATACCAGTCACAGAACTGGTTCCAGACGAACTTATAGGCCGCTCCTGCAGCATCATTGAAACGATAGCCTTCAATGCCTTCGGTAACAGCGCGCGTCGCTTTGGTCAGTTCCGTGAGAATCCAGCGGTTGACGGGAAGTTCCGTCTCTTCTGGCCGGAAATTCGGATTGAGCTTCACGCCGTTCATTTGAGCGAAGCGGGTCGCATTCCAGAGCTTGGTGCCGAAATTGCGATAGCCAGCAATTCGAGCAGGGTCCAGCTTAACGTCGCGGCCCTGAGCGGCCATGATTGCAAGGGTGAAGCGGAGCGCGTCGGCGCCGTACTCGTCGATAAGCCCGAGCGGATCGATGACATTGCCCTTCGACTTCGACATCTTGGCGCCGTTCTTATCACGCACGAGGGCGTGCATGTAGACGGTGTGGAATGGGATTTCCTTCATGAAGTGAAGTCCCATCATCATCATGCGAGCGATCCAGAAGAAGATCAGGTCGAAGCCCGTAACCAGCACACTTGTCGGATAGTAAGTCGCGAGTTCTGGCGTCTTGTCCGGCCAGCCGAGCGTCGAGAAAGGCCATAGAGCAGAGGAAAACCACGTGTCGAGAACGTCGGTGTCGCGTTCCAGCGCAACATCTTCGCCATAGTGAGCACGCGCGGAAGCCTTTGCTTCCTCTTCGCTCTTTTCAACAAAGCAATGGCCATCGGGACCGTACCAGGCCGGAATCTGGTGTCCCCACCAAAGCTGGCGAGACACGCACCATGGCTGAATGTTTTCCATCCAGTCGAAGTAAGTCTTTTCCCAATTGGCCGGGATGATCTTGGTCTTGCCTTCGCGAACAGCCGCCATGGCCGGTTTCGCCAGTTCGGCTGCGTTCACGTACCACTGGTCAGTCAGATAAGGCTCGATTGGCACGCCGCCGCGGTCGCCGTGCGGAACCATGTGCGTATGGTCCTCGATCTTCTCAAGATACCCGTGCTCATCCATCAACTCCACGATGCGCTTGCGAGCCGCGAAACGATCCAGTCCGTCCAGATCATGGATCAGAGACTTCAATTGCGGACTCAGTTCGAGACCTTCAAGGAAGTCGGCATTATCCTTGATTGTGATCGACGCATCTGGTGTCAGAATGTTGATTGCACGCAGGTCGTTACGCTTGCCGACTTCGAAATCGTTGAAATCATGCGCAGGTGTGATTTTCACCGCACCGGAACCGGCTTCCGGATCTGCGTAATCGTCCGCGACAATCGGGATATGGCGACCGACAAGCGGAAGAACTACGTCGTTGCCGACCAGAGCGTGGTAGCGTTCGTCGTTCGGATTGACGGCGACGCCCGTGTCACCAAGCATTGTCTCAGGGCGTGTTGTGGCGACGACAATATAAGTGTGCGGGTTTTCCGGATCGAAAGGGACGTTTTCTAGCGGATAGCGGAAGTGCCAGAGGTGTCCCTTGGATTCCTTCGACTCGACTTCGATGTCGGAGATCGCGGTCAGAAGCTTCGGGTCCCAATTAACCAGCCGCTTGTCGCGGTACATTAGACCTTGCTTATAAAGTGTGACGAAGACTTCTAGAACAGCGCGAGATAGACCTTCGTCCATCGTGAAGCGTTCGCGGGACCAGTCGCAGGATGCACCGAGGCGGCGCAGCTGATTGGAGATCATGCCCCCAGACTCGGCCTTCCATTGCCAGATGCGTTCGATGAACTTCTCACGACCCATGACGTGGCGGTTTGGCTCCTGCCGTTCCGCCAACTGACGCTCGACGACCATCTGCGTTGCGATGCCAGCATGATCCATGCCGGGCTGCCACAGCACGTTCTTGCCACGCATGCGCTCGAAGCGGACCAGAATGTCCTGAATTGTGTTGTTAAGCGCGTGCCCCATATGCAGTGAGCCGGTGACATTCGGGGGAGGGATTACGACGGCAAACGGGTCCGCGCCGGGCTTCGCTCCTGCGCCAGCCTTGAATGCGTTGGCATCTTCCCATCGTTTAGCGATCTTCGGCTCAATCGCCTCGGCGTCGTATGTCTTCTCAAGCATGAAACTGTCCGGTGTGAAAAAGTATGGATAAGTTTGCACGCCTATTAACAATTAAAGCTACTAAAATCACTATCTAAGTCAGAGATTGGCTCCTCGCGGCGCTCAGTGGATGATCCCTCTTGACTCTCATGGGGAATGTTCTCTTTATGTTCTCATGCAGATTGAGACCCTCGGAGACGCTTTTACCCACAGCGCACGCATCACCATGTTTTGCAACCATGGGAAGCGCGACGGGATGTATTCGATACGCGAGTGTCAGTTCGAGGTCGAACTGGACTTGATGACGTTGTTGTGCACGCGCGGGCGAGCCATGCCGATTTCAATGCTGCGTGAACGTCTCAAATGCCCGCGCTGTGGCTCCCGTGAGGTGGTATTCGTCATGAAGTTTCCCGATCTGCCTAACGCACAGGCTGCCCGCATCGTCGGAGCACGACGCTAAAATTATCGATAATCACTTTTAAATTGACTTTCCTTCTATTATCACTTTTAAAGTGATTATGAATAAGGAGAACGTTATGCAGATTCGAGAAGGTGGGTATTACAAACAACGCAACGGAACAGTCCGCGGCCCGATGCAGATCGTAGAGGGTGAGGGGTTCACGATCGAGGAAACGAAAAGCGCCAATCCGAGGCCGATGCGATGGCGGCTGAATGGGCAGTATATGCCTAGGTCGGAAGAGCTAACTAACGAGAACGTCGATTTCGTCGAAGAACTGGCCGTGTTCCCGATGCCGGAATTGTCACCTCGCGACAATACGGTGGCGAACGACGAAGACGGCTACATCCTTGAGTTTGCTTCGGACTACTACGCCGACTCGGATGACGACGGGCTGTATCTCTTCACGCGCAGCCGCCTGCTCGACATGCTCAAGGTGCGCGACGGATACAACAAGCGCGTGGTGAGCCTGAACGTCTCTGTCGACACGACTGAAGCGCGGGACAAACTGAGCGAGGCGCTTGAGCAGATTGCCCTCGAACGCATCATGATCAGCCATCTGGCCCCACTCGTACCAGCACAGATCATTAACATCAGCCCGAGGAAGATTTACTCGCTCGCTGCCGGTCTGGCGCAGAGCATCACCGACAGCATCACTGTCCATGGTTTCGAGAACGACCGCGATGCCGCGACTGTTCTCGCGAACCAGAAGAAGACAATCGAGTCTGCCATCGCCGAACGCATGCTGAACTTCCTCAATATGGAAGGCGTTTCGACGTTCCACGACGGCGGTGTCGTCAAGGGGCCGCTAGAAGGTGCCATTCCGGCGATATTGAGCACTGAGACGACCATTTCTCGCGAAGACGCCAAGCGTTGGTCGAAGCTCGGCGTCGATATCAAGCCAAATAAAGCACCTGAACCAGACAATCGTCCGCGAACCTTTTGCCATGAAGAGCAGAGAAAGCGGGGATGGGTGACAGAGGTATTGGTCCGCGCCGACGACAGAGCGTCGGAAACGCTCCACCTCTGCAAGCCTGCACCTGCTCCGGTTCCGATGCCGGGTAGTGTCTGGTCGCACAAGAACGGCAACCGCTATGCCGTAGTGCTAATCAGCAACGCGGACAGCGAGCGGCAGGATAAGTACCCTGCCACCGTCGTCTACCGGAATGTGGAGAACGGCAAGGTCTACAACAGGAAACTCTCGGACTGGCATCGCTCCATGACAGAGATTGGGGCACCATCGTGAACGACAAGATTATCATCGCTCCAAAGGGTCGTCTCACATTCGGCGATCTGGTTCCACCGAAGCCGCGCAGCGTTATTGACGATCTGCTCGGCCCGAACCCGAGCGCCGACGCCAAGATGGTCTATCTGACCAATCCTCCGTCCGACTGTGCGGTAGAGTATAGGACTCACCACACAGTCGACGGCCTCACGGAAACGGTGCCCGCACGATATAAGTTTAGCGGAGCCGACGAACGTCATTTCCCCGATGTCGAGGACAATGCGATCCCGCTGGCGATGACTCGGGAGCCGACCTACCGCGCCGGGTTTAAATTGCGTCCGTATCAGGTGGAGGCCCTCGAACAGATCAAGGAGATAAGCACTCAGACCTATGAGCGCTACCAAAATGCCATAGATGAGATGATCGCCGTGCAGTTCCTCGTTCCGGCCCGGCATTTCGGCAAGACAGTCACCGCGACAACGGCTGCCGAGACTGCTCTCCGTGCGGAGGAAATGATGAGGAAGGTCAGGGGGTATGTCAACGACATCCGCGCCAACAAAACCCCCGCCAACATCGTCTATAGCAAATACGCCACCAAGCCCACGAGCGAACGCCTGTTCCCGTTCAGCCGTCATCGTTCGCATCGCATCGAGAAGAAGCTGATCAAGCGCTTCGGCGGTGTCTATCGACAGGAGCATACGATCTGGAGGATGGGCTACCTCATCATCGCTCATCCGTCTTTCCAGGCAGAGATTGAGGCGAAGCTTGCGAAGATCGCGGAGGCAGATTGAGCGATGGCCGTCTCCCGCGTCTACAACATGAAGCGCGACCAGATCGTCTGTGACGACTGCGGAGGCGTCCAACTTCGAGGCATGGCGACCAGGCACATATTCGGCGACACGCTGCGGCTGTGCGTCACCTGCGTCGAAATTCACGACAAGCACCCCGAGGTAGTCTCGGAACTCGAACGCAACACTTGGATGGATGAGCGCGAAGATGACTATTAATAGTGAGGCATCGGCATGAGCAAATTCCTTCTCACCGAAGAGATGGTGCTGATCTGCGCAAAGAGGGCCGTTCGACCGCACAGCATCTACATCAATGATGAAGTCAAACGGGAGCATTTGAGGCACGTAGCGGCTCGCGGCACAGGGCACCCGCCGAGTAGAGGCATGGTGTTGCGGCGGCTTCGCTCCCTCGCTGCAAAAGGCTTTCTCAGAGAGTCGGCCTTCCCTGACGGCAACTACGGCTACGAGTGGGCGATCAGAGAATCCATCAAGTACACCAGAGACAATCTCCCCGACGTGCTGGCTTTCACCGGGAAACATTCGAAATGGGGCGAATGGTTCTCTTCGTTCGAGGACTACCAGCGACATGTCGATGAGAACGGCTCTCGTTTCCTGATCGTCGGGGGCAACGGCACCCGAACCGCTGTGCCTGGCGACTGGATCATCAAACACCCTGACGGGTATTTTAGCATCGTCTGTTCGCAATCAATGACATCTTAGGGGGCGACGATGCCATCCGATAAAAGCAAAAACACCGAGTCACGTCGTCAACGGCAGGAGCGCATCCGCGCCGATCCTGAATTATACGCCCGTCATCTGGAACAGCAACGCCGACACAACGAGAAGCGTAAGGAGGCTCGGAAAGAGTATATGCGAGCGTACAACGCTTCGGAGAGGGGCAAGGAATCGGTCAAGCGATATAGGTCGACGGACGCCGCGAAAGAAGCGTGGTCTCGTTACAACAATTCGGAAAAGGGCAAGGCTCGCTGGCGAACTTACAATCGTTCCGAGCGTAGACGCGAACTTCGGAGATTATGGGCGAAGACTACGAAGACAAACTTGCCATTGGGTGAGTTCATGCAGCGTCAGTTGCAGGCAGAACCCCTTTATGTGCAGGCATCGAAGCTTGCCCCAAAATACCTCCCCAAAGACGTGCGGGAAGATTTTATCACAGAAGTCATCATCGCGGTTCTCGAAGGTAGCGTAACAATTGAAAACGTTTCGAAAAATATAACTCGTTTTATCCCCGCTCATCACAAAGACAGTTTCAAGACTGTCTCCATGGATCAGACGATAGCAGGCACCGATAATCTAAAGCTTTCGGACAAAATCGCCTCTGACGTCTTTCACTTTTGAATGGATATAACTTTTAAAGTTAGGATGGAGAATTGAAATGACCAAGCCGAAGATTTTCTGGGACCGTTTCTTCCCGAAATACGAGCAGATCGACCGCTACAACGAAGGCGGCGTGATCGACGGCGACGAGTTGGCAGCAACACTGATCGAATCCGTCGCGCCATACCGAGCCATCGACGATGATTGCCGGGATAAGCTCAAGGTCGATTTCGACAGGTTCGTCCTACAGGAAGCCGTTCTCGTCGAGGAACTCATGTTCCGAGAGACCCGGCTCATGGAAGTGCGTCGAAGCAAGATGGCAATCAAGGCCGCCCTCGATGCCCTCGCTCCTGAAAAGAAGGTCGCTGACGGTTACACCGGGGCTGCGTGATGAAGGGGTGGCATGAACTCAGCATTAAAGAGAAGCACAATGCTATCGAAAAGGTCTACGGAGAGGATGGCGGGAGCGCTTCTGCCATCGCCGCGCGCATCTCCCACGAGACAGGCTTTCAGGTGAGCCGAAACGCGGTCATCGGTTTCTACGCCAGACACCCGCACCTGCACACTTCGCATCCGTTCACAGGCATGCGCGTTGGCGCGGCGCTCAAAAGGACTGCGAAGGCTTTGCCGAACGGCCCACTTCGTCGATCCCCGCGGACAACGAAGCGCCTGTTCGGTGTCCTCGACCAGATCGGGCAACGCGAACCCGAGCCGCCGGCGAAAGTCGAGCCGACTGAGGCGGAACTCTATGACGCGACCGCACTGCGCCTGACTGTCCTCGAACTGAAAACTCGCCAGTGCAGGTATGCCGTCACCGAAGTTGGCCCACATCTGTTCTGCGGGCATCCGACCGAACCCGGCTCAAGTTGGTGCGATCATCATCACAATCGCATTAAACGACCGGCGCCGGAGATCGTCAAAAAGAAGAAGAGGAATCCTCGCTATGCGTGATCCGATCACATTCACTCCTATCATGAAGCAGATTGCGCAAGCTCTGTATGGGCATGGCGGCGAGATGACACCGAAGGAGATCGGTCAGAGCATTTTCCCGAAGATGACTGCCCAACAACTCACGGGCGCCTTGCGTGCGTTGCGTGTCAGCGGGTGGGCCGTCCGTCGGAAGGAAACCACGGGTCGCGAACAGTATGGGCATCGTTCCTTCCCGACGATCATCAGATGGTATCGCCTGACCGCCGAAGGCCGTCGTGCATGGTCAGACTATCTGATTGAAAGTCAGATGTACCGGAAGCGAACCGTCACCCGCGACATGCTGAATGGTCCCTGTGAACACGACTGGCTCAATCACTATAGTGTTGAGAACGGTGACCTGCCTGACGCCCGGTTGTGCCTTGCCTGCGGCGAGTACGAGCAACTTGTCCGTCCGACTCGATTCCCCGATCTGCGCGACCAACTGATCAACCAGAGCCTTCTCGGCCTCGACTCGGTCGAGCGTGCGTCGTGGCGTGAGCGCGCCTGGTCGAAGGTGCTGAGCGGCTGCCGCAACATCACCGATTTCATTTTCTTCCGTCACTAACCTTTAAGGTGAGAAAATAAATGGCGACTATACTTCGCACCAGAGTTTGGAAGCACAGAGAGACGCCCGAAGCGATCTGTATATCGCATCCGAATAAGCCACTGAAAACATTGTTCCTGCCTAAATCGGAACTTCGCGACATCTCCGAGTTCGGCCTGAAAAAGGGCTACGCGGACATTACGATACCGGACTGGCTGGCTGAAAAACACGATCTTTGATTATTGTATAATCACTTTTAAAGTGATAATAACGTTAGTAAGGAGAGCGTCATGACCAGTGAAGAAAAAATCGCAGAAGCTCGTGCCTTCATGGGCGAGGATCACCGCGCTAAGTTCGCCGAGAAAATTGATGGCGGCATTGCAGTTACAATGCAGGCCCCCGGCTACGACTCCCTTGCTCGTATCCTCGGCGAGGCGTTCGTTCAGTCAGCCTTCGGCAAGGGCAAAGAGCGCCACGCGAACGACCAGCCATTCGACGACCAACCGATTAATACGATCCCCAAGCTGCTTGGTGACGTCGGCATCGGTGGCCCAACCAATCAGGTCATCAAGAAGACGCAGGAAGCCGTGGGTATGTATCTGCGCGGCAAACACGACGCAGCAATCGCCGAGATGCTCGGCGTCATTGTCTACGCTGCGGGCACGATCCGCTTCATCGAAACAAGTATGAAGTCGAAATCACTTTAAAAGTTAGGAGTCGATAATGGCGCGCAGACGCGATGACGAAGACCTCGCCGGAAATGGCGATGACATGCGCGGGCATAACAGCGGTTCCTCTGGCGACGATATCACGTCGGATGCCTCGACAATCGCAGTCGGTCAGCTTCGAGCTTACATCGAACGCATCGAGCGTCTCGAAGAAGAGAAGCAGACTATCGCTGACGATATTAAAGAAGTTTATGCGGAATTGAAGGGTAGCGGGTTCGACTCGAAGACTGTTCGCCGTATAATCAAGGAACGTAAAAAAGAAGATCATGTGCGTCAGGAAGAAGAAGCAATGCTTCAACTTTACATGGACGCACTCGGCATGAGTTGAGTTCTGCCGATGTCGATCAAACTCAGCATGCCTCAAGCGATCATTCTTGATTCTCTTTCGAACGGCCCGATGCATGGCGTGAAAAAGACGCCTCCGGTGATGGTTCTCGTGAGCAAGAGGCTTGCTGAGTTCATCGGTCCTTCCACCCTCCAGATCACGGAAGCGGGTAGGCGTTTCCGAAAGGGAGAAAAATGAGCGATCAACTCGCCACTGAGCTTCGCCGCGCGATCAAGAACGGCCTCCTCCATATCAGTCTACATCGTCGATGGGATGGCAAAGTCTGGTGCGCTGGCTACCGGAACACTGACAACTCGAACGTCCAGTACAAGGAAGACCCTGATCCCGAGAAGGCGCTGATCACCGCGTTGCGGGCAGGCATCCGCGATGTGAAGGAGCATGCTCCGAGAATGGAGCCTCGGGCGAAAGCGCCTGCAAAACCAACGCGCCGTCGCGACATCGAGGATCTGGCATGAGTGATTTCCTGAAAGATTATCTGCCGTGGCTGCTTTCTGTGATCACCATCTACATGACGGTGCTCGCGGGGAATAGGTCGAGGCATGCGTGGCTCGTCGGTCTCGTCAATCAGGCCCTCTGGCTTGTCTGGATTATTTCGACTTCGGCCTGGGGACTACTCCCCATGAACGCAGCGTTGTGGATCGTTTATGCGCGCAACCATTTTAAATGGAAAGCGGCATGACCGAGTTCGAGAAGTTCTACAACGGCGATTTCCAAGCCGCCCTTGAGACTATCGAACCCGAGAAGGGTCTGTTCACTTGGGCTGATACTTGCATCACCGAATGCAGTTGGGATCGGAAGATGGCCTTCCTGCTTTGGAACGCACTCGGTCGCCCGGATGCCCGCATGGTCGATCTCGACTGGAACGATCTCCATCCAAGCTCGCGACAGAAAAAAGAAGCATCCGCGAAGCGCATATCGCGCCGCCGCGACATTGAGGACTTGGCATGATCCCTGTCATTATTGAATCACCGTTCGCCGGAAGGTCTGCCCATGAGCGCGAGCGCAACATCGGCTATGCCCGCCGTTGCATGCGCGATTGCCTGGAACGTGGGGAAGCGCCATTCGCATCACACCTGCTCTACACGCAGGAAGGTATTCTCAACGACGATATTCCAACGCAGCGCGCACTCGGGATTGAGGCGGGCTTGATGTGGGGGCAGTACGCCCTGAAGACGGTGGTCTATGTCGATCTCGGTATCAGCCAAGGCATGCAGCAGGGCATCATGTCTGCGCAGACGTTCAATCGCCCCATCGAGTATCGCCGATTGCTCGGTGAGATCGAATGACGGCGTGGGCTTATTACAACGAGTTCGATCCTCATGCCGCTGAGTGGTTGCGCAACCTTATCAAGAATGGGCTGATCGCCCCCGGAGAAGTCGATGGACGTGACATTAGAGAAGTGCAGCCCGACGATCTACGAGGCTTTACTCAGTGCCATTTTTTCGCTGGAATCGGCGTTTGGAGCTACTCGCTCCGGCGCGCAGGCTGGCCCGACAGCCGCCCCGTCTGGACAGGTTCATGCCCGTGCCAAGGGTTCTCATCATCGGGACTACAACGCGGCTTCGACGACGAGCGACATCTCTGGCCCGACTGGTATCGTCTCATTCGAGCCGAGCGGCCACCTGTCATATTCGGAGAGCAGGTCGCAAGCGCTCTCATCGTCGGCAGAGCGAACTATAAGGCAGGCGAGCATGGACCTTACGGACTCTATGGCTCGGATAGCGAAACGGAAAACCCGACAGCTTGGCTCGACCTTGTTCAAACTGATTTGGAAAGATCAGTTTACGCCGTGGGGGTCCAAGTTACCGCTGCTGCGGGCAGTGGGGCACCGCATATCCGTCAGCGCCTCTTCTTTGTTGGAGAACGGCTGGAACACGCCGCGAGCGACGGACGGGACGAACGGTGGTCCGAACCAAGCGGGGGGAGCCTTGTCAGCAGACGCGGCTTTGACCGGATGGGCAACGGCGAGCGCTCAGGACTGGAAGGACTCACCGGGCATGGCGACGGAGACGGCAGACGGTCGCGTGAGACTGGATCAGTTGCCACGTCAGGCGCATCTGGCCGGGTGGCCGACAACAACCTCAACGGACGCGACGCGCGGATCACCGGAGACGGACGACGCGAAGAAAGCCCGCGGGGCGAAGACCGGCACGTCGATGATCGACGCAGCGCATCTAGCGGCATGGCCGACTCCGATAGCGGAAGAGGCCAAGGCGGGGACGCATTGTGCGAACCAGACTACGGTGTCAATGGCATCGAGCCTAGCGGCATGGCCGACTCCTTGTCAGAAGGACGGAATAAGCGGGCCGGATTTGAAACGCCGCAACACGGGCGAACCGAACTCGGATGTCGTGACAATGGCCCACCTAACAGGCTGGCCGACGCCATCGGTAGACAACTTCCGCAGCAGATCGGGCGACCGGAAGGGGGAGATGAGGACAGACCAGATCGTCCGCACCTTGAACGAGGCACCGGGCGGCCCGGCCCGACTAACGGTTTCTGGGGAGATGTTGACTGGCTTTTCTGCCGGGATGGGAAGTGGAGGCCAGTTAGACCCGGCACACTCCCTCTGGTTGATGGGTCTACCTTTCGAGTGGATTCTGGCAGCCCCTACGAAGGCAAATCTCGCCAAGAACTCCTCAAAGGCGCGGGCAACGCCATCGTCTCGGAAGTCGCAATCGACTTTATCGAAACCTACGTCGAAGCCAGCGGGCGCTATATTGACGCCGATGACGAAATTGTTGTGTGCACTTAATCACTTTTAAAGTGACGAGCAAACTATTAAAGTGATAAGGAGGTTCTATGAAACGCTATAATGGGTGGAGGGCGTTCAATGAGCCAGCCACAGTTTGACCGAAATCCCCATCTTCGTGCCATCCGGCCAGAACTGGATAGCTGCGGTTTCCCGTGGTCAGTCTCGAACGGCAAGAAGCACGCGAAGGTATTCATCGGCGGCAAGCTCGCACTCGTGATCTCACACGGGGCAGGGGTTAGCTCGAATCCAAGAACAATAAAGAACGCCCGCGCGCATATTCGTCGGGCAGTGAAGGCATTATCATGATCGTACTATGTGAAGGGGATAGTCGCGAGGTCTTGCAAGGGATGATTGCTCGCGGAGAACAAGTCGACTCCGTCTGCTGCGATCCGCCATACGGACTGAAAAGCGTCGTCAAGCGGTTCGGCAAGGAAGGCTATAAGCCTGCGAAGTTCGGTCGCGATGGCGCATTCTCCCGCGCATCTGCCGGTTTCATGGGGCAGCAATGGGACGGCACCGGCATCGAGAACGACCCAGAGTTCTGGGGCCTCGTGTATCAGGTGCTCAAACCGGGCGGTTATATCGTCGCCTTCTCATCCAGTCGAACTTATCACCTCATGGCGACGGCTCTCGAAGTGGCAGGTTTCATCACACATCCGATGATCGGGTGGGTTTATGCCAGCGGCATGCCGAAGGCTCACAATGCTGCGATGGCGATTGACAAGGCTCTAGGTGCCAAAGGGGATCGCGTTGCGCGCGGCAATCCAGTGCGTCGGATTCGTCCCGCTGCCGACCAGAATAAGGACGGCACGTGGGAAAAGCTCGAAGACCGCGAGTATCAGCCGGGCGAATACGTTCCTGCCTCCGAGGAGGCTCAGGCGATGGACGGCTGGTATTATGGCGGTCAGGTCCGCAAGCCCGCGATGGAACCGATCTATGTCGGACAGAAGCCATTCTCGGAGAAAAACGGCGCGCTGAACATCCTGAAGCACGGGACCGGCGCCGTCAACATAGACGCTGTGCGCATACCGTCAGAAGGTGGCAAGCATCGCGAGGGCGAGGCGTCACAGACACGCGATTACCGTGACTCCGGTTCGACGAATTTCGCAATGAAGCCCGGCCCACGCGGCGGCGATCCGAAGGGTCGCTGGCCTGCCAATCTCATCCACGATGGATCTGCGGAAGTCGTTGCCCTGTTCCCAGAGAGCAAGGGTGCGAAGGCTCCCGTAAAAGGCACCGAGCCGTCTGAGCCGACGAAGGACATCTATGGCAAATTCGCCGGCCGTGTTCCCGGCACCTTCTACGGCGACCACTCTGGATCGGCTGCGCGCTTCTACGAGAGCTATCCGTTCGAAGGTATGCCGATCTTCTATCACCCGAAGGCCAACAAGCAGGATCGAGCCGGTTCGGGTCATCCGACGATCAAGCCCGTCGGTTTGATGCGGTCGCTCGTTCGGCACATCACGCCTATCGGCGGCATCGTCCTCGACCCATTCGCGGGCAGCGGTTCGACAGGGGAGGCGGCAGAACTTGAGGGTTTTAGTTGCGTCCTGATCGAGCGAGAGCAGACATATTGCCGCGACATACGCAGGCGCTTCGGAATTAGTGAGCCAGTTACTATTTCGATCACAGAGTATTTAAGCGCGTTAGGTTTTAGTGATCTCCGCGCGTGAGTGACCCCCGATGGGGAGGAAATGAAAGTGAAAGGGCGGATGGCCGCCGAAATTCACCAAGGCAACACATCGTTCTAGGAGTATCTACAGTGTGCATTTTGCAAAGGCATCGGGCGCTCGCATCGACTTTGAGTTTCATCTCAGTTGGTGACGATGGGACAGTCAAGTATTGGGCGCCTGCCCGTACTGAAGCGTGGGGTGTCGATTGTGCAGCGGGGCGCAAAGCTGCTGTTGAGCTAACCACCTACATTAAGGAAAGCCAGGATCAGAGAATTATGGCTTTGGTCACTTCGGCTATTGCTGCGGAGGAAAAACTGGCGGAAGGCGTTGAAGTGGGCTTCTTCACGGCTCTGTCGCAAATGGCAGTTCGCGGGCTATTCGGATGAGTCCTACTACCCGTACTCGATTGATCGTGCTCAAGGAGACGCTGGAAAGCTGGTATGTCTCCTTAGCACTGTTTTGTATTCAATTCGGGTCGGCGCTGTTGGTCGCGTTTTCATCATGGCGATGGTTTTCCGTCCCTCTGTTCGCATTAGCGGCTGCTGACGGTTTTCAGTTCATCCGCCGCTTTTCGATGTCAAAGCGAGCCAAATTACGCCAATCATCCCGCTTGTGAGAATGGCGATGGCGGTCATCAGAGATTGCTTCTTTACTGTAGCAACTGACTTCCGCCATTCGCGTAGATGTCGCATGTCCGCCTGCACTTCGATAGGGTCTTGGGTATCGATACCAAGTGTCAGAAGAGTCTGGCGGACTGCTTCTTTCGCAGCGTGCTCAGCCGTATCTTTGACCAGTTCTCGAATTTCTTCGTTGTTGATCATCTCGTTCTGGTCCCGCACAGTTCTTTCCACACAGCGTTTCTCGCCTTTGCTTGGCGAATGGTTTCGTCTGTATCCTTTTCCGACCACATGATCGGTTCGGCGTTATCACAGTAGATTCTAATCCCGGCGCTTGAATCCGTCGTCGTCGCGCAGCCGGCTAGGATCGGCAGTGAGAGAGCGATCACGAGCGGCCCGAGCGCGCTTAGCGATATGATCCGCATATTCCTTCTCCCTTTTGATGCGCTCCTGCCAACCATGCTGTTTTCCGCGACGGTAGGAGAGGGCGACGAGGAGCGATGTCCCGACTGCAAAGGCTGCGATGATCGCGCTGCGAACGCCGAAGGTGCGACTGACAAATATAAAAACAGTCAGCAGCGTGGCGGTTGCAGGGAAGGCCCACAACCACCATGGAACGTCATAGCCGAAGAAGTCGGAGAACACCGACATTACGGGGTAGGGGTTTCGAGTGCGGTGACGCGGGTTTTGAGGTCCGCTACATCGGCGAGCAGAGCATCAATGCGCGGATCGGCACCTCCACTGCCACCAGTCTGCAGGGCTTTTACCGCTTGGTCGATCTTCTCGAAGCCGTCGCGCACCGAGCGCTGCATTTGAACGTGGCCGGAGGTCCGGAGGGGGAGCTTCAGGTGTTCGGTTTCAACCTTCATGTCTCTATTCCTTAGTTGGTTGGTTAATTATGCGACGCCTTCATAGGTGCGCCGGGACTTGAGCCAGCCGTAGCCAGCCCAAAGGATACCTCCGACGATCAGCACAGCGCCGACCGTGTAGAGTCCGTTGGAGATGTGGTGGAAAATGCCGTCAGAAGCCCCGAGCTTGTCGGCGACATCGTTGATCTTGTCCGCCGCAGCGACGACACCTATGCCGCCGACGGTCCCAGTGCCGCCAGTGGTCGTCTCGGGGAGATTGATCATCGGCACGGCGCCGACCTTCTCGTCGATTGAGGAGCGGTAAAGGGAGAGGGTTTCCATGGTCTTCGGACCAGCAACGCCATCAGCTTCGAGTCCGTTGATGGTCTGGAAAGCCTTCACACCGTCGCGGGTAGCAGGTCCGAAATCACCATCGACGGTGACGCTGATACCGGCGCGCACTAGAAGCTGCTGCAATTCGCGAACGCGAGCGCCCTTCGAGCCGAGGCGCAGCATCGTGGTCGCACTACCCTTGGAGGTATTGACGACGTTGTTCGATGAGATGCGCGGATCTGCGAGTGCGGTCTTGTACGCGGCTGCGAGCTTCGTGTGGTAGCCGTTCTTGGCGTAGTTCGAGCCATTGTAGGCACGAGCGAACGCAGACCAGTCTCGACGTTGGATTTCGTCAATGAGGGAGTTCACTTTGATGAAGGCCAGCATGACTTCGACCTGCCCCTTGAAACCAGAGCAGCAGCGGTCGAACATCTTGAAAGGGGATGTGAAGCCGAGGGCCTGCCAGTGCGATCCCATGACCTGCCCGACACCCATGGAGATCGACGAGTACGCGGCGTCCTTGTCGATCTCCGCTGCTCGCTTCAGGAGGTCATAGCGTGCAGATTGGGTGGACGGATTTTTAACGGCACCGGCAGTCGGAGATGCGAGGCTCGCCTTGACGGCTTGATCACGCCTCGCGCCTTTGAGGAAACGATAGAAGTAATGCCCTTCCCACCGGATGACGGGCAAGCTTGTACCGGTCGCGAAGATCACACCATTACTCTCGACGGCGATGACCGCAGCCAAAGCAGCCACCTCTATTTCAAATGGCTTTGCGAGCGTCACGAGATCGCTAATTTGAGAGTCTGAGAGGCGCATGACCTGTTCCGTTCAAGATGCATGGAATCACTTTTAAAGTAATCCTACACTTTAAACGTTATTCAGTCAGCGCGCCTACAAGGGCAGTTAGCCGATCTGGCCGATGATCTGGCCGGAGTTCTCTACAATCTGGACGTTACCCGAGCCTGTCAGTGCGTAGCCGGGAGCACCGCCGCCGCCCATTCCGAAGGATTGTGGCGATGGGGCTGAACGCTATGCGAGAAAGCCGATAGTCTGGAAGCTAAAGGAACCAGATGCCGGGAGACTCAACGGCGTCAGACTGCCATCCGCTTCCTGCTCATAGAAGTGAAGCTCGTTCGTCCATACCTGCCATTTCGCCACCACCGGCTTTGTGTTCCCAAGCCCCTCAACATGGACTGGCACAGGCAGGTCCAGGCCCATCACATTCGGGTAAGGCATGACAGGTGCAACCATGGCCCCAACTCCGGTATGCCCAGACCACACCAGGAAGCCACAAAGGAATGTCGTTTCGCCACTGCGCATGCCCCACAGGGAGTTACGGCTATAGGTGCCTTCGCCGGGAGTATCAGAGCCTGCGACCCGCAGATTCCCCCAATAGCCTGTGCGGAACGTGCTCATCCGACCGTTGCCGTCCGGCCCCACGGTCTCGAACGTTTCCGCGAAATCGCCGGAGCCGAAGTTGATGCCGCGCCCCTTGATAAACAGCGCCTTCGTGTAAGGGTCGTCGTCAAAGGCAGAGTGAGCCGCAACGCCTCCGGACTGCAGGGCGACACTGGCGATCTTTGAAAGCGTCTCGTAACCAAGGGAGGACATATGAACGTCCTGCAGCTCACCTTCGCCGTCAGGCATCCAGTATTTCGGCTCTGAAAGCGTGGCGGAAGGGATGAAGACTGCTCCACCACCAAGCCTCGCAACAAGCGTCCGCAGGGTCCGGTTAAGGCTGGAATAAGTCTGCCACTCAACGCGGGGTGCATCCATTATGCCGAAGATAGCCGTTCGCGTTGCGCGCCAATCGAACCACGCATTGGTGTCGAGGGCTTCCATGAAGCGGAGGTAGTTCTCAATGTAAAGGTTCACGAGGCTAGGCTCAGAATCATCCTCCCCCTGCCACCAGAAAAAGTAGTCGAACGGCTTCTCGACGCCGATCTGCGCGAGGGCTGCCTGCACGTTCGCCACCAACGTATCCCGAGCGGCAATAGGCGTGTTGTCCGACCAAGCGCTCAAAGATGTGCCGCCGAAAGAGACATTGACGACGTAAACGTCCCGGCCAGGGTTCTCCTTCGCGATATTATTGGCGAGACACATCGCAACACTGACTTCGGTAGCCGCAGGCTTACGGAACGCGGTCCCGACTTCGCCATCCCATCCTGCAAAGTTCCAATAATGAAGGTTGCTGGCGTAATCGATGTTGTTGGCCGTCTCGTTGTAGACGTAAGCCATGTTCGACTGACCAGAAGCGAGGATCAGAATTGGTTCCTTATTCACTGGCGAACCGCCTCCGCTTGAAGAAGCGAAGCCGATATGCGGATTCTCAGTGTTGACAGAGATCGCCATAACAAAACCTCAATAGCTCATGACCACAGCTTCGACAGGAGAAGCTGTCGAACGTATGTAAACTTTGCTGCCTGCCGGGATGTCGCTCGCTGAGAACGTCTGCGTTCCGGTGATAATGAGACCAGATGCTTCCGCAGCAGGCGCATCCTCTGAAATACAGATCATGAGACGGCCCTGGGTGCGAAGCTGAACGGCAACACTCGCCGCGTCGTCTACCGCGAGTGTCCACTCGCCGGTTGCGTTGATTGTTTCGGTTTTCGACATGGCAACCACCTGCTCTCATCTTTGATAAGGGAATCACTTTTAACGAGATTATATACTTTTAAAGTGATTCACGCTGGAACTGAGAAACTGCGCTCAACGCCGATGTGTCGGCTGCACCTCTTCTGAGAAGAAGACGGTGTTCACGATAGAAGGGACTGCGATCCGCACCTCGGGCTTGAGGATCACGTAAGCGTTCGCCTTCGAGACCTTCGCACCCGAAGGCGGCTTCAGGACCACCAGTCCGTTAAGCTTTGAAACATCGGAGGTCATACCGTTACTCCGATGCCGAACTGCAGGGCGGTCCCATTAATGTTCGCTGGCTGCCAAGGTGCGTCCGTAGCCGGGTTTAACGGCCACAAAGAGCGGTAATTAGCCCACCCGACACCCAAGGCTTCAGGGGTATCCGCGTAATTCTGACCGCCGAGACGGACGAAATTGCTGATAGTCGCCGTCAAGTCTGAAAGCGCATAACTGCTCAAACTGACGCCCACGATCTCGAAGCCAGCCGGTACGTTCCACGACGCGGGCTTGAAACTCGACCGTGCACTTTGGTCAGCACTGATCTTGGTGTCGTTGTTGAGCGTTGTTTCGTTGATGTCCGCGAACGTTCCAGAGAACTCGGAGAGATCACCGGCAGCAGCCGGGGCCAGCGTCTTCAATTTCCATCCAATGGTCGGCTCATCTGCGACGATAACCTGCGAATAGAGCCATCCCCATGACGTATAATTCGAACTCGGCGAAAGCCTGAAGTTGGTCATCGTGTACGTCTGGACAATTGCGAAAGTTTCGCGATGCAGGAGTTCGCCGGCCGAGTAGAACTCCACAGTAACACTCAACCCGTCGATTTTCGCATGAAGATCGTAGTCGCTAGGTTTTTTAATTTTAGGGAATGTGAAAGTGCTGCCCTTGATGTAGGTGCCAGTCCCATCATCGACCTCGAAATTAGCGTCCGAGCCAACCAACGATGCTTGAAGTGTGATGCGAGCCCTGTTGAGTTCGGCTGACCAGAACCCACACATAGGGTAGATAGTGGTGCCGCTTTCCGTACCGATGACCGCACAAAAATGCAGCCAAGCTTCGGTCGCGTTGAAAGGCGTCTTTGCTTCCAGGCGAGTCGTCGCGCGTATCGCTACACGAGAATAGGCGGTTTCCATGTAGCCCGAATGGTTGGCGTAACTACTCTGAGCGCCCCCAATGAAGTTGAAGTCGATGTCTTCGGCGCCGACAAAAAGAATGCCCATGGATCGTCACCTCACAAAGACAGTTTCAGAGAGATAGCAACATCAGCAAGAGCCGCATCGGCTGTCGCTGGTGCTGAAATGCTAAGCAGGTCGCCCGCGATGAAGGCGACACCCGATGCTACGGTGAAAGTGCCGTCAGTGGCGTTCGCAGCAAAGTCGACCGTTCCGACGGACGTGCCATTTTTCAGAAGCGCGAAGGACTTGGCGGCAGATGGCGCTGTCCCGGCCTTTGCCACGCTACCCGCTGCTCCGACCGAGAGCGATGCGTCAAACAGCATAGGGTAGTCCAAGAGCTTCTGACTGACGCCGAAGGTGCCGGGCACGTACACACTGACAGCGGCAGAGGTCGCCCCACCACCACTCGTCACTTCGGACCAATCGCCGTCCTTCCGACCATAGGTTTTGCCGTCCGATGGGGCGTCAGGAATACCCTCGTTATCGGTATCATCCACCCACGCCGATCCGTCGAAGTGTGCGAATGACGAAGTGTCAGCCAGCCACGCGCGCCAGCCAGCCTTCGGTATCAGGTACACCCACGCACCGTTGTCGCGGATCGCAATCTTGTTCGCATCGGCGCCGCTCGGCACAATATAAATCTGCCCGTCGGCCGGCGACGCAGGGAGGGCTGTAACCTTTGAGAGCACACCCATCTGTGTGACGGCTGAGAGCATGCGCAGATTACCGTCCATCCCCGTGTCCCATCCGTCAGAACCGGGGAGCCAGAAGCCGGTCAAACCGAGTCCTGGAAGTTGCCGTTCAGCCATTTCAGCCTCCATAATTCATGCCATAGGCGAGGCCGTAACCACCTTCGGCGACCTGAACCTTGATTTCGTGACCTTGCAGGGATTCGAGTCCCTCGCGCTTCGACGTGACGCGGACGATGCCGACAGACTTGCCCCCGAACGACCCCTTTGGCAGATCGAAGTTGGTGCCCGCGATTCCGTCATGCGTGGTGATGACGTTACCTACGACATCGAGGACGGATACAGTCGTCGTCTGTCCGCTCTCCGGGTTGACCGTCGCTTCGTCCCACCGCAGCACGACGGCATCTTCCATCTCGCGATTGCGGTTCGACCAGGTGACGGTGATGGCGGTAGCTTCGACTGCATCGACGAGGCCATTGGCAATCCCGTTGATTTTAACATTCGCGGGACGGCTCGGCAGCCAAGGGCGCTCTGTCAGTGTCGCTTCGAGCGTCGGTGCGTCCTCGACAGACAACATGCCCTTCGACGTGATGGTCAGAAGACGGTACTCAACTGCCTGCCCTCCGACGCGGATTTCGGCATCGGCGATAATGCTCTCGCCGTCGACGAACCAGATCGGGGTGCCCGCAGCCCATTCCTTCGGCGTGGTATCGAGGACACCGCGATTGATTGTCAGGACGTTGCCGCTGATGTTCGTGACGACGACAAGTTCCATGTCTTCGTCGGTTGTACCGAGGACTCCGAACGAGCCGACGGTGACGCCCAATCCCTGAGAGAGATCGTTGATCGCGACGGTGCTGGTCGATGCGAACGGCAGAGCGTTGTCGATATGTCCCCGAGACGTGATCGCGAGTTGCGCGCCAGCCTGCCATTCAATTTCCCCGGCCGGATTGGCAGCTTCATATGCGAGGAGGAACTCCTTCGTGTCGCTACCAGGCTGCGCACCGAGAACAGCCGAGACGACCTGCGGGTAACTGCCGGTCGTGGTGTCATCGGCGAGGTTGCGGACCCAGAAATACGGCATCGTCATCGCCAGCGACCAAACCATAGGGGTAGGCGTTTCTGATGGGTCAATCCATTCAGAAGATGGCGGCGTCACGTAATGCGCCTGCGGCAGAGAGAACACGTCTTCGACGAGTTGAACCCGGATCGCAGAGTCGCTCGTTTTGCCGTAGTCGACATTGCCGACGCGCATGACGACTTCTTCCATGCCATGCTCAGGCCATGTGACCTTCACGACGCTGCCGGGAACGGTCTCCCACGCATCGCGATTGACGATGGCTTCGCAACTGGCGAGAGGGGACGAGGCTACACGCAGATCACGCGCAGCAACCATCATTGCTGTATCGGCGTTGCGGATGCCCTTGTAGTCTTTCGGGCTGCTGACAACGCCACCCTGCATCGCAATGTTGCCGAGATCCTGAATGGTGACGGTTTCGGTCTCCTCGCTCTCAGGGTTAGTCCATGAGACGACGATTTCGTTGGTCGTCTCACCCCATAGTTTGCGGGCGAAGTTCGAAAGCTTGGCGTTGTCAGGGTTGATGACGAAAAGGTCTGCTTCGTTGTAATCTGCCCGGATCAATTTTAAAGTAATCAGTCCGTCACGCGGGTTGACGAAAAGCACACCTTCGATGTGGTTGATGACATTCGTGATGAAGTTCTCGATGGTCTCTTGCTGCGTCCAAAGCAACGACATTCCGAGGCCCTCGTTGAACAAGGTCTGCGCGGAGTCGAGGAACGACTGGATGTTGATGGCCTGCGGTGAGCCGCCCATCCCCCAATCGGTGTTCGTCAGGCATTCGTAGATGATGTGCGCGCCGTTGGCGTCGTCTCCGATCATCGCCGTCGCAGTGTCGAGGCCGCGCGGACGACGTTTTACTGTCACCCACGTCCCTGGAAGATAAGGGGTGTTCGCTCGCCAATAGAAGCCGCCGTTGCCCGCGCCCCCGCCGCCGAACATACGGATGACCTCACCCAATGGCGTCTGCGGCAACTCGCCGTTGTCATAACCGAGGGCTTGTCCGTTGTGGAAGAAGATAGACGAGAGACCGCGATATGCGGGGCATGTGTCACTCGTGAGACCAAGTTTCGCTGCCAGTATCTCGGGGAAGGACTGCAAGGAGTCGCCGGAAAGATAGGTCGCTGTACCCTGAGCGCCACCTTCCTTTTTCAGTCCGCCGAAAAGCTCACTCTTGTTGATCGCGATATCGACCGAGTTCGTAACGCTACCCGTCCACGCATCTTTTTTGTCGATCTGGATACGGCTGATCTCATCGACGGGGCCAATACATAAGCCGTAGTGAATCGACATATAGTATTGAGTGACCTCCATTTTGGGCGATTTAGAACCCACGGCGTTTCCTCGTCAGTTCGACGGCGCGCAAGCCGAGGGCGTCGCCCATCTCGATCAGCGTCGAGGCTGCGATGCCGTTCTTCAGGAAATGTTTGAAATCGAGGTCGTGATCGAGGAACCAACGTCGGACACCAGAAGCGCACATGCCGCACTTCCGCAAGTCCTCCATGCTGATGATGAAGTCGTCGCTCATGCTTTGATCTTCTTCTTCGCGTAACGTTTCTCACCGAACCACAGGACGTTCAGGCCTTTGATGGTCATCTTCCCGAACGGTACAGGCATGGGCTTCCCGGCTTCCGCAGTCGGGTCGTCCATGTCCTGAATTTCAGGGGATGCCTGCTTCGGCTTCGGCATGATGAGGTACGAAACCACCATCAATGCCAATGCGATGATCAGGCCGAGAAAGAATCCCATCAATCACCTTAGAATCACTTTGAAAGTTATTATACACGCAATCAATAGAACTGATTGCTGAGACCGATAGGGTTCTTGGTGGGGATCGCGAAGCAGCCGCCGAAGTTCTTGATGTTGTTATGCAGGAAGTGGCAGTCCGTCTTCTCGTCAAGGCCGATGCCGTTCGAGTTCTTCCACAGGCCATGATTGCAACCAAGAATGACGCGGATCGGGGAACCAGCTTTCAGATCGCGAGTAGTGCCGGAAACAATAAGATGCCGACCATCGCCTACCTGCAGGATCGTGCGGATTTCGGTGTCTCCGCCATTGTTCTCCCATTCCACCATGCCATTGACGTACTTTGTGGCTCGCTCAGGCGTAACCCATCCGTCTGGTAGAACGATGGTTGTGCCGCTGACAGACTCCACGGTCGCACTCATTGTTGCTGCGGCCTTCGACGCCTGACATCGCTCGCCATAGAGAGCATGTGGGCAAGAGTATTGATAATGGCGTCGCAGCCCAATGCGCTTGAGCGATGTCGACACCGGCTCGCACGACAGCACAAGTTCGTGCGTGTCACGCTTCGCACTGACCACTCGGCCGGCGAACGCGACGAGAAACTGAGCATCGGGATCGCTCAGGTGCCCCTGATAGATCGTGATATTGACGACCTGCGAGGGCGGATAGACGCGGAAGTGTTCCGCGAGCGGGATGTTCAGCGTAGCTCGCACTTCAAGTTGAGACTTGTCGAGTGTGCCGCTGGCTGTGATTTTGCCGCGAGTGATCGCAATCGGCGTGTATTCGATCCCGCCGTTGATGATCTTTTTCTCAGCATCAGTGTAGGCATAGAAGGAGTTCGGCGCCGATCCATAGCGCACGAGGAAAAGGTTCGTTGGACGGCCCTTGTAACGGGTCTTCTCGATTCCACCAAAGCTCATGGTCTATCCTTCCGCATCGTTATATTCGAGCGTCTTCATATTAAGCGCGAACTGCGCCGCCTCGTCGGTGACGTACTGGATCGTCATGCTGTCCGACGCGAGACGCCACAGCGGCATCCAGCAAATCTGACGAATGTTGTATTGGCTGAGTTCGATGGGCCACGGCTCCGTGACCTGAATGATGCTGTCATTCCCATCGGCATCGTCGACCTGATAGATACTCTGCACATGGCGCAGCAGGTACGAACCGTCATCGAGAAAAACGATGAGATCGCGATAGACGGTGCCGTTCACGTAGTCGTCGGAGGTGCCAGACCCCTCGATGCGCAGGTTTGCCGTGCTGGCGGGCGAGGGCACCTTGATCACAAGGTCTTCCGTGAAGGTCGGCATAAAGAACTCGCCCACCTGACCGTTCTGGCGACGGAAGAAATCCGAGTATTCCTTCACATCCCCGACATCGACACCGAGATACTCGGCCTTGTGGAGCCGGTCGTTGAAGAGGATCGGCAGGAAGTTGTCGATGCGACCGATGCCATAATCCACCTGCTCGATGGCGGCGGCGAACTCAGGCGAGACGGACGAACCCCAATTCGGTCGCTTCAGGAATACTTCCCGACCCAGATGCATCACGGCAGGCTCAGCCGGATCGGTCCAATCTTCGACGCCGGGATCGGCATTGAAGGTGAGCGCGACGGTCGCGGTACGGTTCGTGTGCTGCGTAGCCTGAATACTCGTGGCGAGACGACCGGACGACGCCGAGAACAGACGCGATCCCGCGATCCAGTCGCCCTCGATCGAGGACGAGAATGACACCACGTTACCGCTGACGCCTTCGACTGTACGCAGAAGTGCTCGCTGGCGGTCCATCAGGCAGATCAGGCTACCCTGTTTCAGCCAATCTGGAACAGTCTCGACCGAGACACTGCTGAAACCATTGTATGCCGGATCGGCGAGGCGAGCGGTGCGGCTGAACTCAGGGACGATGGTGCTGCGCTGCTGCCAGACAGACATGTGTCGGATGAAGCGGCGGAAGCGATCTTCGTGGACGAGAGAGTTGAACGAGAACGACTTGCGTGGCGTCTGACGCAAAGCTCGGCGCTGTTCCTTGCCGGAGTCCGAGGTGATGATCTCGCTGCGGTATTCGAGTGTGACCTCGAAGCCGTTGTCCCAATTTGGCGGGAACTCCCAGAGGCGCGAGCGGATGCCGACGGTACGGAGCTTGACAGTTTCGACAGGAAGGAACTGAAATGTGAACTCATCATCGATGGATGGCTGCCCATTTGCGTCCACCCAAACGTCGAAAAATGCACCCCCGAGCGCATGGAATGTCGTCGGGGTCTTGAGGCCCGACAGAGAGATAGTCGTATCATCTGGCATCGTGATCTGGTTAAGCGTCGTGGGACGAAGATGCGCGTTCCAGACATACACCTGTTTAGAGGTCGTGGCCGTTATAGGTCCGAAGTCCAATGACGTAGGCACGAACCAGACGCGCTCATAATAGTCCTCGAAGTACGACCGCATCCGTGCGCCAATATAATTGCGCGGCAGAAAGTTTACCGGCTGTTCGACGTAGAACGCGCCATAGTCCGCAACTTGTGCATGCAGAACACCATGCTCGCCGACGACGAGGCCGAGTGTCGGCTTGATGGTGTTCTGTGCGACAGGGAACAGATTTGCCGGGAAGGGGAGCGCACCGGGAACAGTGACCATTAATCCCCCCTATATGCGTAGCCGAGATAGTAGCTGCTTTCGCTGACCGGATAACGGTAAGTGTTCGTAGGCCCGCGCGTGTATAGGTCGTTAGTCTTGCGATGGGCTGCGAAAACATACCACGTCTCACCACCGACTTCCGCCACACTCTGGGCTTCCAACTCCTCGATGTTGATCATACGGACGCCGGTCGGGCATCCGATGGGGATGAAACGAGCGTCACCCGTCACCGGCTGAGAAACGAGAAGGTTGATTGGGGTCAGAACACTCGCGCCAGCGAGCGCGTTCTTCCCCTTCGCGACGTAGAGGTCGTTGAACGAGTCTCCGAAGCCGCCGAGAGCGTCAGTGCCGTCGAAGGCTACCCCCCAATTCTCAGATCCAGTGATTGTCGCAGAGCGACGGAAGTGCCGCCATTTATTAGCGTTGTCAGCATGTTCCACATGGACCCCACCCGAAGCGTCCTGAGTCCAAACATTGTTGTATCGCCTGAATAGATAATGGCAGCCGGAATAGGAGGCACCGCCGTCATCGTACCATAAACGAGTGTCGTAGACGGTTTGACCAACATTGCCGTTCGAGGAGGCAATTACCTCCCCGCCAGTGTAATTCCCGATCTTCTCCATGAAGCCGAAATAGAGATGGCGATAGAGATTGTAGCCATATTCAACGACGATGGCGATGTATGGCTCAGGATCGAGGCGGCTGATCAGGAACAATTTCGTAGGCGTCTGCGTCACACCTACGTTCGGGGCGGCGGCTGTCGAAAAGATTGGCGAACGCAGAACAGCCGACTTGGTATTGTAGGGAGGGGTCACGCACGTCCAGCGCAGACTATGGTTGAGACCGTCGATGTCCGCAGTCAGTGTGAACGCAAGGCCGCCCGGCCCGGCACCCTCGTAGTTCGGATGGCGAAGCGTGTTCGTGTCAGTTACGTTCCATCCGAGGCTTGAGGCAAATGCGGAGACGATAGCCGGGATGTCCGTGATCGCGTTGATTGAATATTCCTGATAAGCCATCGTTCACTCCAAACGCAGGGCGCAATAGTCCTTCGTCGTGGTGCGGTAGACATTTTGCACGACGAGATGGTCTATCGAGTCAATTTCAATGATATTTTCGGAGGCATTGCCGACGCCGGGGACCGCATAAAGACCGTCGAGAACGCCGAAGTTCTGAATGCTGGGGGCGCTCTGAATGAGCGTGAAAGGCAACAGCGCAAAACCGCCACCGTAATTCTGTGTGATGCGGGAGCGGATGTCATCCCAACCGTAGCGGTCGCCGCTATAGGCGTAGTTGTTGTAAAGTTTCCATCGATTGGTTCCGTCCGCGTCGCCCTGATTGACCATTCGAGGAGCAATGTTGATTCGAGCGGTCGTATCAACACCGGCTACATTCAGCCACTCTCCGGTTGGCGACAGCATCCATGCGTTAGTATAGGTGTTGGCGTCCCCGTACGTGTTGTAAGGGCCGTAAGGGAAAATGGCGTGGAGGTTCGACTGTGTGCGCCAACTCGTAACAGGTGTTGCGCTGCTACCTGAATAATTGTTCGATGAGCCGCCGATGAACATCGGATACGGATATGCGAGCGGGTTCGCGTAGGGCAGGAAAAACCCGGCATAGGCCATCTGATAGACCGTGCTCATGTTCACTACGACGATGAAGCGACGACCGCTGGCGACGAACCAGTATTTCATCGGCGATCCATCGAGCCAGATGCGCACTTCCGGCGACATGTTAATATGGGTGTTCCAGGACGTGGAGTCGGGCAGGTAGCCCGTCATGCCTCTGATGCGGATATTCTTTGTGTCGGTGTCTGCGGTGTCAGTGCGAGCCAGACCGACGTAGATGCTGTCCGTCGCGGACGCACCCGGTCCTTTCAGAACGACGCGGGGTTGGCCGCTTTCCGTGTAGGTCTTGACGACCTGCCATGCTTCCTGATCGGCGACGAGTTGGGGGTTCGTCGTCAGGAAGGCGATGAGCTTGTCCCATAGATCGATACTGTTTGAAGCTGTGCCCGATTGAAAAGCCATATCCTTATCCCATTGCAGCCTTGAACGCGGCGGGGTTTGCCCGCACGAAATTCAGGATGGTTTCTTCGCCGATGGCGCTATGCATCGCTTCCGATAGGAAGCTGGCGGCATCGAACATATTGACGATTTTGGTGCGACCAGACGCCCCGTCGGAGCCTCCCTTGCCAAGGTTCTTAGAATGGCGAGCATCCTGTTCAGTGAGCACTTCCTCGCCCACTTCGAGGATCGCCGGAACTTCATTCGGCTTGAGACCGGCAATACCGCCAGTGTGATAACGGGTAGCGCCAGCAAACCAGCCGGGAGCGACGGTTCGAGAGCCGCTGACAGATTGACCGACGATGCCGCCCGTATGGGCAACGATGGACATGATGCCACCTGTCAGAGCGCGACTGATTGACTGCAAGGCGTTGAACATGATCTGCTTGAGGATCATCTTCGCGATTTCCATCAAGAAGTTCGCCGCGAACTGACGAAATGCAGTACCGAGGGCCTTGAGAGCATCCTCGCCATTGGCGACAGCCTGTGCGAAGGAGTCGAACGCACTGATGATGCCGCTTTCGAGGTTGGAGAAGATGGCCGACTGCATTTCGCCGGCTGTCATCGCCATCTTCCGCATGCCGTCACCGGCTGCGGTAATTTTCCCCTTCATCGCTTCAAGCTTGCCGATGGTCGCGTCAGCAGTAGCGCCACCGAGCGCCTGATGCATGGCGATGGCTTTGTCGATGGCTTCCTGCAGCTTAGTGTTTACGCCAGCAAGCTCAGCGTTGACCTCTTTGACTTTCTCAGTATTACCTTGATCCTGGTAGGACTTGCGCGTGGCGAGGAGTGCGTTTCGCTGCTGTTCCAGCAGGTTAACTTCCTTCATCGCCTCTTTAATCTGTTTGTTTTCTTCCTTCTCAGCTTTTTTGAGTTGCTGTTTGTCCCAAAGTGCGCCCGTCTGTTCGCGGATAATCTTGAGTTCTTCCTCAGAGACCTTGGGGTTCTTTGCCTTTTCGTCGTGGATGGCCTTCTCTATGGCCGCTTCGCGCTCCTTGCCGACGTTCTTTAGATCCTGCTGAGTGATCTCGAATTTCAAGTCTTCGATACGCTGCTTCGTGCCTTCCGCCGCTTTCTTCTCGGCTTCGGCCCGTTTCTCGGCGTTGCGGAGGGCCTTGTCGGTGTCCTCGCCCGAAGCGAACATCGCGGCCTCGGCCTGACGACGCTTAAAGTTCGGCTTTCCCTGTTCGGGGTTATCGTCTTTGAGCCTGTCGATTGCTGCGGCGATTTCCTTGGTGGAGCCGCCAGCGCGGATAACCTTAGCAACTCGCTCTGGGAGAGAACCGTAGTTGTACGCCAGCGAGGTCAAAACGGCCTGCTGCTTCTCCGAGAGTTCGTTGAACTTGTCGACGCCGATGGACCGCTTAATGCCTTCCTGAAAAGCCTTGATCCGGGTCACGAGGTCTTTCATCGCATTGACGCGAGAGGTGGTGTTACCCTTAACAACCTTCTGGATGGAGCCGTCGTCCAGCGTCACCGTGTCCGAGCCGTAGCCGATCCGATAATGGTTGACGTCCCATTTGGCCGTCGGGGTATATCCTTCCTTTTCGACGATCAACTTGACAGCTTCTTCGAGCTTCTTCTCAACACCTGTCATGTCGATGTTGATCTGAGCTTGATCGATAAGACGCTGCTGATCCTGCGTGTACGGGCCGAAGCCGAGGCCCTTCACAAAGTCGTCGAGTTTCGCTTGATCCTTGAGACGCTTCATCTCATCCGCGAGTTCGGGGATTAGACCCTTGATGCCGTCAAGGGACTCCTTGTACTTATCAGCGGCTTCCGATCCTGCTTCGAGGGCCTTGGCGTTGTCCTTCGCAGCCTCCGTCATTGCGTCGAGCGGCCCAGGTATATCGGAGATTGTGCCCGCGAGGCCGTCTAGCGTCTGGCGCTTCTTGTCGGCGGCGTCCTGAGCCTGACCAAGAGCAGTCGTTTCTTCTTCGAGTTTCCTCGCGATATCGATAAGGCCCTGAACGAACGTTCTGGCTCCGGTGTCGTCGAGACCCTTATAGATGCGCTCAAGTTCTTCGCGATATTTCTTCGCGTCGATCTTGCCGTCAGCCAATTTGACACGAAGCTCTTCGAGTTCGCTGGTGACACTGCTCCACCCACCAAACCAAGACTTGATACTAGGCGCAATGGTGCCAACGAGTTCGGATTTCGTTTTGTTGACGACTTCCTGCAGTCGGCTGACGTTCGCGTCGAGCTTGTCGAGCGGCATGTCGGCGAGGGCCTTCGCCCAGGCTCCGGCGCCACCCTTCACTTCCTCGTACTTGCCGACGATCTCGTTCATCAGCCGCTTGTGTTCTTCAAGCGCGCTCGTCGCAGTGTTAACTTCACCGGCCCATTTTGAGATGTAGTCCGTGGCGAAGTATGTGCCGACGGCAATGGCGATACCGGCAGGGCCACCCAGAGCGGCAAGCAGACCGCGTGCAGCAACCGCAGCAGCGGTCAGCCCGCCGCGCAATACGGCGAGTCCGGCGCTCCACGCGGTCGACATAGCAGATGCAGCCGCCATACGAGCTTCGGACAGACTGGTCGTCGTCGCGTAAATTTTCGTCGCAGCCTCGGCGAGTTTGGTCTTGGCTGTCGCGAGATCGAGGTTCTTTATGTATGAGACGAGACCCGTACCGCTTCCGAGGAGTGCGAAGAACCGGCTGGAACTACCGAGCGCGACATTCTGTGCGGTCGCCAATCCCTTTGTCTCGGTGCTCAGTGTAGCCATATTGCGAGAAGCCGCCACTGCGCTATTCGCGATACCTGCGAGCCACGAGGCAGCCTTCATCGTCACGAGGATACGAACGACGCCAAGCACGAGGTCCATGTTGTCAAACAGAACGTGCAGAACATCGACGAGTCTGCCTGCGGCGGCACCAAGCGACAGGAAGAACTGGACACCTTCTTCGCTCTGGAACCACTTGTTCATATCGATGAGCAGGTCGGTGAAGCTTTTGATGAAACCACCGTTGGCGAACGCCATCTGCGCTTTGAACAGATTATTGCTGAAAAGGCCGATCTGCGTCGTCGTGGAGCGCAGGGCTTCCGCCAACTGAGGGCCGAACCGCTTGTCGAGTTCATCCGCAAACTTGAGGAAGGTGTCCTGATTGGCGATGACCTCGCCCTTTTTCATCATGTCGTCGAGTTCGGCGGTCGTAACCCCGATGGCGTCGGCCATGATGTTGAAGGCGCCCGGAAGCTGGTCGCCAAGCTGGCGGCGCAATTCTTCCGACTGGATTTTGCCCTTCGAGATCATCTGCTGCAGGGCGAGGAAGATCAGCGACATTTGCTCCATGGAGAGCTTGTTGACGCGACCCGCTTCTGCGACCTTCAGGAAGATTTTGCGTGTGGCTTCCGATTCAAAATTGGCAGCCTTAGCCGCGACAGCGAACTTGGAATATTCACTCGACAGAACGTCGAAGCCGATACCGAGGCGACCGGCCTGCCGTTCGAGCCAGCCGAGTTCGTTTCGGATGGCTCCGGCATCCTGATTGAAGACTGCACCAAGTCGGTTCTGCGCGGCTTCCATCTTCTGGTAGGCCGTGATGACGCTACCGATGTTCCCAATGGTCCCGTAGAGACCGGCATACGCGGTCGCCAGTGACAGGATTTCGCCCCGGAGACGCTGGAATACCGACATCGCCTGTCGCGACTCACGGGCAGCACCACCGAAGAGACCGCCAGAACGGCTGCTCTGCTGCATGCTTTTCATAGCAGCAGCCGCTTCGTGGAACTCCTTTTCCGCAAGGTTCGCCGCACTCGCAAGGTTGCGCAATTGCTGCGCCTCGGCGGCGGTGGACGAGCCTGACGCTGAGACCTGAGACTGGAACCGCTGCACTTCTGCGCGAAGAAGCTCATAGCGCTTACGGGCTGCTTCGACGGCATCAGCCTGCTTGCGCATAGACGCCGCCTGCTCGGCGTTCGCGAACGTACCCGATCCAGTGGAGTAGCGCTTGACGGCAGCATCGAGGGCTTCGGTGCGCTGACGAGCAGCTTCCAGATCCTGACCGATCTGTTTCAGCGGTGCGGTGCTGGCGGCAAACTCGGCAAATGTCGATTTGGCGGTGCCCTGCAATGCGTGGAGCGCGCTCTGGTTTGACTTATATTCGGCCTTCGCCGCCGCAGCGGCGGCAGCCACCTGTTTAAAGGCCGCAACCTGTGCTTGCGTAGGCTGAGCGACGCCGCGCATTTCGGTAGCAAGACGTTTAGCTTCGTCTTGCAACGTCCGCCACGTCTGCTCTGTCTTGTCCATCTCAGCGCGCTGATCACGGAAAGCGCTCGCCATCTTCGGATCGACAAAGGAACCGCCGCCAGTCGAATAGCGCTGCATGGCAGCCATCGTCTTGCCGAGGCGTTCGGCCTGCGGGACGAGGGAAGCAAGGGATGCGGCGAGATCGTTCTGTTTCGTGGAGACGTTGCCGAGGGCGGCGGCGGCACCATTGACGGTGGTGCGAAGCTGCGCGAACTCCTGCTCGCCCTTTGCGAGGTTGGTGATCTGCCTATCAAGAGCAACCTTCGAGTCCGAGGCTGCGTTGGCAAGCTGGTTCTGATTCTTCGTGGACTCGCGAATCTGCTTGTCGAGAGCGGATGCTTCCGCCTTCGTCTGCTTATACGCTCCGTTCAGTTTGTTGTAGGCTTCAACATTGCTGTTGACTGCGGCCTGCGCCGCATCGAGGGTTGCCTTGGCAGACGCGACTCCAGCGTCACGGCCAGCCGTACCAGCTTTGACCTTGAGCGCGTCGTTGTACGCCTTGCGGGCCTGTGTGAGTTCTTTCTGTGCCTCTGCATTTTTCAGCGTAGCCTTGCGCGCAGCTTCCATTTCGGTCCGCTGCTGCTTCTGCTTCTCATTGAGAGCGTTAGCTTGCTGTTCAAGGGCTTTGGTGGATTCGGCGGCGTCACTCGCGGCCTTCGAAAGTTCGTTGAACTTGGCTTCTGCGCCGCTCACACCTTGCTTGAGATTATTGACAGCAGTGCCCGCGCGGTCGAGGTAGCCCGCAACTTTGTCGAGGGCGCTAAGGGCCGTCACCTGCGAATTGAGCTTCTGGAACTCCTGTCCCAGACGGCCAATCAGGTCGTCCGTTTTCGACGCGGACGACCCGACTTTCTTCTGCGACTTTTCGAGATCGTTGAGGGCGCTACTGACGGATTCAATGGTGCGGGTCGCTTCGTTCTTCGCCCGAATAATGAGTTTTACGTCGCGATCTGCCATACCCGAATCTCACTTATAGAGTGATGCATTAACTTTAAAAGTGATGACCCACTCAGTCGCTTCCCGTCAGTTCCTTGATCTTCTTGTCGAATGCCTTGCCGCCCTTTTTCGAGAAGAGTGACGAGGCCGCCAACTGAACCAGAATTGCCCTTGTCGCTTCCTCGCGGTTTACGCGCTCAACGACAAACTCTGATTCCACGAACACCTTCCCGAATGGATAGCGAGATGCGCGAAGGTGTCCGTGCGCAATCAAAAGGCTTACTTGCCTGCGGACCCCAATGAGCCAATCTTCGATTGATTCAGGTCGATCATCAGATCGGTGGTTCCGCTCATGACGCGGATGACGGCCTCGATGAATTTTTTTGGGCCGCCCTCTGCGTCGAAGGTCAAGGTTGCGATCTTCTCAAGGGCATCAAGCTGAGCGTTGAGCGGGAGCTTCGCAGCTTTCGCAATCATCGCTGGCTCATCGGCTGCGCATGCAATGATCTCGGCGACCAGCATCGGAGCAGCTTCGAGGAGCGTCATGCCAACGTCAGCGCTGAATGCCGCAGGGAGACCCCCTTTAGCTGGATCGGCGTTGTACTTGGCGAAGAAGGCCCGGATTTCAGGACCACGATGTCGGAGCAGCAGGGTCAAGTCGTCCAGGCAGATACCGCGAACCGAGAAGGACTTTCCTTTCGGAAGAGCAACCTCTTCGGTCGCGGTATCAAAATCAGCGAGTGCCATAGTGTTCTCCTGTTATGGCGATGGTGTCGGAGCAAGCCCGACGGTTAGGCCGTGTAAGGACGACCGTCGATGTAGATGGCTTCCTGCGGTGAGTTCTTGAGGATCTCGATGCTGAACGGAATCTGCTGCCACTCGTCGCCCTTGAGATTGTAGTCGCCGTTCGGGGAGAGCTTCACATACGGCATGTACCAGTCGAAGTTCGTACCGACAGGGTTGTACGCGATGTAGCGCAGAGCACCGGAGACGGCTTCCGCACCGGAGATAATGCGCTCACGGGTGCCGGTCTTCGTGGTGTAACTGACACGGATGTTGGTGCCCGCAGCGATACCGCCGCCCTTGACGATTTCGAGGCGAGCGAGATCGTAGTTGATCACGTAGTCGGTGCCCTTGACGTAGGTGGCAGGGGTGCCAGCATCGTCAGTGACGGTAAAGTCCTGATCGGCGTCAATGAGACGAGCGCCTGCCGGATTGCTCGCGGTCATGCCAAGCTGGTAGGTGAGGCCGGGGATAACGCCGTTATGGGCTTCATCAGTGACCGCGCCACCAGCAATTGTCAGAGCAGACGTACTGCCGAGGAAGAAGAGGGCGATGTTTTCAGCCGACACGTTGTCCGTGACCAGAGAACCGGAGCGGTTCGTCTGAGTGGTGATCGACTCATCCTTTTCGTTGACGCCGTGGTCAGAGTCGAAGTGGTCGAGCGTTTCGGACTCGATAGTGGCGTTGAACTCAGGCGAGTTGCCGATGTAACGCTCACCTTCTGGGATGCGGGTTCCGGGCTTGAAACGGGAGAACCAAAGCTCACCACGGCCAAGAGTAAGGTTATTCGCCATTTCGATAATCTCCTTAAAAGTAATAGAATCACTTTAAAGGTGATAATACACGAAAGCGGACGATCACTCGTAAGGTTTGTCCAGCTTTTCCGCGAGTCTGAGCGTGAGCGTGAGCCAGAAAAACGCCTTGTCGGACACCTCGTCAGGCGGACGCACTGATCCCTGACCGATCTGCATCTCTAATACCCGCCCACCCATACCGAACATGTCGGGCTGCCGGTCGTTTCTGCGGAGCTTCTCTGTCGCCAGCACGGCCTTCACTTCGGCCATGAGATGGTGAGCGGGATCACTCGGGTTTTTGAAGTCGTCTTTCACGAAGCCCTGAATAAGAAGCTCCCAATTACCACTCGAATTGGGGTTAGCGCCTCGGCTCAGGATAACATCAAGGGGGATCGGGGCTTCGAGGATGGAGATCATCGGGAGAGGGTCTCGCGGCCCATAACGCATCCGACCACGGAAGACGCTATTTGCCATATTGTGCTGGAAGCCATTGTCGAGCGTGATAGTTTCGAGGGTGTCGCATAGCGCCTTGAGGACGCGAAGGCGGAATGGTTCGGTGCTCATAGCCGTAAATCCAAAAGTCGAGAGAACTCAGATTCGAGGAATCGCTCTGCATCAGGCGTCACATCTTTGCGGACGCTCTTGAACGCCTGGTCGACCGAAGGCCCGTAGAGCAACCAAAGGCCATCTGCGACACGGACTGGCTTGTATGCTGCGTCCGGTCGTGTGCCCTTCTTCGTGCGGATAGCGAGACCGAGATTGTTCTTCGTATCGATATCTGAGCCGGAGCGAAGCGCCATTAGGAATGCTTTGGGCAACTCAATGCTGCGGCCCTTCTTCACGGAAACGGTGACACCTGTCTTGCCAGCCGCCCCGTTTGTCACGAACCGGGCGAGCGAGGTTGCCCTTCGCCGGCCGGTGATGATCGCTTCGAGGGAGTTGCTATTTGCGCGCTGCGTTACGGTGAGCCTGCCGCTGGACGGCTTCAGGTAGGACGCGGGGAAGTTAAGCTGGCGGCGGATTTCTTCTGCCGAGTCTGTACGCGCTCTGTCAGCCGTACCGTTGATGGCGCGATACGCCGCTTGCGTGATACGAGGATCAAGCTGTTTGTCGAGATCGACCAGATCGCTGAGACCCTCTACGAACAGCGCATATTCAAGCATCAGGCACCTTCGGGTAGCGGAAAGCCAGCGGTTTCTTCTGGACGGAGCCGCGAAACGGTGGCGGTAACGGTGATGTCGTCGGGTTCAAGCGGAGTGTCGACCCTGTAGGCAACTCCCGGTTCGAGGGAGATGACGGCGTTCCGAGCGGGGTTGACTTCCGACAATAGGAAAATGACGCGCGGGGTGATGGACTCCATCTCCGCATAGTTGAAGTTCGTGCCCTTTAGGTCGCCAAGAGCCATCCACTTCTCATGCGGACGAACCGTGATCTGGATAGCGGCATCCGGCTCATCCTCCATGAAATACATAGCAGGACTACTCATGTCCTCGTGGAGGGTGCGCCGGGCGTCGCGCATCTGCTCGCGAAACACTCCCATCAGAACTGCTTCTTATAACGGGGCGTGCGGCGGGAAGTTCGCTCAGGCTGATCGCCGACGATCTCCGGTTCCGAGATTTCGCTCGATACCGGAGAAGCGATAGAGACACGCTTGACGGCACCTGCTCGGATGAGTTCCGCTTCCAGATCGACGCCGATGTGGATATCAGCAGGGATGTCTTTCCCCGACTTAACGAGTCTGCGGTCGTCCTGTGGTCCAAGCTCGATCTCGTGGATCGCTACGAGTTTGCTATCCGTCATGTGTGTCTCCTTACGGATCAGGCGAGGTCGTCGTCCTTGGCGGGCGTCTTGTCGCCACCATTGGAACTACCGTCGTCCTTAGCGGGCGTCTTGACCGGAGCGGCAGCTTTCTTCTCAGAGGACGCTGCTGCCTTCTTCGGCGCCGGAGTCTTCTTCGGCGCCGGAGTCTTCTTCGGCGCGGTCGTTTCCTCGATGGACGGTCGATAGGTGTCGTTGGCCTTGGCTTCGGCGACTTCGCCGATGGTGGCCTTACGGGCGTAACCTTTCTTTTCCCACTTCGGGAACTCGTCGGGATCGAAGTCCGCCAAGACGGTCCCTGCTGTTGCCGTGGCCTTTACGCCAGCGGAGGTGAGGTATTTCAGTGTCACGAGCGCATAAGCGTTCATTGTCGTTCTCCCGTTAAAGGTGATTGGTCCCTGCAAAAAGTGATTCTGCAGGGACGATGAAATTGAACCGATTACTGATCCAGAACGGTCGCCTTGAAGGTGCGGTTCGGGAAGCGAGGGATCGGGAGCGGAGCCGACTGTGTGAGCAGGTTAAGCTGAGAAGGATTATCCTGCTCGTACTGCTTCTGGAAGATGTCGGTCGGGGCGCCCGATCCGTTCCCGATAGCCTTCAGGTCGTAGATAGCGCCGAACGCCATCACGCCATCAACACCGGGGGCCGACAGGAACACGTCGTTCGGATCAAGCATTTCGTGGACGTTGCCGTCCGCGTCATACTGCTGATCCGAATAAGCGAACACGTCGATGGAGCCGCCGTTGCCGCCGAGACGACCGAGATAGGTCGGCACGTTCTGATCTTCATTGTAGAACTGAAGACCACGGGTGAACTGCGTACCTTCACCGCCACGGATCTGCGTGTCGAGTTTATCGACGATCGAGGCGTTGTTGGCGAAGTACGGGGCGACGTTAGCGCCGACGATCATCTGCGTGAGATTGCCGCCGAACTTCGACTTGCGCGCCGTGTCGATATAACCCTGCACTTCGGCAAAGATATCGAGCGACGGGTCGGACCAGTCAGCACCTGCGCCATAAGCGACGGTGTGGGCGGGGTTACGACCGAAGTCGATGATCACCGACGGATAAGGCATACCCTGATCGGCGTGGTATTTGATCTCGACGCGACCGTCGATGGTCGAGCGAGCGCAGAGCCAATCCCAGGTGCGCTCAACAGCAGTGAGGTGCTCCTTGCTGACTTCGGCGGTACGAGCGTCGAAGCGAGCGTCCATGCTGAGCATTTCGCCGGTCAGGATTTCCATCGGAGTGACGGTCGTCGCTTCTTCCGGGCGAACAGCATCGAGGAGTTTGATGTAACCAGGCGTGAAGGATTCGAGACTTGCGCCGCGTTCCGTCATGATCGGCTTGCCCAGGCTGCTCGGCAGAGCGAACGGTGCCATGATGCGATGGCCACCGATCTCGCCGAAGTGAATCTCCTTGTTACGGGAGAAGTGACGGCCCTTGTAGTAAGTATTCCGCCAGTAGCTGGTAGCGCCTTCCAGCTTCATATCCTTGCGGATACCGATCAGGTCGCGCTGCGTCCAGAGTTCCAAACTCATTAGAGTCTTCCTTGTCGATTCAGTGTTGCGTCAGAACCGGAATGCTACGCCCCTTATGGGGTGTAGCTCTTCGGCGTACCGATACGGATCTGCGTGGGAGACGGCGCTCCCTCGAATGCCATCAGCTTGTCGCCGTCGGTGGCATAGGAGGCATCCCAGACGAGGCGCTTGTGATTGAAGTGGCCTGCGCGATAGATGCCAGTGCCGACGAGAGGTGCTGCGCCGGTCGTCACCGCAATCGGCAGCACGCCGATGGCCTCAACAGTGCCCTTGACAGCAGGAACGATTTCCATGTTGGCGTTGAAGCCGACGACGGTGTTCGCCTTGAGCGTCTGGTTGGCGGCGATGACGTATTCGAACGTCAAAGCAGCGGGATGCATGCTCAGAAAGAGCGCGCCGAGAGGAGCAGCGATGGTGTCCTTCCACTGAGAAGGAATGCCGACAGTGTGCTCCTGATTTGGAATTTCGATAGCCATTGAACTACCCTTTTCAAGAGTTGAGGGAGGATGGAGGGCGGCGGTTAAGCCGCCTTTCCCATCCAGCCCATCATGCGAGCGGTACGCTGCGCACGGGTTTCTTCGGAGCCACCTTTGCTGCCATCGGCGCCGACTTCGGGATTGCCGGATTCCTTCATGGCCTTGCTGAAATCAGCACCCTGTTCGGCTGCCGTCTTCTTGCCTTCCTGTTCGGACGGCTGTTCGGCGGATGCCTGTGGGGCTTCTTCCGGCAGCTTGGCGATGAAAGCCGTGGCCGCTTCGACGCTCATGTCGGTGTCGAGGGCAGCCGCAAATGCGGCGGCAGGACGCTTCTTGCCAGCTTCGGAATCGAGGATGGCCGAGATGCGCTGACGCTCCTCGATTGCACCTTCCTTCTTGCCCTGAGCAATGCCTTCGCTGCGAGCGGTTTCGATGGCGGCCTGATCGACCGCCGCAGGGGTTTTGTCACCCATCTGCTCTTCTCCTTCACGGTTAGAAAGATCGGCCACGAATGCGGCCATGGCGTCATCAAGCGGACCAACTTCATCAGCCAGGCCGATAGACATTGCCTCGGAGGCTGAATAGGTGAGCGCTTCGGTCCCCCGAACCACGTCCTCATCCAGCCCACGGTTTCGCGCCACTGTGGCGACGAACACTCCACCAAGCTCGTCAATGCGAGCTTGAATACGGGCCTTCACCTCGGGCTTGAGAGCCTCATAGGGATTCCCATCAACTTTATGCTTGCCGAAATGGATGAAGGTTATCTTGTAACCGTTCTCCTTCATCATCTCGCTCACATCGAAATGCGCGGTGACGACGCCGATGGACCCGACGCCGCCTGTGCGAGACATGACGAGCTTGTCCGCGACCGAGGCGATGGAATATGCCGCCGAGTAGGCGAACTCACTCGCGAAGGCTCGGACTGGCTTCTGTCCGCGCATGGCGAACATCCGGTCCACCATGTCAAAGTTGCCAGCGACATCGCCGCCCGGAGAATGGATCAGGAAGGCGATACCACGCACTTCCGGGTCGTTCTGACCACGCTGGAAAGCGCGCCAGATGTAATCGTAGCCGGTGGCCCATGAGCCGATCTGCCATGCGAAGTCGTGCAGCAGAACACCCTTGACCGGGATGGTCAGGATGCCGTTGCGAACGCTGTAGGGACGATACGCTGCGCGCCAGTTGTCGGGCGCGGGCCAGAAGTTATCGTCGTTGTCGTTGGATGAGCGTTCCGTCATCAGCTTCGAGAAGTCTTCCATCTTCGAGAGCGCCGAGAGGCAGCCTTCGAAGGTGTGCTGACCTTCAGGTGCTACGAGAGCAGGGGAGTCCTTGAAACGAGCGAGGAGTGTCTCAAGCATCGGCGTTATCCTCCGAGCCGTCGTCTTTTTCGTCTTTGGCCTCTTTCTCACGAGGGGCGCCGGTTGTGGCGTTCATCGTGTTATCGTCTTCCATGAAAACGAGGCCGCGTTCTTTCGCGAGGGCTTCTTCGCGCTCAAGCTGAGCGAACACCTTGCGCCAGTCCTTGCCGAGGCGAGCGAGTTCGTCTTCACGGGTCGAGAGGCCGTATTTCAGGCGCAGCACGGCAGCCTGCGTTTCCTTCAATTCGTCGATCTGGCCGCGCGATGCGCCGATCCATTCGCAAGCGCCATAAGCTTCGCGATTGAGACCTTCCCAGAAACTCGGCGCCCGGCGAGGCATGGAGGTGATCTCACCCTTCGCGAATGCCTCTTCGAGCCAGAGCCAATAGATGGCGGTTGCAAGGCGGTCGGCGGTCATCCGCTTGCTCGCCTGCATTGTCTTGTGCGTCTCGTTCATCGCCGCACGCGCGGACGAGTAGTTCGTCCGACTGTAGTCCTTCGAAAGCTGTTCGTAGGACACACCGAGCATCGCGGCGATGTAGCGGAGGAGCGACTGTTCGAACTCGGTTCCGAGAGGGCCACCCTGACCGGCAGGGCGAAGCTGCAATTTCGTGCCCGGCATCAGATGCGGGATTTTCACCCCGTCGATGCTCAGGTTCTTCGCGTTCGACATGTACTCGGCGATGGTGTCCATGTAGCCGCCAGCGAACGAGCGCACAGCCTTTGCTACCGTACCCGCATCCAACTGACCGCCACCGAGCATCTGGAAGACGGCTTCGCTCGGCAGGTCGGACTCAATCGACGCTGCATATGTCGCGTTGACGACCGCGTTTTGCAGAACAACATCACGGAAGCGCTTGGTGATGCGCGTCTCTTTCAACGCAGATACCATTCGCGAGACGCCACGGCTCTGATCCGGGCGGAACTGCTCGAAGATGTGTATGACCTGCTGACGACCCCATGGCTTGCGCGCGGCGACGCGCTTCCATTGGTAGGAGTCGGGGTTCATGAAATCCGTCGGATGAGCCTTGCGGATATGATAAGCGAGCGGCTGACCATACCTGTTGCGCTCAACGCCACCTCGGACGCGATCTGTCCCGCGCAGGTGAGGCGGCGTCGAAAGACGATCCGTGTCGATCATCTGCATTGCGGTGTTGAACGGTCGACCGTCCTCGATCCACTCTGCTGTCGTGAGAATTTCCCCGGTGATGCCGGATAGGCCGACGCCGAGGCGAACGAACGCGGTGAAATTGTTGATGCCGGAAGCATCGACATAATTGTTCTGGCTCTCGGCCCAGAGCGTGAATTTCGCTTCGACCTCTTCCTGAAACTCTTCCTCCCAGACCTCATCGAGACCGAGCACCTTCGTGTTCGGCTTTGAGTTGAGGAGGAACATCGAGCCGACGATGTTGTCCTTGCGGATTTCCGAACCGGCAGCGGCATACGCATCGTTTCGCGCCGTATCGCGGACTCGAGCATCAATGATCGGCTTATCATGCAAAAGATCAGAGTCGGCTGAACGGATGGATGGCGACCACAGAGCGACTTCCTTGTCGAAGCGGCTGGCGGCGTCATAAGCTCCACCCACCATGGCGCGTTCATTTCCCCCGCCAGCGACGGGCAGGAGAACATCCCCCGTCGCTGGCGAGGTCGCCTGACCGAGATCAAGCAATTCCATCATTTCAGGATCGTCGGCGAGGAAGCTCATGGAAACCAAACCCCCATCGGCCCGACGGTGGTGAGGAGTCCGAGTTGGCGCTTCAGGTCTTGGATGTACGCGGCGAGGCGATAGGCGTTGATCGCCGTATATTCGACACGTTCCGAGTTCTGATCCACGAGAACGCGCGCAGATTTGCCGGTCAGCAAGAGATGCTGAGCGCGCTCTGCTTCCGCCAATCTCTGTTCAAGTTCCGCCTTCGTTGCCAAACCGATTCTAACCTCCGAATTTGAGGCAAGCATATATCACTTTAAAGGTTAGTCATCACCTTAAAAGTGATTATTCAACCAAGCTTGGCCGCTAGCGCTGCGAAATCGATACCCTCATCTTGACCCTCTGTGGCAAAGGGCAAACCTTCCTTCATGGAGAACACCATGTCGTTGTCATCCCACAGCGCCGCCCACGATGGCGGGTTTTCCCAATCGATCCGCTCGATGCCGATGTGACGATTTGTGAGGCAGATGCCGATGCAGTAGACCAGCAAGTCCCAGGCTTCGTTGCGGAGCTTTTTCGGGTTTTCCCATCCCTTGTTCGGCACCTTCACCTCAACGGTGAGTTCGGTGAAGAACCAGTCTGGCAGCCACTTCGGGAAATACACCGACGAGGACTGCCCGTCGATGCGATCCAGCATACCGTCCAGTTGATCTTTGAGCATATCCACGTTGAGCAGCAGCACCGGCACCTCGCCACGAGCGCCTGCGTGACGGTCTTTGCGGTCACTGTCGGGATATGACAGCGCGGTGCGCGGTGCGGTGCGTTGAGGATTGCCCTTGATCAACTGGAAACGACTATGGTGATTGGCGGGATGCTCGTCACGCAGCCAGCGCCAGAACGCATAGGCCCTTGGCGTCACGCCCTCGCGGCCACCGGAGTCACAGGCGATAGCTTTGATACGCATGCGACGATCACTGCCGTCGGCAAGGGGGTAGGTCTTTTCGATGACCTGTTCGACGAGGACATGCCAGTCTTCCTCATAGGCATGCGGTGCGAGCGGATAAGGGTGCCCGTCTTCGTCGAGGCGCTTCGACTTTTTGATGCGGAAGCGGTCGATGACCGTGATCGAATTGTCAGCGCTATGGCCGTGCACCTGAACGATGAACATGCTCTTCTGCACGTCGATCGAGGACGTGAGGAAGCGGATGCCGTCGGGGACGACCTTCTCGCCGATATCTTTGGCGCGAGCTTTCAGGTGCTCAGGGAGACGGTCGCCCACGAGGATTGGCGGCGTGAACGGGTTGCCCTGGTCAGTGTTGACGGTCTTCTTGAGAGGCCCCATGTCGAGGTTCTTCTCATAGTCCTCCCACGCCTTCAGGTAGTTGTAGACGATCTCCTTCCACGACATGAAGGCAGCAGCCGAGCCTTTGAGCCAGAACGAGGCGATCTTGGCGCTTCGGGCCGTACCTTCAAGGCGTCCACGCACTTCTGCTTCATTCTTCTGGCGAGGAATCCATAACTGTCCGTCTTTCACCCACTGAGCGTTGCCGAGGTTGATCTGGTTGAGTTCGTGCTTTCCGGGCTGGCCGGGGCCGGGATCGTGCGTGTGGTCGTAGCCGCAATGAGGGCATCGCATCGTAGCCATTTCTGCGGCCTCAACCATGTCCTCGCTGTCAGGGTAGACCAGATGCTTGAAATCGCCCTCGAAGGGTTGCCTGCAGTCTGCGCAGCGCCAATAGAACCGACGGCGGTCGCCACGGTTATAGAGGCTGAGAATACCGAGTGTCGGCGGGGCCTCATGGGGGCTTGTCGGCATCCATCGATGGTTCGTGACCTCGTAGCCGGGTGACGACTCCGCTACGGTCATCGCCTTGCGCATGAAGGTCTGGGTGCGCTTCTGGCCGAGGTCGAACGGAGGACCTTCGCCAGCAATATCTTGTTCCATGCGGTCATAGTCTTTGAACCAGACGCGACGGAGGGTTTTGCCGGAGAGTTCCGTAATGGTCGGCCACTTCACGAGCAGCCGCATATTCACAAAGTTGATGTCATGCGTGTTCAGGTTTTGCCTGCCGCGCATGAGCTTCGCACCCACCTTCTTCGAGTGCCGGAGGAACTTTCGAAGTTCACCCTGCGACCATTCGCGAGCAGTCGCCTGCGTCATGTCCACAACCATCATGTCGCCCGGATCGGTCATGACCGAATGGGCGAGCCAGTTATTGAAGGCATAGGATTTACCGCAGCGGGCCGGGCCAGCGAAGATAACGCCGTTGTAAAATGGCGACTCCATCTCGTCCATAATGTCGACGAGGTACGGGGCGATGGTGTTGTCGAAATAACCGTTGTGCGTAGCTTCGCGCAGATAAACGAACTTCTCGGCGGACTGCGAAACCGATCTGCGCTCAGGGGGCTTGATGCCCTCCGAGAGCGTCTTGAGCATGTCGCCGAACGTGCGGAAATGATAACTCATGCCAAATCCTCGTCGTCTGCGTCCTCTTCCTGCCCCAATTGATTCAGGGTCGTGTCGCCATCAGCAAAGCGCAGTATCTCGCTGTGAATTTCGTCCTGCGCTTGGTCCACGAGATTGCGGACCATCTGCCATTGCTTCACATCGAGGCCGCCGAGACGCTCAACGGTGTCGGGGATAAGTTGAAGTCTGTCTCGAATGTTGCCGAGCACTTCGGCAAAAACCGCCATGACGCGCTCAGTGTCCCAAAGTTCGCCGGCCGAACGCTTCCAGCGCTGCTCTTTCAGCTTGGCATTCCAAAAACTCTCTCGCAGCTTTTCCGGCAACTTCTCCGGCTTGACCTTCGAGAGATACTCCTCGATGTCGATTTTCGGCTCGACGAGATACGCAGCAGCGTCCCGTAGGTCGTAGAGTGGATTGCCGTAGTCACCGCTGCTGACGACACGGCAGCCGCGAATGCGCTGCTCGACGACGTGACGGGTCAATCCGAATGCTTTGGCAAGCCATTGCACGGAGACGCCGTTGATGACTTTGTAGAGATCGCGAGATGACGTGCTGAAACCGCCCGTCTCCTCTTCTTCCTTTTGTTCGCGCCGCGCTTCCCCACGGGCGTTCAAGCGACCGGCCTTTTCTATCGACCGGATAACTCTTTCTTTCTCAGCCTTGAAAGCCTTCCGTTCCAAACGCGCTCGTTCGGAGGCTGAGATGACGACCTCGCCCTTACGAGGGCGACCGGGGCCGCGCTTTAAAGGCGCTCCTTCTCCGGCCAGATCGGCGAGGTCACGCGCCCTTTCTTCCTTCCAGTTGCTCATGCCAGATCATCGATTTCCCTACGTGAACGACGCTGACCGCCCGACTTCGAACGGCTGTTATCAAGCCACTTCCGAAGTTCAGCGCTCGACCAGACATTGGTCGCGCCGAGTTTCATAGGGGAGGGGAACTTGCCCTCTTTGATGAGCCGGTAGAGGGAGACCTTCGAGATCGGAAACAAGTCCAGCACCTTGTCGATGCGGAGCATCCGTAGGTCTTCGTCGGGATGTTCGGTGACGTTCATACTCTTCTCGCACGTTAACTTTAAAAGTGATTATCACTTTAAAAGTTATTTTGCAAGACGCCAGAAGTTACCAATTGACACAGTTTGGAACGGGGAGACGCCAATCTCCCCTGATTGATTAAGCTAGAGCGAGGCAGTCGATGATATTAGCCCATCGGTGCATGAGCTTCACACGCTCATCCCAGAAGGTGTTTCGATTGTACGCACGTCGTATCGTATTGGCATCAACATGCGACAACTGCATCTCGATTACTTCCGGGTCGAATCCGCGACCGTTGAGAATCGTGCTGGCTGATGAGCGAAATCCGTGGGAGGTCATCTCCTCCTTTGTGTAGCCCATCCGACGCAAGGCAGAGTTCATTGCATTTTCCGACAGCGGCTTCTCGATTGTCCGCAGGGACGGGAAGACCCATTCGCTTTTCGGATGCGTCTCCCTCATGGCAGAGAGAATGCCCATGGCCTGTGGCGACAGAGGAACGTGGTGAACACGGCGCATCTTCATCCGTGCTGCCGGTATCTCCCAGACCTTCTCTTTCAAATCGAACTCGTTCCACTTCGCCAACCTGACCTCTCCGGGCCGGGAGAATGTGTACGCTGTGAAGCGGAGGCATTCCCGCAGAACAGGCCAGCCGGTGTACTCCTCGATGGAGGATATCAGGTTGCCGAAGTCAGCCTCGTTCACGATAGCCGCCATATGTGTCACCTTTGGCGGCAGGATCGCATCCCGCAGCACATAGGTCGGGTCGTGCTCGGCTCGAAGGGTAGTGATGGCGTGGCGGAATACCGCGCTGATCGTTGAGCGGGCACGACGGGCCGTCTCTCGCTTCCCCGCACTTTCCAGCCGACGCAGGATCACGAGTAGTTCTGCGGCCTTGATGTCAGCGATAGGTCGCTTGCCTATTTCCGGGCAGACGATCTCTTTCAATATCCAGCGCTTCTTCGCCAGCGTTATTGGCGCGAGGGGCGGTTCGCGCTCTTCCAGTCGAGCCAGAAGTTCATCACAGATGCTCTCGAACGTATTGGCTCGGCCAATTTCATCCGCGATCTTGTCGAGCTTCTTTTTGACAAGGGGGTCCAGACCCTCGGCGATAAGGCGCTTGGCCTCGTCGCGGGCAGAACGGGCATTTGCGAGGCCGGTGTCAGGATAGCGTCCGAGGGCCATGGTCTTGCGACGGCCAGCGAACACGTAGTCGTACCGCCAGAGCCGGGAGCCGCTCGGTGCGACATAAAGGTAAAGCCCGAAGGTGTCGGCCAGCTTATAGGGCTTTTCTGCCGCCTTGGCGTTCCGAATCGTCAATTCTGTGAGTGCCATTCCGATAACTCCCTCGGATCATGGCACGGTATCGTTTCTGGGGGATTTTAGTCCGTACCGTGTCTGATACCGTGCTTCGACCGTGATAGTAGGTCGAACTTGTTGAAACGAATTGACACGGGTTGAAACACAGTCACCAGTCCATCTAGTTGATTTTCAACCGATTTCAGGCCCCGTTTGAAACGGGTTGGTAGTACCTGAAACCGATTGAAAAATAGAACTGGTGCCCAGAAGAGGACTCGAACCTCCACGCCCTTGCGAGCGCCAGCACCTGAAGCTGGTGCGTCTACCAATTCCGCCATCTGGGCGACGAGGACCCATCTAAGGGGTCGACCTGTCTCTGTCAATCGCGTTTTCGACATTCAGCCAGCTTTTTTTCAGCCAATGCTTTTTTCGCGTTGAAATGAGGGACGAGCGCGCTGGCGCGCCCGACGAATTCACAGCCAAACAGCTATCAGGCTTCGAGAATTTCCTTCGAAGCGACAGTCGAATCGGCATTGAGCCGGTAAACGACCGGAACACCGGTGTTGAGCTCCTGCTTGAGAATCTGTTCCGGTGTCAGACCATCGAGCGCCATGATCAGTGCGCGGAGCGAATTGCCGTGGGCTGCAACCAGAACGGTTTCGCCGCGCAGCACGTGTGGCTGCACCGTGTGCAGATAGTACGGCCAAACGCGCGCGCCGGTATCCTTCAGGCTTTCGCCGCCCGGAGGCGGGACGTCGTAGGAACGGCGCCAGATATGGACCTGTTCCTCGCCCCACTTGGCGCGGGCATCATCCTTGTTGAGGCCGGACAGATCGCCATAGTCGCGCTCGTTCAGGGCCTGATCGCGGATCGTCTTGAGATCAGACTGACCGAGCTGGTCCAGAATGTGCTGGCAGGTCACCTGCGCACGCGACAGCGCAGACGTATAGGCGATGTCGAACTTCAGACCGGCAGCTTTCAGGCGCTGGCCTGCGGCCTTGGCCTCGGCATGGCCCTGTTCGGTCAGGCCCGGATCGCGCCATCCGGTGAAGAGGTTCTTGAGGTTCCACTCGCTTTGACCGTGGCGGACCAGGACGAGAGTACGAGACATATGCAACGCTCCGTTAGAGAGCGCATCCCGAAAAGTGTGAAGCGGTTTTCGGATAAGATGCGCGATAAGACAAAACTCTGGAGAGCTGATCTGAACAGGTCGGATCGGCGCTCCGGTGGAAACGATCAGTCGTTCAGCCCGAGAACATCGAGCATCGAATAGAGACCGGGCTTTTTGCCATGGGCCCAGAGTGCAGCCTTGATGGCACCGCGTGCGAACACCGACCGGTCTTCGGCATGATGGGAGAGAACGACGCGTTCACCGGGACCGGCCAGAATCACCGAATGATCGCCGATGACCGAACCGCCGCGCAATGTTGCAAAACCGATGGAGCCGGTTTCGCGCGGGCCGGTATAACCGTCACGCACGCGCACGCTGTTTTCCGCCAATGCAATGTCGCGCCCCTTCGCTGCCGCTTCGCCGAGAAGCAGCGCGGTGCCGGACGGTGCATCGACCTTGTGCTTGTGATGCATCTCGAGAATTTCGATGTCGAAATCCGCAGGATCGAGCGCTTGGGCTGCTTTCTGCACCAGAACGGACAGAAGATTGACGCCGAGGCTCATATTGCCGGATTTGACGATGGTGGCATGGCGGGCGGCGGCGCGGATTTTCTCGTCGTCTTCAGCCGAGCAGCCCGTCGTGCCGATGACGTGCACGATGCGCGCTTGCGCAGCAAGCCCTGCAAATTCCACGCTTGCCGCAGGGCTTGTGAAATCGAGGACGCCCTGCGCCTTGGCAAAGACCGGCAACGGATCGTCGGTGATTGTCACGCCGAGCGGGCCAATGCCGGTGACTTCGCCCGCATCCCTGCCGAGAAGTGGCGAGCTGGAGCGTTCGATGGCACCGACCAGTTTCGCGCCTTCGATGGTCTGGATGGTCCGGATCAACGTCTGGCCCATGCGTCCGCCAGCGCCGACGACGACGAGGCCCACTTCGCTGTTCTGCGTTTCTCCGCTCATCGGGGTTCTCCTGTCCGCAATTCTTCTGCCGTTTTTTCGGTGATGATATCGCCGTTGCCGCTCTGCAATTGATAAAAGCGGGCATAAACGCCGTTCTGGATGCCGATCAGATCGTCGTGACGCCCTTCTTCCACCACACGACCAGCTTCCATCACCACGATGCGATTTGCATTGACCACCGTGGAAAGACGATGGGCAATCACGATTGTGGTGCGGTTCTGCATGATGCCTTCCAGCGCTTGCTGGACCCGCTTCTCCGATTCGTTGTCGAGGGCGGAAGTCGCTTCGTCGAGCAGGAGAACCGGCGCATTGCGCACGATGGCGCGAGCGATCGAGACGCGCTGGCGCTGGCCGCCAGAAAGCGTCACGCCGTTTTCGCCGACCGGCGTGTCGTAGCCCTGCGGCTGTTGCAGGATGAATTCATGCGCATGGGCAAGTTTCGCCGCCTCGATGATTTCCTCATCCGTCGCGTCCGGGCGGCCATAGCGGATATTGTCGGCAATGGTGCCTTCAAACAGATAGGGCTGCTGCGAGACATAGGCGATGGCATGGCGCAGCGACTGCTTCTTGACCTGTGCGATATCCTGTCCGTCGAACAGGATCTTGCCGCTGTCGAGATCGTAGAAGCGCTGGACAAGATTGATGAGCGTCGATTTGCCCGCGCCTGACGCGCCGACCACGGCAGTGGTTTCGCCCGCCTTGGCGACGAAGCTGACGCCGTGAAGCACCGGCGCGGTCTCGTTATAGGAGAAATAGATATCCTCGAAGCGGATTTCGCCAGGACCGGCTTTCAGTTCCACGGCGTTTGGAAGATCGCGCTGGCGCGGCTCTATATCCAGCACTTCATAGATCATGCGCGCATTGACGAGCGCCTTTTCCAGCCCGACCTGAAGGCGGGCGAGGCGGCGAGCCGGATCGTAGGCAAGCAGCATTGCGGTGATGAAGGCAAAGGTCGCGCCGGGAGGCTGCTGTTCGAGAATTGCGCGATAGCCGCTATAGGCCAGCACGCCGGAGACGGCAAAACCTGCCAGCATTTCAGAAATGGGCGTCGTGCGCTCGGAGACCTTGGCGATCTTGTTGCTGCGGCCTTCGGACTGGTCGATGAGCTTGCCGATCTTGGCGCGTAGCTGATCTTCCATCGTAAAGGCTTTGACGATGGCAATGCCCTGAATCGATTCCTGCATCGCACCCAGCAAATGGGAATTGAGATGCACGAGATCACGGGTGACGGAGCGAATGCGGCGTGAAATATAGGCAACGGCGAGAATAAGCGGCGGTCCGATCAGGAAAATCGCAACGGACAGAACCGGGTCCATGTAGAACATCATGCCGACGAGACCGACGAGTGAGATGAAATCGCGCGCGATCGACGAAATCGTCATGTTGAGCAGATCGCGAATGCCGGAAACGTTCTGATTGATCTGCGCTGCCAGATGACCGGAACGGGTGTCGTTATAGAAATCGAGACCGAGCTTCATCAGATGGTCGAAAATGCGCTTTTGGTAGCGCGCGACCAGATTGTTACCGATCTTGGCCAGTTCCACAGCCTGTATATAGCCGGAAATGCCACGCAATACGAAGATGGCCAGCAATGTGCCACAAATGACCCAGACCAGAGCGAGATTTTGCTCATAGAAGATCTTGTCGATCATCGGCTTCATCATATAGGCCAATGCGCCATTCGATCCGCCGACGATGAGCGATGCCAGAATGGCGATAATGTAATTCTTTTTATATTCGCGGATGTTTTCCGACATCATGCGCCGGATTACGCGGGTGGCTTCGCCCGTATCGATCTTCTTGTTTTTCTTCTTAAATAGACTCACGTGCAAAAGCGCTTTTTGTCTCTTAGCCCTCCGGCAGGTCCGGCGGCTATCGTTGAAAAATACGACTTCCCATACGGAAACGCTGCACTGAAAAAGCCATCGGCAATTTCAGTGCAGCGTTTCTATAACGTTATCCGTGCGGCTTGACCATCCTCAAGCTTTGCCGGTCAGAGCGGGATGTTTTTAAGCTGAACCATCATCCCGCTCTAAGTTTTTGTTTGAGCATGATTTTACCCGAAAACCGGTTCCCACTTTTCGGAATCATGCTCTAATGCGCCAGCGGCGTCCTTCGGTCGAAACTTCGAAACGGGCGGGGGCCTGCGCAAAGGCGGAAAGCCCTGTGAGGGCTGCAAGCTGGTGCGTGATCACGCGGACAGGAATGTCGCGCATGATGGCCTTGTGCGGGGCTTTGTCTTCGAATGCTTCGCGAAAAGCGCCGGACTTGAGCGCAGAAAGGATGCGCTGCGGAATGCCGCCGGAAAGATAGACACCGCCATGCGCCATGAAGATCAGCGCCAGATCGCCTGCAACGCGTCCGAGATAGGTGACGAACAGATGCAGGGTTTCTTCCGCCTGCGCATTGCTGCCATCGAGCCCTGCTGAAGTGATGTCGGCAGGTGTTTCCAGCGTTGGCGTCACCTTGTCGGCGGCACATATGGCAAGATAGAGATTGCGCAGGCCGCGGCCGCACAGGATCTGTTCGCCAGCGACGCGGCCGTCGATGCGTTCGATATGCGGGAAGACCTGATAATCGCGTTCAGTGCGTGGGCCGATATCGATATGGCCGCCTTCGCCAGGCACCGGCACCCATGCATGGCGTGTGCGGACAAGACCGGCAACGCCAAGCCCCGTGCCCGGTCCGAGTACGACGCGGGTGGCAATCACTTCTTCCGGCTTGCCGCCAATCTGTTCCAGATGATCGCTGCCGAGAGACACGACGGCAAGCGCCTGCGCCTCGAAATCGTTCAGTACGGTCACGTCCTCGAAACCGAGATCGGCGATCATCTTCTTCGGACGCACGACCCAGTCGCAATTGGTGAGGTCGATTTCGTCACCGTCGACGGGACCGGCCACGGCGAGAATTGCGGAGCGTGGCCGGATCGAAGTGTGATCAAGAATGGCGCTCTGTATCGCCTCATCGATGGTTGCATAATCCGCCGTCTGGAGAACGGGAAATTCCTTCGGCTCTGCATTGGAATCCACCAGGATAGCAAAGCGGGCATTGGTGCCGCCGATATCGCCGACGAGTACTGGAAACCGGAAACCTTGTTCGACCAGCTCTATCTCTTTGTTTTCATGCATGTCTTTGTCCCAAAGCCGGTTCCCACTTTTGGGAGACATGCTGTAGTCGCCAGCATGTCCTCTCCCTGGTCATGTCTTCCGCCCGCAGTGGTCTTCCGCGGGCGAGCCTGTCTTGTGCAGGATTAGAGCGCGTTTCGATCTGATTGAATCAGATCGGTGCTCTAATCATTTGTTTTTACGCGCATCTTTTCCGAAAACCATTTCACACTTTTCGGGATGCGCTCTAATCAAGCGCCTTGATCAGCTTTTCCGCTGTCGCGCGATTGAGCGCCATTGGAATATCGTAGACGCTGCCAAGGCGTGTCAGCGCCTTCACATCGACATCGTGCGGAAGCGGGGACAGCGGGTCGATGAAGAAGATGAGCACTTCCACCGTGCCTTCTGCGATCATCGCGCCGATCTGCTGGTCTCCGCCGAGCGGCCCACTTTTCACACGCTGAATGCTGAGTGAAGGACAGGCATCCAGAATGAGGCTGCCAGTTGTCCCCGTCGCCACGATGTCAAAGCGGGCCAAAGCCTGCTCATGCGCTTTGGCGAAGGCGACCATGTCATCCTTCTTCTGGTCGTGGGCGATCAATGCGATGCGCAGGCGTTCCGTCATGAATGAGCAACCTTACGAGTTGATAACCTTGTCATTAGCATTCTAAATCGTTTTAAATCTATAGCGAAGTGCCAAAGACCTGAAAAGCGCTAAAAGCCGTTACTGCACGCCATAGGTGACATCCGCAACCGAATTCGGCGCAGGGCCGTTGAGGACGGCGGCACAGGCCTTCGGCAGATCGGAAACCATCACCGGACGCGGCTTTTTCGGCGGTTCCTTCGACGGTTTTGCAGGTTTCCATGGCTCGTCGGTAAACCACCAGGCGAGCGACTTGTCACAACCGTCGCCAGCAGCCACTTTCGGCTGTCCCTTGCATTGAGGCGAACCGGGCTGGCAGGTCAGGCGCACGTGGAAATGGTAGAAGTGCCCCCAATAGGGGCGAACCTTGCCGAGCCAGCTTCGGTCGCCCGTCACTGTGTCGCAAAGCTGCTTCTTGATGCCCGGATGCACGAAGATGCGCTCGACTTCCGGATAGCTTGCGGCATGCTTGATGAGGGCCGTGCGGGCAGGGGTCCACTTTTTCGGGTCCACATAAAGCGAATCCGGCTTCAGCATCGAAACGGCGGAAACGCTCTCGCGTTCGGCATCGGAAAACCGCTTTTTCGGCATCGGTGTCAGCCAGATATCTGCATCGAGGCCGACCTGATGCGAGGCATGGCCGGTGAGCATCGGGCCGCCGCGCGGCTGCGAGATGTCACCGACGAGCAGGCCGGGCCAGCCGTCCTGTGCTGCATCGCGGGACAGTTTTTCCAGAAGACCGATCATGCGCGGATGACCCCAGCGGCGGTTGCGCGAAAGGCGCATGACCTGCCAGTTCGGTCCATCCGTCGGCAATGCCACAGCACCGGCGAGGCATCCTTTGGCATAAAAGCCGATGGATTGTGGCTGCTGCGTCAGCACAGGAAGTCTTTCACCGCCGAAAGCCTGTTTGGCCGGCATGTCTTCCGCCATGGCCATTGGCGCGAAGTCGGGCGCGATCATTGCGGCCAGCGAAGCTGCGAGAATGATCTTGTTCAATCTGTTTGCGATCATGGGGCAATTCCATGTTTTGCCTACAGCATCGGCCCGAAAATCGATTTCGATTTTCGGAAAGACGATGCGTAGATTCGATCGGTTAGAGCATCCTTTGTGCGTCCATATGGACGCATGGCGCTCTAGGGGCTGCGGCTGCGAATCAAGGCAACCGGATTGCGGGCATTATGCTGTGTCCACGGCAGGGCTTCAATGGCGGTCGACAGTTTGTGCTGCCGACCGCCATTTCCTTCAGCTCTTTCGTAGCCTTGCAAGCATGGCCAGAACCAGCAACGGCATGAAGGTGCAGAAGGTGATCAATGGCCAGGCAGTATCGCCAGGCAGGAAAATGACCAGTGCGGTTCCTGCGAGACTGACGATCAGGCTCTGAACACAGAAATAGACTGCGACCGCCATGCCCGCATTGTCGTCAAAAGCTGCAAGCGCACCATTTGCCGTCATCGATGCGGTGAGAACGATCCCGATAGCGGCAAGCCACATCGGGACGATGAGGCTTGTGAATGATGGTTGCAGCAGTGTCTCTCCCGCCAGAAGCAGGAGCGCGCTGGCAAGGAGCACGACCATGCCAAGGGCCACGCTAGTACGGGCACCCCATTTCTGCGTCTGGCGCGGCAGGATGCGCGTGGCGGCGATCATGACGCCGGCAACGCTTGCGAAGGCAAGGCTGAATTCTGTTTCACCGAAGCCGCTGCGTTCGATCAGAATGCGCGGTGCGGTAGAAAAGAATACGAAGAACGTGCCCATCGCCGTAGCGAAGCCGAGCGTGTAGGTCCAGAAGCGGAAATCCTTTATGATCCGCCCCAGACTGCCGGCGTTTGGCGCATCGCCGGTCGGTCGTGTCTCGTGCCAGTGGCGCAAGGCGCGCCATGTTGCGATGAGACCGAACAGGCCCAGCAATGCGAAGATTGTCCGCCATCCGAAACCCTTTGCAATCAGTGCACCGGCAATCGGGCCAAGCGCAGGGACGAAGGAAAGCATGGCGCTGAAAAGGCCGTAGATCGTCGCGCCTTCGGGACGCGTCGCATAGACGTCGCGCACCGTTGCGAAAGTGGCGACAAGTGCTGCCGAGGCGCCCGTTGCCTGTACGAAGCGAAGCGCCACGAATAGCGCGGCATTGTCGGTAATCGCCAGCGTGAAGGACGAAAGGGCGAAAACCAATCCGCCACCAAGTAGGATGGGCCTGCGTCCGAAGCGGTCCGACAACGGGCCGAACAGCAGTTGCCCGACACCCAGCATCACCATGTAGAGGCTGAGCGTCAGCTGCACCATGGCGGGTGTCGTTTGCAGGATGGCGGGCATGGACGGCACGACCGGCAGGTAGATGTCCATGGCCAGCGAGGCGAGAATGTCGAAAGGGGCCATCAGCGCGAGCGCAAATGGCAGGGAGTAGCTCCAGCGTGGAGTTTGTTTGTTATCAAAAGGCATGACGAAGCATCCGCTCGAGAAAGAATTCGGGCGGCGATCTGCCTTCTTTACAACGCGTGTCTTATCCGAAAATCATTACACACTTTTCGGGATGCGCTTTAAGGGAAATTGGTCCGGGGCAGATGCCGCAACAGGTCGGAAAGGCTGTTGCGGCTTATCTGGTTGCGAGTTCGGTGCTGCTCATTCTGTTTTGTCCCGGTTCAATTGCGGACGCATTTTTAACAGCCGCATCTGAACAATGCAAATCAGTGCCAGCTATCGTCGCGCCACATCGCCGAAAAGGCGGTCTTGTAGTCGGGATAGGCAAATTCATAACCGAGACCCCTGATGCGCTGGTTGGAGACACGCTTGTTCTCGCCATAGAAGGAGCGCGCCATCGGCGTCATGTCGGCTTCCGCGAAGGGGACCTCCGGCGGCGGCGTCATGCCCATCAGTTCGGCTGCATAGGTGACGACATCCTGTGGCGGGCTTGGTTCATTGTCGGTGATATTGAAGATGCCGCCTGTGTTGGTCCCCGCCAGAAAACGCAGGCTACCGGCGATGTCATCGACGTGGATGCGGTTGAAGACCTGATTGTCTTTGATGATACGCCGTGCAGTACCGCGTTCCAGATTAATGAAGGCGTTGCGGCCCGGCCCGTAAATGCCGGAAAGACGCAAGATTGCGAGTGGCGTTCCGTGCCGTTCGCTCAATTGTCCCCATGCTTCTTCGGCTTCTACCCGCTCCAGACTGCGGCGGGACGCGGGCTTGCAGGGAGCAGTCTCGTCCACCCATTGGCCCTGATGGTCGCCATAGACGCCGACCGTCGACAGATAGCCGATCCAGCGAATGGTGTTGTCGGGGCGACGAAGCGCTTCTTCTACAACGGCGACCGCCGGGTCGCCGCTTTCGCCGGGCGAAATCGAAACGACCACATGGGTCGATTGGGCAAGCCGGTCCAGAAGGTCGGGCGAAGGTGTTTCACCGTCAAAGAGCATCGGCTTTATGCCCGCCTTTTCAAGGAGCGGGAATTTCTGCTCGTGCCGCGTTGTCCCGTCGATGCGTTCCGCCTCACCTGTCATCCTTTGAGCAAAGGCCTGGGCAGAATAACCGGCTCCGAACAGAAAAACGCGCATCAAACTTCCTCCATAGAGCGCCGTGCGCCCGTTGGGACGCACAAAGGACACTCTAATCCATTGAATCTACGCATCGTGCTTTCCCAAAATCGCTTCCGATTTTCGGGTCGATGCGGTGGTCCACTCTGCTTGCACCGTAGCATCCTCTTCCGATGAGGCCAGACGTTTCTGCATTTCAGCCACATGGTCGGGATTGGCCAATTGCTTCAAGGCCCATATAGCTGCGCCGCGCACGACAGGCGCTTCGTCTTCCAGCAGTCGTTCGACATCTGGCAGAAGCGTTTTATCACCGGAGTTACCGGTGGCGATCAGCACATTGCGGAGGAAGCGGTCGCGCCCGATCCGTTTCACCGGGGAGCCGGAAAACAAGGTGCGGAAAGCGGGGTCATCCAATGTCAACAGATCGGCCAGACGCGGCGCTTTCAGATCGTCACGGGCTTTCAGCTTCATTTCGCTGGTCGCCTGCGCAAACTTGTTCCAAGGGCAGACGGAAAGGCAATCGTCGCAGCCATAGATGCGGTTGCCCATCGCCTCGCGGAATTCGTGCGGGATCGGCCCCTTGTTCTCGATTGTGAGATAGGAAATGCAGCGTCGCGCATCGATGCGATAGGGCGAGGGGAAGGCCTTGGTCGGGCAGGCGTCGAGGCAGGCGCGGCAGGAGCCGCAATGGTCGCGTTCAGGCGCGTCGGGCGGAATTTCCGCCGTTGTGAAGATGGAGCCGAGGAATAGCCACGAGCCAAGCTCGCGGCTTACCAGATTGGTGTGCTTGCCCTGCCAGCCGAGCCCCGCGGCCTCAGCCAGCGGCTTTTCCATGACGGGCGCGGTGTCGACGAAGACTTTGACATCCTGTCCGGCGCGCGCGGCAAAACGGCTCGCCACATGCTTGAGCTTGCCCTTGATGATGTCGTGATAGTCGCGGTTTTGCGCGTAGACCGATATGGCCGCGCGATCCTGTTGCTCCAGAATGGCGAGCGGGTTGGCATCCGGCCCGTAATTCATCGCCAGCATCATGATGGAACGGACTTCCGGCCACAGCACGCTTGGATCGCTGCGGCGCGCCTCGGTTTCCTCCATCCATTCCATGTCGGCGTGGTGGCCATCGGCAATATATTGGCGCAGCCGTTCGGGCGCTTGCGGAATTGCATCCGGCGTAGTGAAGGCGACGGCATCGAAACCGACCGCCTTCGCCTCTTCGATCAGGAAGCGCTTCAGCTTTTCGGTTTTCGAATTAGAAGTCGAGGTCGCCATAATGGGCCACCGGGGCAAGCCCGCGCACGCGGTCAGAAAGCAATGGGCGGAAGGCCGGACGCGATTTCATGCGTGCATACCAGTCACGCGCCGCTTTGGTTTCGCCCCATTCAATTTCGCCGAGGTAGTCCAGCACGGAAATGCATGCTGCCGCAGCCATGTCGGCATAGCTTGGATGCGCGCCACCCAGCCAGTCGCGCGTTGCAGCCAGCCAGTCGATATATTTCATGTGCTGGCGGATATTGGTGCGGGCAGCGCGAATAGCAGTAGAATCCGGCGCGCTGCCGCCCATCTCGGCAGCCATCTGCAATTTGAACACACGTTCGCGCGCGATGTGGCGTGTGACTTCATTTTCGAATTTCAGTAGAAACCAGTCAACGAGGCGGCGCACTTCGGCGCGCTCCATCGGGCTTTCCGGCAGAAGGCGGCGGCTGCGTTTCAAGGCGCCGCGTGTCTCGTCCAGATATTCGGCAATCACCGTCGCGCCGACGACCGGAAGGTCATTTTCAGCCAGAAGAACGGGCAGGGTGCCCGCCGGGTTCAGCGCCAGAAATTCTTTGCGACGCGACCACGGTCGCTCCTCGATCAACTCCGCTTCAACGCCATACTCGCCGAGGATGAGCCGCACATAGCGCGAACCCGAAGACATGGGATGATGAAAAAGCGTAAGCATGATCGACGCGATACTCTCGACTGAAGCTTGAATTGAACGTCCGGAGATAGCACGGCGGCTGGCGTTTGCGCATGCAGCAGGCTATTCCTGCTACCGAGCGATTCGACGCCGCCTCAACGGAATATAAAGTCTATAAGGGCTATGTCCGCGAGAGACAAGCAATCGCTTGAGCGTGTCTCCCGAAAGTGGGAACCGATTTTGGGATAAAGACATGCGTAAAACTAAGGAAATAGAGTGTCCTTTGTGCGTCTGTGATGACGCACAAAGGACACTCTAGAAGTGCTCGTTTTTGCCTCGGCAACCGCAATCGCGGCCCGGTCTTGCTGCCATCATGGTGCCCAATATTCTAAGGTGCTGACTTCATGGATGTTTTTAATCTGCTGGAAGCCGCGTTTCTCGGTCTTATCGAAGGCTTGACCGAATTTATCCCGGTTTCCTCCACCGGACATTTGCTGCTGATCGGCCATTTTCTTGGTTTTGAATCCACAGGAAAAACCTTCGAGGTTCTGATCCAGCTTGGTGCCATTCTGGCCATCTTGACCGTCTATTCGGCAAAACTTTTGAAAATCCTGACCGATTTTCCCCGCGATGCCCGCACGCGGCGCTTCGTCTTCGGCATTCTGGTTGCCTTCCTGCCCGCTGCCGTCATCGGCGCGCTGGCGCACGGCTTCATCAAAAGCGTGCTGTTTGAAACGCCGATGCTTGTCTGCATCATGCTCATCATCGGCGGTTTCATCCTGCTCTGGGTGGACCAGCTCAATCTGCGTCCGCGCTATCATGATGTGATGGATTATCCGCTGCCCATGTGCCTCGCCATCGGCTTCATCCAGTGCCTGGCCATGATACCAGGCGTGTCGCGCTCCGGCTCCACCATTGTCGGCTCGCTTCTGCTGGGGGCCGACAAGCGCTCGGCGGCGGAGTTTTCGTTCTTCCTCGCTATGCCGACCATGGCAGGCGCTTTTGCCTATGACCTCTACAAGAGCCGCAATATCCTGTCGCTCAACGATGGTGCGCTGATCGGGGTCGGCTTCGTAATGGCTTTCATCTCGGGCGTTTTCGTCGTGCGCTATCTGCTGGACTATGTGTCCCGCCACGGCTTCAAGCTGTTCGGCTGGTGGCGCCTGATCGTCGGGTCGGTGGGGTTGGCCGCGCTTCTCGTCTGGGGGTAAGCTTTGCCATTATTTCCGCGCTGACAGCCTGCAAATGGCACTCTTCTGCGCTTCCGGTGCTCATGTACCATAAAGTACACTCCGCTCCGGTTCTCGAAGATCACCATTTTCGACTCGTCAGCACGAAAATCCTGACAAAGCTTGGCGCATAAAAGCCAAGCAAAAGAAAAGGGGCCTTTCGGCCCCTTGTTCATTTTCCGATGAGCGGAATGTCTCACGCAAAACCGGTTTTGGTGTACTGGCCGGCAACGCGGTAGCGCCACAGATAGGATGGCAGCACGGCGTCGACGCCTTCCGGCGTGATGCCCATGCCTTCCAGCGTGCGGCCTTCCTTGATCGCCTTTTCGGAAACGATATTGTCGAATTTCAACAGCGTCACCTGATCGTTGGTGAGCATCGGGTTCGGCAGCAGGCCGAGGATCGATGCCTGCAAACGGGCAACCCACCAGGGCATGGAAATGATGAGGCGCTTGCGGGCGATGACGCCGAGCATGTCCTTCATCCAGTTCTTGAACGGCTGCACATCCGGGCCGCCGAGTTCATAGACGCCACCCGGCATCAGCTTGCCATCGACGGCGCGGGCGACGGCTTCCGCAACGTCACCGACATAGACCGGCTGGAGCTTCGTTTCGCCGCCGCCGATAGCTGGCAGGAACGGCGAGAAGCGCGCCATGTTGGCGAAGCGGTTGAAGAAGCGGTCTTCAGGACCGAAAATGATCGAAGGGCGCAGGATGACGCTTTCCGGCAGAACGGAAAGAACTGCGTTTTCGCCTTCGCCCTTGGTGCGTGCGTAATCCGATGGCGAATTGACGTCGGCCGCGAGCGAGGACAGATGCGTCATGCGAATGCCTGCGGCCTTGGCGGCTTCGGCGATGTTCTTCGCGCCCAGCACCTGAACGGTGTTGAAACGCTGGCGACCGCTTTCAGCAAGGATGCCGACGAGGTTCACGACATGGTCGGAACCCTTGACGACATGTTCGACCGAAGCGCGGTTGCGGACATTGGCCTGCACCATCTGAATCTGGCCGACATTGCCGAGCGGAGCCATGTAATAGGCAACTTCCGGCTTGCGCACGGCAACGCGCACGCGATAGCCGCGCTTGGTGAGACTTGCGACGACCGCGCGCCCGACAAAGCCGGAGCCGCCGAAAACGGTGACCAGTTTCGGCCTGTTGTGGACTTCGTTCGGTTCGGTCTTCATCCTAAACTCCTGCATGAAAGCCAGCTGCGCCGCTTGCATTGAGCGGCGGCGATGCATCTATATTGCCGGTGATTTATCGCCTTTTGGCCACAAGGCAAAGGGGACTTGTTGTCACGATCATGATAGCAGGACTTTTTCCCATGTTCGTTTTTTTGTTTCAGCGTGATCTTATCCGAAAACCGCTTTGAGATTCCGCTTCTTGCTGTTAAATCGCGCGCATGAGCACACCACTTGACCATATTCGTAATTTTTCGATCGTCGCCCATATCGACCACGGCAAATCGACGCTGGCCGACCGCCTCATTCAGTTGACCGGCGGGCTGGACACGCGCGAGATGAAGGATCAGGTTCTCGACTCGATGGATATCGAGCGCGAGCGCGGCATCACCATCAAGGCGCAGACCGTCCGTCTCAGCTACAAGGCGAAGAACGGCGAAGATTATGTGCTGAACCTGATCGACACGCCCGGACACGTCGACTTCGCCTATGAAGTCTCGCGCTCGCTGGCTGCGTGCGAAGGTTCACTTCTGGTGGTGGACGCCTCTCAGGGCGTGGAAGCGCAGACGCTGGCCAATGTCTATCAGGCCATCGACAACAACCATGAAATCGTGGTTGTGCTGAACAAGATCGACCTGCCCGCTGCCGAGCCTGAGCGCGTCAAGCAGCAGATCGAGGAAGTGATCGGCATTGATGCCGCACAGGCCGTGCACATTTCTGCCAAGACCGGCATCGGCATCGAGGATGTGCTGGAAGCCATCGTCACGCAATTGCCCGCGCCGAAGGAAGGCGACCGCAATGCGCCGCTCAAGGCCATGCTGGTCGATAGCTGGTATGACAGCTATCTTGGCGTTATCGTTCTGGTGCGCATCATTGATGGCGTCCTGAAAAAGGGCCAGACCATCCGCATGATGGGCACGGGCGCGAAATATCCGGTGGAACGCACCGGCGTGTTCACGCCGAAGATGGTTCAGGTGGACGAACTCGGTCCCGGCGAGCTTGGCTTCATCACCGCTTCGATCAAGGAAGTGGCCGACACCCGCGTCGGCGATACGATCACCGAAGATCGCCGCCCGACGAACAAGATGCTGTCTGGCTTCAAGCCCGCGCAGCCGGTCGTGTTCTGCGGCCTGTTCCCGGTCGACGCGGCGGATTTTGAAGATCTGCGCGCTGCCATGGGCAAGCTGCGCCTCAACGATGCGTCGTTCTCGTTTGAAATGGAAACCTCTGCTGCGCTTGGTTTCGGCTTCCGCTGCGGGTTCCTTGGTCTCCTGCATCTGGAAATCATTCAGGAGCGTCTTGAGCGCGAGTTCAATCTCGATCTCATCACGACCGCGCCTTCGGTTGTCTATCGCCTGAACATGCAGGACGGTTCGCAGAAAGAGCTGCACAATCCGGCCGATATGCCGGATGTGGTGAAGATCAATGCGATTGAAGAACCTTGGATTCGCGCGACCATCATGACACCGGATGATTATCTCGGCGCGATCATGAAGCTCTGCCAGGAGCGCCGTGGTCTGCAGATTGATCTGACCTATGTCGGCCCGCGCGCCATGATCACCTATGATCTGCCGCTCAACGAAGTGGTGTTCGATTTCTACGACCGTCTGAAGTCGATCTCGAAGGGCTATGCTTCGTTCGACTACAATCTTTCGGATTACCGTGAGGGCGATCTGGTCAAGATGTCGATCCTCGTGAACGAGGAGCCGGTCGACGCGCTTTCGATGCTGGTGCACCGCTCGGCGGCGGAAAAGCGTGGCCGCGCGCTGTGCGAAAAGCTGAAGGAACTGATCCCGCAGCACATGTTCAAGATCCCGATCCAGGCGGCCATCGGCGGTCGTATCGTGGCGCGTGAGACGATCTCGGCACTGCGCAAGGACGTGACGGCCAAGTGCTACGGCGGCGACGTGACGCGCAAGCGCAAACTTCTGGAAAAGCAGAAGGAAGGCAAGAAGCGCATGCGCCAGTTCGGCAAGGTCGAAATCCCGCAGGAGGCCTTCATACAGGCGCTCAAGATGGGCGATGATTGATCTCAAGTTGTTTTAGGGGCGCTTCGGCGCCCCTTTTTATTTCTGTTGTTTCTTGAATATTTTATAAGGAATTATGCATGTTCGGACTATTGAAAGCGTTGATTGAGTTTTGTCATTCGATACTGAAAATTTTTGTGGAGCGATCGGAAAGAGCAGCTCATAGCATTGAGAAAGAGGAAGAAAGTCGCCGTAGCAAAGAGCAAGAAGCGTTGCAGTGGCTGAACCATCATTTGCCAGCATTGGAAAATGCGGCGCGAGATGCATATTCTTTCATTCTGCAAAAGTCGTCTGAACAGGTTCCGGTAGACTATTCGGGAGCGGCTTATCCATTTGTTGAAAAGTTGAACACTTTCCCATCAGATGACCGGAACGCTATTAAGGTACGTTTTCAACTGCTTCGTGGGAAGGACTCCAAGAGAGCTTGGGCGAAGTGTAAATCTTATGTTGATTTATGGGAAAAATGCATGGGGCAGTTTCCTGGTAATGTGCCGGATTTTCCATATGATATCGAGAAATTCTATAAGGTTTGTTGTGTTTTCAAAACAGTGACGGGAACTAAGTAATACGGATGTGCTGAACATGTCTCCATCGATCTCCATTACCTACTGCACCCAATGCAACTGGCTGCTGCGTGCTGCGTGGATGGCGCAGGAACTGTTACAGACTTTCGGGCAGGACTTAGGCGAAGTGGCGCTGCGTCCGGGGACCGGCGGGGTTTTTGAAATCCGTGTTCATATGCCGGACGGCAGTGAAGAACTCATCTGGGAGCGCAAGCGTGACGGCGGATTTCCGGAAGCCAAGGTGTTAAAGCAGCGCGTGCGCGATCTGGTCTGGCCGGAACGCGATCTCGGTCATTCGGACCGGCCAGCCAATACTTGATGCTATCGGCCCTTTCGACAGGCTGAGAATGAGGGTCGAGTTGTGCGTTTCCTCGTCCTTCGAGACGGCGCTTCGCGCCTCCTCAGGATGAGGGAAATAACAGCGTCGCTATTCTGAGCCGAAGAAATTAGTCCTCATCCACCACGCGCAGGCGCATTTGAGTGGGAGTGTTTTCCGTCTGTCTCGTTTGCGGGCGGGATGCCTCCTCTGCGGGTGCAGGGCCAAATTCCAGCGCTTCGATCTTCGCGCCGCGCCGGGTGACCTTGTTGGACGACACCAGAATATCGTCAATATCCTTGTTGGCCTGCACAAAGTGCGTTTGCAGCTTCCGCACGCGCTCGTCCAAACGGCCCACATCTTCCATCAAGCGGATCACCTCGCCCTGAATCACATGCGCCTGCTCGCGCATGCGGGCATCCTTCAGGATCGCCTGAATGACCTGAATCGACAGCATCAGCAGCGACGGCGAGACAATGACGACCCGCGCCCGATGCGCACGCTGGATCAGGGCCTCGAAGTGCTCGTGAATATCGGCGAAGATGGACTCCGACGGCACGAACAGAAAAGCCGTATCCTGTGTTTCGCCGGGGATCAGATACTTGTCCGAGACATCCTTGATATGCACTTCCATGTCGCGGCGGAACTGGGCGACTGCTGCCTTGCGCGCCTCCGGCTGTTCCGTTTCGCGCATCGAATTCCAGGCTTCGAGCGGGAATTTTGCGTCGATCACGAGCGAGGGCGCATTGTTCGGCATCCGTACAAGGCAGTCGGGGCGGGTGCTGTTGGAAAGCGTTGCCTGAAACTCGTAGGCCCCCTGTGGCAGGCCATCGGCAATGATCGCTTCCATGCGCGACTGGCCGAAAGCGCCGCGCGTCTGCTTGTTGGCGAGGATCGCCTGCAATTGCACCACCTGTCCGGCGAGCGACTGGATATTGTTCTGCGCCGTGTCGATGACGGCGAGACGCTCCTGCAATTTGGCGAGATTTTCATGCGTCGAGCGGGTCTGTTCGGTCATGGTCTGGCCGATGCGATGCGTCATGCCGTCGAGCCTTTCGCGGATCGACTGGTTGAGTTCCGCCTGCCGTGAGCCGAATACCTCGGCCATGGTCTGCATCCGGCCCTGCATCTCGGCCTGTGCCTTCAGGATTTCCGCCATGCGATATTCCGCATCGCGGGCACGGTCTTCGGCCTGTGCTTCCGCAACCGCACGAAGCCGGGCGGAACGTGTCGCCGCGATCAGAAAAATGGCAAGACACAGCACCAGCACGACGATACCCGCCAGCAGGATACTCCCCAGCGTGAAGGATGTGGCACCGAGCTGCAGAATCGGCTCATTCAGGAGATTCTGGTTTTCCATGAAGAGAGCTTAGCTGATTCGTATCGTCTTGATGAGATCAAAACGAGAACATTTTGCAAAGTGTAATTGACGATTCTCGCGTGAGCCATTACGTGAAAGCCCATGTCTGTAAAACCGCTTGTCATCCTTCCCGATCCCGTCCTGCGCCAGGTTTCCAAGCCTGTGGAGCGCTTTGACGACCAGCTGCGCAAATTTGCCGGCGACATGTTCGACACCATGTATGATGCGCCGGGCATTGGCCTCGCCGCCATTCAGGTAGGCGAACCGATCCGCATGCTCGTCATCGACCTTGCCAAGGAAGATGAACCGAAAGCGCCGCATGTCTTCATCAATCCCGAGATTGTCGGCGTGACGGATGAAGTCAGCACCTATGAGGAAGGCTGTCTTTCGATCCCGGATTATTATGCCGAAGTGGAACGGCCAGCCGCCATCAAGGTCAATTACTTCGATGCAGATGGCAAACAGCATCTGATCGAAGCCGACGGGCTGATGGCTACCTGCCTGCAGCATGAGATCGATCATCTGAACGGCGTGCTCTTCATCGATCATATTTCCAAGCTGAAGCGCGATATGGTCATCAAGAAGTTCAAGAAGCTCGCCAGCCAGCGCGCGCCCGGGAAAGTGCTTTAATGCGTGTCGTTTTCATGGGGACGCCGGAATTTTCCGTGCCGATCCTCACCGCCATCATCGGTCACGGTTATGAGGTTGTTGCGGCCTATACGCAGCCGCCGCGCCCGGCGGGCCGTCGCGGGCTGGAGCTGACCAAGTCACCGGTGCATGAAAAGGCCGAACAGTTCGGCATTCCGGTGTTCACGCCGAAGAGCCTCAAGGGTGCGGAAGAGCAGGACGTTTTCGCAAGCCTCGAAGCCGATGTTGCGATTGTCGTGGCTTATGGCCTGCTGCTGCCGCAAGCCATTCTGGATGCACCGCGCCTCGGTTGCTATAACGGCCATGCCTCGCTGCTGCCGCGCTGGCGCGGCGCGGCTCCGATCCAGCGTGCCATCATGGCAGGCGATAGCGAAACCGGCATGATGATCATGAAGATGGATGCCGGGCTCGATACCGGTCCCGTTGCCATGGCCGAAAAGGTTGCGATCACGCCGGACATGACGGCAGGCGAACTGCATGACCGTCTGAGTATGATCGGCGCCGACCTGATGATCCGTGCGCTGGGCGCGCTTGAGCGTGAAAGCCTTGCCTTGCAGCCGCAGGCGGAAGAAGGCGTCACCTATGCCGCCAAGATCGACAAGGCCGAGGCGCGCATCGACTGGTCGAAGCCGGCACAGGACGTGCACAATACCATTCGCGGTCTGTCGCCCTTTCCGGGGGCATGGTGCGAGATGGAAATCAATGGCGCTGTCGAACGTGTGAAGCTTCAGCGCTCGGCGCTGGGTGAGGGGTCCGGTGAACCGGGCACGGTGCTGGACGATCGCCTGACGGTTGCCTGCGGGGAAGGGGCCGTGCGGCTCGTTACGTTGCAGCGTTCCGGCGGCAAGCCATTGCCCGCGCAAGAATTTCTGCGTGGCGCACAGGTTTCGAAGGTTCTGTAAGCGGTGCCGCGCTACAAGCTCACTGTCGAATATGACGGCACGCCCTATGTTGGCTGGCAGCGGCAGGAAAACGGCCATGCGGTACAGAATGCCATCGAACTGGCATTCAAGAAGTTCTGCGGCGAAGATTTGACGCTGAGTGCGGCTGGCCGCACCGATGCAGGCGTGCATGCAACCGCGCAGGTCGTGCATGTCGATCTCACCAAGGATTGGGGTGCAGGCAAGGTGCGCGATGCGGTCAATGCGCACCTCGTCATGGCGGATGAGCGCGTCAGCATCTTGAATGTCGAGAGGACGACGGACACATTCGATGCGCGTTTTTCAGCGCGTGCCCGGCATTATCTCTATCGTATCCATAATCGCCGTGCGCCTCTGGCGGTTGATTATCAGCGCGCATGGTGGGTGCAGAAGCGACTTGATGCTGAAGCGATGCACGAAGCAGCAAAGCGGCTCCTGGGCGAGCACGACTTCACGACGTTTCGCGCCACGCAATGCCAGGCCAAGAGCCCGGTCAAGACGCTTGATCGGCTCGATGTCACCCGCAATGGCGATTATGTGGAAATGCGCGTTTCGGCGCGGTCCTTCCTGCACAATCAGGTCAGGTCCTTCGCAGGCAGCCTGATGGAGGTGGGTGTTGGCCGCTGGACGGCGGATGATCTGCAAGCGGCTTTGGAAGCCAAAGATCGCAAGGCCTGCGGGCAGGTTGCCCCGCCCTATGGGCTTTATCTGATTGGTGTGGACTACGCCTTTCCGTACTGAGACCCGAAGCGCGCTCTAGGGAATCAAGAGCAAACTTCCGGATGATTTTCCCGTCTCCAGCGCACGATGGGCCTGTGCTGCCTCGCTCAGCGGATAGGTTGCCCCAATCGTTCCAGTCAGTCCCTTTTCCATGATGTCGAAAAGCTTGGAGGCGGAGTTTCGGTAGTTATCCAGATCGTTGATGTAAGCGATCACGCTTGGCCGGACGAAAGAAAGATCTGCTTGATTGCCGAGTGCATCAATGACGCTCTGGGAGATTTTTCCACCGGCCTGACCGATGCTCGCCAGAGTTCCAAGCGGGCGCACGCATTGTGCCGTTTTGGCCAGAGTTTCTCCACCGATCCCGTCATAGGCGACGTGAACGCCCTGTCCATCCGTGAGACGCCGGGTGGCTGTGACGAAATCGCAATCGCGTCCGACGAGCACATGATCGGCACCATTTTTGCGCGCGATTTCGGCTTTATCTTCCGAGCTGACGGTTCCGATCACAGTTGCTCCAAGAGCCTTGCCCCAACGGGTCAGCAAAGTGCCCAGCCCGCCTGCGGCTGCATGCACCAGCATGATTGTATCCGGGCCAACGGGAAATGTATTGGTGAGGAGCATGTGGGTGGTAAGACCGCGCAGCATGGTCGCTGCTGCCGACTGCGAGGAAATTGTGCTGGGCAGTAGCAGTGCTCTTTGGGCCGGTAGAAGCCGGGTTGAAGCATATGCCCCCACTGGCAGGCCCGCATAGGCAACCCTGTCGCCTGGCTTGAGGTCGGTTACATCCGATCCGACAGCTTCCACCACACCTGCACCTTCGACGCCGAGCACTGCCGGAAAGGACGGCAGCGGATAGAGGCCGGTCCGATGATATATGTCGACAAAGTTCACGCCGATTGCCTCGTGGCGAAGACGTATCTCGCCCGCATCGGGGCTTCGGGGTGTCTGCGGGACTGTCTGAAGCAGCCCTGCTTCACCTGTTTCGTTCAGAATGATCTCGTAGTCCATCAGTCAGCCTCCGTTGCAATCCGTGGCAGTATCGCGGATAGAGAAACGGGAAAAAATTGCCGATTTGATCGCAGCATATGGGAAAAATTTCACAATGGTGAATTGGGAAAGCGTGCGTTACTTTGTGGCTTTGGCCGATACGGGGACTCTGTCCGGTGCCGCCCGATTGCTCAATGTAGAACATGCGACGATTGCGCGACGTGTGGCAGCTCTGGAATCCGAAACCGGTTTGAAACTGGTTGATCGTCGGGGGCGACGTTTTCTGCTGACGGAAGACGGCGAGCGGATTGCGGCGATTGCCCGCAAGATGCAGGACGAGGCACAAGCCATCAGCCGTTTCGGCGCAGTTCGGGATACGGGCATAAGCGCTACCATCACGCTCACCGCGCCGCCGTCCTATGCGGTTGCAAGACTGGCGAAGCCGCTCGCTGCCGTGTCAGAACAATATCCGGGTATCCATATGCGTGTGATGGGAGAAGCACGCTTCAGTTCACTGAACCGTCGGGAGGCGGATATAGCTATTCGCCTGACGCGCCCGACAACCGGCGATCTCACCATTCGCAGGCTGGGCGAGGAAGCTTTCCGCCCTTATGCGAGCCGGGATTATCTGGCGCGAACTCCTCCTGAAGAATGGCAGTTCATCGCTTATGATGAAAGTCTGGAAGACGCTCCGCAGCAGGCCCATTTGCTTGCTTTGGCTGGTGCCCGGCCAATCGCCCTGCGCGCCAATACGCTGGAGATGCAGCTCGCTCTTGTAAGCGAGAATGCGGGCATAGCCATGTTGCCTGATTTCATGGCTGAGACGCAGGAGCAGCTGGTGCCAGCGTTGCCGGATCATGCCCCCCTCACACGCGAGGTGTGGATGGTCGTTCATTCCGATATGAAGACGGTTCCGGCTCTCCGTGCCGTCATGGCCGAGATCGCCAGCGCCCTCAATCATCCCGTGCCGATATAATGGCTTTCGCTTTAATAGGCGTGCGGATCAAAGCCGATCCCGAGCAGTTGCTGCAGCAGGACGGTCAGGAACAGTGAGCCAAAGACGATGCAGGCGAAGAATGGTGCCGCATAGGCATGAGGCCGCTGCAGCGCGACAAAAGTCAGCCGGTAGCTCAGCACAATGGATGCGCCGAACATGATGAAGGCAAACAGTGTCGCGATGTCGAACCGTCCGGGAAAGAAGAGCTGTAGCAGTGTAATGGGTGCGAAGACCCACGAAAGCAGCGCGCTGCCCCAGTTGGTGGCAATCACGAAAGCCGCATAATGCTTGGCAATGCCGATCCGCTTGGCGATAAGGCCGATGATGACGAGCGGAATAATCCAGGCCGCTATGTCCACGAAGGCTGCGCGCGTGACGATGGCAAAGCGCAAGCCTGCTTCCTCGCGACCTGCCGTCAGATCCGCAGCATAAGCGACCCAGCTTGCGAAGAGCGGCGGCAGTGCAATCGCTATCGCAAAGAAGGACGACCAGAAGCCCTCGGCGGAAATGTCGAGATAGCCCAGTCCTTCCTTGCGCCCGAGCATCATTTTCCAGACGCCCCAGAAATATCTGAAAATATCGTCCAGGCTTGGCATGAGATTCCCAATTTTTCGCGTAATCCGGGCGGAACAGTCATGCGACTTTCCGGGACTATGCGTTACCCAAAGAAATCGGCGATGAAGCGTTCATAAATCTGTGTCAGGCCTTCGAGGTCGGCAAGGGCTACGCGCTCGTCAACCATATGCATGGTCTGTCCGACAAGGCCGAACTCGACCACCGGACAGTAATCCTTGATGAAACGGGCATCGGACGTGCCGCCTGATGTCGACAGTTCCGGGCGTTTGCCCGTTACGGCCTCGACGGAATCTGTCAGTGTGCCGATCAGCTTTTCGTCACGGGTCAGGAACACATGGCTCGGATGCTCGCGCCAGGTGAGTTCGTATTTGATCGGTGTTTCGCGACCCGGCCGCAAGCGATTGTCGCGGGCGGCTTTTTCGAGGCGCGCGATGATTTCGGCCTGCAAGCTCTCTGCCGTCCAGGTGTCATTGAAGCGGATGTTGAACGAGGCCGTTGCCTTGTTCGCAATGACATTGGTGGCCTTGTTGCCGACGTCGATGCTGGTCACTTCCAGATTGCTGGCCTGGAAATTGGCCGTCCCTTGGTCGAAAGCTGGATAAAGCAGGCTGTCGACCAGCGTGGTAATGCCACGCACCGGGTTTTCGGCCAGATGCGGATAGGCGGCGTGGCCCTGCACGCCATGGACGGTGATCGTGCCGGACAGCGAGCCGCGCCGTCCGATCTTGATTGCGTCGCCAAGCGCATTCGGGTTGCTCGGCTCTCCGACGATGGATGCATCCCAGCTTTCGCCACGCTGCTTCGCCCAGTCGAGAAGCTTGACTGTGCCATTGATGGCCGGGCCTTCCTCGTCACCGGTGATGAGGAAGGAAACACTGCCCTTGATGCTGCCGTGCTTTTCGATGTGACGGGCAACTGCGGCCACGAAACAGGCAACGCCGCCCTTCATGTCCACCGCACCGCGACCGTACATCACGCCATCTTCGATCACCGCTGAGAAGGGTGGGTGTTTCCAGTCGCCTTCATTGCCGGGCGGCACGACATCGGTATGTCCCGCAAACATCAGATGCGGGCCATTGCCCGACTTGCGTGCATAAAGGTTTTCGATGTCGGGCGTGTCTTCATCGTGGAAGACAGGTCGTTCCACCGAAAACCCCATCGGCTTCAACATCGCTTCCAGCGCCGTCAGCGCACCGCCCTCGGCAGGCGTTACGGATGCACAACGGATGAGGGCGGCAAGGTTATCGGCGGGATTGACGGCTAAGCTCATGAGATCGGGACTTTTTTGAAAAGGGAATCGTCTGACGGCGAGATTATCGCGCATCCCGAAAAGTGCGAAGCGGTTTTCGGAATAAGATGCGCGTGAGAAACCAACTGCATCCCGAAAAGTGCAAAGCGTTTTCGGAACAGGATGCGCGTTGAAAAAAACAGGCCGGAAACCGGCGGATGAAACAGCAATCCGATGGTTGCGCGCAGGCGGCATCGTTTCGCCTTTCACTTGTTTTTCTCAACCGGTTTCAATTTGGGAACGAAATTTCCTTGACCGGAGGGGTCCTGTCATCGTTAGTTAAAAATAAGTTGATAACGAGACCCGCAAAGGGCCGCTCAACGGGGACTCTTTTTAAATGGGAAACTGCGCATGCGTTTTGTCACTTCTGCGATAGCAGGCATGATGGTGCTCTTCGGGGCGACGACAATACCGGCCAAGGCCGCGCAATGGAGTGAAGCAGGCGGGCTTACAAGCATTCCTTACGGACACAAGGAGTACTGCGATCGTAACAAGCGCGATTGCGGTGCGCATCGCGTATTGCCGCCGATGAAGATGACCCCGCAGCGCGCGAAGCTGCTGCAATCGGTCAGCAGCTCCGTCAATCGCCGCATCAAACCGGTCTCCGATCAGGATAATTATGGCAAGCGCGATTACTGGACCATTCCGGTCAACGGCAAGGGCGATTGCGAAGACTATGTCCTGATGAAGCGGGCCCAGCTGATGGCGCGGGGTATCAGCCCGTCACAGCTTCTCATTACTATGGTACAGGGCAGCGAGCCGCATGTCGTCCTGACCGCCCGCACAGATCATGGCGACTATATCCTCGACAATCTGCGCGACGAGGTGTTGCCGGTCGAGAAAACTTCGTACCGCTATATCAAGATGCAGTCGCCTGCCAATTCCGGTCAGTGGGTTTCCATTGCCGGGCGTTCGGTCGCTGTTGCAAACAACTGATCGGGGTTACAGCGTTCAATCAAGAGCTGGTCCAATTGAATGTCATCAAGCCGCATTTCGATGCGGCTTTTCTTTTGAGTATGGGCTGATTTGACTGGCTGAACGATGCCAGCCGCAAATCAGGGTGTCATTTCGACGAAGCTTGCGTCGTTTGCAAAGGACCGATTTCGCGAAAAATCGCATCATTGTTCACTCTCATTGGACAATATATTGGGACAGACTGTTCGCTCTTTTTGAACAAAAGACACTTTGTAACAGTCGTGTGATTGCTGGTATATCAATTAAATATTTGATTTTGTTATTATTTTATAATTTCAATTATCGTCCTCCAAGAAAATGGCCGCACAAATGTGTGATAAAGAAAACATTTTCGTGACTGGAACTTTTGCCCACTGTCACCCATTTCAGCTGCATCGGAACGACGAACAAACGCCGCTCCACTTTCCAAGGAGATAGGAAAATGAAGAAGATTGTTCTTGCTGCCGCTGCTCTTGCTCTTACCGCTGGTGCCGCTTTTGCAGAAAACCCACATGTCGGCGAACCTGCCGATCTCTATGCAAATGACCGTACGCCGGTTGCAACGCAGAGCCAGAAGCTCGACTACACGGCTCCTGCCTCGATCAACAAGGCAACGGTTTATCAGGATGGTTCGGCTCACCGCTTCGGTGACGCATCGCCTTCCTCTTACCAGAACTAAAAGTCCGCTCGGACTTTTGGCCTCTCCGGTCCAGACGGACCGGGCATGAATGAAATACCCACATTGCATGTATTCCCGAAGGTGTCGGGGCATTTCCTCCCAGATGTGCCTGACACCGTAGGGCGGGCCACGAAGGCCCAGCTAACCAAATGTCCCCTCTATGCCTGAGATGCAGTCTCAAGGTTCAGCCGGTTAAGCACCGATGCCGGGGACGCCATGGAGAAAAGGAATAAAGAAATGAAGAAGTTTGCTCTCGCCGCTCTTGCTGTCGCTCTTAGCGCAGGTGCTGCCTATGCCGAAAACCCGTTCGTTGGCCAGCCGCCTGCAATGGCTGCTCAGGACAAGGCTTTCGTTCTTCCTGGCGAAACGCCGGTCGCTTCGACCCGCAGCAACATCGACTATACGGCTCCGGCTGCCATTCGTCAGTCTGCGCCAGTTAATCAGGACGGCTCGGCTCATCGCTTCGGCGACGCTTCCCCGTCCAGCTACCAGAACTAATTTGTTCTGACGGCTGAGCCTGTCGGTCGCCCTGCATCGTCCGTTGCGTTCCTCCCCCTCACGCATGTGACACGCGGGGCAGCCGAAGGGCTGCCAAGAAATCTCCCCGGAGGATGGCGTCAGTGTCTCCCCGGACTGCCCGGATCAGAGGCATTGCGCCATCCGAAGGGGCGACCATTAAATGCAAAAAGGCGACGCCAGCAGCGTCGCCTTTTGTTTTTAAGCACGCTCTCAGTCATTGTCGAAACGCGCTATCCATTTGTTTTAAGCATGTCTTTATCCCGAAACCGGTTCCCACTTTCGGGAGACATGCTCTAGTGGTCTGATTCCGACATTTGCATCCTCGGGATATGAGCGCCGAGCAAATGTCGAAATCAAAAAGACCACTAGTAACCTTATGAATCTAGTGGATTTTTCGAATTTGACGTTTGAAACGAGATTTATATCGGACGGGTATCAAACGTCAAATTCAATCCACTAGTCACGCAGCAATTCGTTGATCGAGGTCTTGGAGCGGGTCTTTTCATCGACACGCTTGACGATCACGGCGCAATAGAGGCTCGGACCCCAGTTTTCGCCGGGAACGTTCTTGCCCGGCATGGTGCCTGCAACGACGACCGAATAGGGCGGCACTTCGCCATAGAAGACTTCGCCGGTTGCGCGATCCACGATCTTGGTCGATTTGCCGATGAAGACGCCCATGCCGAGGACCGAACCTTCACGCACGATGCAGCCTTCAACGACTTCCGAGCGGGCGCCGATGAAACAATTGTCTTCGATGATGGTTGGACCGGCCTGCATCGGTTCCAGAACGCCGCCGATGCCGACGCCGCCGGAAAGGTGAACGTTCTTGCCGATCTGTGCACAGGAGCCGACGGTGGCCCAGGTGTCGACCATGGTGCCCTCATCGACATAGGCGCCGAGATTGACGAAGGATGGCATCAGGATCGCGTTTGGCGCGATATAGGCCGAGTGGCGCACGATGCAGTTCGGTACGGCGCGGAAGCCTGCCTTTTCGAATTCATTGGCTGTCCAGCCGTCGAATTTCGACGGCACCTTGTCCCACCAGGAGGACTGGCCGGGGCCGCCCTTGATGACTTCCATCGGGTTGAGACGGAAGGAGAGCAGAACTGCTTTCTTCAGCCATTGGTTGACTTGCCAGTTGCCGTCCGCCTGTTTTTCTGCGACACGGGCTTCACCGCGGTCGAGCAGAACGAGCGATTGTTCGACGGCTTCGCGCACTTCGCCGCGCGTTGCCGTGTTGATACCGTCGCGCTCGTCAAAAGCCTTGTCGATTGTCTTCTCAAGGGAGGCGAGGTCTGGCTTGGTCATAGGGTGCGATCTCCATGAAGGGGCGGCGGAAGGCAGGCGTGGACAAGTCCGGCCTGTTTGCTGGGAAATTGATTAAGCGAAGGCGCCATGAGGGTCAATGTCGTTCGTGATCCGATTGCAGTGCCACGTTTGAGACAGATTAAGCATTTAGCGCCAGAATGGATGCTGTTATACCAAAACCCGATGAGCTTGACTCATCGAGTTTTGGATAAGCCCGTGCGGCAATTGAGCATTTTCAGGGCGCGATGCGTCAGCATCTCAGCGCCCTGGTATTACGCGTTGAATGGCGATAATGAAGGAGCAGGTGAGAGCATGAACCCGATGGAGAAGTCTGGCTGGACGCCATTCCCGAATTCTGAGGAAGCGGTCAAGCAGGCGCGCACCGTACCGCAGACGCCACAGACCGAAGCCCCTGCCTATCGCCTTGCTTTCACGGACGATGATTTCCTGACGCGGCGCGAACTGCGGCCGATCCGGCTGCAGCTTGAGCTTCTGAAACCTGAAATGATTCTGGCCGACCGGGGTATCAAGTCCACTGTCGTCATGTTTGGTGGTGCGCGCATTCCGGAGCCCGGCGGCGAGGCATGGGCAGCCAAGAACGAGGTTCAGAAGAAGAACCTTGAAGCCAATGCGCATTATTACGAAGAAGCGCGCAAATTCGCGCGGCTTTGTTCCGAATATTCGGCAACGACCTATTATCGCGAATTCATCGTGGTGACGGGCGGCGGTCCCGGCGTCATGGAAGCAGGCAATCGCGGAGCCGCCGATGTCGGTGCGCCGACGATCGGTCTCAACATTGTGCTGCCGCATGAACAGGCGCCCAACGCCTATGTTACGCCTGACCTTTGCTTCAACTTCCATTATTTCGCGATCCGCAAGATGCATTTCCTGATGCGGGCCAAGGCGATCTGCGTGTTCCCCGGCGGCTTTGGAACGATGGACGAGCTTTTCGAGGCGATGACCCTGATCCAGACCAACCGTATGGAGCGCGTGCCGCTGATCCTGTTTGGCAAGGAATTCTGGACGAAGGCGATCAATATCGAGTTTCTGGCCGAGCAGGGCACGATTTCGCCTGCCGATATCGAACTGCTCAACTTTGTCGAAACCGCCGACGAAGCCTGGGAGCAGATCAAGGATTTTTACAAGCTCTGATTGTGTCCTGAGGGACTGATGGAATCGCGCCCGGTTTTCTTAAGACCGGGCGTTTTCGTTTTCGTCATAGGCACGAGGGCGGTGAACGAGTGTCACCAGCACGACCGAGATAATCATCAGGAGATACCACGAGCCGAGCTTGCTCATTGAAACGAGTTCCCAGCCATTGCGCTGGTTCGGATAAAGCCAGGCCTTCGACCATGTGCCGATGTTCTCGGCAATCCAGATGAAGAGCGAGGTCAGCAGAAAGGCGACCAGCAACGGCATTTTGTGCCGGAAGCGGAAGACGCGGTAATGCATCGTCGTGCGCCAGAAAAGGACGAAGGTCGCAGCAAACAGCAGCCAGCGCATATCCCAGATGAAGTGGTGCGCGAAGAAATTGATATAGATTGCGGCGGCCAGAACAATGGTCATCCAGAGCGGTGGATAGTGGTTCAGCCTTATATCGAAGATGCGATTGATGCGTGCCATGTAGGAGCCGACAGCCGCATACATGAAGCCGGAAAACAGAGGAACGCCGCCAATGCGGAAGAAATTCTCCTCCGGATAGACCCATGAACCGGCATGGGTCTTGAACACTTCCATCGCTGTGCCGACCACATGGAAGATGAGGATGACCTTGGCTTCCTCCCACGCCTCCAGCTTGAAGACCAGCATGGCAAGCTGGATAGCAAGGGCGGACAGGAACAGGAAATCGTAGCGCGTGATAAACCCCGCGCCGCCATCCGGCCAGAACCAGCGGGTGAGGATGATGAGCGCCAGCATGGCGCCCCCGAAAAGGCAGGCCCATGCCTGTTTCAGCCCGAAGACCAGAAACTCGATCAGCGCATCGCTGATCCGGTGACGGGGCAGATTGTCGAGAAGGCGGTGGGCGGCCTTGTCGATGCGTTTTTCAAGGCCGGTGAATTGCCTATCTTCGTGCAATGATTTCTTCCAGAAACCGGGTCAGATTATCGGTCACATAGTCCACCTGATCGGTGAACTCGGGATCGCTTTCCCATATCTCGGAAAATGTAGGCTCAAAATTGTTCGGCACGACCAGCACCGTTTTCATGCCGAGGGCTTTGGGAACGACCAGATTACGCGCCAGATCCTCGAACATCACGGCCTTGCCCGCATCGATGCCAAAAGCGCCGAGGAAGCGGTCATAGGTGACCCGTTCAGGCTTCGGTGTCAGGCCAGCTGCGACGATATCGAAAATATCGTCGAAATCATCGAGGATTCCGAGCTGGCTGGCAGCGCGTTCGGCATGGCCGCGATCACCATTGGTAAAGATGAAGCGACGACCCGGCAGCGCCTTGATCGCCCGTCCCAACGCCGGATCGGGCGTCAGCCACGTATAGTCGATATCATGGACTTGTCTCAGAAAGTCGTCCGGATCGATCTGATGGCACTCCATCAGACCTTTCAGCGTGGTGCCATATTCGAGATAGAACTGCTTCTGAATCTTGCGCGCTTCGTCACGCGGCAGTTTCAGCAAAGTCTCGACATAGCTCGTCATCTTCACGTCGATCTGCGAGAACAGATTGGCGGCGTGCGGGTAGAGCGTGTTGTCGAGGTCGAACACCCAGTCAGTGACGTGGGCGAAAGCAGCTCTGTCCGGAATATCGGTCATGGTCGATCCCTTATGGCACGATAAGCGCGCATCTTATCCGAAAACCGTTTCACACTTTTCGGGATGCGCTCTACGGCACGATCAAGGTGCCGGCACCATGTTCGGTGAAAAGCTCAAGCAGTACGGAATGCGGGGTCTTTCCGTTGAGGATGACGACGCCTTCGACACCACGGCGGATTGCTTCGATGCAGGTTTCCACCTTGGGGATCATGCCGCCGGAAATGGTGCCGTCCTTGATGAGCGCCTGCGCATCGGCAACGGACAGTTCCTTGATGAGGTTCTTGTCCTTGTCCAGCACGCCCGGAACATCGGTCAGGAACAGGAGGCGCGTTGCGGCGAGCGCCCCGGCAATCGCGCCTGCGAAAGTGTCGGCGTTGATATTGTAGGTATGGCCGTCGCGACCCGGTGCGACCGGTGCAATGACCGGGATCATCTCGGAGCGGGCCAGAAGATCGAGAAGCGTGCGATCCACTTCCGCCGGTTCACCGACAAAGCCGAGGTCCAGCACCTTCTCGATATTGGAATCGGGATCGATGACGGTCTTGTGCGCTTTCTGCGCAAAGACCATGTTGCCGTCCTTGCCGCAAAGACCGATTGCCCATTCGCCTTCGGCATTGATGAGGGCGACGATTTCCTTGTTGATGGAACCGGCCAGAACCATTTCCACCACTTCGACGGTCTTTTCGTCGGTGACGCGCAAGCCGCCTTCGAAGCGGGATTCGATGCCGAGCTTGGTCAGCATAGCCTGAATCTGCGGGCCGCCGCCATGCACGACAATCGGATTGATGCCCGACTGTTTCAGAAGCGCGATATCGCGCGCGAAGGCCTTGCCCAGTTCCGGATTGCCCATGGCGTGGCCGCCATATTTCACAACGACATGCTTGTTCTCGTAGCGCTGCATATAGGGCAGGGCCGCGGATAGGAGTTGCGCTTGCATTTCGGGATTTTCAAGTGTCGTCATCGCGGGCTCCATGGCTGGCGACAGGGCAAAAAGAGGCAGGCTTTTCTAGACCGGATTCATCGCAATTGGAATCCGCAGATGCTTATTTTTCGCTTTCCCGGTCGCGATTATTTGAATTTGCAGCCCGAAATGTGCCCAACAAAAAGCCGGTCTGCGCTCTATGCAGGTTTTTTACCCGGAATGATTTTCAGAGACCGCATCATGCGCAAAATATTCCTCACTGTTCTTACCTGCCTGCTTGGCACATCAGCATCCTGTGCTGCGCCTGCAGCAACGACTGAAACGATCATCCTCATCCGGCATGGAGAAAAGCCCAAAGGTGGCATGGGACAGCTCAGCTGTCGTGGGCTCAATCGTTCCTTGAAACTGCCTGCCGTCATTGCAAAAGATTTCGGCAAGCCCGATGCCATTTTCGCGCCCGATCCTGCCAAGGAAAAGAAGGATAGCGGCATTTCCTATGCCTATAACCGACCGCTGGCGACGGTGGAGCCGACCGCCATCCGTTTTCAGATGCCGGTCGATACGCGCTTCGGCTATGACGAGATCGGGAAGCTGCAGGTCGCACTCGAGCAGCTGCAATACAGCAATGCGACGATACTGGTCGGCTGGGAACACAAGCAGCTCTACAAGCTGGCCAGAAATCTGCTCAAGGACAATGGCGGAGATAAAGCTGCGGTGCCGAAATGGCGCGGCAATGATTTCGACAGCATCTATGTGCTGCATATCCAGCGCGGCGACGGGCACACGACTGCCCGTTTCGAGCGCCTCAATGAAGGGCTGGACGGGCAGCCTGAAAGCTGCCCGAGCTAGAGCATGTCCCCAAAAGTGGGAATCGGTTTTGGGATTAGGACATGCGTGAGAATAGGTAGTATCAGGCTTCCTTGATAAGCAATGCGATTGCTGCACGCAGCTCGTCGAGGCCTTCGCCCTTTTCCGACGAGGTCGCGATGATGCCGGGAAAGCAGGCTGCACGCTTGTAGGTAAGCTTGTGCGTTTCTTCCAGAAGGCGCGGTACGCCAGCGGGCTTGATCTTGTCGATCTTGGTCAGCACGATCTGGTAGGAGACAGCCGCCTTGTCAAGAAGATCGAGCACTTCCGCATCGTTCTTCTTGATGCCATGGCGGGCATCGATCAGCACATAGACACGTTTCAGTGTGGTGCGTCCGCGCAGATAATCGAACACAAGGCGCGTCCAGGCATCGACCTGTGCTTTCGGTGCTTCGGCGAAACCGTAGCCCGGCATGTCGACCAGTGCCAGCGGCGGCAGATCGCCGTTTTCGCCGGAATAGCCGTCCGGCACGAAATAGTTCAGTTCCTGCGTGCGGCCCGGTGTGTTGGACGTGCGCGCAAGGCCCTTCTTGTTGACGAGCGCATTGATGAGCGACGACTTGCCGACATTGGAGCGGCCTGCGAAAGCGATTTCGACCGGACCTTCCGGCGGCAAGAATTTCATCGATGGCACGCCACGGATGAAGATCCACGATTTCTTGAAAAGCAGGCGTCCTTCCTCGACGAGTGCCGCCTGGACTTCCCGGACCGCATCCGCCGCTGCCTGAGCGGCCCTGATCGCCGCTTGCTTCTTATCCTGCTGGTTCAATGGTTCTGTCCCGGTCGGTATGTTCTCTTGTGTACACGCATCAATGTTATGAGCCGTATTGTCAACATGAAGGCACAAAAAACCCCGCCGAAGCGGGGTTCTTTCAAGTCTATTTCTTCGCCTCTTTCGGCTTTCGCTTGAAGAGACCCTTGAGATTGTCGAAGAGCTCGATCTTCACGCCCTGGCGCTTCATGATGATGCCCTGCTGGGTGATGGAGAGCAGGTTGTTCCATGCCCAGTAGATCACGAGACCAGCCGGGAACGAAGCCAGCATGAAGGTGAAGATCACTGGCATCCAGGTGAAGATGGCGGCCTGCGTTGGATCCGGAGGCGTCGGGTTCATGCGCATCTGCAGGAACATGGTGATGCCCATCAGGAGCGGCCAGACGCCGATCATCAGGAAGTGCGGCACGCCGAAAGGCAAGAGGCCGAACAGGTTGAAGAGCGAGGTCGGATCGGGCGCTGCAAGATCCTGAATCCAGCCGAAGAACGGCGCATGGCGCATTTCGATGGTGACATAGAGCACCTTGTAGAGTGCGAAGAACACCGGAATCTGCACCAGCACCGGCCAGCAACCGGCGAGAGGATTGATCTTCTCTTCCTTGTAGAGCCGCATCATTTCCTGCTGCTGCTTCATCTTGTCATCCGCATATTTCTCGCGGATTTCAGTCAGCTTCGGCTGCACCAGCTTCATGCGTGCCATCGACTTGTACGACTTGTTGGCAAGCGGGAAGAACAGGCCCTTAAGGAGAACAGTGACGACCAGAATGGCGACGCCGAAATTGCCCGAGAACTTGTAGATCCAGTCGATGAGGTAGAACATCGGCTTGGTGATGAAGTAGAACCAGCCCCAGTCGATCAGCAGTTCGAACTGCTTGATACCGAGCTTTTCTTCATAGGCCTTGATGTTGGAAACGACTTTAGCACCGGCGAAGACGTGGTTCTTCAGCGTCTGTGCCTGGCCGGGTGCAATGGTCATCGGCGCGCCGAGGAAGTCGGTCTGGTAGCGCGGGCGATCATTGGTGAAATGCGAGAAGCGACCGGTGAACTTTTCGTCCTGCGGTGGAACGAGCGTTGCCGCCCAGTACTTGTCGGTGATGCCGAGCCAGCCACCGCTCACGTCCTTGAACGAGATGTCCTTGTCGTCCTCGACCTTGGAATACTTGATTTCCTGCAGGCCGTCCTGACCCATGACGCCGATCAGGCCTTCATGAAGCACATAGGTGGCGCTGGCATGTTCCGGCTGGTTGAAGCGGGTCACGCGGCCATAGGAGGCCAGCGAGATCGGCGCGCCGGTATTGTTGGTGATCGTGTCTTCAACGGCGAACATATAGGCGTCGTCGACCGAAATGACGCGCTTGAAGGTGATGTTCTTCTCGTTGGTATAGGTCAGCGTGACCGGCGTGGATGGCGTCAGCTTGTTGTTGCCTTCCACGGTCCAGACCGTGTTCGGACCCGGAACCGGGCCGGTCGTGTCGTTGCCGGTGAAGCCGAGTTCGACGAAATAGCCCTGCTTCAGCGCCGAGGGCGCAAGCAGTTCGATCTGAGGCGAATTATCATCGACGGTCTCGTGATATCTCTTCAGGAAGAGATCATCGAGGCGCGCGCCGGTCAGGTTGATCGAACCGCGCAGCGAAGGCGTATCGATTTCGACGCGCTGCGTCTGGGCAACGGCTGCCTCGCGGGTCAGCGTGCCGCCAGCGGCTGCAACATCGCTATGGCCGGGAATATTTCCGGACGTGGCGGGCATCTGCGGCGTGTCGCCACTTTGCGCCTGTTGTTGCGTCGCCTGTTGTTTCTGCTGCTGCTGCTCCTCAATGCGTGCCTGCTCCCGCTGGGCTTCCGTTTTCGGACCCAGATAAAACACTTGCCACAGCGTTAGCACGAGGATGGACAGGGCAATGGTGATGAAGAAATTACGATTATTTTCCATTGACGGGTCCTGATTCCGGTCTTTCCGTTCGGCGTTTCCCATCGCCCCGCCGTTCACCCTTCGCCTTGATGCGGCGGGAGAGTTCTTCGGTCAGTCGCGAAAAGGGCGCAGTGAGGGCTTGCTCGCGCGCTACGATCACATAGTCGGTCGAAGGCGCCATGTCACGCCCTGCGTGACAACGAACCGCTTCTCTCAGCCTGCGGCGGATGCGGTTTCGTATCACGGCGTTGCCGTTTTTCTTCGTTACGGTGAAACCTGCACGGGGTTTTTCGCCGATTTTGGCGGTTTGCGATTCTTCTTCGGTCCGCTCGCGGACTTCGAGAAGAAACAGTGGACCACGTCGCTTTTCACCATTCCTCAAAGCCAAAAACTCCGCTCTCTTGCGAAGGCGGAGTATTTGTTTCGGCTTGTTCATTTCTTTATTCACCGCGCTGCAGCGCGGGAAAAGATTAAGCGGAAAGCCGCTTACGGCCGCGCGAACGGCGAGCGGTGAGAACCTTGCGGCCGCCGGTGGTTGCCATGCGTGCACGGAAACCGTGACGACGCTTGCGGACGATCTTGGATGGCTGGTAAGTGCGCTTCATTTATTTAATACCGCGGTGTGCGGCCCTTCTTGATTCTGTTTTTCCGTTGAACACGATCTTGTCCGAAAACTGTTTTCCACTTTTCGGGATCACGCTCTATTGAACAGGAGCTGGTTCTTGTCCCTTGCGACGGACAGCACAAAACCATCCGTAAAACCGCGCGGGCGAACGTGACGCGGCTTATAGGGGGAGGGGGGCAAAGAGTCAATGGTGACGGGCGCTAAAGCTTGTCTCCCAAAAGTGGGAGCCGCCTTCGCGGGGAAATCAGTCCACTGGACTGATTTCTGATCCCGCTACGATGGGAAAAAGACATGCTTGATATGATCACAGCTGTGCTTCAATCGCAGCCTTATCGATGACTGACCAGACTTTCCTTATGAGCGTATTCTCGAATTCATAGAAGACATTCTCTGCGAACCGGACCCGTTTACCGTTGACCGGAAGACCGAACAGTAGCCCCTTCGGCGTGCAGTCGAACTGAAGCCGGCTGGCAATATAGGGCGGCTCGCTGACAAGCAATTCTATGTTGAAGCGCAGGTCGGGAATCGCCTCGAAATCCTGTTCCAGCATCGTGCGATAGCCGCCAAGTCCCAAAGGTCTGCCATTATGAATGGCCTCCTCGTGCACATAAAGTCCGAGGTCGTCCCAGTCCTGCCGGTTCAGGCATGCAATATAGTCGCGATAAATCTCGGCGAGTGGTTCCGACATGGCTGTCCTCCTCTTCGGAGCGGTTCCAGTTGGAGCGGTGTCGCTGGAACTGCTCTTTTTACTGAAATTGCATCATTCGGACCGGCATTGGCATTGCCAAAGCAGACTAGGGCTTTAATAAGGATGCGCAACATTTTCACATGCGGGACTGGTCCCGCAGAAGAGCATTATTGAGAGGAGTTCACCATGAGCATCCGTCGCATTGGAGTCGGCCCGCGCATGAGCCAGGCCGTAATTCACGGCAACACTGTTTATCTCGCCGGTCAGGTGGGAAATCCGGGCGCCAGCGTTACCGAACAGACCAAGGCCGTTCTGGCCGAGGTGGACCGCCTTCTCAAGGAAGTGGGCTCCGACAAGACCAAGATCCTTCAGGCCATCATCTGGCTCGCCGACATGAAGGATTTTGGCGAAATGAACGCTGTCTGGGATGCATGGGTCGATCCGGCTCACACGCCTGCCCGCGCCACCGGCGAAGCAGCGCTGGCAACGCCTGACTACAAGGTTGAAATCATCATCACCGCTGCGGTGTGAGCTGTTTTTGATTGACCTGAAAATCCGCCGGAGCAGTCGCTTCGGCGGATTTTTTATTCGCGGATACGTTGCGAAAAGCCGTCGCGTCCACCCGCGAGCGCTCTTGCGTCGATTGACGCGCGTTTGCGCGCTTCCTCCAGCGCGCCGCCATTCTCGATCCAGCCGTGATCGTACAGATAACCGGGCAGGTAGCCTGACAGGAGGATGCGGTAGTCGAACGGGAAGGTCGGATCCAGCACCCGCGCCATGTGGAAGATGATCGTGGTGCAGTTCGCGGTCAGCGTATTATAGAATTTCGGCTGCTCTGCCAGCTCATTGCCAAGCTCGACATAGGACAGGAAAAGTTCGCGCGCGCCCACCGGCGGCAGCTTCACGCGGTAGCGATAGACGTTTTCCTTGCGGACATTGGTGCGCAGATAAATGATGTCCTGCTCTTCGGCGGCAATCATCGCCAGCTCATATTTGCGGAAGAAACCGGCGATGGGCGAATAGACTTCATGGTGTTCGCGGCGGATTTCGCCGGAAAAGACCACATGACGGCCATCCTCGAAACCGAATGACAGAAGCGTATGGGCGATTGCCGGGCCCGACCAATAGGACAGATAAACGTCCACCGTCGCAATCTTGCTGAGGTCGTAGGTTTCCTCTTTCCAGTTGGGCGTAAAATCTTCTGTCGTTCGCCAGGTGAAATCGCGGACATTGGAAAGGGTGACGATGTCGCCATTGATCTTTCCCGTCACCGTGCGTGCGACGTCGGGCGCCCAGATGCGGTTGAGGGAGGGGCGGACTGTAGACCATGCCCCCAGCATCACCAGCGCCAGAAGGCAGAAGACCAGTCGCCTGCGCCAGCAGCTGTAATGTCTTTCGCCTGCAATCACGCCCAGAGCGATCAGAAGCCAGACGGCGATGATCGATCCGCGCATGGCATCGCCGAAGGGCAACTGGAACCACATGGCAAAGCTGGCCCATATCGCAAAGATAAGGACGAATAAAATGAAGACGAACTTGCCTGCGATGCGGACGGGAGCCGATTTCAGGAGAGATGACATATGCATTCCGTATTCGTCGGTTGCCGCTGTCAGGAATTATTCTGTGTGCGGAAATCGGCGGGATACTGACATGATTTGCATCCCTATGTCATGGGGTAACGGTTAGAATAGTAAATTTAAGTTTCTACATTAGAAACCGTAGAAAGTTATTGGTGTGTCAGGGCTTATTTCTTTACTGCCATTGCTTCGCCGCGCGGGCGGGAAACAGGCTTGCGGTTGCGGGCGTGCGGACGCACCAGACGCCATAGAAGCAGTGCGCTGACGATCCCGGCATAGATGACCGGTTCGGCAGGCCAGCTTTTCACCGACATGATGAAATGGATCGCGCCGCCAGCGATTGCGACATAGACCAGCTTGTGCAGGCTGTTCCAGCGGCGGCCGAGCTTGCGGATCGACCAGTTGTTGGAGGTCAGCGCCAGCGGCACCAGCAGGACCAGACTGATCATGCCGATGGTGATGAAAGGCCGTCGCACGATATCGGTGACGATGGCGGAAATGTTCAGGCCCTGATCCAGCACCATATAGGTGGCGAAGTGCATCAGCGCATAATAGAAGGCGAGCAGGCCGAGCGCCCGACGGTAGCGCAGAAAAGCCATGCCTGTCAGGTCGCGGATCGGCGTTACCATGAGGGTCAGAATGAGAAAGCGCAGAGCCCACAGGCCAAGCGTGTGTTCGAAAGTCTTGACCGGATCGGCACCAAGGTTACCGCTTGCGCCCAGATAGAACGTCCAGACTGCCGGAACGAAACCGACCGCATAGAGCAGCCAGATCTTCCATTCACCGGGACGAACTGTCTTCTTTTTGCCTGTCTGGGCCGGTGCTGCCATGTCAGTAATTCACCTTCAGGTCCATGCCCGCATAAAGCGAGGCGACTTCCTCGCCATAACCGTTGAACGGCAAGGTGGGGCGGCGGCCCGAACCCAAAAAACCGCCTTCGCCAATACGCCGTTCGGTCGCCTGGCTCCAGCGCGGATGATCGACCTCCGGATTCACATTGGCATAGAAGCCATATTCGTTAGCGGCCTGCTGCTGCCATGAGGTTGGCGGCTGCTTTTCGACAAAGCTGATCTTCGTGATCGCCTTGATCCCCTTGAAACCGTATTTCCAGGGCGCCACGAGCCGGATCGGCGCGCCGTTCGCATTGGGCAATGTCTCGCCGTAAAGGCCGACCGAAAGGATCGTCAGCGGATGATTGGCTTCGTCGAGACGCAGACCCTCGATATAGGGCCAGTCGAGAACCTGAAAGAGGCCGGTCTGGCCCGGCATTTCTTCCGGTCGCACCACGCCGGTAAAGGCGATGTATTTGGCGGAACCAAGCGGCTCCACCTGCGACAGAAGGCTTGCGAGCGGAAACCCGATCCACGGAATGACCATCGACCATGCCTCGACGCAGCGCATCCGATAGATGCGTTCTTCAAGCGGCATCCTGGCAATCAGTTCCTGAATGTCGAATTCCTTCGGCTGTTTCACGAGGCCATCGACGGTGAGCTTCCAGGGCAGCGGCTTGTAGCTGCCGGAATTGGCGGAAGGGTCGCTCTTGTCGGTGCCGAATTCATAGAAATTATTGTAGGTCGTGACAGCATCCTGCGGTGTCAGCTTTTCATCGACCTTATAGGCGGAAGCCTTCGCCTTGAGCGGTTCGGCAAAGGCGGTTGATGCAACACCAGCCGCGGCCAGCGCACCCGCGCCGACCATGAAGTTGCGACGGTTCAGATAGAAGCTCTTGGGCGTCACCGCATCATAAGTGAGACGGGCGGATGAAAAACGCCCGGGTTTGAAGCTGCTCATGGTCTCTCCCACTTCCAAAACGATTAGCCTGCTGTTGCAGATACGATCCCACGTAAAGGCGTCAAAAGCATGGATAATTTGCGAACACGATGTTGTTCACGCATTGTTGAGATCGCGTGAAGGCGTAACAGAATTGTAACACAATGTAACTTTTCGTGCATTCTGCCATATTCTCGCTAAAACTCTGCTGTTAACGGCATTACATTAGCGCATCCCGAAAGCGCTTCCCGCAAAAGCATGGGCGATTTCGGAGAGATGTGTCGGGTCATGTGATTATCGCCGGCAGGGGTGGGGACGCACCCGGGAAGAGCTGCCTTCAAACCTTCGTTAACGTCTCATTGGCTATATTGAGATCATGGTAAAGAAGATGTTTATTGCCGCTTTGGCGGCAGCTGCATTCACGGTGGCGGCCGGCTCGGCTCTGGCCGAAGGACAGCCCGTTTCGACGAACGGTCAGGGCAAGGTTCTGAGCGCTATTGCTGCATCGATGAAAGAAGAGCAGGGCGCTCCCAAGCTGGGTGAAGGCGTGACAATGCGCGAGAAGAAGATGGATACGGAAACGACCCCGGAACAGAATTTTTCGCGCAGCAAGCAGTTCATTCATCGCTTCTACAAACCGGAAAATGCTTCGAATGAACTGGTGATCCTGCTGCACGGTTCGGGCGGTAATGAAACCAGCCTTGTGCCGCTGGCTTCCAAGATCTGGCCGCGCGCCACACTGCTCGGCATTCGCGGTCGCGTGATGCAAGATGGCGGTACACGCTGGTACAAGCGCATCTCGCCGGTCAAGTTCGACCAGAAGGACGTGAAGCTCGAAGCCAATGCATTCGTGACCTTTTTGACGCGTCTGGCCGATGACAAGGATCTCGACCTCACCCACGCAACCTTCGTGGGCTATTCGAACGGCGCCAATCTTCTGGCTGCAACCATGATGCTGCACCCCGATCTGGTGAAGCGCGCCATTCTGATGCGCTCGATGCCGGTTCTGGATAACGCCCCTGTCGCCAATCTGAGCAAGGCGCGCGTTCTGACCATCACAGGCGAAGAGGACAAGCTCTACTCACCGTTTGCGCCAGCGCTTTCCGCACTTCTGCGCTCCGGTGGCGCCCGCGTCGATGCCCGCACCATCGATGCGGATCATATGCTGGGTGAAAAGGATATCGCCGCCATCACTCAATGGGTGGCATCGCTCGGACCAGATGGTGCGCCTGCGGTTGCAAGACGCGGACAATAATATCGACTTGATTGAAGCCCGGTCAGTTTCTCTGATCGGGCTTCGCGATCATGCATCTGCGCGGTAGCGAAAGTGACCGGTAATGGGAAACTCAAACAGACAGTCTTCAATCCGGGTTCCCGCACCAATATTGTGAACAACCAACAGACGTGTGCCCTCGGCATTATAGCGCTGTGTAACGATGGCTATATGCGGCAGGTTTCCCGGAAGCATCTGCGCGACGAGATCGCCGGGACGATAATCCTCAGCAACTTTTGTAACCGGTAAGGCCGCTTTGCTCCTGTTGAAAAATACGGCAAGGTTCGGCACGCGACGGTGGTCGATATTCGGGTCGGGGCGCTTCAGGCCCCAGTTTCTCGGATATTGCGTGAAAGCTTTCCGCATATCGTTGTGGACCAAGGCCTGCAGGTCCGCATTCAACCCCTGCCGATAGGCGCGGATGATGACATCGGTGCAGACGCCTCGATCGAGAGGAACGTCCCCGCCGGGATATTTCAGCTGCGTATAGGCGGGGTCATAGTGAACCGTCGTTCCCACCTGGCTTTCCGCTGCCGCAATCAGCTTTTGCGCCCACGGTTCGACCTCAGCCGCAGGGGCGGTTGCGAAAGTCTTTTCAACGAGCAGATTTGTCGAAAAGACTGCCGATACTCCGCCGAGGACAATAGAACGACGTGAAAGCATACTGAAATTCTCTTCCTCCTGTATGAACAGGATAAAACCGCTGAAGATCGATTACGATTGTTGGTCCGGTGTTGGTATGGTCTATTAGCAACTCTAGATTTAAATAAGGAAATCGTATGATTCTAAGAAGTGCAAAAGGTTCTTCTGTCCTGATGGCCGTAATTGGTGCGGCTCTTGTGGCAGGCGGGTTTTATTACCAAGCCAGTGGTTCGTCTGTTTCCAGCGCGGATCAACAGCGCTGCGAACAAATCATCCAGAATATTTATGGTGATAATGCCGATGCCAAATCGTCGTTGCTGCCGAAATGCAACGAGCCCGGCATGGTCGCGATGATGGATGCCAGGGCTGGCGGCTCTGGCGCGTCGGAAGCTGCCGCAGCCATTGCCTCTGCCAATCAGACCGACATAACGTCGAATGCATTGGGTTATGGGGTGATGGGCGTCGGTGTTGCGCTGGTGATTTCGGGTCTTTTCGGTGTGGCTCGCGCCAAACGAAACGGTCAGGTCTGAGGATCTGCAAGCAGTCTGCTTGTGTAGATGAAACGGGGAATCAGTCCATTGGACTGTTTCCCCCGCGACCTGCGGCTTCTGTTCAGGGTTTAGAGCGCCGATCTGATTGGATCAGATCGGCGCTCTAATCATTTGTTTTTACGCGCATCTTTTCCGAAAACCGTTTCACACTTTTCGGGATGCGCTCTAATCCGCTATCGAAACCACACCGCAATCCCCGGCCTCGGAGCCGAAGACGAGGCGTTGGCCCTGTTCATCCCAGCCCATGCTGGTGATTGCGCCCTTGCCGGGGCGGCGCAGCAGAACTTCCTTGCTGTCGGCGAAACGAGCAACCAGGATCATGCCGTCATTATAGCCGATGGCTGCAATGTCCTCGACCGGATGGCAGGCAACGGATGTCACCATGCTATCGCCACGAAGACCGAGTTCCAGAGGAGCCTTGCCCATCGGGCCGTCCTTGCCCGCAAAAGGCCAGACGATTGCTGCCGGGGCGCCGGAGGTGGCCAGCCACTTGGCCTTGGCGCTCCACGACCAGTCTTTCACCTTGGCCGGATAGCCGGTCATGCGCATGTGCTTCGTATCTTCGAGACGCCAGCCATGCAGGGCATTTTCTTGCATCGAGGTGATGAGGAAGCGACCATCGGGTGAAAAGATTGCGCCGATATGTGCGCCTTTCCATTCCAGTTCGACAGGTTTCGCCGCTGTTCCGGTCCAGATCAGGGTTGCACCATTATAGCGGGCAATCGCCAGCCGCTGGCCCTTTGGCGCAAAGGCAATGCCTTCGACGCTGCGTTCCTGCGCAAATTCCTGCACCTTGCCGTCAGACGTGCGCACCCAGGCGGTGCGACCCGATGCAAAACCGACAGTTCCGCCGGGGCCTGCTGCCACGGCGGTCATCCATTTGCGCGGGATCTTCGCAAGTTCAGTTACCGTCCCATCGGCGTCGGTACGGCACACGCGACCGTCTTCGCCGCCAGTGATGAGCGACTTTCCGTCAACGGAAACGGTCGCGCTCAACAGGCCGTCATGGACTGCAGAGGTCTTGCTGCCGTTATTGAGCTGATGGATCGAGCCATCGGCCATTGCGAAGAAGGGAATGCCGCTGATAAAGCGCGCATAAAGACAATGACCTTCAAGGTCGAGCGGAGCTACTGTAGGCATCGGCTTCCGGTATTGTTTATTGATGAGAGCATTTCCAGCAGAAGCGGTTTTGCCGGAAATGCATAGAAATAGGCGGTTAAGCGGTTTCCCGGTTCGAACAGAACCGGAAGCGCTTTATCGGGCCTGACTGTTTTCGAAGCCGGCCTTCAGGGCGGCGGGGTCGAGTTCACGTCCGATGAAGACGAGGCGGCTTTCACGCTTTTCGTCTTCCTTCCAGGCACGCTGGTGGTCACCTTCGATGATCATGTGCACGCCCTGCACCACATAGCGGTCCGGATCGTCCTTGAAAGCGATGATGCCCTTGAGGCGCAGAATGTTCGGTCCTTGCGTCTGGGTGATATTCTGAATCCACGGGAAGAATTTCGCCGGGTCGATTTCACCAGCCCTGAGCGACACCGACTTCACCGTCACATCATGGATCGGTGAGGCGTGATCGTGGTGATGGTCATGATCGCAGTCGGGACCGCACACATGGTCATGGTCGTGATGGTGGTCATGATGATCGTGATCATGCGCATGATGATGATGTCCATGGTCGTGACCATGATGGTCATGATCATGGTCGCAATCCGGTCCGCATACGTGATCGGGATGATCATGGTCGAGAAAGTGCGGATCGTTGTCCAGAACGCGCTTCAGGTCGAAGGCGCCGCGATCCAGCACGCGGTCCAGCGGGATGGAAGCGCGCTCGGTGCGGTGGATGATGGCATGCGGATTGATGGCGCGAACGGTCGCCTCGATGGCCGCCAGCTCCTGCGGCGTCACGAGATCAGTCTTGTTGATGAGCACGACATCGGCAAAGGCGATCTGGTCTTCCGCTTCGCGGCTGTCCTTCAGGCGCAGCGGCAGATGCTTGGCATCGACAAGGGCGACAACGGCGTCGAGGCCGGTCTTGGCGCGCACGTCATCATCCATGAAGAAGGTCTGCGCAACCGGAACCGGATCGGCAAGGCCGGTCGTTTCCACAACGATGGCGTCGAAACGACCCGGACGGCGCATCAGGCCTTCCACCACGCGGATCAGGTCGCCACGCACGGTGCAGCAGATGCAGCCATTGTTCATTTCGTAGATTTCTTCGTCCGACTCGACGATCAGGTCGTTGTCGATGCCGATCTCGCCGAATTCATTGACGATCACGGCGTAACGCTTGCCGTGATTTTCGGTCAGGATACGGTTGAGAAGAGTGGTCTTTCCCGAACCCAGATAACCGGTCAGAACGGTCACGGGAATGCGGCCAGCTTCAGTGGTCGTCTTGGTTTCAGACGGAGCTTCGGTTTGGGCTTCAGCCTGGCTCATGGTTATGCCTCTTGAAGTTGTGGCCTTTTGAAATCGTGGTCTGGGATGGCCAGTGCGCGACCAGCGCGAGCGGCACAGCACCGAAACCTCGGATAGGACAATTCATATAAGGGAAGGGCAGCGTGAATGCCATATGCAATGCTATAATATTACATTCGCCTAATCACATTCACGCCAGTTGGAACACGGGCCTTGCAGTGTCTAACCTGCCTGATTGGCGAGACGTTGCAATTCGAACCGGGCGAGATCGAACCTGTCGACATCGCGCAGCAGTTCGATAAAGCCCGTCACCGCGTTGGTGATCAGCCTTTCCCCGGCTTCTGCCGTTGCGGCAGCAGCGTTGCCAGCAACCCCTTCCGGGTTGAGATCGTGCATCTTCCAGCCGAAGGCATGAGGGCCATAGGCGCGCAGGAACTTGAATTCCTCGGCGTAACGTGACTGGGCGTTGGAGAAATTGCGTGCCTTCGACATGTCCACCAGATCGGGGCGCAGCGCCAGCATCACCGATGTCTCGATGAAGCCGCCATGAATATCGAGCGCTTTTTCCTCCGGCGTAATCAGGCCTTCCGGCAGACCGAAACGGGTCCAGCTCGTGGCAACCGCCAGCATGTCGAGCCGCGTGCGCAGTTCCGTTGCGACAATTGTCATCAATGGCGAATTTCCGCCATGCGCGTTCAGCATGACCAGTTTGCGAATGCCGCCAGCGTGAAGGTTTTCACCAATGCCGATCCACTGGTTCACGGCCTCGGCAAAGGCGAGGCTCTGGGTTCCTTCGGTATCCATGTGTTCGATGGAATAGCCGACCGGCTGTGCGGGCAGAAAATTGACGTTCAGTTCGGCAGGCAGCGCATCGCTGACACGCGCGACAATGCCTTCGGCGATGATCGTATCCGTTTCAAACGGCAAATGAGGCCCATGCTGTTCGTGAGCGCCAAGGGGCAGAACGACAATCATGTCGCTGTTTTGATCGCGCAGGTCGGTCATGTTTTCCTCGCTTTATTTGTTTTATTGGGTCCTGACCCTAACGTCCGTTAGCCATGACAGCAACCGGGCCTTGTTGTTTCATAAGTCGGACAATATTTTACGATATATGGATGGATGGGACTATCGATCAGGCGACAGTAACTGGTTTATTTTGAACAGCGTATCTTGTCCGAAAACCGTTGGATGCTTTTCGGGATGCGCATCAAAGTGCCAACAAGGGCGAGGTGGCGATGAGCAAGGACAATAAGGCGGTTGTACTTTACCGGCTGCAATCCGTGGCAAGACTGTCGCGGACGGTGCTGGCCACGCGGCTTCTGGAACAGGGGCTTTATGCGGGGCAGGATGCAGTCATGTTGCAACTGGCTGCGGAAGACGGGCTGACACCCGGCGTTCTTGCACAGCGGCTGGGTGTGCGTCCGCCGACCATCACCAAAACCATTGCGCGTCTGCAGGGGCAGGGGTTCGTGGCGAAGCGCGCCTCGGAAACCGATCAGCGCCAGTCGCATGTCTATCTTACGCAGACGGGTCTGGAGACCATCAAGGCAATCGAGAAATCCATTCGCAAGACCGAGAAGGACATGCTGAAGGGGCTCGACAAGAAAGATCGCAAGACCTTCCTCAAGATGCTGAGCCGGATGGAGAGCAATCTTGCGCTTCGCGGTGTCACGCGCATTCCCGATGAGCCTGAAACGGAAGTGCTTGAAGAGGACGACGTGGAATAGGCCTGTCGCTTATCAAGCTCTAACTATTTGTTTTGACGCGCATCTTGGCGGGAAACCGTGAAACACTTTTCAAGATGCGTGCTATCGAAAATGCTTCCAATTCAAGGTTTGCAATGGCATAACCGTTCGCAAGACGAACGGTCGCGTCTCACCTTGTCAGGTTGCGGCCGCGTCTCCGACTGCGGCACGGACCATTTTGGGGAGGCGACTTGGCCCAGAAAATAAAGCTATCGACCATCGCGGATGCGCTTGGTGTTTCGACAGCCACAGTTTCGCTCGCTTTGCGCGACAGTCCCCTCGTTGCCGACCAGACTCGCGAGAAGATCAAGGAACATGCCCGCGCCATCGGTTATATCTATAACCGTCGCGCTGCGAGCCTGCGCACCTCACGCTCCGGCATTGTCGGCGTCGTGGTGCATGACATCATGAATCCGTTCTTCGCGGAAATTCTCAAATCCATCGAAACGGAACTGGACCGGTCGCGGCAGACCTTCATCCTGTCCAACCATTACGATCAGCTCGAAAAGCAGCGCACCTTTATGGATACGCTTTTGCAGCTCGGCGCGGATGGGGTCATTATGTCGCCCGCTATCGGCACGCCGCCGGAAGACATCCAGCTTGCGGAAGATAACGGCCTGCCGGTCGTGCTGATCGCGCGTAGCGTCGAGGGTGTTCATGCGCCGGTTTTCCGGGGTGACGATGCCTATGGTATCGGCCTTGCCACCAATCACCTTATTTCGCTCGGTCATACGCGCATCGCGATGATCGGCGGTACGGATCAGACCTCGACGGGTCGTGACCGTTATCGCGGCTATGTGCAGGCCATGGAAAAGGCCGGGCTGGAGGTTCGCCCCGACTGGCGCATTGCCGGGCCGCGCACGAAGCAGGGCGGCTTTGAAGTCGCGCCGCAATTTCTGGCGCTGAAAGACAAGCCGACGGCTGCGGTCTGCTGGAACGATCTGACCGCCATCGGCCTGATGAACGGCATTGCTCGCGCCGGGCTGGTGCCGGGCGAGGACATTTCCGTGACCGGCTATGACGATCTCGAGGAAGCGGCGATCGCAACGCCAGCGCTGACGACCGTCTGGAACGGACAGCGTGAAGTGGGACGCCGTGCCGCTCGCGCACTGCTGGACCAGCTCAACGGCGTCGAGGTTTCTTCGATGCAGGAACTTATCAAGCCGGAACTGCATATCCGGCAATCGACATCCAAGCCGAAACACGGCTGATTTCCCCCGCTCCGGCCCCGGTTGCAGCCTTTGGGTTAACCGGTCGCCGGTCCCTCACGAACTGCGACATGCTGTCCAGAGGAATCCAGAGGAATATTGTCATGACCAAGCGCGACGCAACCGTTCTGGTGCTCGGAAACTTCAATGATTATGCCGTCGAGCGTCTGTCCGGTGAGTTTTCGGTGCGCCGCATACCACGCGGTGACGCGGCGCTGGTCGATGCCGACTGGGCAGGCGACATATATGGTATTGCCAGCATGTCCACCGTCGATGCGGCGCTGATCGATGCATTGCCCAATCTGAAAATCATCGGCAATTTTGGCGTCGGTTACGATGCGGTCGATGCAAAACATGCCGGCGTGAAAAATGTCATGGTCACCAACACGCCGGACGTGCTGACCGACGAAGTAGCCGATACGGCGCTTGGCCTTCTGATTGATACGGTGCGGGAATTGTCGAAGTCGCAGGAATTCCTGCGTGCAGGCAATTGGGTGAAGGAAGGCCGCTATCCGCTGTCGAAGCTATCCTTGCGTGGGCGCAAGGTCGGCATTTTCGGCCTTGGCCGCATCGGCAAGGCGGTCGCCCATCGTGTCGAAGCTTTCGGACTGCCGGTTTCCTATCACAATCGTCGCAAGGCTGAAGGCGTCGCCTACGATTATTATCCGACCCTGCTCGAGCTGGCCAAGGCGGTGGACACACTTATTCTGGTCGCACCGGGCGGCGCGGAAACCGCAAAGGCAGTCAATGCCGAAGTGCTGAAGGCGCTCGGTCCGGACGGTGTGCTGATCAATGTCGGGCGCGGTTCGCTGGTTGATGAAGATGCGCTGGCCGCAGCGCTGAACGATGGCACCATCGCTGCTGCAGGTCTGGATGTTTTCGCGAACGAACCGTCAGTGCCACAAGGCCTGCTTGATGCGCCCAACACGGTTTTGCTGCCGCATATCGCATCCGCATCGCAAAAGACCCGTCAGGCCATGGCGGATCTGGTGATCGACAATCTCATTGCATGGTTCGACACCGGCAAGGCGATCACGCCGGTGCCGGAAACGGTGCATGTGCAAGGCTAAAGCAGTCTGTCAGGCGAGTAGGGGAATATGTTTTGATTGCGGATGACCGCAACGAACTTTTACCCCTACTGTCCTACTGCCTGATGTTGACGCACAGCCTCTCCGAACGCCTCGAATATCTTGCGCGACGGAGCATCGGAATGCGCCCAATATTCCGGGTGCCACTGCACGCCGACGACAAATCCCTTCGCATTCTTCACGGAGACGGCTTCAACCGTACCGTCTTCGGCCACAGCCTCGACTTCAAGCTGCGGTGCAAGCTTGTCGATGGCCTGACGGTGAACGGAGTTCACGCGCACGCTTTCTTCTTTGAGGATTTCCGCAAGGCATGAGTTCGGGTTGAGCTTGATCGGGTGCTGGATGGCGAAGCGCTCGGCCTGGCTTTCGGATTCCGGGGCGCGGTGGTCCATCCGGCCTTCCATTTCCTGAATTTCGGTGGCGAGCGTGCCGCCCAGTGCGACGTTCAGCTCCTGTATGCCGCGGCAGATGGCCAGCACCGGAACACCTTTTTCGATGGCTGCGCGGATGAGTGGCAGCGATGTCGCATCGCGGGCATTGTCATAGGGCTCGAACGCGGCGCTCGGTTCGACGCCATAAAGCGCCGGATTGACGTTGGATTTGGAACCTGTGACGAGAACGCCGTCCACCGCATCCAGAATGGCATCGAAATCCATCTTGTCGCCAAAACTTGGCACCAGAAGCGGCGTTACACCTGCGACGTCGATGGCGGCTGCCAGATATTGCTGGGGTGCTGCGTGCCAGGTGTAGTTTTCAAATGGCTTCACATCTGTCGGTACGGCAACGAGAGGGCGAGAAGTCTTGGGCATAATGTTCGTATCCACCAGTCGGATTATGCTCTTATCTGCTCTGTTCCTTACTTCTCCGCAATGGGTCGCGCAATCACGAACAGGTGTCGTCTTTCGGCTGCGCCATAGGTCTTTCGTCGTGCCTTCTGTGTATTGTGTTGATTTGAACCGATTTTTACGGTCGAAGATGGTTCAAATGCCGATCTCTATATTCTAGGAAGGTATAAAGAGGGATTGGCAGTTGAGGGGATGAATGACTGACGATCAGCTTTTTTCCGTCAGGGGCAAGGTTATTGCCGTGACGGGAGGGTCTTCGGGGTTGGGCCTGCGCATGGTTCATGTGCTGGCGGGGCACGGTGCGCGCGTGATTTCGATCTCGCGCACCCATGCAGGCGAAAGCATTTGCCCATCGGGCGGCGAAGTGCTCGAAATCATGGCGGATGTAACCCATCCGGATGAAATCGTGCGTGCTTTTGATGAAGCGGAAGAACGCTTCGGACCGATAACGACGCTCTTCAACAATGCCGGTGTCGCGCATATGGCACGCGCGCTCGACACGACGCGCGATATGCTGGAGCATATATTCGAGGTCAATGTCGCAGGCGCCTTTTTTGTGGCGCAGGAAGCCGCACGTCGCATGATCGAGCGCGGCGAGGGCGGCTCCATCGTCAATACGACCAGCATTCTGGGTGAGCGTCCGCAGAAGGGGGCTGCCGCCTATTCCATGTCCAAGGCCTGCGTGACGCAGATGACGCGGGCGCTGGCGCTGGAATGGGCCGCGCACGATATTCGCGTCAACGCGATTTCCCCCGGATGGTTTCCAACGCGAATCAATGAAGATCAGCTGCAAGGCCCTGCCGGGGGCTACTTCAAAGGGCGGAACCCGATGCGGCGCCTCGGCGAGCCTGAGGATCTGGACGGGGTTGTGCTGATGCTGGCTTCCGATGCCAGCCGCTATATGACGGGTTCCGTCATCACCGTGGATGGCGGTCATCAGCTCTGACAAGGTTGGAAGTTTCTTTAGCGGTTATTTCCCGCGTCGTGACTTGTATGGCAGGTTTTTTCTCTAACGGACGGGGGTCTGGCGGTAGAATATCCACATCGACTAATCTGGATTAATTCTCGGGAATGCGGAAACTAACCTGTCCCTGTTCTCCCATTTTAGCCATTTCAGTAATATTAGGACGACTAAAACATGTATGCCAATGGTTGTGATTGCCCGTTGAGGGTTGTGCGTCTGTGGTTTTCCTTAAAAAATATCTGAATACATCTTATGGTGGTTGTCGTGACAGCTTGTGGTTTAATATCCCGAAAGATATTTTTAAGTCATTAGTGCGATATTGCCTCCCCGTATAAGGGATAAATGCATCGATATGTGGCAAAGCCGTAAACCTGAGATACCTGCAGATGTGCGGCTATCTTTTCTCAGAGCGCTGTATGGTAATCGTACCACGCTCTGGTTTGGCTTGCTCGCGCACGTTGTAGCCTGTGTCGTCATCTATGTGAAAACCGATGACTGGCGCTATCTGGTTTTTGGCGGTGTATTTGCCATCATTGCTGTTGGTCGCATCTTCGATATGCACAAGTTCGACCAGGCAAAACAGCAGTCGCTGTCCCATGCCGATCTCGACCGCTGGGAAACACGCTATCTGATCGGTGCGTCCGCCGTCTGCCTGACGCTCGGCATGTTGTGTTTCTTCTCAAGCTATGTGCTCAGGGATTCCTTTGCCGAACTTGCCAGCCTGACCGTGCTGCTTGCTTCGGTCGTTTCCATTGTGGGCCGCAATTATGCATCGGCGAAAGCCGTTGTTCTGATGTCGGCCTGCACGCTGATCCCGGTTCTGGCCGGGCTTATTCTGGCGGGAACGCCGTTTCACGTCATCATTGGCCTGCTGCTGATCCCGTATTTCCTGTCCAACATCCAGATGGCAAACGGTCTGCGCGAGTTTCTCTTCGCTGCAGTCATGGGCAAGCGACGCCTGTCCATTGTGGCCGGGCGTTTCGATGCTGCCCTCAACAACATGCCGCAGGGCTTGCTGATGTTCGACAGCCAGCAGCGCATTGCGGTCATCAACAATAAGGCCAAGGCGATGTTGCAGATCGCTGAACACACCAAGCTGCATGGCCGCAAGCTCGATGTTCTGCTGCGCTATTGCGCGAAGAAGGGACTGTTTCCGCAAAACGACCTGAAAAGTGTGCATGTGCGCATGCAGGATCTTCTGCTGGGCAAGCGCACGCGCGATATTTTCCAGCTTTCGAACCAGCGTTATATCGAATGTATCGGCAATCAGACCCTCAATGAGGGGGCCGTCCTGATGTTCGAGGATGTGACGCAGCGCGTGGAAGCGGAAGCGCGCATTCAGCATATGGCGCGTTATGACGGCCTGACAGGCCTGCCGAACCGCAATTATTTCGAAACCCTGGTGCGATCCATGCGTTCCCACCAGCAAGCGGGCACGCAGGCTGCGCTCATCGTCATCGACATCAATCATTTCAAGCATGTCAACGATACGTTGGGGCATCATACCGGTGACGTATTGCTGCGCCTGTTTGCAGAGCGGCTGAACTCGCTCGATCCGCAGCGTTTCGTCGCGTCACGCTTCGGCGGCGACGAATTCGTGGTGTTCGTCTTCAATCTGCGCAGCGAGGCCGACGTTGCAGGCGTGATGGATCATATCATGACCGTCGTGACCGGCGTCTACGATCTCGACGGCGATCAGGTGCATATCGATATCAGCGCTGGCATCGCGATCGAGGATATCGGAAGATGCGATGTCGGCAGCATGCATATCAGCGCCGATCTGGCGCTCTACGAAGCCAAAAGCATGGAAGACAAGCCCTGGTCGATCTTCATCGATGCGATGGACACCAAATATCGCGGGCGCCAGAAACTCAAAGCCGATTTGCGGCTTGCCATCGAGCATGGCGAGATCAAGGTCGTCTATCAGCCCATCGTCAGCGCGCAGTCCCTGCGCGTTGTTGCGTGTGAAGCGCTGGCGCGCTGGGAGCATCCGCAGCTTGGCTTTGTGCCGCCTGCGGAATTCATTCCGCTTGCGGAAGAAATGGGCATCATCACCGACATTACCCGCTTCATGCTGGCGCAGGCCTGTGCCGACTGTCTGTCATGGGGCGACCGCATCGGTGTTTCGGTCAATCTTTCGGCCATCGATCTGAAAAGCAATGACATCGCCCGCGACATCGCCAATGCCTTGCAGAAATCGGGCCTTCCGGCTCACCGCCTTGAGGTGGAAGTGACGGAAAGCGCCATCATCTCGGACCGCAACAAAACTTCGATGGTGTTGCAGCGGCTCAAGAACGCCGGGATCAATATCGCACTGGATGATTTCGGCACCGGCTATTCCAGTCTCAGCTATCTCAATACCTTGCCATTGACCAAGGTGAAGGTCGACCGTTCCTTCGTGCGCGACATTACCACCGACCGGCGCTCGCTCATGCTGCTTCGCGGCGTTACACAGCTTTCGCACGAGCTTGGGCTGGGCGTGACAGTCGAAGGTGTCGAAACAGAGGAACAGCTTGCGCTGATCCGTGTGGCGGCGGGTGCCGATCTCGTACAGGGCTATCTTCTCGGTATGCCTGTGCCTGTGGAAGCGATCAGCGCTATGACCACGAAAGCCGCAGCGCGCCGCGACGGCGGGCGAACCGTCGCCTGATTATTTCAGATTTAACTGTTTGTATTGGACGAGCTTCTCGCGGTTTTTCAAAGTACTGCGAAGTGTTCGGCATGTCTCATCTACGATGCTCAATGTCGTTGCCACTTCTCGTTTAAATCACAGGAATTTGAATATAAATATAATAATTGGGATTTTTTGAGATGCACGTATCATGCTCTTAATGTCTTAGGAGGATGTATATAAGTATTTCGTTATTTGCTTATAAAATGTCTATAAAATTCAATTTGAATATTTAAAGGGGAGGCGATGAAACGATTTTTTCGCTATGCTTTATATGGACTGATCGGGCTTGTTGTTCTTGCCGGTGTTGGTACTGCGGTCTTCTGGAAGAAAATCCACGAAAGCTGGGCGGTCTATCAATATGCCCAGATGTTCAAGGGGCCGGAAATTTTTGAAAACTTCCGCAACGTTTACAGGCGCTATCCATCGGTGCGCATCCCGCATGAGGGTGAAGTCAGCCAGCTGGTGAAAGAAGAGCGGCCCTTGCCGGAGACTTTTGTCTACAAGGGTGAGACCCGCAAGATTTCCGACTGGCTGAAGCGCGGCGGCACGACCGGTTTCATTGTTCTGAAAGACGGCGTGATCGTCCACGAGGAATATGATCACGGCAATACCGAGGCCACCCAGAGCATCGCATTTTCCATGTCGAAATCTGTCGTTTCCTTCCTTGTCGGCAATGCCGTTCGGGACGGTCTGATCGATATCAACCAGCCAGTCGACCGCTATGCGCCGGTGCTGGCCGAGGGCGGATACAAGGGCGTGACGGTCAAGAACGTGCTGCAGATGGCGTCTGGCATCGGATTTAACGAGAACTATGGTGATCTCAATTCCGATATCGTTCGGTATGCTGTCGAGCTTCTGACTGGCTCGATCACAAATTTCACCGCACATCTGAAAAATGAACGCCCGCAGGGAACGCTCAGCCACTATGTGTCGGCGGATACGCAAGTGCTCGGGCTGGTTTTGGAAGGCGCGACTGGTGTTCGTTTTCAGGATTATTTGAAGGACAAACTCTGGTCAAAGCTTGGAGCGGAAGCCGATGTCTATTGGGCGGTGGATCCCACGGGTGAAGCTGCTGCCGGGGCCGGCATGAATGCCGTGCTTCGCGATTATGCACGTTTCGGCCTGCTCTATCTCAATGAGGGTCGCAACTTCAAGGGTGAGCAGCTTGTGCCGGCGCAATGGGTGCACGATTCGGTAACGCCGGATGCGCCTTATCTGATGCCCGGTCGCAAGGATGCACTCGGCAAAATCCCGTTCGGCTATGGCTATCAGTGGTGGACGCCGGTTGACTGGCAGGGCGACTATAGTGCCGTTGGCATCTATGGGCAGTTCATCTATGTCAATCCTGCCAAAGGTGTCGTCATTGCCAAGACCTCGGCATATTCCAATTACAATGTCGACGGGCAGGATATGAAGGACGAAACGATGTATGCGTTTCAGGCTATCGCCAACGCGCTTTGAAGGCTCGTTTTCAAATCAAGGCAAATTCGTGAAATGGCCCCAGATGGGCCATTTTGCATTTTTATCTCGTTTGGCGCGCGCAAAAGCACAATCCAATTATGGCGAAGGAGTGTTTTTTGTGGGGCAATAAAAAGGCAGTGCAAAAAGTTATATCTTTACACGCTGATAAAGGCGCATATTCTGCGCACTGATTTGTGGGGTGCGGAAAATCGATTGCATGACGAATACAGCTGTTACAGGCGATAAACCGCCATTGTCCAATTTCGCGCGACAGCTGTTGCAGTTTCTCGACCGGGTGGAATATCGCCGCATTGTCCATGCGGAGGACCTCGAGGAAATCGGTCGTCTGCGTTACCGTTCCTACCGAACCCGCAATGTCATGCATGAGGCGGAAGTGCCGTCTATCGTTGATGATATCGACCGCGACAGCCATGCCTTCGTCTATGGTGTGTATGTGGACGGGCAATTGGTCAGCACGCTGCGCATCCATCATATTACGCCCGATCATCGTCGCGGCACGAGCTATGCACTGTTCCCGGATATTCTTGATCCGCTGCTCAATAGCGGTATGCATTTTGTTGATCCGACCCGTTTTGCCGCCGATCCCGAGCTATTGAGCGAATACCCGGCCATTCCCTACATCACGCTGCGCATCGCGGCGATGGCATCCGAATTTTTCGCGGCAGATCAATGTCTTGCCTCGGTGAAGCCGGAACATATGGCGTTCTACAAACGCATATTCGGCACCTCTGTCATGGCCGATGCGCGCGAACATGAAGGCTATGGAATCAGGGTCGGGCTTGGTTCCGCACCTATCCGCAATATTCGCGATGCGGTGGCGGTGCGCTTTCCGTTTTTCAAGTCGCAGCCGCATGAACGCCATGCGATGTTTGGTGACATGCGCAGCAGTTCCGTGCCGCTGACGATTTTGCCGACGGCGAAATATACTGGCCTCGGCGTATAAGAATCTAAAAACATCGCCGGATATTAAACAATTAAATGTAGCCAGAGGGGTGGTTTCGCTTTACGAAGATTGCGGAACCGCTTCTGCGGAGAGAGGGTAGTGCGACGAAAAGCCTTGCTGTCAAAGCATCGGTTTGTTCGGTCGCACATTGAAGATTGCAGTTATTTTCGCTTAACATGACGGTGTATGGGCGGAAATTCTGAATGGGTGGAACTAAAATGGCAGAACATCATACGACGGCTCCGGCTGAACTTGGCGCACCGATGGATTATTCCGAGCATGAGAAAACTTATGCCGGTTTCACGGGCCTGGTTAAATGGGGCACGGTGGCGCTCGTCGCCCTTATGATTGCCATGGCGTTCGGCTTTTTTGCTGGTGGTTTCTTCTCCGCGACCGTTCTTTTCATTCTAGTTTGTGTCGCTGCCTGGTTCATCCTCTAGCGCATCCTTTCGCCGCCGGATGGAGACCAACCGGTGGCGCACGATGCAGCTTTGGTGCTGAACCGGGATTAACCCGCACGATTTGATCGAATGCCTTGGCATGGGGTACCGTGCCGAGGGTTTATGCATGTCTGTAGTTCATTTTTAGAGCGCATCCCGAAAAGTGTGAAACGGTTTTCGGACCAGATGCGCGTTACAAAACAATAGTTAGAGCGCGTTTCGATCTGATTCAATCAGTTCGAAACGCGCTCTAAAAGGGCTTCTTCCCGGAAGCCCGTAATGCCGCCTGACCGGGGGAACCCCGGAAGAACGCCACGAAAGGGAAACCAGCTTGGCCCAGACGTTATTTATCCCGAAAGAGAGTGACCCCAGCGAGACCCGCGTTGCTGCGTCGGCGGAGACGGTGAAGAAGTTCATCGCGCTCGGTTTCGACGTTGTGGTGGAAAAAGGCGCTGGCGAGAAATCGCGCATTCCCGATGCCGAGTTTACGGCAGCCGGTGCCCGCATCGGCACAGTGGCGGATGCCAAAACGGCGGATGTGGTACTCAAGGTGCGGCGTCCGACGGATGCGGAACTCAAAGGGTATAAATCGGGCGCAGCGCTTTTCGCCATGCTTGATCCCTACGGCCATGAAGACGCTGTAGCGGCCCTTGCCAAGGCTGGCATTTCCGCTTTCACGATGGAGTTCATGCCGCGCATCACCCGTGCGCAAGTGATGGACGTCTTGTCGAGCCAAGCAAACCTCGCCGGTTATCAGGCGGTGATCGATGCGGCGGAAGTCTATGACCGCGCCATGCCGATGATGATGACGGCAGCGGGCACCGTGCCTGCCGCCAAAGTGTTCGTTATGGGGGCAGGCGTTGCCGGTCTTCAGGCCATTGCAACGGCGCGCCGTCTCGGTGCTGTCGTGACGGCAACCGACGTTCGCCCCGCCGCCAAGGAGCAGGTTGCTTCGCTCGGCGCGAAGTTCATCGCCGTTGAGGACGAAGAGTTCAAGGCTGCGGAAACTTCCGGCGGCTACGCCAAGGAAATGTCGAAGGAATATCAGGCGAAGCAGGCCGCACTTGTTGCCGACCATATCGCCAAGCAGGATATCGTCATCACAACGGCGCTCATTCCGGGGCGTCCGGCGCCGCGTCTGGTTTCCAAGGAAATGGTTGCTTCCATGCGTCCGGGTTCCGTGCTGGTCGATCTCGCGGTCGAGCGCGGCGGCAATGTCGAAGGCGCAGTTGCAGGCGAGATCGCTGACGTGAACGGCGTCAGGATCGTCGGTCACCTCAATGTGTCGGGCCGCATCGCCGCGAGCGCATCGCAGCTTTATGCACGCAACCTGATCGCCTTCGTCGAAACGCTGGTCGACAAGGAAGCCAAGGTCCTGAAAATCGACCCGGAAGAAGAGCTGGTCAAGGCTACGCTTCTGACCCATCAGGGCAAGATCTTGCATCCGGCGTTCGCCACGGCTGAGACAGCAGCGGCTCCGGCTGTCGCTGAAAAGGCTGCAAAGCCAAAGGCCGCGCCGAAACCGAAAGCGGAAAAACCGGCAGCAAAGGCAGCGGCGCCGAAGGCGGCTGCCAAGCCTGCCAAAAAAGCACCTGCAAAGGCGCCGAAGACGACGTCTTCCCCCAAGTCTCCAGTTGATGGAGGAGAGGCATAATGGCCGATACAAATCTCGACAAAGCCCTTGAGGGCCTTAATCAGGCGGCAGATGCCGTAAGGCAGGCAGCGGAAAATGCAGGCGGTCTGGGTGATGCAGCAGCGGCTGCCGCACATGCCGCATCGGGCGGTGCGATCGATCCGTTCGTGTTCCGCTTTGCGATTTTCATCCTGTCGATTTTCGTCGGCTACTATGTTGTGTGGTCGGTCACGCCTGCACTGCACACGCCGCTGATGGCCGTCACAAACGCCATTTCATCGGTGATCGTGGTGGGCGCGCTTCTGGCCGTCGGCCTTTCGCTTTCGGGCTGGGCAACCGGCTTCGGTTTCATTGCGCTCATTCTGGCGAGCGTCAACATTTTCGGCGGCTTCCTGGTCACCCAGCGCATGCTCGCCATGTACAAGAAAAAAGAAAAGTGAGGCTGAACCATTATGAGCGTTAATCTCGCAGCCTTCCTTTATCTCGTCTCCGGCGTGTTGTTCATTCTGGCGCTGCGCGGCCTGTCGCATCCGACGACCAGCCGTCAGGGCAATATGTACGGCATGATCGGTATGGCGATTTCCATCGTCACCACGCTTCTGCTGGCGCGTCCAAGCTTCGGCGGTCTGGCTCTCATCGTGGTCGGCATCGCCATTGGCGGCGGTATCGGTGCCGTCATCGCACGCCGCATCGCCATGACGGCCATGCCGCAGCTTGTTGCCGCGTTCCACTCGTTGATCGGTCTTGCCGCCGTTCTCGTGGCCGCTGCCGCAATTTACTCGCCGCATTCCTTCGGTATCGGCGAAGTGGGCCAGATCCACGGTCAGGCGCTGATCGAAATGTCGCTGGGCGTGGCCATCGGCGCAATCACCTTCACTGGCTCGATCATCGCCTTCCTCAAGCTTGATGGTCGCATGTCGGGCAAGCCGATCATGCTGCCGGGACGTCATGTCATCAACGCCGCTTTGGCCGCAGCCATCGTGTTGCTGGTCGTTGTGCTGGTAAACACCGAAAGCCATTTCGTGTTCTGGCTGATCGTGCTTCTGTCGCTGGTGTTCGGCGTGCTGATCATCGTGCCAATCGGCGGCGCAGACATGCCGGTCGTGGTCTCCATGCTCAATTCCTATTCGGGCTGGGCAGCGGCAGGCATCGGCTTCACGCTCGGCAATCTGGCGCTGATCATCACCGGCGCGCTGGTCGGCTCTTCGGGCGCGATCCTGTCCTACATCATGTGTAAGGGCATGAACCGTTCGTTCATCTCGGTCATTCTCGGCGGCTTTGGCGGCGATACGTCCGGCGGTCCGGCTGGCGAGGTCGAACAGCGCCCGGTCAAGCAGGGTTCTGCCGACGACGCGGCCTTCATCATGAAGAACGCTTCCAAGGTCATCATCGTGCCGGGCTATGGCATGGCGGTGGCGCAGGCCCAGCACGCGCTGCGTGAAATGGCCGACAAGCTCAAGGCCGAAGGCGTGGAAGTCAAATACGCCATCCATCCGGTGGCCGGTCGTATGCCGGGCCATATGAACGTGCTTCTGGCCGAGGCCAACGTGCCTTACGATGAAGTGTTCGAGCTGGAAGACATCAATTCGGAATTCGCGCAGGCCGATGTGGCTTTCGTGATCGGCGCGAACGACGTCACCAATCCGGCGGCGAAGACCGATCCGAAGTCACCGATCTTCGGCATGCCGATCCTCGATGTCGACAAGGCTGGCACGGTTCTGTTCATCAAGCGCGGCATGGGCTCCGGCTATGCGGGCGTGGAAAACGAACTGTTCTTCCGCGACAACACCATGATGCTCTTCGCCGATGCGAAGAAGATGGTGGAGAGTATTGTGAAAGCCCTCGATCACTAGGCCTTCGATATTCGGGTTCTGGCGGCCTGCAAATGGCGCGGTTCTGCGCTTCCGGTGCTCATGTACGTTAAGTACACTCCGCTCTGGTTCTCGAACCTCACCATTTTCGGCACGCCATTTCCCCGAATCTCATAAGGCCGGGGTGCCCGGTTGGAAAACAAAAAGGCGGCTTCGAGCCGCCTTTTTGTTTGAGTTTTCGATCGGGCTTCAGCCGTAGATCATCTTGTCCTGCAACGCGCGCAGTTCGGCGATCTTGGAGCCCGGCTGCGGTGCCGCATTGGCATAGGTGATGAGTTCGCCCTTCCTGATCGGCGCGATGACCGTGCCGTTCTGGAGCAGGCCGCAGGGGATGGCCTTGGCCGCATGCGCTTCAGGCGTCGTCATGATCCACGAGCGGTAGCAATATTGCCCGATGGCATCCAGATGATCGCCGGGCTGCAAGTCCTTCTTGGCGACGGCGCAGACTTCCGCCACAGGCTTTGGCAGCGGCACCATATCGGTCTTGCCGTGCAGCACGACACGAGCGACGGTGAGCGGTACTTCCAGCGAGGTGAGGTGGAAAGGCCGATGGAAGGTGAAGTAGGGGCCTTTGCCCATCTTCAGGTCTTCCAGACGTTCGACAAGGCGCGGATGTTCCATCTTGGCGATGACGAAGACACCGGGCGACACGCCGCGCCCGATGGAATAATCGACCACGCCGGTCTTGTTCAGAACACCGCCGTCTTCCTTCGGAATCAAAGTGCGGTTCAGCTCGTCAATGGCTGCCTTGGGGCCATGCATGCCCGCAATATCCGGCACAAGGCCGGTTGCATTGGCGATGGCCGCCATTTCAACCATCGTTTTGGAACCATCGACGAACTCCACCAGCAGGCGGACATTCATATTCCGGCGGTCGGCTTCTTCCTGATAATCGTCTGGGATCGCGTCGAAATTGAGCGGATTGTTCTTGCCTTTGCCAGCGGCCACGACCTTGTGCCCCATGGCGGAAACGAACTCGATCAGTTCCATGCAGGATGACGGCTCGTCGCCCGCGCCAAGGGAATAGATCACGCCGTGCTTGTCGGCCTCGGCCTTGAGGTAGGGCCCGATGGTGACATCCGCCTCGACATTCATCATGACGAGGTGCTTGCCGTTACGGATGGCCTTGATGCCGGTCTGAGCCCCCACTTCCGGAATACCAGTCGCATCGATGATGACATCGAGCAGCGGGTTGGAAAGGATCAGGTCATTGTCATCGGTGACGGCGATCTTGCCGCTTTCGATGGCGCTGGTCATTGCGGATTCTGTGCGGGCTTCTCGCGCGTTTTCCTCGTCGCCATAGGCGGTGCGGACAGCTTTGAAAGTGTTGGGCAGTCTGCGGGCAGAAAGAGCGCCGACTTCGATGCCCTGCATCCGCGCCACCTGCGTGACGATGTCGGTGCCCATTTCGCCAGCGCCAATCAGACCGATGCGGATCGGCTTGCCGGTTTCCGCTCGCGCTGCGAGATCGCGCGCCAGTCCTACCAGTGCCACATTTGTCGTCATGAAACTCTCCGCAAAACTTCAAGGCCGCTTCTTCGCGGTAATTTTGTCACGCTTATGTTGTTATAGATGCGTATTGGATGAACAGTCTCTATATCAACACTGACAGACGCGCATCCCCAAACTGCGCGACAAAATATGCATCCCTTTAGTGGGCCACTGGAGCCAAAATGAGCAGCGTATCCCCTTTCGATCTCGTGATCTTCGACTGTGACGGCGTTCTTGTCGATAGCGAGCCGCTTTCCTGTCTGGCTTTCGAGCAGGTCTATGCCAATCACGGCATGAAGCTGCCGGAAGGAACGGTCGCCAAGGGCATCGGCATGAAGCAGGCCGATATCATGAAGATGATTGAGGACATGACCGGGCACCGTCTGCCGGAGGAGGCCACCAGCCAATTCTGGCCCGAGACGAAAATCCTGTTCGCGGAGGCTCTGCAGCCAACCATCGGCATTGCCAATTTCCTGCGCGATCTGCCGCAAAAGCGTTGCGTTGCATCGTCGTCGCAGCCGGAGCGTATCGCGTTCAGCCTGGAAAAGACCGGCATCAGCCATTATTTCGGCGATGCCGTTTACTCGTCCAGCATGGTCAAGCGCGGCAAGCCGGCGCCAGACCTGTTCCTGTTTGCAGCCGACAAGATGGGCATCGATCCGGCGCGTTGCGTGGTGATCGAGGATTCTCCCTTCGGTGTCGAAGGCGCTATCGCGGCAGGCATGACGGCATTCGGCTATACGGGCGGCGGACATACTTATACCGGGCACGCCGAAAAATTGACGGGCAGGGGGGCGCATAGGGTTTTCTCGCACTGGGATGATATAGCACGGGAAATTCTGGTTGCCGCCTGAGTGTCTGATCCAAAAGTCGCCATGCCGGACTGCAAATGGCAATTTCTGCGCTTCCGGTGCTCATGTACATTTAAGTACATTGCGCTCCGGTTCTCGAAATCACCATTTTCGCCATGGCCTGCCACTTTTTGATTCAGACACCAGGCTTTATTGGTTAAACACAAGGCAAATCACATCAGCAGGAATAGCCAGCGAATGAAAGACGCAATCACGCTCGACCAGTTGCGCGAGGCAATCGGCACGGAAGTCGGATGTTCCGAGTGGCGCGAAGTCACGCAGGAAATGATCAACCAGTTCGCAGATGCGACCGACGATCATCAGTTCATCCATGTCGACCCGGAACGCGCCGCCAAGGAAACGCCGTTTGGCGGCACCATCGCGCATGGCTTCCTGACGCTGTCGCTACTCTCTACGCTGGCTTACGAAGCGCTTCCGATGCTGGAAGGTGCTACGATGGGCATCAATTACGGCTTCGACAAGCTGCGCTTCATGTCGCCAGTCAAGACCGGCGCCCGCGTGCGCGCCCGCTTCAAGCTGGCGGATGCGGATATCCGCCCGTCAGGTCGCGTGGTCAATCATTATGATGTGACGCTGGAAATCGAAAACTCGCTGAAGCCTGCGCTGACGGCCACCTGGCTGACGATTGCCGTCGTGGAGCCGTCGGAGGCTTAAGCAGTTCAAGCCGCTTCGCTATGTCGAACTGGAAGCCGTCCTTCTTCATCGAGAGGGGCGGCTTTTCCTTTGTGTTCGGTCATCAGCTCGCGGAAGAAGAACGGGCCGTGCAGGAACATGCCGAAATCGTAGAAGTTCTTCTTCTCCGCCCCGCGCATGTAAAGCAGATGCATCAGGAAGAAATTGCCCTTCGACCGCTTGTAGCGGTTTTCGCTGTGCACGTTCTTGAAGCGGATGCGGTTGATAAGCGGCGGGTTGGTGGTCTCTAGCTTCAGAACCTTGGCCGGGTTCGAGCCGTAGAAGTGGATAATGTCGGTCAGCACCTGGAATTCCGACCACAGGACCGGGCTTTCCTCGATCACCACGCGCGCGTCCTCGCGTAGCGACTTTGCCTTTGGGTGAAGGGCGATCATCATCAGGCATGAGCCGATGGCGAGCAGCGACACGGGCTGTTTTGCCAGAAGATCGGGACGCTCGCGCTGCAGATCGGCAAGCGCTTCCACGGCTGGAACCGTGCCAAGACTATGCGCAACGATGATGACCTCATCGGCATTGCTGGCTTCGATCTTCTGCTTCAGGGCTTCCGCAAAAGCCTTGCGCCGCTGGTTGAGCTTCTCGTTGCGCCCGTGGATACGATCATAGGCCGCAGACCAGTCGTCGAGCAGATAGGACATGAAAAACCGGTCGCCGGGTTTGCGCACGAGCAGGGTTGCGACGACGGCGGCAAGCGGAACCGACCACAAGAGATGCAGCGCGGAAAGGCCTGCTGCCATCGGTGTGAAAGCGAGCAAGGCAGCGATAGTCAGAATCGCCAGCGACAGCAGAAATGGCCACAGGAAAAACAGGACAAAGCGCCAGCTCGTCGTCAGATAGCGCCACAGCGTTCCGGTGAAGAGGATGTTCAGGAATGCGTGAAAGCCGGTCAGCATCCGCTTCGGTGTGGAGCGCGCGGCGTAATCGTCAAAAATATCCGCAGTGCCGAACTGGCAGAATTCGGTTTCCGTCTGCCAGCCATTGCCCACGGTGACGGCAGTGGTCGTGCCGCAATCGTCAGGCTCCTCGGTCATGGGCGGAAGCTTGGTCTTTGCCTTCCACAGGCGGTCGAAATCCTTCAGGGCCTGCGCGTGGCGCACGCGGACGGCTTTCGGGTGCAGGCCTTCATAGCCTGTGAACTGGATAACGAGTCGTTTGCGGAGGGACATCAGGAGAATCGGATAAATTGAGAGGAGGCATTATCGGTTTGCTGGCAAAATGCTATGCATAGCTATTGAGGCCGAATTATGCGGGAAACGCGTGCCGCATAGCCTATTCGCGCGGTTGCGGCCATAGTAATTCGTGTGCAAGCCGGTATTTCACGCAAGCCGGTGGGCAAAGTTGCATCTTGAGGTGGACAGGGTGGGCTCTTTCTGGTATTAGCCACGACCAATTTGCAGCGTATCCGTTGCGAAGCTTGGGAGCCTTTGGGCGTTGCTCGGCCGGTCAGACCGGCTGAAATCGTTAAAAGACCCCCTAACGGCCTCAGGCTTAACCGAAATTCTAACCGATACGGGAATACACGTGCAGGTACTCGTCCGCGATAATAATGTTGATCAGGCTCTCCGCGCTCTCAAGAAAAAGATGCAGCGCGAAGGTATCTTCCGCGAAATGAAGATGCGCGGCCACTATGAAAAGCCGTCCGAAAAGCGCGCTCGCGAAAAGGCAGAAGCCGTTCGTCGTGCACGCAAGCTGGCCCGTAAGCGCGCTCAGCGTGAAGGCCTCATCGGCGGCCGTCCGGGCGCTCGCTGATCGACCTTGAAAACAGGCGCTGCTGGACAGCGCCTTTTTTGCTTTCCGGTGCTGGCTTCAGCTTGCGCCGGATTTTGCACGTTTTGACTTCAGATATTTGAGATGTTTCCCGTGCAGTGTGAAACGATTTTATGTCGGCTAGTGGATTGAATTTGACGTTTGATACCCGTCCGACATTAATCCCGTTTCAAACGTCAAATTCGAAAAATCCACTAGATACATAAAGTTACTAGTGGTCTTTTTGATTCCGACATTTGCTCAGCGCTTATATCCGAGGGATGCAAATGTCGGAATCAGACCACTGGATGTATTTTCATAACTTCGAGCCTCTATTTTTAATGCAGCGTTACGAAAAGTTTCTGGACTTCTTGCACACCATTATGTGTAAAAACAAATAATTAGGATATTCAACTGTCAGGCGGGCTATCCGAAGGCAAGCCAAGCTTAAGAACATGCCGCCTTTTTGCTGTTTTTATCTGCTGGTTGAGACCAGTATAGTACCGTAACAGACAGAATAGCCCGGCATGAGTTAGCTCCGGAAACCGGGCTGGCACGGGATGGAAAAGAGGCAGAAGGGCCTTGCGCCCCTATGCGAGCTGAAAGGAATGCAGTCGTTGCCCACGCGCTTGAAGATGATGCAATCGTCTGGAACAGGTCGAAACGGCCTTCTCATTGCCGCCGCACTTCTGGCTTTGACCGTTGCTGGCTGCCAAAGCTCCACAACCACCGCACTCAGCACTGTCGATAAGGCGCAGGGGTCGAGCGAGAACATCAGTTCGCTGACAAGCGTGATCCAGAGCAATCCGCGCGATCCGGAAGGCTACAATGTGCGTGGTTCCGCCTATGGCAAGTCCGGGCGCTACAAGGAAGCGCTGCGCGATTTTGATCAGGCAATAGCGCTCAATCCGAATTTCTATCAGGCCTATGCCAACCGCGCGCTGGTCTATCGCTATATGGGTGACAGCACCAAGGCCGTGCAGGATTACAGCAAGGCCATCCAGCTAAATTCGCAATATGACGCTGCCTATATCGGGCGCGGCAATGTCTATCGTCAGGCCGGTCGTCTTGATCAGGCGCTCAGCGACTTCAATCAGGCTATTGCCCTGCAGACCACCGACGGTCGCGCCTACCATAATCGCGGCCTGATCTATCAGGCCAAGGGCCAGCACAAGCAGGCCATCGAGGATTTCTCCAAGGCAATTTCGCTCAATTCCACGGCGCCGGAACCTTATAACGGTCGCGGCATTTCCTATGTGGCGCTCGGCGACTACGACAATGCCTTCGACGATTTCAACACAGCCATTACGCTCGATCAGAATATTGCGGAAAGCTGGGCCAATCAGGCGCTTGTCTACGAGCACAATGGCGACAAGGCCAAGGCTGCAAATTCCTATTCGCGCGCGGTACAGCTTGATCCGAAATACCAGCCTGCAAAAGACGGTCTGGCCCGCACACGCGGATAACCTTCGATCTTATCAAGAATTGAAGAGTGATAGCGGCGTTTTCCAAAATCGAAAGCGCCGCTTTTCTTTATAGTTGGCCGCGATATATTGAATCTTATGTCGCTCTTCGATCACATCGGATTCAAAGCCCGTAACGTCAATCGCAGCCTTTCCTTTTACGAAAGCTGTATGCCCGAACTTGGCCTGGAGGTCATTGCCCGATCAGGCAGCGGTTTCTTCGTCAGTGGGGGAGAGCGGGCGCCGGTTCCGTTTCTGTGGATCCATGGCAGCCACGATGGGGCAGGCGCTGGCGAGGGCAAGCCCGGCGACCGCCTGCACCTGATGTTTACAGCCGGAAGCCGCGAGGCGGTGGAGGCGTTTCATGAGGCCGCGCTGAAGGCAGGCGGCAGGGATAGTGGCGGCCCCGGCTATCAGGGACCGGAAGAGATGGGCTATTACGCGGCACTGGTCTTCGATCCCGACGGAAACACGCTGGAAGCGGGTTTCCGCGAGAGGAAAAGATAAGCGGACCAGTAAAGGGTCAGGCGCGCAGGTTGCGCTTGTCCAGACGGCTCACCAGCCGGTCGCCGATCCACTGGATGCCGCAAACCATGATGATGAGGATGATCACGACTGCGATCATGATCTGCGTCTCGAAGCGCTGATAGCCATAGCGAATGGCAAGATCGCCGAGACCGCCAGCACCGATGGCGCCCGCCATTGCCGATGCGCCGACCAGAGTGATGATCGTGACCGTGAAGCCCGCGATGATGCCCGGCAGGGCTTCCGGAACCAGCACTTCGCGCACGATGGTCCAGCGGTTTGCACCCATGGAGCGCGCGGCTTCGATGAGGCCGTGGTCCACTTCACGCAACGACACTTCCGCAATACGCGCATAATAGGGAATAGCGGCAATGGAAAGCGGCACGATGGAGGCCCATGTGCCGATGGACGTGCCGACGATGAAGCGCGTGACGGGAATGAGCGCCACCAGCAGAATGATGAACGGAACCGAGCGGAAGCCATTGATGATGGCGCCGAGGATCGTGTTCAGCGTCAGGTTCTGTGCGAGGCCACCCCGTTCAGTCAGGATCATGATGAGTGCGAGCGGCAGACCGACGACAAGCGAGATCAGGCTCGAAAAGCCGGTCATGATGATGGTCTCCCAGAAGGAGCGCCAGAGAAGATCAAGCATCGCCTGAGACATAGCCGAGTACCTCCGTGGCGTCTGCATGGGTGTTGAGATAGGTGATTGCGGCGTCGAACTTCGCTTTGTCCTCAGCGGGCAGGCTGATGAAGAGCGTGCCGACTGGCTCTCCCTGGATCGTGTCCATGCCGCCATGGATCAGTTGCGGCACAAGGCCGGTGGTCACTGTCACATCGTTGAAGAAGGCGCCTTTTGCGGCTGCGCCCGACAGCTTTACCTTCAGCACGGCGAGGGCGCCGGATTTTTCCAGCTGGTCGCGCCAGACGGCAGGCAGTTCCGGCGTCAGCACCTGCAACATGCTTTGCGTGACGGGCGATAGCGGATTGGCGAAGACTTTCCAGACCGGACCTTCCTCGGCGATAGCGCCGTGGTCGAGCACGATGACGCGGTCGGCAATGCGGCGGATGACTTCCATCTCATGCGTGATGAGCAGGATGGTGAGACCGAGCTTGGTGTTGATGTCTTTCAGCAGCGCCAGAATGGACTGCGTGGTTTCCGGGTCGAGCGCGGATGTCGCTTCGTCCGAAAGCAGCACAGCCGGTTCGGCAGCAAGGGCGCGGGCAATGCCGACGCGCTGCTTCTGACCACCGGAAAGCTGGGCTGGATAATGCTTTGCCTTGTCGGAAAGGCCGACCAGTTCCAGAAGTTCCGCGACACGCCTGGCGCGTTCGGCCTTCGGCTTGCCCGCGATCTTCAGCGGCAAAGCGATGTTTTCCGCAACCGTCTTGGCCGAAAGCAGATTGAAATGCTGGAACACCATGCCGATGCGGCGGCGCAAGGGGCGCAGTGCGTCTTCGCCAAGACCAGTGATTTCGCGACCTTCGATCAGGATCGAACCGGCGTCCGGCTTTTCAAGGCCGTTGACGCAACGGATCAGCGTGGACTTGCCCGCGCCGCTGCGACCGATGATGCCGAGAATTTCGCCGCGCGCGACGGAAAGCGAAACGCCATTGATAGCTGCCGTATCGCCGAACATTCGGCGCACGTCTTTCATCTCGACGATGGGCGCTGATGTGGCGGGTGGCTTTTCAATGGTCACGGTCGTTTCTTCTATGTCTGGATAGGCCGCTGCGAACAGCGGCTGTTTTATTAAGGTTCAAGGAAGGATGATGCCTCGCTCAAGCCATCAGCTTTTGCTGTGGCGATGCTTTAGGGCAATTTTTGTCGGTACGTCAATAAAAGCCGCGCCGGAAACGGTTCCGGCGCGGTCTTTCAAGCTTCAAAAGCGATTATTTCCAGGCCGGGATGCCGGTGCCCTTGTAGGCACGGTCGATTTCGGCCTTCACGGCGTCGTTCTGGAACGAAGCCACGAGGTTTTTCACCCATTCGGCGTTTTCATCTTCGGTGCGGACCGCGATGAAGTTGTTGTACGGGTTGTTTTCCTTCGATTCCCAGCCGATTGCCTCTTCCTTCTTGAGGCCTGCCTTTGCTGCCCAATCGTTGTTCACGATGGCTGCATCGAGGTCATCGATGGAACGGCCGACAACACCGGCGTCGAGTTCCTTGATCTCAAGCTTCTTCGGGTTTTCAACGATGTCGATCGGGGTGGCCAGAATGCCTGCATCCGGCTTCAGCTTGATGAGGCCTTTCTCTTCCAGAACGCGAAGGGCGCGGCCTTCGTTTGACGGATCGTTCGGCACGCCGACGACCGCGCCTTCCTTCAGTTCGTCAAGGCTCTTGTGCTTGCGCGAATAAATGCCGATCGGCCAGACGGCGGTGTAGCCGGCGACGCTGATCTTGTAGCCGTGCTGCTTGACCTGCTCATCGAGATAAGGCTTGTGCTGGAAGGCGTTGGCGTCGATTTCCTTGCGTTCCAGAGCTTCATTCGGCTGGTTGTAATCGTTGAAGGTCACGCGCTCGATGTTGAGGCCGTGCTTCTTGCCTTCTTCGGCAACGACTTTCCAGACGTCTTCGTCTTCACCGCCCATGATGCCGACCTTGATGGTCTTGTCTTCTGCGTGGCTCGGTGCCGACGCGAAGCCGACAGTCAGTGCGGCTGCGGTGAAGAGAAGGGCTTTCAGACCGGCGCGACGGGTCAGCGTGTAGCGGGAAAGGACTGACGACATTTTGTTTTCCTTGTTTAAAAACTTTGGAGAGCCGGTCCCGGAAAGCGATCTTTTGAGATGATCTTTCTCCCCCTGCCCACCTTGTTGCCGATAATTCCCTTTTGTCAGGCAATAAACAAGGAAAATTATTTCAGAATTTGCCGAAGCCATGATGCCGAAATTGCGTTCACGAGACGGTGAGCGGATTGCCATTTCCGCTGACCGGGCACTCGGAAATCTGGTTCTAGCGGTTATCGGCGATAATCATCTGTGCGGCCTTCTCGGCGATCATGAGAGTCGGCGAGTTGGTGTTGCCGGAAGTGATGGTCGGCATGACCGAGGCGTCGGCAACGCGCAGGCCCGCAATGCCATTGAAGCGCAGGCGCGGATCGACGATTGCTTCCGCATCCTGCCCCATGCGGCAGGTGCCGACCGGATGGAAAATCGTGGTGCCGATATCGCCCGCCGCCTTTTCCAGCTGCTCCTGCGTTTCGTAAGCAGGGCCGGGCTTGAATTCCTCGGGGCGGAACTTCTGCAATGGAGCCTGTGCCACGATATGGCGCGTGATGCGGATTGCGTCGGCGGCAACGCGGCGGTCGCTTTCGGTGGTGAGATAATTCGGCCTGATTGCCGGTTGTGAACGATGATCCGGTGACTTGATGTGGATCGAGCCGCGACTGTCGGGGCGCAGATTGCACACGCTTGCCGTGAAGGCAGGGAAGGGGTGCACAGCCTCGCCGAATTTTTCCAGACTGAGCGGCTGCACGTGATATTGCAGATTGGCGGTCTCGTAGGACGGGTCGGAGCGGGTGAAGACGCCGAGCTGGCTTGGCGCCATGGACATAGGCCCCGAACGGCGCAGCAGATATTCCAGCCCGATCATTGCCTTGCCGACAAGCTTGCTTGCCTTTTCGTTGAGCGTCGGAATACCGGTAACCTTGTATGCGCAGCGCAATTGCAGGTGATCCTGCAGGTTTTCGCCGAGTTGCCTGCGCTCCAGCTTGATCGGAATGCCCGCTTGCTGCAGCACGTCGCCGCGCCCGATGCCCGACAATTCGAGAATTTGCGGCGAGCCGACCGCACCGGCAGCAAGAATGACCTCACGCTTTGCCTTCACCGTGCGGGTGGTGCCGTTCTGGTCGAAGGTGACGCCGGTGGCACGCAACTCCTCGATCTCGATGCGGCGCACATGCGCACCGGTTTCGACGGTGAGGTTCTTGCGATCCAATGCCGGGCGCAGAAAGGCTTTGGCCGTGTTCCAGCGAATGCCGCGCTTCTGGTTGACCTTGAAATAGGACACGCCTTCATTGTCGCCGCGATTGAAATCGTCGGTGGCGGGGATGCCCGCCGAGACGGCTGCATCGCGGAAGGCATCCAGAATATCCCAGTGCAGGCGAGCGCTCTCGACGCGCCATTCGCCGCCCGCGCCATGCAGATCGCTGGCACCTGCAAAATAATCTTCCGATTTCTTGAAGAGTGGCAGGACATCGTCCCAGCCCCAGCCTTCGCATCCGGCCTGACGCCACAGATCGTAATCGCGGGCCTGACCGCGCATATAGATCATGCCGTTGATCGACGAGCAGCCGCCAAGCACCTTGCCGCGCGGATAGCCGAGCGAACGACCGTTCAGCCCCGGCTCGGCCTCTGTGGTAAAGCACCAGTCGGTGCGTGGATTGCCGATGCAATAGAGATAGCCGACCGGGATGTGGATCCAGGCGTAATTGTCCTTTCCGCCTGCCTCCAGCAGCAGCACGGAGCGATTCTGGTCTGCGGAAAGCCGGTTCGCGAGGGCGCAACCTGCCGTGCCCGCGCCAACCACGATGTAATCGTAGGTGTCGGTCATGATCTCATATCCAGTAAAAGGCGGAGCCGCTATCGAACGAGCGTGCGGCTCCCGAAATGTTGGTTAGCCGAAGAGTTTCTTTCCAATTCGCGATGCATAGAACTCGCCTACGATTCCCTTACGGAAGAGGAGGACGCATGCCATGAAGATGACGCCCGTCACGATCGTTACCGGGAAGTCGGATGTTGCGAGATAGTTCTGCAGCGCGACGACGAAGGCAGCGCCGACGATGGGGCCTATGAGTGTTCCGATACCGCCCAGAAGCGTCATGAGGATCACTTCGCCCGACATCTGCCAGCCGACATCGGTCAGCGTTGCAAACTGGAAGACAAGCGCCTTCAGGCCGCCTGCAAGACCCGCGAGTGCTGCCGACATGACGAAGGCTGCAAGCTTGTAGCGGTTGACGGAATAGCCGAGCGAAACCGCGCGGTTCTCGTTTTCGCGTACCGACTTCAGGATCATGCCGAAGGGCGAATTGATGATGCGCCAGATAACGAAGACACCAAGGACGAACACGGCCAGCACGAAATAATACATGTTCATCGGCTGGTTGAGGTCGATGATGCCGAAGAGATATCCACGCGGCACGCCCTGCAATCCGTCTTCGCCATGGGTGAAGGTGGCTTGCAGGCAGAAGAAGAAGAACATCTGCGCCAATGCCAGCGTAATCATCGTCGAATAGATGCCCTGACGGCGAATGGCGAGATAACCGATGACGAGGCCAAGGGCGGCTGCGGCGAGAACGCCGAGTACGAGGCCGAGTTCCGGCGTGACGCCCCAGATTTTCACCGTATGGGCCGTGATATAGGCCGCGCCGCCGAAGAAGGCTGCATGGCCGAAGGACAGAATGCCAGTATAGCCCAACAGAAGGTTGAAGGCAGAGGCGAACAGCGCAAAACACAACATCTTCATCAGGAAGATGGGATAGACCATGAAGGGTGCTGCTAGCAGCCCGACGAGGGCAATGCCGAGCACGATGATCGAGAGGCTGTTGACGGCAGGCGCTTTGCTGTCGCGCGGGGTCGCAGTTGCCTTGAGAGCGGTATCAGCCATATCAGGCCTCCTTCCCGAACAGTCCGGCGGGTCGAACCAGAAGGACGATAGCCATGATGACGAAGATGACGATGCTGGAAGCCTCGGGGTAGAAGACCTTGGTGAGGCCTTCCGCCAGCCCCAGCACATAGCCGGTGATGATGGCGCCAAGGATCGAGCCCATGCCGCCGACGACCACCACGGCAAAGACCACGATGATGATGTTGGACCCCATTAGCGGGCTGACCTGATAGATCGGCGCGGCCATGATGCCCGCAACACCGGCAAGCGCCGCACCCAACGCATAGGTGAAGGTGAGGAGCAGTGGCACATTGATGCCGAAGGCTTTGACCAGTGTCGGGTTTTCGGTGGCGGCGCGCAGATAGGCGCCGAGCTTGGTCTTTTCGATCAGGAGCCAGGTGCCGAGGCAGACGAAAAGCGAGGCGACGACGACCCAGGCGCGATAGTTCGGCAGGAACATGAAGCCGAGATTGTGCCCGCCCGCAAGCGAAGGCGGCACGGCATAGGGCTGACCGGCAGCGCCATAATAATAGCGGAACGTGCCTTCGATCACGAGGGCAAGGCCGAAGGTGAAGAGCAGGCCATAGAGCGGATCGAGATTGTAGAGCCGCGACAGGGCCACGCGCTCGATGATCGCGCCACCAAGGCCGACGATAAGCGGAGCGAGGATCAGCGCTGGCCAGTAGCCGATGCCGAGCCAGCTCAACAGCAGATAGCCGACAAAGGCACCCAGCATATATTGCGCGCCATGAGCGAAATTGATGATGCGCAGAAGCCCGAAGATGATGGCAAGGCCGAGACTCAGCATGGCATAAAAGGAGCCGTTGATGAGGCCGACCAGCAGCTGCCCGAGAAGTGCCTGCAAAGGTATTCCAAAAATCATTGTCATCGTGTCATACCCCCAGCGCTTCGTTGAGCGCCGCCATGCGGGCGGGCAGTTCGGCGGTGGGGAAGTTTTCCGTCACCACGCCATGATCCATGAGATAAAAGCGGTCGGCGACCTTGGCGGCGAAGCGGAAATTCTGCTCGACCAGCAACACGGTCATGCCACGTTTTTTCAACTCCACCAGCACATCGCCGATGCGCTGCACGATGACGGGCGCAAGACCTTCGGTCGGCTCGTCGAGCAGCAGCACCTTGACCCCGGTGCGCAGGATGCGCGCAATTGCCAGCATCTGCTGTTCGCCACCCGAAAGCTTGGTGCCGGGGCTGTTACGGCGCTCATGCAGATTGGGAAAGAGTTCGTAGATTTCGTCAAGCGACATCGTGCCCTGACTACCTTTGGCGACGACAGGCGGCAAAAGCAGGTTTTCATGCACGCTCAAGGTGGCAAAGATGCCGCGCTCTTCGGGCACAAAACCGAGACCGGCATGGGCGATGCGATGCAGCGGCACGCGCATGATGTCCTTGCCGTCGAGCGTGATGGTGCCGGTGCGCTTGCGGATGATGCCCATGATGGCACGCAGCGTCGTCGTCTTGCCGACGCCGTTGCGGCCCAGAAGCGTGATGGTTTCGCCGGGCCAGATATCGAGGTCGACGCCGTGCAGGGCATGGCTTTCGCCATACCAGGCATTGAGCCCGCGCACGGATAATAGCGGTTGGCCTCTATTCATGTTCGGTTCCCATATAGGCGGTGCGCACGCGCTCGTCCTTGGAGACGGTGGCATAATCGCCGGAGGCGAGAATTTCGCCGCGCTGCAGCACCGTGACGTGGTGGGCAATGTCGGCCACCACCTTGAGATTGTGTTCGACCATCAAGACCGCGCGATCCTTCGCCACATCGGCAATGAGGGCGGCAATGGTATGGACATCTTCATGGCCCATGCCCGCCATCGGCTCATCGAGCAGCAGAACCTTCGGATCGAGCGCCAGCGTGGTGGCGATTTCGAGCGCGCGCTTGCGGCCATAGGACAGATCGGCGGCCAGCGCATGACGGGCATCGGCAAGGCCGACCCGCTCCAGAAGCTCGATGGCCTGTGCGTCGAGCCGGTCGAGTGCTGACAGCGAGCGCCAGAACTGTGTGGCAAGCCCATTGGGACGCTGCAATGCGACCTTTACATTTTCCAGCACGGTCAGGTGCGGAAAGGTGGCCGAAATCTGGAACGAGCGCACCAACCCCATGCGGGCCACCTTGGCCGGATCGGTCTTGGTGATGGTTTCGCCCAGAAGCGTGATCTCGCCACTCGATGGCTGCAAGAACTTGGTCAGGAGGTTGAAAACCGTGGTTTTGCCTGCGCCGTTGGGGCCGATCAACGCGTGAACACGAGCATGTTCCACATCGAGGTCGACATTCTTGACTGCATGAAAGCCGCCAAAAGACTTGCCCAGTCCTCGTGCCGACAGAACGGTCTTGCCGGATGAGCCGCCATCGTTCGGCCCTGCTTCATGCAGGGCCGTCATATTGCCAGTTGCTGCGTTCATTCAACCAGCCTCTTTTTACTGCGTTACCAGCGGGCAGCCGCTTTCTTCCGGCTTCATGTAGGCCTGATCGCCGGGAATGGTTGCAAGAACCTTATAGTAATCCCAAGGCGCCTTGCTTTCATCAGGCTTCTTCACTTCCATCAGATACATGTCGTAGATCATGCGTCCGTTGGCGCCGACCTTGCCGTGACGGGCAAAGACGTCTTCGACCGGCATTTCATGAAGCTTCTTGGCAACGGCCTCGGTTTCGTCGGTTCCGGCTTCCTTGATCGCCTTCAGATATTGAGTGACAGCGGAATAGGTGCCTGCCTGAACCATGTTCGGCATACGGCCCGTGCGCTCGAAGAATCGCTTGCCGAATTCGCGCGATTCATCGTCGCGATCCCAGTAGAAACCTTCGGTCAGCGTCAGGCCTTGAGCGGCTTCGAGGCCGAGACCGTGCACTTCCGACAGGGTAAAGAGCAGGGCCGCGAGGCGCTGGCCACCGGCAACGATGCCGAATTCAGCCGCCTGCTTGATGGCGTTGGACGTATCGAGACCTGCATTGGCAAGGCCGACCACCTTGGCGCCGGAGGCCTGTGCCTGCAGCAGGAAGGAGGAATAATCGGTGGTTGCCAGCGGGTGGCGCACGGAACCCAGAACCTTGCCGCCCTTGGATTCGACGAATTTGCTTGTCTGCTCTTCCAGCGAGTAGCCGAAAGCATAGTCGGCAGTGAGGAAGTACCAGGTATCGCCGCCCTGCTGCACAAGCGAGCCGCCGGTGCCGACTGCAAGCGCATGGGTGTCATAGGCCCAATGGAAGCCATAAGGCGTGCACTGCTTGCCGGTCAGTTCCGATGTGGCCGCACCTGTGTTGATGGTGATCTTCTTCTTGTCCTTGGACAGGGCCTGTACGGCGAGGCCGACCGATGAGGTTGTCAGTTCCATGATGGAATCGACCTGCTCGGTGTCGTACCACTGGCGCGCGATGTTCGAGGCGACGTCCGGCTTGTTCTGGTGGTCCGCCGTGATGATCTCAATCGGCGCATCGAGCACTTTGCCGCCGAAATCTTCAGCCGCCATCTTGGCAGCCTCGAACGACCATTTGCCGCCGAAGTCGGCATAAACGCCGGATTGATCGTTCAGAATGCCGATCTTGACCTTGCCGTCGGAAATTTCCGCTGCCGACGAGATAGCCGTGGCGGCGAAAAGCGCTGCCGTTGCAAGTGCGAGACATTTCATGAAGTGCTCCTCCCAATAACACCAAAACCGCCACGGAAAACCCGCACGGCATTCTTCAGAGCGCCATGCATCCTTACGGACGTACAAACGACGCTCTAAACTATTGAATCTACGCATTGTGCTTTCTGAAAATCGATTCCGATTTTCCGGCCAATGCTGTAGTGAAGCAGTCTTTCGAGATCAGGAAACGGCTTTTCCTCTGTGCCGTTCGCCCTCTGCTTCCGCCCGATTTGTTCCTCCGCCCCGGGCGTTTCTTTCTTTATTGCAGCTCCTGACGCAAACCTGTCTGGCATTTTCGACGGAGCTACTTTTTGAAACGGTAGCATTGACAAATGCGTACACGAACAACAATTTTTGAACACCGTCTGTTCGAAAACGTACAGATAGAGAGGCGGGGGCCACTGCAACTGTTTGGGAGGGGTGCATGCGGCAGTTCACATGGGACGATCTGCAATATTTTCTGGCGGTTGCGCGCACCGGCCAGCTCTCCACGGCGGCGCGGCAATTGCGCACCAGCCATGTCACTGTTCTGCGCCGGATCGACCGGCTGGAACAGGCCCTTGCGACCAAGCTTTTCGAGCGCAATCCGCGCGGTTATCTACTGACGCCCATCGGCGAACGGCTGGTGAACTCTGCCGAGGTCATGGAGCGCGAGGCGATGAAGTTCCAGACCGAGGCTACCGGCAATCTGGCGGCGCTGTCAGGTGTCGTGCGTCTCTCGACGCTGGAAGGTTTCGGCAATTTCTTTCTTGCCGACCGTCTGCCTGTGCTGGCGCAATCCTATCCGAGCCTGTTCGTGGAAGTGGTGACGATCCAGCAGATCATGTCGCTGTCGCGCCGCGAGGCGGAATTGTCGATCACGCTGCATATGCCGCGTACCGGGCCCTATCACAGCGAGAAGCTGACGCCTTATCGGCTCTTCATCTATGGTCATCGCGATTATCTGGAGCGGCATCCGCCGATCAGGACGCGCGAGGATATGGCCCGGCATCCGTTCATTGGTTACATCGACGACATGGTTTTCACGCCGGGCCTTGATTACATGCGCGAAATCCTGCCAGGGCAGCGCTGCACCTATCAAAGTTCCAGTATTCATGCGCAACTGATCGCCACGCAGATTGGCTATGGCTTGTGCGTGCTGCCTTACTTCATCGCCAGCCGGCATCCGGAATTGGTTCCGGTTCTGCCGCGCGAGATGCATCTGGTGCGTGAATATTGGATGAGCTGTCACATCGATGTGGTGGCTGCACCGCGAATCCGGGTGCTGAGCGATTTCATGATCCGCGCTGTGCGCGAATCTTCAGCAATCTTCCTCGGGGAACCCCTGCTACGGGCATGATATTGTAATGAGATTGTCGTTCGTTACTGATCAGATAGTGCCGCCGCCAATGGCGAAAATGCAAGTAATGACGAGTGCGGTAAAGCCGAACCCGATAATGAATAGATTAAGCGTCTTCATGTCCCCTCCTTTTCAACCCGGAGGCGTTATGTTCGACTTATGGTAGAATGTCTACCTTAAATTGTAGTAGTCCAAACTAAAGTTGTATAACTGAATTTCAGACGGTTTCGCGCTCGATATCCCGGCGAAGCACGATTGCTGTAGTGAGATCCTCTACAGTTTCATGAGTGGCGATGAGATCACGCAGGCTGTTGAGGCGGTCTATGGTGGGGACTTCAACCTCGACGATCAAATCGAGCTGGCCACTCACCGACGATACCCGGCGCACCTCGGCATGGCGCGCCAACTCATCGAGAAGGCCAAGCGCCGGTGTACGCTTGAGGCTGACCAGAATCATGGCGCGGATGACGTTCCTGTCGATCTGGCCGATGTCTGCCCTGTAACCGCGAATGACGCCATTTTTCTCAAGATTGGCGACACGCTCTCCGGTTGCACTGCGCGAAAGACCGATGCGTCCCGCCAGGGTTTTCAGCGGAATGCGCGCTTCCTTGGAGAGAATGGCCAGTATCTCGCGATCCTTCGCATCCAGTTCCCGCATGGTCGGTTCTTTCGTATTATCGTAAATGTGCCGGTCCATTCCGGCAAAGTGCCGGTCTGACCGACGCCTTGTCTGATGCCTGAAAATCGCGGACATGCCAAGCTCATCCTGTTACTTCCCATTCATATTCAACCCGTGAAGCGCCTCCCATGACCGATATTTCGCATCCCGCCCCCGATTTTTCTCCGCAAGAGGCTGAAGTGCTGGCCCAGCTTCATTTCGGCGTGACGGCGAGTGCCTCGCCGCTCGACAGCGAGCGTGATCGCAATTTCCGGCTGAAGACGGGCAATGGATCGGGGGACTGGATTCTGAAGGTCGTGAATGCCAGCGAACCGCGCGTTGAAAGCGAATTCCAGACCGCGCTGCTGCAGCATCTGGCCAAGGCTGATCCGGCGCTTGCCGTACCGCGCCTGAAGGCGAGCCTGTCGGGTGAGGTGCTGGCCTCTATCGAAAAGGAAAAGGGCAAGCCCCATGCGCTGCGGGTGGCAAGCTGGCTGCCGGGCACGCCGCTGGCCGAGGTCAGGCGCACCAAGGCGCTGATGCACAATCTGGGCGGTGCGCTGGGGCAGCTGGACCGCGCCTTGCAGGGCTTCATTCATCCGGGCGCCTTGCGTGATTTTGACTGGGATGTGCGCCACGCCGGACGGGCGCGTGACCGTCTGCATTTCATCGACAAGCCGGAAGATCGCGCCGTCGTCGAGCGCTTCCTTGTCCGTTTCGAGCGCGATATCGCGCCGAAGCTGCCGCTCCAGCGTGCACAGGTGATCCACAGCGATGCCAATGACTGGAATGTGCTGGTTGATCCGCAGGATAATGAACGTATTGCCGGGCTGATCGATTTCGGCGATGCGGTTCACACCGTTCTGGTTGCCGAAGTGGCAATTGCCGCTGCCTATTCCATTCTGGATATGGACGACCCGATTGGTGCAGCTGCGGCCCTCGCTGCCGGGTTCCATGCGAAATATCCGCTTTTGCCGCAGGAAATCGATCTCATATTCGATCTGATTGCGATGCGCCTCGTCACCAGCGTCACGCTGTCGGCTTCGCGCCGCGAGAAGACCGGCGACAATCCTTATCTTGCGATCAGCGAAGCACCTGCATGGCGGCTTCTGCACAAGCTTGATGCCATGAACGCGCGCTTCGCCACCGCCATCCTGCGCAAGGCATGCGGTTTCGATGCTGTCGACGGTGCTGGTGCAGTGCGTGACTGGATCAGCGCCAACCGAAAGAACCTCGCCCCCATCGTCCGCCCGCATCCGGCGACCATGACCAAGGCGCTGGTGCCCTATGGCGACCCGGCCCATGTGATGACGGTCGATTCTGCCGGGCAGCGCCCAAAGGAAGCCACCGCCTGGTGGGATGATTTCTGCACCCGCAACCATGTGCAGCTCGGCATCGGTCCATGGGGCGAAAAGCGTACTGTCTATACCGATGAGGCGTTTCGTTCACGCTTTGTCGAAGGCGAGCGGCGTGTCCACCATCTGGGCCTTGACCTGTTCATGCCTGCAGGCACGCCCGTCTACACGCCGCTTGCAGCTATTGTGAAAAGCGTCGAGATCGAGACCGCGCCACTTGGCTACGGCGGCCTGATTGCGCTGGAACATCAGTCGGAAGGCTGCCCGCCTTTCATCACGCTCTGGGGCCATATGGCGCATGAGGCTGTGTCCCGCCTGAAGCCGGGGCAGAAACTGGCCGCCGGTGATCTCGTCGGCCAGATGGGCGACATGCACGAGAATGGAGGTTGGACACCGCATCTCCATTTCCAGATTTCGACGGATACCGGCCTCACGGCAGCGGAAATTCTGGGCGTCGGCGAACATGCCTATCTTGATGTTTGGGCCGATATCTTCCCGGATGCCGCAGCTCTTGCCGATATTCCGGCGGAAGCCTTTCACCAGACCGGTCGCACGCGCGCCGAGATCGTCAGCGCCCGCAAGGATATTCTGCTGCCGAACCTCTCCATCTCCTACTCCGAGCCGATCAAGTTTGTGCGTGGTGAAGGCGCATGGCTGATCGACAATCGGGGCCGCGCCTATCTCGATTGCTTCAACAATGTCTGCCATCTCGGCCACGCTCATCCGCAGGTGGTGGAGGCGATTGCCAGACAGGCCGCAATCCTCAACACCAATACGCGCTATCTGCACGACAACATCGTTTCCTATGCGGAGCGCCTGACGGCGACTTTGCCCGAAGGTTTGACGGTGGCCTCGTTTGCCTGCTCGGGCAGTGAGGCGAACAGTCTGGCGCTGCGTATGGCACGCGCGCATTCGGGCCAGCGCGATGCGCTGGTGCTCGACTGGGCCTATCACGGCACGACCCAGGAGCTGATCGATCTCAGCCCTTACAAGTACAAGCGCAAGGGCGGCAAAGGACGTCCGGATCACGTGTTTGAGGCCGTCATCCCTGACAGCTACCGCGCGCCGGAAAATTGGCCGCTGGCAGAACATGGCAAGCGCTTTGCTGAAAGTATTGCCGAGCAGATCGAGGCCATCAAAAGCCTTGGACGCGGCCCGGCTTATTTCATTGCCGAGTCGATCCCGAGCGTCGCCGGTCAGGTCTTCCTGCCGAAAGGCTATCTGCAGGAAGTCTACGCGATGGTGCGGGCGGCTGGTGGTGTCTGCATCGCGGATGAGGTGCAGGTTGGCTTCGGTCGTGTCGGCAGCCACTGGTGGGCGTTCGAAATGCAGGATGTGGTGCCGGATATCGTCACCATGGGCAAGCCTATCGGCAACGGCCATCCGATGTCGGCAGTGGTAACGACCCGTGAAATAGCCAGCAGTTTCAACAATGGCATGGAATATTTCAACACGTTTGGCGGCAATCCGGTTTCCTGCGCGGCAGGTCTGGCAGTGCTGGATGTCATTGAGCGCAACGATCTGCGCCGCAACGCGCTTGATATCGGCAACTATCTCATCGACGGGTTCCGCTCGATGCAGAAGCGCTTCGATATCATCGGTGATGTGCGCGGGCAGGGGCTGTTCCTCGGTATCGAACTGGTCACGGATCGCAAGACCAAGGAACCGGCAACGGCTCTGGCCAAGAAGATCAATGATGGCGCGCGCGAACGCGGCATTCTGATGGGGACTGAAGGTCCGTTCGACAATGTCCTGAAAATGCGCCCGCCGATGATCTTCACGCGTGCCAATGCCGATCATCTGCTGAGCGTTCTGGAGGACAGCTTCGCGGCTGCACTGAAGTAGTTCGTAGTCGGATAACTGAACAAACAACAAGCCCGGCGGCGTGCTGCCGGGCAATGGATCGGCTTTTTCGAAATTCTGGGCCGAAATTCTGGGCCGAAACTCTGGCCTGAAACTCTGGGAGGAGGAACAATGAAAAAAATAGTTTTGGGTTCGTTATTGGCGGCGGGCTTTGCCATGTCCGCTCAAAGTGGGGCGCAGGCGGATACGCTTTCGACCGTGAAGGAGCGCGGCAAGATCAATTGCGGCGTCAGTCAGGGCGTTGCAGGCTTTTCGTCGCCAGACGATCAGGGCAAATGGACCGGCTTCGATATTGATTTCTGTCGTGCGGTATCGGCGGCAGTCTTTGGCGATCCTGACAAGGTGAGCTTCATTCCGCTTTCGACCAAGGAACGCTTCACGGCGTTGCAATCCGGCACGGTCGACCTGCTTTCGCGCCAGACCACCTGGACGCTTTCGCGTGATGCGGGCATGGGCATCCATTTCGTCGGCACCGCCTATTATGACGGTCAAGGTTTCATGATCCGTAAGGATCTGGGTATCGATAGCGCCTTGAAGCTCGACGGCGCTTCGGTCTGCACCGAGCAGGGCACGACCACCGAACAGAACGCCGCTGATTTTTTCAGCGCCAACAGTATCAAGTATGAACCGGTGGTGATTGATTCTGCCGATGGCATCCTGAAGGCATTTGAAACGGGTCGCTGTGATGTTTACACGACCGACGCGTCCGCACTTTATGCGCAACGTCTGAAGCTTGCCGAACCTGATGCTTTCACCGTTCTGCCGGAAGTGATTTCCAAGGAGCCGCTTGGACCTGCCGTCCGCCAGGGCGACGATAAATGGTTCAACATCGTTCGCTGGACGCTGTTTGCAATGCTTGAGGCAGAGGAACTGGGCATTACGCAAGCCTCCGCTGATGCGGATCTGAACTCCAAGAAGCCGGACGTGCGCCGTTTCCTCGGATCGGAAGGCGATAGCGGCCAACAGCTCGGCCTTGAGCCGAAATGGGCCTATAATGTCGTCTCCAAGATCGGCAATTATGGCGAAATGTTTGAACGCACCATCGGCAAGGGCAGCCTGCTCAAGATCGACCGCGGCATCAATGCGCTGTGGAACAAGGGCGGGCTCATGTATGCGCCGCCTGTAAAATAACCGGTTTACAGCTCTTCGAGCAGGTCGCCGGAGGCTTCGATATCACGCAGGCGCTTTCGTCCGGAAGCGCCTGCTTTTTCAATGGCCCGCGTGGTCAATAAATGGCAGAGCGCCATGACCGCAACGTGATTGAACAACGGGCCGGGTGCCAGTGTCTGGCAATGAAAATGCCATTGCGCGGAAGCCCGGAACGGCGCGCCTTCATCGGTGATGTAGAGAAGTTTCGCACCACGCTTTTCGATGGCGGCAAGGATGTCGTCCATTTTTGCAATACGGCGGCGAAGCGCGAAGACGATGACCATATCGTCAGGGCTGATGCTGGCAATATATTCGCCAAGTGTTTGGCCCGGTCCGGGAACCGCAACGATATTGTCCACCACCTGTATCATCTGCCATTGCAGATAGGCCGCAAAAGGCTGGCTGCTGCGAAAGCCGAATACCCATGTCTTGCGTGCGCCGAGCATTGCTTCCACAACGGCGTCGATCTGTGTTTCGCGTATGGAAAGAAAGGTCTTTTCCAGATTGGCGATGCCCTGACCGACATGCGAAGACAGGGACTGGCCGCTCTCCGCATCGGTGGCACTCGACAGAAACAGACGCGATCCCGTCTGTTTTTCCTCACGGGCATGGCGTCGGGATTCTTCATAGGTGTCATAACCGAGGCGCTGTACGAAACGCGTCACGGTCGCGTTGGAAACATGGGCGAGAGCTGCCAGTTCCGACGCCGAATAGCTCGCCAGTTCCCCTGGAAAATCACATACGAATTCACCCAGCCTTTTTTCGGCTGGCGGCAGTTCGTCCATAACGTCTCTTACGCGGGTCAGAAAGGACTTTTCGGTGGGTTTCATGTGCCGCCTGATGAAATCATATTTTCAGATTGCCTAACTATTAGCAGCTTTTGACTATTTTTGCATCTTTTTCGCCTAAGCTTTGAGCAGATTATCTATCTGAAAATAAACGATAAAAAATTGCTTGTAAAAATTGATTTTCTGATGTTTGATTATGAAAAAATAATTTCATACGGCTAATATCATGGGAGTTGGACCGTTATGGCAGGGGAACAAATGATACAATCCGGTGCGACGTCACCGGCCATCAAGCAGATGGAAAATGCATTGGGAAATATCGGCGTGACAACTGCGCACAAGCAGATTCTCGCGCTGATCCTGATCGGCTGTCTCTTTGACAGTTTCGAGCAGAACACGATTGGCCTCGTCGGGCCGATCCTTCGCGAACAATGGGGTCTGTCGGGCGCCGATATCGGCTTCCTCAATACCATCACTTTCGCAAGCGCGGCCATTGGCCGTCTCTTGTCCGGCATTCTTGGCGACCGGTACGGCCGCCGTGTCATGCTGACGATCAATCTTCTTCTCTTCACCGTCGGTTCCGCACTTTGTGCGCTCGCACCGAGCTTCGGCTGGCTCTGTCTCGCACGCGCCATCGTCGGCTTTGGTGTCGGCGGCGAAATTTCGACTGCCGTTACGATGCTTGCCGAATTCTGTTCGCCGAAGTTCCGTGGAACTGCAGCCGGTCTCGTCAATGTCGGCGCAGGCGGTTTCGGCAACTTCCTCGCCCCGGCTTTCGGCCTGCTGGTTTTCACGCTCTTTCCGGGCGACGACAACTGGCGCTGGCTCTTCGCTGTTCTGGCGATCCCCGCTTTCCTCGTTGTTTTCTTTCGCCGTTACGTGCCTGAAACACCGCGTTTTCTGGCCTCGCAAGGCAAGATCGACGAAGCAAACAAGGTGCTTTCCATTCTGGCGTCCGGATCACTCCGACCCAAGAACCTGAAAGTCACTGAATATCTGTCGAAGTCGGAAGACAGTGACACCAAGCCTGTCAAGGGCAATTGGAGGGAACTGTTCCAGGCGCCTTATCTTGGCCGCACCGTCCCTGTGGCGATCGCGATCCTGATGAGCTACGGCGCACAGCTTTCCGTCCTGACGCTGATGCCAATGATTTTCGTTTCGATGGGCTACACGCTTTCGGGCAGCCTTCTTTACAGCATGATCATCCAGAGCGGCAGCGTGCTCGGTGCCATTGCAGCATCGGCATTCGGCTATTACTTTCCGCGCAAGAAAGTTCTCAGCCTGGGTGCGGTCTGTGCCTGTGCCGCAGCGCTTTCGATCATCTATCTGGGCACGAACATCTATCTGGTGCTGTTCTTCGGAGCGCTGTTCCAGTTCTTTGTCCTGTTGCTCAACACGTCGATCTGGATTTACGCGCCGGAACTCTATCCGACCCGTATCCGCGGCTTCGGTGTGGCACTCATCCTCGCGAGCGGTTCGGCTGCCGGATCCTTCGTGCCGACGATTGCGGGTGCCTTGTTCGACACATACGGAATGCTTGGTGTCTTCGGCCTTGCCGCATCGATGTATGCCATCTTCGCATTCTGCATCCAGCTTGGGCCGGAAACCTATGGTCGGTCCATGGAAGACTTGACGCAGCCGGCGGAAGCCGACGAGCCGACGGTCGATTTCACAAAAACTGCTAAAGAACAGGCCTGAACATGACTGCATCATCCCCCTATGTCCTGCTGATCAATCCAAACAGCTCAGAGGCAACGAGCGGGATGATGCTCGATATTGCCAGGCGGAAGGCGAACGGGCGGCTTCGGATCGAAGCCGCCACTGCGACACGCAGCCCTTCGATGATCGTCAATGACGAGCAGCTGATGGCTTCAGCGGCGCAAGTCATAGAAATCGGCAGGGGGCAGAATTCAAACTGCATCGGGGTCATTGTCAGCGCTTATGGCGATCCCGGTGTCGTGCATCTGCAGGAGAGCCTGGCCGTGCCGGTTCTCGGCATTTGCGAGGCCTCGATGGTCGAGGCAACACGGAATGGACGACGGTTCGGCATTGCGACGGTAACGCCGGATCTTGCCGATGCGATAGCGGCGCGGGCGGAAAGCCTAGGCCTGTCGCATCTTTATACGGGTATTCGCTGCACGCCCGGAGACCCTGAGAAGCTGGCGCGCGATGGCGCGCGTCTGCGTACAGAACTGGAAGCGGCGGTACGGCTTTGCATCATGGATGGAGCCGAAGCGGTCATCATCGGCGGTGGGCCGCTCGGGGAAGCTGCGGAACAACTGCGTGGCGGCTTCGATATTCCGATTGTCGCGCCGATCTCGTCAGCGGTGGAGCTGATGATCGAAGCGCTCGACAAACAGCAGGTCTGTGGAGAAGCGCAGGCCTGATCGTGGGATTGCCGGGACATTCGTTCCGGCGACCGAAAGGCATTTTATCGGTGCGGTACACCCCCTTGCACCGGATCACAGATAACCCGGGGGCGTTGTGATTGAAAATGTCTTTGTGCACGCTTCCTTCTTGGCCGAGAAGAAAGCGTGCTTTTTTATTTGGCGTCCGTCTATCGCTGCTTGGCCAGACCCTGCTCGCGCATCTGGCTGAGGCTCATCTTCGGTGAAAGCGCTTCCGGATCGATGCGGATTTCGATGAGGCCCGGCTTGCCGGACTTTTCGCAAGCCTCGAAGGCAGGGGCAAAATCAGCCGTCTTTTCCACCACTTCGCCATGCAGGCCATAGGCGCGGGCAAGCGCTGCGAAGTCAGGATTGGCGAGGCCGGTGCCTGAAACGCGGCCCGGATAGGTGCGCTCCTGATGCATACGGATGGTGCCATACATGCCGTTATTCACGACGATGAAGATGGCATTGGCACCATATTGCGCCGCCGTTGCCAGTTCCTGACCGTTCATGAGGAAACAGCCGTCGCCTGCAAAGGCAACAACCGTGCGTTCCGGCGCGGTGAGCTTGGCCGCGACCGCAGCCGGTACGCCATAGCCCATCGAGCCGTTGGTGGGTGCCAATTGGCTGCGATAGGTGCGGTACTGGTAGAAGCGATGCGGCCAGGCGGAATAGTTGCCTGCGCCATTGGTGATGATGGCGTCGGCTGGCAGATGTGCGCGCAGCCATTCCATCACTTCGCCCATCTGCACATCGCCGGGGATGACCGGCGATTTGATGTTGTCGCGGTAATCGGCATTGGCGCCGTCGGTCCATGATTTCCAGCGCGGATCGGCAACCGGCGCAAGCTTTGCCGCCGCCGCACAGAAGGCAGGCATCGAAGCATTGACCGGAACGTCTGCATGATAAACGCGACCCAGCTCTTCTGCGCCCGGATGGATATGGACGAGCTTTTGCTGCGGCACCGGAATGGAGACGAGTTCGTAGCCCTGTGTCGTCATTTCGCCGAGGCGGGCACCGATTACGATCAGCAGATCGGCATCGCGAACGCGCTGCGCCAGCTTGGGGCTGATCGAGGTTCCCATTTCGCCCGCATAAAGCGGATGGGTGTTGTCGAACATGTCCTGGCAGCGGAAAGATGCGGCGACCGGCAGGTGCATGTTCTCGGCAAATTTCCGCAGGTCAATGGTGGCTTCTGCGTTCCAGCCGCCACCGCCGACGATTACCAGAGGCCGTTCGGCCTTTGCAAGAAGCGCCTGCATGTCCTGCAACTGATCAGTGCCCGGATGCATCTGAACCTGTTTAAAGGCTGGTGCGTCGCTGACGGCGGCATAGGATGTCAGCATGTCTTCCGGCAGGGCGATCACGACCGGGCCGGGGCGACCGTTGACGGCGCGGTGGAAGGCTTGGCTGACCAGTTCTGGAATGCGGGCGGCATCGTCGATCTGGACGACCCATTTGGCCATCTGGCCGAACATGCGGCGATAGTCGATTTCCTGAAATGCCTCGCGCTCGACCTGATCGCTGGCGACCTGACCGATGAAGAGCAGCATCGGCGTTGAATCCTGAAAAGCTGTATGCACACCGACAGAGGCGTTTGTTGCGCCGGGACCGCGTGTGACGAAGCAGATGCCCGGCTTGCCGGTCAGCTTGCCATAGGCTTCCGCCATATAGGCCGCGCCGCCTTCCTGCCGGCAGACGATCAGGTCAATCGCGTCGCTGGAATCATGAAAGGCGTCAAGCGCAGCGAGATAGCTCTCGCCGGGGACGCAGAAGACCCGGTCGGTGCCGTGGATGCGCAGCGCATCCACCAAAATCTGGCCTCCGGTACGGGCATTGGGTTTGCTCGTCATTGTATGCATTTCCTCAATCTCACCATGTCTCGCTCGCCATTCCGGCTCGCCTTGCAAGGACGGTTTCTCCGCCTCTTTTCAAAAAGATCCTCCCGAAAACCGGGACAATCCATGTGTTGGGGGAACGGGAACTCATGGTCAGACGCACCCAAATGGCCGACAGGTGCATAAACCTCAGTCTCGCGGCAAAGTTTACGTTCAGCCGCCTGCTTCTCCTCCCAGTCAAGCACGCTGATATGAACATAGCCAGCGGTGCGAATACAGATTAAACATCATGACTAAACTGTATGAACTCATGATGCACCGGTATGGAGGAATGGCGATGGCCAGGGAAAACACGGGTAAGATCCGCGTCGGTATTGGCGGATGGGCCTATGAACCGTGGGACAAGAGCTTCTATCCTGAAAAACTGTCGAAGAAGCGCCAGCTTGAATATGCATCGAGCAAGCTCACATCCATCGAGATCAACAGCACTTATTACGGTCCGCAGAAACCCACGACCTTCGCCAAATGGCACGATGAAACGCCGGAAGGCTTTGTGTTTTCGCTGAAGGCACCGCGTTTTTCCACCAATCGCCGTGTCCTGGCGGAGGCGGGTGAGAGCATTGAACGGTTCATGACCGGCGGCATGATGGAACTGAAGGACAAGCTCGGCGTGGTCAACTGGCAATTCATGGGAACGAAGAAGTTCGACCCCGTGGACTTCGAGGCGTTTTTGAAGCTTCTGCCGAAGCGTGTCGACGGGCGCGATGTGCGCCATGCGGTGGAAGTGCGCCACGACAGTTTCAATTCACCGGACTTCATCGCCTTGCTGCGCGAATATGGCGTAGCGGTGGTGATTGCAGGCGACAGCGACTTTCCGCAATTCGCCGATATGACCGCACCTTTCGCCTATCTTCGCATCATGGGAACGAAGGAAAGCGAGCCGCTTGGCTATGGTGAAAGTCATCTCGATCAGTGGGCTGCACGCGCCAAGGCGATAGCAGCGGGAGAACCCGCCGAAGGGTTGAAGACCGTGACGCCGCCTGTTGCGGACCATATCGCCCGCGATGTCTATCTCTATGTGATCAGCGGCTATAAGGCGCATAATCCGCATGCGGCCATGGCCTTGATCGAACGGACAAAATGATGCCTCGTGGCGGCTGTTGATTTTCATCTGAGTCGCCTGAGCATCATGTCAAAATTCGATCTTTCCGCGCTTGAAACCTTCGTTCGCACCATTCCGCAGCACTATAAGGGACCGGGTGGTGCGGTCGCGGTGCTGAAAGATGGCAAGGTCGTGCTGCGCCATGCATGGGGCTTTGCCGATCTTTCCACTCGCAAGGCGATGACGCCCGAAACGCGCATGCCGATCTGTTCGGTCAGCAAGCAGTTCACCTGCGCCGTTCTGCTCGACAGTGTCGGCGAGCCGGAAGTTCTTGATGATGCGCTTGCCGCCTATCTCGACAAGTTTGCTGAAAAGCGTCCCAGCGTGCGCGATCTTTGCAACAACCAGTCGGGCCTGCGTGATTACTGGGCGCTGACGGTTCTGTGCGGGGCCGATCCGGAAGGCGTCTTTCTGCCCGAACAGGCACAAAGCCTGCTGCGCCGCCTGAAGACCACGCATTTTGCACCGGGCACGCATTATTCCTACTGCAACGGCAATTTCCGCATTCTGGCTGATCTGATCGAGCAGCATACAGGCCGGTCGCTTATCGAACTTCTGTCGGAACGTATTTTTCAGCCTGCGGGCATGAAGACGGCAGAACTTATCCCCGATACCGCGCTGTTCGACGAATGCACCGGCTATGAGGGCGACACGGTGCGTGGCTTCCTGCCTGCCGTCAATCGCATCCACTGGATGGGTGATGCCGGTATCTGCGCGTCGCTGGACGACATGATTGCCTGGGAGCAGTTCATCGATGCGACCCGCGACGACGAAAGCGGAATCTATCGTCGCCTGAGCGGTCTTCAGACTTTCAGCGACGGTGCTGCTGCTCCCTACGGCCTCGGCCTCAAATTCGAGGAAACGGGCGGCAAGCGCCTGACCGGCCATGGCGGGGCTTTGCGCGGCTGGCGCTGCCAGCGCTGGCATTGCGCCGATGAGCGCCTTTCGACAATCGCTATGTTCAATTTTGAAGGCGGAGCTTCCGACGTCGCCTTCAAGCTGATGAACATTGCGCTTGGCGTCCCGACATCGGAACAGGTTCGCGTTGCAGCCGATGCCGTATGGTTCGGCTCATGGCTCGACCATGAAACCGGCCTCGTGCTGAGCCTTGAAGATGCCGGACGCGGACGCATGAAGGCACGTTTCGGCACTGGCCCGGAAATGATGGACGTCGTGGGCGAGAACGAAGCGCGTTCCTCGATGACCGCGATCCGCCGCGATGGCGACACGATCCATCTGGCGCGCGAGGACGAAAATCTGAGCCTGACAATGCAGCGCCTGAAAGGCGCGGCGAAGCAGGATATTGCGGGGCACTATCGCAGCGACGAACTTGAGGCCGATCTTTTGATCGTCGATGAGGGCGGTGCTTTCTATGGGGCCTTTGAAGGGTTTCTTGGCAAGAGCGATATGTATTCGCTCTATGAGGCGGGACCGGATGTCTGGCTGCTGCCGGTGCAGCGCTCGATGGACGCGCCGTCGCCGGGCGAATGGAAACTTGTCTTCCATCGTGACGCCAAAGGCGAGATAACAGGCATGACCGTCGGCTGCTGGCTGGCACGGCATGTGGACTACAGGAGAATTCAGGAATGAGCGAACTGAAAGTCAGAACCCGCGAGACGGGTGCCATCGCCGAAATGCCGCATGGAAAACTGCCAGTCATCACCACGCCGACCGGCGGCGTGGTCGAGCTCGTTACGAGTGTCAGTCAGGCCGGCTTCAATCCGCTCGATCTCATCTATTCGTCGGTCGCTGCCTGCATGGCGCTCAGCGCGCGCATTGCTGCCACCAAGCTCGAACTGAAGGAAAAGCTGACCGATGTGCGGGTGGAAGTGAAGGGCGACAAGGCGCATGAAGGACCGTCGCGTATCGAACGGTTCAACATCACCTTCCATTTCGGCGGTGACCTCACCGACGACGAAAAGCATCGTCTCGCCGAAATGGCTGAGGAAATCTGCACGGTCAGTAATACGCTGCGCGGCGAGCCGCAGTTTGATCTGAAGGTATCGTAACCTTCAGATCACATCGCGGATGCGATCGACGCCGAGCTTGATAACGCTTTCCATGGCCAGACGTGCTTTTTGTGGATCACGCGATGCAATGGCGTGGGCAATGCGCAGGTGATTGGCCGCGCATTCGGCAATGCCTTCTCGCGATGAGGCGGGTGATGAAAGCTGGAACGAGATTGCCAGCGCCGCTTCGATCAATCCGCTGACCGAGCGCATGAACGGATTGCCCGACATGCGCGCAATGGCCAGATGGAATTCCAGATCAACCTTGGCGATGGACTCCGGCGTGTGGTTCGGATCGTCAAACTTGGCGGCGAGCGCGTAAAGCTCGACAATCTCGTCACTGGTGGCGCGTTCAGCCGCGGCCGCTGCGGCTGCCGGTTCCAGTGCCATGCGCATTTCCGCCAGATGGTCCACGAAGACTTCATCGAAGCCTGCCTCGAAGCGCCATGTCAGCACATCGGGATCGAAGAAATTCCAACTCGCATGGCCCAGAACACGGGTGCCGACCTTGGCCTTGGGTTCGATGAGGCGCTTGGCGGCAAGGGTTTTCATCGCCTCGCGCAGAACGGTGCGGGAAACGCCGAAGCGTAGCGACAATTCATGGTCGCCCGGAAGGATGGACCCTGCAGGAATGGTTCCCGCGACGATGCCGCGGCCCAGTTCACCCACCACGACAGCGTGGCTGTTATGGCGTTTGCGTCCGGTTATGGCCGTTTCCAGCAATCCCAATTCAGGCCTCCTTCATTCGTTGCCTGGCTAGCTATTTGTTTCAATGCGCATCTTGCCCGAAAACCGGTTCCCACTTTTCGGGATGCGCCTTAGATCCGAGAACCACGCAAGTCCTCGTTGCAGAGCAATGAACAGGAACAGCAATATACCGATTGCTATTTTCGTCCACCAGGAAGACAGCGTTCCGTCGAATACAATGTATGTCTGGATCAGCCCCTGTATGAGAATGCCGACGAATGTTCCGGCCACAAGGCCTGCGCCACCTGTCAGCAATGTCCCGCCGATCACCACCGAAGCGATGGCATCCAGTTCTACCCCCACCGTCGCGAGCGAATAGCCGGACGAAGTATAAAGCGTATAGACGATCCCGGCGAGGCCGGAAAGGATACCCGACATCGTATAGATGCCGATTGTCGTGCGGGCAATCGGAACGCCCATCAGCTCCGCCGACTGCTGGTTGCCGCCAAGCGCGTAGATATTGGCGCCGAAGCGCGTGCGATGCGCGATGATGCCGCCAACGATGAAGACCGCGAGCATGAGCATGGCGATGAATGTCAGCCTGCCGCCGCCCGGCAGGCGGAAATAAAGCCCCTGCAATGTATCGAGAAACGGATGCGCGATGGGCACGGATTGCGTCGAGATGAGGAAGGCCGCACCGCGAGCCAGAAACATGCCCGCAAGTGTGGCCACGAAAGGCGGGATCCGCAAGAAATGGATCATCATGCCCATCCACGCCCCGAACAATGCGGCGATCACAAGAACGAGGCCGAATGCCACGAGCGGATGCACGCCGAGCTGCCCGATCATCACGGCAACGAAAACGCTGGTGAAGGCGATGACCGAGCCGACCGACAGGTCGATGCCGCCGGAAAGGATCACGAATGTCATGCCGACGGCGGCTATGCCGAGGAAGGCGTTGTCGGTCAGAAGATTGCCGACTACCCGTGTCGACAGCATGTTCGGAAACTGGACGATGCAGATCGCATAGGCGAGCAGGAAGATTGCAACCGTCGTCAGGAAGGGCAGATTGCGCAGTGCTCTCATTGCCGTGCTCCCTGCTGGCTTTGACGGACCGGATTGGCTCCATTGCCCTTGCGTTCCGAGCGCAGGAAGGTAATGAGCTGGACAATGGCCGGCGACTGGAAGGTGAGCACGATCACGATGATGACGGCCTTGATGATGAGGTTGAATTCCGGCGGAAAGCCCGCCATCAGAATGCCTGTGTTGATCGACTGGATGATGAGCGCGCCGAGCAGCGAAGCCATGATCGAGAAACGCCCGCCATTGAGCGAGGTGCCGCCGATGACGACCGCCAGAATCGCGTCGAGTTCAAGCCACAGCCCGGCATTGTTGGCATCTGCGCCGCGAATATCCGCCGCCGCGATCAGCCCCGCAAGGGCAGCGCCGACGCCAGAAACTGCATAGACGCTGAACAGGAGAAAGCGTGCTTTGACCCCCGCCAGCATCGCTGCGCGACGGTTGATGCCGGTCGCCTCGATCAGGAAGCCAAGCGCACTGGTACGCACTGCGAGGCCCACGACCAGACCGGCCAGAATCCATATGAGGACCGGGATCGGAATGCCGAGGAAGGAGCCGGAGCCAAGCGCTGCAAAGGAGTCATTGTTGAAGGTCAGGATCGCGCCTTCGGTGATAAGCTGTGCGATGCCGCGACCTGCCACCATCAGGATAAGCGTCGCGATGATCGGCTGGATATCGAAGACCGCAACCAGAAAGCCGTTCCACAAGCCACACAGAAGGCCCACGCCAAGCGCTGCCGGAATGACGATTGCAAGCGGATAGCCCGCAACGATGAGCGACGCGGCAAAGGCGCCGCTGATCGCCATGACGGCACCGACTGACAGATCGATGCCGCGCGTTGCGATCACCAGTGTCATGCCAACGGCCAGAATGGCAACGGGCGCTGCACGCACCAGAATATCGATCAGGCTTCCATAGAGCCGCCCGTTCTGGAAGGAAATGTCAAGAAAGCCGGGTGCGATGATGGTGTTCACCACCAGAATGAGCACAAGGGCGGCCAGTTGCGGCGCCAGTCTTTTGAGTTTTCTGGTCATGCGGGCAATCATGCTGCAGCTTCCTTTTCGCTTCCGGTCTCTGCGATTGCACGCACGATATTGTCGGCAGTGATTTCCTCGCCCTTCAGTTCCGCCACATGGCGACGGTCGGACAGGACGATGACGCGATTGGCAACGGCGGCAAGCTCCTCGAATTCCGACGAGATGATGACCAGCGACATGCCTTCGGCGCAAAGTTCGCCGATGAGCTTCAAGATTTCAGCATGGGCGCCGATATCGATGCCGCGCGTCGGCTCATCGAGGATCAGCAGGCGTGGGTCGGTGGCAAGCCAGCGTGCCAGTATGGCTTTCTGCTGGTTGCCGCCGGACAGGAACTTGATCGGCTTGTCAGGATCAGGCGGGCGAATATCGAGCGCCTTGATGTAACGCTGCGCAAGCGCCGTCTTCTCGCGTGAGGAAATCGGTCTGGACCATCCGCGCTTCGCCTGAACCGCCAGCGCGATGTTCTCCGCCATCGAGAAATCGCCAATGATGCCGTCTGTCTTGCGTTCTTCCGGGCAGAAGGCGAAGCGCTCCGCAATGGCTGCAACAGGTGAGGGGAGCCTCGTTTCCTTGCCGTCGACGGTCAAGGTGCCGCTATCGGTCTGATCGACACCGAACATCAAAAGAGCGGTTTCGGTGCGGCCGGAACCGAGCAGCCCGGCAATGCCAACGGCTTCTCCCGGCTGGATCGAGAGATCGAACGGCGCAACGCTGCCTTGTCTGCCGAAGCCTGCAAAACGGATCGGGGCAACCGTGTCGCGGCTTACTTCCTCGGTCAGCTGGCGGCGCACAGTCTCCTGCAACTGGTGGCCGAGCATCATGGAAATGAGATCGGTGCGCGGCAGTTCCGACAGGTTGCGGCTGCCGACCAGCCGTCCGTTGCGCAATACGGTGGCGCAATCGGCGATGGCGTAGACCTGATCCAGAAAATGGGTGATGACGATGATGCCGAGGCCTTCTGCCTTCAACTGGCGCAGCACGCCGAACAACATTTCGACTTCGCGTGCATCGAGACTGGCGGTCGGTTCGTCAAGGACGAGCACCTTGCCCGAGAGATCGACGGCACGTGCAATCGCGATGATCTGGCGGATGGCGACTGAATAGGCGGACAGAGGCACGCCGACATCGATGGTGAGGCCATAGCGGGAAAGAAGGTTCGTCGCATCTTTTTCCATCCGGCCCCGGTCGACCAGTCCGAAACGTTTCGGCTGGCGTCCCAGGAACAGGTTTTCTGCTACCGTCAGATTTTCGAGAAGGTTGACCTCCTGATAGACCGTGCCGATGCCAAATGTCTGCGCTTCCGCCACGGAGGTAGGTGCAATCGGCTGGCCCTCAAGCAGGATCGAACCGCCGAAGCCGTGGTAAGCGCCGGTCAATATCTTGATAAGCGTGGATTTACCCGCGCCGTTTTCGCCAAGCAATGCATGGATTTCCCCGCAGTTGAGCGTGAAATCGACATGGTCGAGCGCTGTCACGCCCAGAAAGGATTTGGTGATCGAACGGGCTTCAAGAAGCGGCATTGCGGCCGCCGATGGAGCGTCTTTTGCAGCCATGGCAGTCTTCCATTGCATTTTGCAAAGGTTATTCCGGGCCGCGACAAACGCGGCCCGAGGACGAGAGGATCAGTAGCCGAGACCCTTCTTGGCTTCATAGACGGCCTTCGGGTCGTCAGCCTGCGTGTAGAGCTTCGACTCCGTCTGGATCCACTTCGGCGGAACGGTGCCCTTGTCCTTGAAGGCTTCAATCGCGTCGAAGGCCGGGCCTGCCATGTTCGGCGTCAGTTCGACGGTCGCGTTGGCTTCGCCGTTCGCCATGGCCTGGAAGATGTCCGGCACGGAGTCGATCGACACGATCTTGATTTCCGTGCCCGGCTTCAAGCCAGCTTCCTTGATTGCCTGAATGGCGCCGACAGCCATGTCGTCATTATGGGCATAGACGGCGCAGATATTCTTGCCGCCGCCTTCGGCCTTGATGAAGCTTTCCATGACTTCCTTGCCCTTTGTGCGGGTGAAGTCACCCGTCTGCGAGCGGGAAATCTTGATGTTGTCATGACCCTCGATGGCGTCTTCAAAACCCTTCTTGCGGTTGATGGCGGGCGAGGAACCGGTGGTGCCCTGAAGCTCGACCACATTGCACGGCTTGTCGCCCACATCCTTCACCAGCCAGTCACCGGCCACCTTGCCTTCATGAACCTGATCGGAGGTTACGGCGGTCAGATAAAGGTCTTCCGGAGAATCGATCTGGCGGTCGAGCAGGACGACCGGAATTTCGGCTTCCTTGGCTTCCTTCAGAACGGCGTCCCAACCTGTGGAGACCACCGGTGCGATCAGGATTGCATCAACCCCTTGAGCGATGAAGCCACGAACGGCCTTGATCTGGTTTTCCTGCTTTTGCTGTGCATCGGCGAACTTGAGCGTATAGCCGCGTTTTTCGGCTTCCTGCTTGGTCAGGGCCGTTTCTGCAGCACGCCAGCCCGATTCCGAACCGATCTGCGAAAAGCCAACCGTCAGCGATGCAGCAGATGCGCTCGAAATCAGGGCAAAAGAAAATGCGGCCGTCAGGGCCGTCAATGTGCGTTTCATGATGGTTCCTCCCAATAAGGCCCTCCCGGCCTTCGCATTTATGAAGCATATAATATTACTTTATGGCAAGCGCCTTTCGACGTTTCCCAATAAAATGCCGGTGCGACAAACGCGCAATATTGCTATTTACATATATAAAACAAAGGCTTGTATTCGTTCGGGAGGGGCAGGGCTCGCGAACTGCCCCGGTGGGGGCGTCTGCTTGCTTGACAAAGCGGGTGACGGCAAAATAGTCATATTAATAACACGAACCGTAAATTGGCGCCTTATGGCGTTTCTCAAGCGGTCGGGGTGAATTCCGCAACGGGTATGCGGAAAATGGGAGGTTTAATGTTGCGTCTGGTCCAGTTCCGCGATGAAAGCGGAGAAATGCGTGTGGCTGCCTGCAGTGAGGAGGGAGCGGCGCATGTCGTCAAGGGCGTAGCAACGACCTATGAGCTAGCCTCGGCAGCCATTGCAGCGGGTATCAGCCTTGAGGCACAAGTCGTACGCAGCGGCAAGGGCGAAGCCGTCGATATAGACGCCGCTCTGGCTGCGGGCCGCGTCGGCCTGCCGATTACCCATTCTGACCCAGCACATCTGATTGTTGCCGGCACGGGCCTCACACATCTTGGCTCTGCTGACGGTCGCGACAAGATGCACAAGGCAGCACAGGCCGCCGAAAAACCGACCGATTCCATGCGCATGTTCCTGATGGGTGTCGAAGGCGGCAAACCGAAGCCGGGCGAAACCGGCGTGCAGCCGGAATGGTTCTACAAGGGCGACGGTTCGGCGCTGGTGGCAACCGGCGGCGAACTGGTTTCGCCTTCCTTTGCGGAAGATGGCGGCGAAGAACCGGAACTGGCGGGCATCTACCTGATCGGCCCGGATGGTACGCCATTCCGGCTTGGCTTCTGCCTTGCCAATGAATTTTCCGATCATGTGACCGAGAAGCAGAACTATCTCTGGCTTGCCCATTCCAAGCTGCGTCAGGCCGCGTTGGGGCCGGAGCTTTATGTGGGCAACCTGCCTGACCATGTGGAGGGCGTTTCGCGCATTCGTCGCAGCGATCAGGTGATCTTTGAAAAGCCGTTCCTTTCGGGCGAAGCGAACATGTCGCACACGATTGCCAATCTGGAACACCATCATTTCAAATATGGGCTGTTCCGCCGTCCGGGCGACATTCATGTTCATTTCTTTGGCACGGCAACCTTGTCGTTTTCGGAGGGCGTAAAGACGGAAGCTGGCGACCAGTTCGAGATTTCCGCCAAGCCATTCCGTTATCCGCTGGTCAACAGGCTGGCGCAGGCAGCGGCGGAAGATATTGCTGTGAAGGCGCTCTGAAATGGTGGCGGAATCGAACATCGCTCTCGCAATCGTCGGTCTGGGCAAGATTGCGCGTGACCAGCATCTGCCGTCCATTGAAGCCGTTGATGGCATTGAGCTGAAAGCCATTGCCAGCCGCAATGCCGGGCTGGATGGCCTGCCGTCTTTTCACGACATCGATGAGCTGCTGGGCAGCGACATTGCCATTGACGCGGTGTCGCTCTGCACACCGCCGCAAGGGCGCTTTAGCCAGGCCTACGCAGCCTTGAAGGCGCGCAAGCATGTGATGCTGGAGAAGCCTCCGGGTGCAACCATTTCGGAAGTGCAGGCGCTGGGGCGTCTTGCGCAAGCGGAAGACGTGACGCTTTACGCCACGTGGCACTCGCGCGAAGCCGCAGCGGTCGAGCCGGCGCGGGAATTCCTGAAAGATGCGGAAATTCGTTCGGTTTCGGTCACGTGGAAGGAAGATGTCCGCCACTGGCATCCCGGCCAGCAATGGATCTGGGAATCGGGCGGTCTTGGCGTGTTCGATCCTGGCATCAATGCGCTTTCCATCGTTACGCATATTTTGCCGGAGCGCTTCTTCCTGACGCAATCCGATCTTTATTTTCCAGAAAACCGTGCGGCGCCCATTGCAGCCGACCTCCAGTTTCAGACCGAAAGCGGCATTCCGGTTTCGTTCGAACTGGACTGGCGGCAGACCGGCCCGCAGACCTGGGATATTCGTGTGGAGACCGATAAAGGCACGGTTCTGCTCAGCCGTGGAGGCAGCCGCCTCACCATCGCCGGGACCGAGAAAATGGCCGAGCCGGACCGCGAATATCAACGACTTTACAAGCGTTTCGTGCAATTGATCGGCGCGGGGCGTTCGGATGTTGATCTCGCTCCACTGACCCATGTGGCCGATGCGTTTCTGCTCGGAAAGCGGCATGTCGTCGAAGCTTTTGAAGATTAGGAATCGAGGTTGTCGTAACGCGGCCTCTCACCCACGCAGGACAATGAAATGAACAAGCCCGTCTCTCCGAAAACGCCAAAGCTCCGCTCGCGCGCCTGGTTCGACAATCCTGATAATGTCGATATGACGGCGCTCTATCTGGAGCGCTACATGAATTATGGCCTGAGCCAGGAAGAGTTGCAGTCCGGTCGCCCGATCATCGGCATCGCGCAGACGGGCTCCGACCTCTCACCTTGCAACCGTCATCATCTGGAACTGGCCAAGCGCGTGCGCGAAGGTGTTCGCGAGGCGGGCGGCATTGTCATTGAATTTCCGGTTCATCCTATTCAGGAAACCGGCAAGCGCCCGACCGCAGGTCTGGACCGCAACCTTGCCTATCTTGGCCTCGTGGAAGTGCTTTATGGCTATCCGCTTGATGGCGTCGTGCTGACAATCGGTTGTGACAAGACCACGCCTGCCTGCCTGATGGCAGCTGCAACCGTCAATATTCCGGCGATTGCTCTGTCGGTGGGTCCGATGCTCAATGGCTGGTTCCGTGGCGAACGCACAGGTTCGGGCACCATCGTCTGGAAGGCACGCGAGCTGCTTGCCAAGGGCGAAATCGACTATCAGGGCTTCGTCAAGCTCGTTGCTTCCTCGGCACCATCGACCGGCTATTGCAATACGATGGGCACGGCAACGACGATGAATTCGCTTGCCGAAGCGCTTGGAATGCAGTTGCCGGGCTCGGCCGCCATTCCGGCGCCTTATCGCGACCGTCAGGAAATTTCTTATCTATCGGGACGCCGCATCGTTGAAATGGTGCATGAGGATTTGAAGCCGTCGGACATTCTGACCAAGGATGCCTTCGTCAATGCCATCCGCGTCAATTCCGCTATTGGCGGTTCGACCAATGCGCCGATCCATCTGAACGCTCTGGCCCGTCATGTCGGCGTGGAGCTGACGGTCGATGACTGGCAGAAATATGGCGAGGAAATTCCGCTTCTGGTCAATCTGCAGCCTGCCGGTGAATATCTTGGCGAAGATTACTACCATGCGGGCGGTGTGCCAGCAGTCGTCAATCAGCTGATGGGGCAGGGCCTCATCAATGAAGATGCGCTGACCGTCAATGGCAAGACCATCGGCGAGAATTGCAAGAACGCGACCATCGAAGACGGCAATGTCATCAAGACCTACGATCAGCCGCTGAAGAAGCATGCCGGATTCCGCGTGCTGCGCGGCAATCTGTTCTCGTCGGCGATCATGAAGCTCAGCGTGATTTCGGACGAGTTCCGCAATCGCTACCTGTCTGACGACAAGGACCCGAACGCCTTTGAAGGTAAGGCGGTCGTGTTCGACGGGCCGGAAGATTATCATCACCGCATTGACGATCCGGCACTGGAAATCGACGAGAATACGGTGCTGTTCATGCGTGGCGCTGGCCCCATCGGTTATCCAGGTGCGGCGGAAGTCGTCAACATGCGCGCGCCGAATTACCTTCTGAAAAAGGGTATCAGCTCACTGCCATGCATCGGCGACGGTCGCCAGTCGGGCACGTCGGGTTCGCCTTCGATCCTCAATGCCTCGCCGGAAGCTGCTGCTGGCGGCGGTCTGGCTATTCTGAGGACCGGTGACCGCGTGCGTATCGATCTTGGTCGCGGCAGCGCTGACATTCTGATCTCTGACGAAGAACTGGCCGAGCGTCGCAAAGCTCTCGAGGCTGCCGGTGGCTACAAATATCCGGAAAGCCAGACACCGTGGCAGGAAATCCAGCGCGCTGTTGTCGGCCAGATGGAAACCGGTGCAGTTCTCGAAAACGCGGTCAAGTATCAGGACATCGCGCATACGCGTGGCCTGCCGCGAGATAACCACTAAGGTTCCCCGGATGGCTCTCGATAAAATGCCATTTGCGGCAGTTGCGGACTGGGGCACCACCCGGTTCCGCCTCTGGACGCTGGATGTCGATGGCAATGTGCTGGGCGAAAGCCGTGGCGATGACGGTCTGCTGCAGGCAAAGGAAGCCGGTTTCGAGCCAACGCTCAAGCGGCACCTTGCTTCTGTCGGCGCGTCGGACGATCTGCCGGTGGTGATCTGCGGCATGGCCGGTTCGCGGACCGGCTGGATCGAAGCGCCCTATATGAGCTTGCCTGCCGGGCTGGATGGTATCGTGAAGGCTGCGGTGCGCGTGCCCGCGCACCGTCACGTCATCATGTTGCCGGGCGTCGCGCGTCGGGACGAAACGGCACCCGATGTTATGCGTGGCGAGGAGACGAAGCTTCTTGGACTTGTGCACGGGGGCACGCATGATGCGGTTGTCGTCATGCCCGGCACCCATGCCAAATGGGTGCGGATTGCCGACGGTGGCCTTGCCGATTACCGAACCTTCATGACCGGTGAAATGTTCGCTCTTTTGAAGGAAAAATCGGTACTGGCCGGTGCGCTGGAAGGTGCCGCGGCGGTCGATCCGAATGGTGTAGCTTTCGCTGCGGGCGTCAGGGCGTCGCTCGAAAACCCGGCACTGATTTCCAACGCGCTGTTTTCCATTCGCGCAGGCTGGCTCGTCCATGATCGCAAGCCGACCGACCAGCTGGCCCGTTTGTCGGGCTTGTTGATCGGGCTGGAAGTGGCAGGTGGGCGTACGCTTTACGGCAAACCCGAAGAAGTGCTGCTCCTTTCAGACGACACGATGGGTGCGCTCTATGCCAGCGCGCTTGAAATCGCCGGGCTGACAGTCAGGCGCGTTGCAGCCGATGAGCTGGTGCGTGACGGCCTGTTCATGGCTGCAAAACACGCCTTCGGAGGAGTTGCGCAATGAGCGACCGCATTGCATGGCCAAAGCTGCGCTATCCGCTGGTCGCTATCCTGCGCGGCATTCGTCCGGAAGAAACGGAAGCAATCGTCGGAGCACTGATCGAGACGGGTTTCGAGGCGATTGAAATTCCGCTCAATTCGCCGGAGCCTTTCGTTTCGATTGAGAAGGCGGCGAAGCTTGCGCCTGCGGGCGTGTTGATCGGGGCCGGGACCGTGTTGAGCGTCGAAGATGTGGACCGTCTCAACGATGTCGGCGGCAGGCTTCTGGTCAGCCCCAATGTCGAGCCGGATGTCATCCGTCGTGCCGGACAGCACGGCATGGTGACGATGCCCGGCGTTTTCACGCCGACGGAAGCCTTTTCGGCGATCCGTGCAGGCGCATCGGCGCTGAAATTCTTTCCGGCCAGCGTACTCGGCGCGGACGGTATCAAGGCGATATCCGCCGTCTTGCCGAAGGATATTCCGGTCGGCGCCGTGGGCGGTGTTTCCGAGGCTGATTTTGCGACCTATCGGGCAGCGGGAGTGAGCTGCTTCGGACTCGGTTCCAGTCTTTACAAAGCCGGACTGACGGTTGCTGAGGTTCGCGAACGCGCCGAGCGCGCGGTTGCGGCATGGGACAAGATCGCGGGCTGACGGCCCTTTGAGAACTTGTTCCGGAGGAATTCCGCATGGCCGGAAGGCGGGGGCGGAAATTTTGGGAGAACGACAGGCGGAAAAGCCTGTCCCAATTTGGGAGTGAGACAATGGCAGGCATGAAATCTCTAACATTGGCAGTCGCGATGGCCGCGCTTGCCTTTAGCGGTCTGGCGCATGCGGAAGACAAGGGTCTTGTCGCCGTCGCCATGCCCACGAAGTCTTCGGCACGCTGGATTGCCGATGGCGACAACATGGTCAAGGTGCTGAAAGAACGCGGCTACCAGACCGATCTTCAGTATGCTGAAGACGACGTACCTAACCAGCTGGCGCAGATCGAGAACATGGTGACCAAGGGCGCCAAGGTTCTCGTCGTTGCATCCATCGACGGCACGACGCTTTCCGATGTTCTGGCCAAGGCCCACGATGCGGGTATCAAGGTCATCGCCTATGATCGCCTGATCCGCGATACGCCGAATGTCGATTACTATGCGACCTTCGACAATTTCCAGGTCGGCGTGCTGCAGGCCCAGTCCATCGAAACCGCGCTGGACCTCAAGAACAAGCCGGGTCCGTTCAATGTCGAGCTTTTCGGCGGTTCGCCGGACGATAACAACGCCTACTTCTTCTACAACGGCGCGATGTCCGTTCTGCAGCCTTATATCGATAGCGGCAAGGTCGTTATCGGCAGCGGCCAGACCGGCATGGACAAGGTTGCAACGCTGCGCTGGGACGGTGCAACTGCTCAGGCCCGCATGGACTCGATCCTTTCGGCCTATTATTCCGACAAGAAGCTCGATGCAGTCCTGTCGCCTTATGACGGCATCTCCATCGGTATCCTGTCGTCCCTCAAGGGTGTAGGCTATGGCAGCGGCGACATGCCAATGCCGGTCGTTTCCGGTCAGGATGCGGAAGTGCCTTCGGTGAAGTCGATCCTCGCTGGCGAACAGAACTCGACCATCTTCAAGGATACGCGCGAACTCGCCAAGGTCACGGTCGATATGGTCGATGCGCTGATGACCGGCAAGGAGCCGGAAGTCAACGACACCAAGACCTATGACAATGGCGTCAAGGTCGTGCCGTCCTATCTGCTCAAGCCGGTGATCGTCGACAAGTCGAACTGGAAGCAGGTTCTGGTCGATAGCGGTTACTACAAGGAAGACCAGATTCAGTAATGCGGTTTTGGGCGTATCGGAGGATATGCCCGTAACCTTTCTGCATGCCATTGCCCCAAATCCCCAGCCTTTCGGCTGGGGTAGGCTCGACGATTGACAGCGTTGTCTTTTCGTTGAGGGCAATGGCAGAGCAGATTTGTAATGGGAGCGAGCGATGAATGTAGCCAATCCTGTCCTGCGCGAGCAGTCTGACGGTAAGCCGGAAATCGCCGGCAAGCCGCTTCTGGAAATGCGCGGCATCAGCAAGTCTTTCGGCGTCGTCAAAGCGCTGAGCGATGTCAATTTCACGGTCATGCCGGGCGAGATTCATGCCTTTGTCGGCGAGAATGGAGCAGGCAAGTCGACCTTGATGAAGGTGCTGTCGGGTGTGTATCCGCATGGCAGCTACGAGGGGTCGATCTTCTTCGACGGCGAAGAGCGGCAGTTTCGCGACATCAACGATTCCGAAGCGCTTGGCATTGTCATCATCCATCAGGAGCTGGCGCTCATACCGCTCATGACGATTGCCGAGAACATTTTCCTCGTCAATCCACCGGCAAGCTATGGCGTCATCGACCGCAGTACGGTGCACAAGCGTACCCGCGAGCTTTTGCAGAAGGTTGGCCTGTCGGAATCGCCCGATACGCTTGTCACCGATATTGGTGTCGGCAAGCAGCAGCTTGTCGAAATTGCCAAGGCATTGTCGAAGCGCGTGCGGCTTCTGATCCTCGACGAACCGACCGCAAGCCTCAACGAGACGGACAGCGCGGCATTGCTGGCGCTTCTGCGTGAGTTTCGTGCTCAAGGCATCACCTCGATCCTCATTTCGCACAAGCTCAATGAAATCCGCGAAGTTGCCGACAAGATCACGGTGCTGCGCGATGGCAAGGCAGTGGCGACGCTCGACTGCAATGCGGGCGAGGTCGAGGAAGACGATATTATCCGCAAGATGGTCGACCGCGATCTGGAAAGCCGCTACCCGAAGCGCGATCCGAAAATCGGTGAGGTGATTTTCGAAGTCGACAACTGGTCAGTGCATCACCCGCTGCATCCGGAGCGGCACTCGGTCAAGAACGTGTCGTTCAAGGTGAGGGCAGGCGAAATCGTCGGCATTGCCGGGTTGATGGGGGCGGGACGCACAGAATTCGCCATGAGCCTGTTCGGGCGTTCATGGGGCACGAATATCAGCGGTGAGGCGCGTATCAACGGCAACAATGCCGATATTTCCACTGTGGCGCGGGCCATCAAAGCGGGGCTTGCCTATGTAACCGAGGATCGCAAGAAGCTCGGCCTGGTCTTAGGCGAAAATATTTCGCGCAACATTTCTCTTGCGCATTTACGCGGCGTCAGCCCGAAAGGCATCATCGACGATATTCGCGAAATGAAGATCGCGAATTCTTATCGCGAACAGATGAGCATTCGCTGCCACAATGTCTATCAGGAGACAGGCACGCTTTCGGGCGGTAACCAGCAGAAGGTGGTGCTGTCCAAATGGCTCTTCACCGGACCCGACGTGCTGATCCTCGATGAACCGACGCGCGGCATCGATGTCGGCGCGAAATATGACATCTACACAATCATCAATTCACTGGCGGATAGCGGCAAGGGCGTGGTCGTCATTTCTTCGGAAATGCCGGAGCTGATCGGCATCTGCGACCGCATCGTCGTCATGCATGAAGGTGCCTTCGTCGGCGAAGTCGCTGGCGAGGAAGCAACGCAGGAAAACATCATGCGCGCCATCATGCGGAACAAGGGAAAACGGCCATGAGCGAGAATATCATCGGAAGAAGTGGATCGAAAGCTCCGGCGAGCAGCGTGGGGCGTTATCTCAAGAACAATCTGCGCGAATCCGGCATGCTGATCTCGCTGGTCGCGATCATGATCTTTTTCCAGATCGTGACTGGCGGTGTGCTGATGAAGCCGCTGAACCTCACCAATCTGGTTCTGCAGAACAGCTATATCGTCATCATGGCGCTTGGTATGCTGCTTATCATCGTCACCGGGCACATCGACCTTTCGGTCGGCTCGGTCTGTGGCTTTATCGGTGCGCTCGCGGCTGTGATGATGGTTAAATGGGGCGTGCCGTTTCCCATTGCAGCCATTCTCTGCCTGCTGGCCGGGGGCATTATCGGCGCAATGCAGGGCTTTTGGGTCGCCTATTTCAATATTCCGTCCTTTATCGTCACGCTGGCTGGCATGCTGGTCTTCAAGGGGCTGATGCTTGCCGTGCTAGGCGGCCAGTCGGTCGGGCCGTTTCCGGTCGTGTTCCAGAAACTATCGTCCGGCTTTATTCCGGAAATCATCGGCACGACGGGTGGCGTCTATCTGACATCGCTCATCATCGGCGTGCTACTGGCCGGTTTCATGATCTGGCAGAATGTGAAATCGCGTCAGCGTCATATCGCGCATGAAGTGGAAACCGAGCCTTTTGGCCTTTTCGTCATCAAGAACATCCTGTTCTTTTCGGCGATTGCCTATTTGTCGTTGCTGATTTCAATGCATCGCGGATTGCCGAACGTCCTCATTATCATGGCTGTTCTGATTGCGGCCTATGCGTTCCTCACCAATCGAACCGTGCTCGGGCGGCAGATTTATGCGGTGGGTGGGAACCGGCATGCGGCCAAGCTTTCGGGCGTGAAGACCGAACGGCTGACATTTCTGGCTTTCGTCAATATGGGTGTGCTGGCGGCGCTTGCTGGCCTGGTCTTTGCGGCGCGCCTTAACACGGCAACGCCCAAGGCCGGTATCGGCTTCGAGCTGGACGTGATCGCGGCCTGCTTCATCGGTGGTGCTTCCGCCTATGGCGGTGTGGGCCGTGTGACGGGTGCTGTGATTGGCGCGCTCATCATGGGCGTGATGAACAACGGCATGTCGATCCTCGGCATCGGCATCGACTATCAGCAGGTCATCAAGGGGATCGTGCTGCTGGGGGCTGTCTGCATCGACGTCTATAACCAGAAACGCTGATATTTCGGCTCTGGCGGCCTGCAAATGGCGTTGTTTTGCGCTTCCGGTGCTCACGTACCTTTAGTACGCTGCGCTCCGGCTCTCAAACTCCACCATTTTCGGCTCGCCATAACCAAAATCTTAGCCGCTTCACTGGCGTGCGGCAGTTCAGTTTTCAGATCGCCGTTCGGCGCGCGTGATCGAGATAGATTTCGCGCAGGCGCTGGGCAACTGGGCCCGGTTTCCCCGTGCCGATGGTCTTCTCGTCGATGACGGTGATCGGTGTGACGAATGTGCCTGCGCTGGTGAGGAAAGCTTCCTTTGCCGCATAGGCTTCATCAATGGTGAAGAGGCGCTCTTCCAGCTTCATGCCGGTCTCGGCGATCAGCTGCAGGAGCGAAAGCCGCGTGCAGCCGGGCAGGATGGAGTTGCTGTTCGGGCGCGTGACGACGACATCATCTTCGGTCACGATATAGGCGGTCGACGATGCGCCTTCGGTTACATAGCCGTCTTCAATCATCCACGCTTCATCGCAACCGGCGTTCTTGGCGATTTCCTTGGCAAGCGCTTGCGGCAGCAGACAGACCGTCTTGATGTCGCGGCGCTTCCAGCGCAGATCATCCAGCGAAAGCACGCGGGCACCGGTTTTCAGCGCAGGCTTGTCGAGCAGATTGGCTTCCTGCGTGAACAGGACAACCGAAGGCTTCATACCTTTCGCGGGCACGAAATCACGGTCGCGTCCGTCGCCGCGTGTCACCTGCAGATAGACCAGACCTTCAGTCAGATTGTTGCGGCGGATCAGCTCACGCTCGATGGCAACGATCTCGTCTTCGTTCATCGGCATCGGAATACCGATCTCGCCGGTCGAGCGTCGCAGGCGTCGCATATGCGGCTCGCTGTCGATGAGTTTGCCTTCGAGCACGGCAGTCACTTCGTAAATACCGTCGCCGAACAGGAAGCCACGGTCAAAGATGGAAATGCGCGCATCGCGGGCGGAAACATATTCGCCGTTGACATAGACGATGCGGTTTTCAAGTTCTTCTGCTGAAACGGCCATGATTGGATGTGTCCTGAAACGAAAAGACTGCGATCAAGTCGCAGTCTTTTCATAGGTCAGTCGGCTGCAATGGGAAACAGCTATTTTCAGGCAGCCTGCTTTGCTGCCGCAATGGCTTCGCTGCGGATTTCTTCCGTCAACTTCAGACGTAGTTCGGAGAATTCCGGGCTTGCCTTGACGTGGTAGGTGCGTGGATGCTCGATATCGACCGGCGTGATCGATTTGATCTTGCCCGGACGAGCCGTCATCGTAACCACGCGGGTTGCCATGAATATGGCTTCTTCAATGTCGTGGGTGACGAAGATGACTGTCTTGTGCTCCCGCTCCCAGATGCCGAGCAGCAGCTCCTGCATCAGTCCGCGGGTCTGGTTGTCGAGCGCGCCGAACGGCTCGTCGAGAAGTAGAATCTTTGGGTCGTTGGCGAGTGCGCGGGCAATCGCCGTACGCTGTTGCATGCCGCCCGAAAGCTGCTTTGGCCAGTGATCTTCAAAGCCGCGTAGTCCGACCTTGTCGATATAGCTGTCCACGATTTCACGCGCCTGCTTTTCCGGCACGCCTTTTTCGCGAAGCCCGAAGCCGACATTCTGCCGGATGGTGAGCCACGGAAACAGCGTGTAGGACTGGAACACCATACCGCGATCTGCACCCGGTCCGGTGACAGGGTTGCCCTCCAGCATCACGGTGCCGGTGGTGGGCTTGTCGAGACCGGCGATGATGCGAAGAAGCGTGGACTTGCCGCAGCCCGAGGGGCCGAGAACGGTCACGAAATCATTTTTCGGGATGACGAGGTCGGTCGGCTGCAATGCCAGTGTCGGCTTGCCGCCATGGACGCCCGGAAAGGTACGGCTCACGCCCTTGATGACAAGTTCCTGGTCGCTTTTGGTAACCATTATGCGAACCTCCATGCAAAGAGCCAGCGGTTGAAATATTTGAAGGCAAGGTCCGAGATCAGGCCGATGACGCCGATCACGATGATGCCGAAGATGATCTGGCCCGTGGCCATCAGTGCCTGAGAGTTGATGATCATGTAGCCGATGCCGGACGATGCGCCGATGAGTTCGGCCACGATCACATAGGTCCATGCCCAGCCGAGCACGAGGCGCAATGTTTCGGCAATGTCTGGCGCGCTGGCAGGCATGAGCACGCGGCGAATGATGCCGCTGTTCGACGCGCCGAGCGTGTAGGCTGCTTCGACAAGATCGCGACGCGTATTGGAGACCGTCACGGCGATCATGAGAATGATCTGGAACACCGCGCCGATGAAGATGACGAGCAACTTCTGTGTTTCACCAATGCCTGACCAGAGGATCAACAGCGGAACGAACGCCGAAGCGGGAAGATAGCGCGCAAAAGAGACGAAGGGCTCCAGCAGCGCTTCAATCGGCTTGTATGCGCCCATGGCGATGCCGAGCGGAATGGCAACGACGCTTGCCAGTACGAAGCCGCCAAGCACGCGCCAGACAGTCATTCCGATATCGGACATAAAGCCTTGATTGGCGATAAGATCCCAGCCGTCCTTCACCATGGTGATGGGATCGGCAAGAAAAGTCGGAGAAACGAAGCCGCCCAGAGTGGCTATACCCCAGAACACAAAGAAGAGAATGAAGAATAGAATGCCCAGTAATATCCGGGTCTGACTGCCTATCGGCTGCAAGGGCTGCATATATTTTCCTGTTTAGTCGCGCATCCGCCGCACTCGACGGGCGGAAAATAAGGAAGCCCGGACGTGTCGTCCGGGCTTGCATATGAAGCGATGTTACTTGATGAAGCTTGTATCCACGATGTCATCGAGATTGGGCTTCGACTTGATCACACCCGCCTTCAGCAGAAGATCGGCGGCTTCGGTTGAAAACTCCTTGAATTCACCTTCAAAGAACTTCTGGTTGGCTGCCTTGTCCTGCCAGCGAAGATAGTCTGCCGACTTGCCGAAATCCTCGCCCGACTGCTTCACGTCCTTGCCCATGATTTCATAGGACTTCGCCTTGTCGGAAGCGATCATCTGCAGCGCTTCAAAGTAGCTGTCGGCAAGCGCCTTGGCGGCTTCGGGGTTCTTTTCAAGGAAATCGGGCGTGCAGCCAACCGTGTCCATGACCGCAGGATAATCGAGCGTGGTGGCAAGAATCTTGCCCTTGTCGGGTGCTGCGCGCACGGTGGAAAGATAAGGCTCGTAGGTCATGGCGGCATCGTTCTGGCCGGCCACGAAAGCTTGTGCAGCCGGTCCCGGCTCCATATTGACGACCTTGACATCCTTGGTCGTCATGCCGTTCTTGGCGAGCATGAAGGCGAGAAGGAAATAGGGCGACGTACCCGGAGCAGAAGCGGCAACCGTCTTGCCCTTCAGATCGGCGAAGGAATTCACATCGGCGCGCACCGCAATACCATCGGCACCGTAGGACTTGTCCATCTGGAATATCTGCTTGGTCTTCACGCCAGCCGCGTTCCAGACAATCCATGTTTCAACGGTGGTGGCCGCGCACTGGATATCACCGGAAGCGAGGGCCAGATGGCGGCTTGCCTGCGGGATTTTGGTCAGTGTGACGTCGAGGCCATTCTTCTTGAAAATTCCGGCTTCCTTGGCAAGCGTCAGCGGAGCAAAGCCGGTCCAGCCGGAAAAGCCAAGGGAAACGGCAGTTTCAGCGTGCGCCGCAGACGTTAACGTGAAAGCTGCTAGTGCCGCCCCGGCAAGCAATGATTTCTTCATGTGTAGTACCCCTTTTATAGCGAGACTTTTTTGTCTCTTACTCCTGCCAAATTAACAGGACCGTATCGTCTGTCCAGAGAGTTCGTTGCGGTTCTTTGAATGCTTCATTCTCGATGGAATAGTCGTAAACTACTGATCAGATTGGGCTAATCGAAATCAAGTAAGCGGCTCCCTTCCCCTTTAGTTCAAGAGGCAAGGCGTCGCAGTTTGTGGCGACCGCGCAATCATGCTGCTCAAGTTTTGTCGTTTTCGCCGCGAGTGTCAGATCGATCTGACCTTCGGCACAGAAAAGAAGAACCAGATTGCCATTGGCCTGGGTGAGCGTGGTGCCGTTGACGGGCAGGCGCCGGACCATATGGGCAAACCGTCCGCGCCGGGTCATCACATTGAGGTCTGTAATGGCCGATCCGATCAGCCGCGCGCTGGATTGAGCATCCGCAGCGAAGAACAGCGGTACGCTTTCGCAGGTGAGGGTGCTCTGCTGTCCTTCGACATCGAGCAAGATGCCGTCTCCTTCCAGCACCGACAATGTGCGGTCGATGCCGGGAAAGACGGAAAACGGGCCATCGCTGGCGACGGTCGCCATGGAAATGCGCCAGTCGAAATTATCGACTGACGCTCCTTCCGGATGGACGGCGATTTCGACCGTAACGCCGCCGCCATTTTTCCATGGCATACGGCGATGACTTTCGGCCTTGAGAATTTCGACCATCAACCGAGCCATCCATTGGATGCTGCCCAGAAGGCAATTGGTGCCGTTAGCAGGATGCTGAGTGCCGTGCGGATATACCAGATCACGATCAGGTCCCGGAACTTGAGCGGGATCGAGGTGGCAAGAACGCAGGGGATTGAGGCCGACAGGAAGAGAACCTGACTGACCGAGACAACGGCGGCAACGAACTTCAGAACGACATCGGCGTCCTTCAAGAGGATGGCGGGCAGGAACATTTCTGCAAGGCCGGACGCCATGGATTTTGCGGCAAGCATCGGATCGGCCAGTTGCGCAAGCCATGTAAACGGATAGAGCGCCAGACCGAGAAGATCAAAGATCGGCGTATATTTGGACGCAAGCAGACCGAGAAGCCCGACAGCCATGATGCTGGGAAGGATCATGGCTGCCATGCGCAGGCCATCAAGGAACGTCGCCCCGAGAAGCGGCAGAAGCTTGGGGGCATTTTGTGCCTGCTGGATGCCGGTGTCGATTGCCGTTTGAATACGGCCTTTGCCTTCGGGCAATGGAGTGTCGCGGTCGCCCGGATGATCCATGCGGCTCAATGGCCAGATGCGTGCGGTGATCGCGGAGACAATGAAAGTCACGAAGAAAGTGGTCCAGAAATAGAGGTTCCACGCGTCCATAAGGCCCAGCGTCTTTGCGACGATGATCATGAAGGTGGCTGATACCGTGGAAAAGCCGGTGGCGACGATCGCCGCTTCGCGGGCGGTGTATTTGCCTTCCTTATAAACGCGATCGGTGATGAGAAGTGCCAGCGAATAGCTGCCGACGAACGATGCCACGGCATCGATGGCCGACCATCCCGGCGTGCGCCAGATCGGACGCATGACTGGTTGTACGATGACGCCGGTAAATTCGAGCAGGCCATAGCCAATCAGGAAAGCCAGTGCCAGTGCACCGATCGGCACGATCAGGCCGACCGACAATACGAGCTTGTCGAACAGGAACGGCAGCATATCGGGCGTGAAAAGTGCAGCCGGACCGATATTGGCAAGATACATGGCAGTCGCGATGAGGCCGAGCAGACGCAGAACCGAGAAAATTCTTTCGGTTACATTCTTTTTCCACGTGCCTGTTACGAAAGGTGCAAAGGCTCCATAAGCGATAAGCAAGCAGACGAAAACGAGAGCGGCAGGGCGAAGCTGCGTGGCAATCGCGGTCGCTGCGTGGTCGAGCAGGATGGTCGATTTACCGCCAATGGTGACGGGCACGAAAAAGAAAAATATGCCTATGAAGCTGTATATGACCAGTTTCAAAGCCGCCGATCCACGAGAGGGCTCATTACGGCCAAGCGCTACGTCTGTCATCGTTATTCCCCAGTATTTACGTATTATCCAGCTATGAAAAAGGCGGCCCCCGGAAGGACCGCCTTTCATTGATTTCTTAGTTGCCAAGGATGGCTGGAAGGCGCAGGCCCTGCTGCTTCGCCCAGTCGAGCGCGATATCGTAGCCCGCATCGGCATGGCGCATGACGCCGGTGGCCGGGTCGTTCCACAACACGCGACCGATGCGCTGATCGGCATCTTCGGTGCCGTCACAGCAGATGACCATGCCCGAATGCTGGCTGAAGCCCATGCCGACGCCGCCGCCGTGATGGAGCGACACCCATGTTGCGCCCGAAGCGGTGTTGAGAAGAGCATTCAGGAGCGGCCAGTCGGAGACTGCGTCCGAGCCGTCCTTCATGGCTTCTGTTTCGCGGTTCGGCGAAGCCACCGAGCCGCTATCGAGGTGATCGCGACCGATAACAATTGGTGCCTTCAGCTCGCCATTGCGGACCATTTCGTTGAAGGCGAGGCCGAGACGATGACGGTCACCGAGACCGACCCAGCAGATGCGTGCTGGCAGGCCCTGAAACGCGATGCGTTCCTTTGCCATGTCGAGCCAGTTGTGCAGGTGCTTGTTGTCTGGCAGCAGCTCCTTCACCTTGGCGTCGGTTTTGGCGATATCTTCCGGATCGCCGGAAAGGGCAGCCCAGCGGAACGGGCCAACACCACGGCAGAACAGTGGGCGGATATAGGCAGGCACGAAGCCCGGGAAATCGAAGGCGTTTTCCAGACCTTCTTCAAGTGCCATCTGGCGGATGTTGTTGCCGTAGTCGACGGTTGGAATGCCAGCATTCCAGAAGTCGAGCATGGCCTGAACCTGCACCTTCATCGAAGCGCGGGCGGCTTTCGCAACGCCCTTCGGATCGCTCTCCTGCTTGGCGCGCCATTCGGCGACGGTCCAGCCGATTGGCAGATAGCCATGTACCGGATCATGTGCCGAGGTCTGGTCGGTGACGATGTCGGGGCGCACGCCGCGCTTGACGAGTTCCGGATAGATTTCAGCCGCATTGCCGATGAGCGCGATGGACTTGGCTTCACCAGCTTTCGTCCATGCGTCGATCTTGGCCAGCGCTTCGTCGAGGCTATGGGTCTTTTCATCGACGTAACGGGTGCGCAGACGGAAATCGGCGCGGGTTTCGTCGCATTCGACGGCAAGGCAGCAAGCGCCTGCCATGACGGCTGCCAGAGGCTGTGCGCCGCCCATGCCGCCCAAGCCGCCGGTCAGAATCCATTTGCCCTTGAGGTTGCCATCATAATGCTGGCGACCGGCTTCCACGAAGGTTTCGTAGGTGCCCTGAACGATGCCCTGTGCGCCGATGTAGATCCACGAACCGGCGGTCATCTGGCCATACATGGCAAGACCCTTCTTATCCAGTTCGTTGAAGTGATCCCAGGTCGCCCAATGCGGCACGAGGTTGGAATTGGCGATGAGAACGCGCGGTGCATCCTTGTGGGTGCGGAACACGCCCACCGGCTTGCCCGACTGCACCAGCAAGGTTTCGTCTTCATTGAGCGTCTTGAGGGTCGCGACAATCTTGTCGAAATCATCCCATGTGCGCGCAGCGCGACCAATGCCGCCATAGACGACCAGCTCATGCGGGCGTTCGGCGACATCGGGGTCAAGGTTGTTCATCAGCATGCGAAGCGGCGCTTCGGTCAGCCAGCTCTTGGCGTTGAGTTCGTCTCCGCGAGGGCTACGTACTTCGCGCTCGTTGTGGCGTGGATTGGACATGGTGTTCTCCTCAGGATTTCAGTTCTGCGGCTATTGTTTCCAGCCGCTGCAAAAGGGTTTTGAGATGCACGCGAAGCTCGTCCGCCTTGGCCTCGTCATAGGCGAAGGGAACCGCTTCGGTCGCAAGATGCGTGGATTGGGCAAGCTCCATCTGGATGGCGTGAACGCCAGTTTCCGGCTTGCCGTAATGGCGCGTCGTCCAGCCGCCCTTGAAGCGGCCATTGAGAATCGACGTGTAGCCTTCGGCCCGTCTCGTAACCTCAACGGCGGCAGCTTCGATCTTCGGATCGCAGGTCTTGCCCATGTCCGTGCCGATGTTGAAATCCGGCAATTTGCCTTCGAACAGGAACGGAATATGCGAGCGGATCGAATGGCAGTCATAAAGGATGGCGACGCCATGGATCGCCTTCACACGTTCGATCTCGGCTAAAAGCGCGTCGTGATAGGGCTTGTGGAAGCGCGTGATGCGGTCGGCAATATCGGCTTCCTTTGGTGCTTCGCCGTCTTTCCAGATGGCAATGCCGTCAAAGTCGGTTTCCGGGATCAGCGTCGTGGTGTTCAGGCCAGGATAGAGGCTGACACCTGCCGGATCACGATTGGCATCGATGCAATAGCGGTGAAAGGTGGCGCGCACCGTGGTCGCGCCATCAATAAGGCCATCATAGAGCTGGTGAATATGCCAGTCGGTATCGGCCAGGATGCGGCCATTGTCGTTGAGCCGTGACCAGATGTCGTCGGGAACATCCGTGCCCGTATGGGGAAGGCCCAGAATGACAGGCGACGTGCCCTGCCGGACTTCAAAGGCGCTCATGATCACGCCTCCAGAGAGGGCAGGATGCCGCTCGAAACCGCCCCGGCAAGTGCACCGTCAGCCACCAGCTCAGCGGCATTCTTGAGGTCGTCAGCCATATAGCGGTCGTCTTCCAGCGTCGGCACGCGGCCGCGCAGCGCGGCTATCACCTTGGCAAGCTCGGGGCTGGTGGTCAGCGGTTCGCGCAGCTCGACGCCGAGCGCGCCGGTCAGCGCCTCGATGCCGATGATGGCATTGAGGTTGGCGGTCATCTGAAGAAGACGGCGTGCGCCATGGCAAGCCATGGACACATGGTCTTCCTGATTGGCCGAAGTTGGAGTGGAATCGACCGAAGCCGGATGCGCCATCTGCTTGTTTTCACTCATCAGCGCAGCGGAGGTGACTTCCGCGATCATCAGGCCAGAATTGAGCCCCGGCTTGCGGGCGAGGAAGGTCGGCAGGCCGAAGGAGAGGGCCGGATCGACCAGCAACGCGATGCGGCGCTGCGAGATCGCGCCGATTTCGCAGACGGCCAGCGCAATCTGATCGGCGGCGAAGGCAACAGGTTCGGCATGGAAATTGCCGCCCGACACGGCGCGACCGTCCGAGAGAACGAGCGGATTGTCGGTGACCGCATTGGCTTCGATTTCCAGCGTGCGTGCTGCCTGACGCAGAATATCGAGACAGGCGCCATCGACCTGCGGCTGGCAGCGAATGCAATATGGGTCCTGCACGCGCTGGTCGCCTTCGAGGTGGCTCTGGCGGATGACGGAACCTTCGAGCAGGGCGCGCAGTGCCCGGCCAGCGTCGATCTGGCCCTTATGGCCGCGTAGCGTGTGGATTTCCTCGTGGAAAGGTGCGTCCGACCCCATGGCGGCATCGGTGGACAATGCGCCGGTGATCAGCGCTGTCTGTGCGGCGCGATGCGCACGGAAAAGACCGGCCAGTGCCAGAGCAGTCGAGGTCTGCGTGCCGTTGATGAGCGCCAGCCCTTCCTTGGCAGCAAGCACGACCGGCTTCAGTCCGGCCTTTTCCAGTGCCTTCGCGCTGGGTAGACGCTCGCCCTTATAGAAGGCTTCACCTTCACCGATCATGGCCGCAGTCATGTGCGCCAGCGGTGCAAGGTCGCCAGACGCGCCAACGGAACCCTTTTCCGGGATCATCGGGATCACGCCTTTTTTCAGCATGTCTTCGATGAGGGTGATGACTTCAAGCCGCACGCCGGAAGCGCCGCGACCGAGCGAAATCAGCTTCAGCGCCATGATGAGGCGCACGATATTTTCCGAAAGCGGTTCGCCGACGCCGCAGCAATGCGACAGGATCAGATTGCGCTGGAGCGTGGCGACATCGCCCGCCGCAATACGGATCGAGGCAAGCTTTCCGAAGCCGGTATTGATGCCGTAAACGGGTTCGTCCCCTGCTGCGATTTCCGCAATGCGAGCCGCAGCCTTTTCGACGCCTGCGTGAAAAGCAGGGTCGATGCGGACGGGGAGACCCTCGCGATAGATTGTTTCAAGTGTTTCAAGCGGCACGCTGCCGGGCTTCAATACGAGGGTCATGGAAAACTCCCAAAGAGCGCATCTCGAAAAACGTGAAGCGGTTTTCGGATAAGATGCGCGTTGAAACAAAAACTCAGATCTGGCCTTTGAACACACGCTTCCAGAGCGGGTTGAAGCCGATGCGGTAAACAAGCTCTGCCGGGCGCTCGACGTCCCAGATCGCGAGGTCGGCATCCTTGCCAATTTCCAGCGTGCCGGTCTGATCAAGAAGCCCGAGTGCGCGCGCTGCTTCGCGGGTCACGCCTGCAATGCATTCATCGACCGTCATGCGGAAGAGCGTTGCGCCCATATTCATGGTGAGCAGAAGCGAGGTCAGCGGCGAGGTGCCGGGATTGTTGTCGGTGGCGAGCGCCATCTTGGTACCCGCAGCACGGAAAAGCTCGACCGGCGGCTTTTGTGTTTCGCGAATGAAGTAGTAGGCGCCGGGCAGCAGCACGGCTACCGTTCCGGCCTTGGCCATAGCGGTAGCGCCGTCCGCATCCGTATATTCCAGATGATCCGCTGAAAGCGCATCATAGGAAGCGGCAAGAGCCGCGCCATGCAGATTGGACAACTGGTCGGCATGAAGCTTGACCGGAATATTATGCGCCTTGGCCGCATCGAAGACGCGGGCGATTTCGTCGGGCAAGAAGGCGATGCCTTCGCAAAAACCGTCAACCGCATCGGCCAGATTTTCAGCGGCGATAGCCGGAAGCATATCGTTGATGACGCGGTCGATATAGGCGGCCTTGTCGCCATTCATTTCCGGTGGCAGGGCATGCGCGCCGAGGAAGGTGGTGCGGACCGTCACGTCACGTTCTTCGCCAAGACGGCGGGCGGCTTTCAGTGACTTGATTTCGCTGTCGCGGTCGAGACCGTAACCCGACTTGACTTCAACGGTGGTGACGCCTTCGGCAATCAGCGCATCGAGACGGGGCAGGGTTTGGCGCACCAGATCGTCTTCGCTGGCAGCGCGCAGGTTCTTGACTGAGGAAACAATGCCGCCGCCTGCACGTGCCACTTCTTCGTAAGTGGCACCATTCAGGCGCAATTCAAACTCATGCGCGCGGTTGCCGGCATGGACAAGATGCGTGTGGCAGTCGACCAGGCCGGGCGTGATCAAGCGGTTCTCGCAGTCGATTTTCTCGAAAGATGCATATTCAGCAGGCAGTGCATTTTCCGGACCGACATAAGCGATCTTGCCGTCTTTGACGGCGAGCACTGCATTGTCGATGAGCCCCAGACCCTCGGCGTTTTCACCCAAGGTGGCGATACGGGCGTTGCTGAAAATGTAGCTTGTTTTATCTGGCATGAGCGTTTTCTCGCTTCCCCTGTTTTTCAATAATGTATATACATATTAACGGAGTCGCCAAGAGAAAAAATGCATCCATTTGCGATCTGTTGAAAGATCGGCGTGTGAATTTGGCGAAATGAGGAGCTTGTTCGAATGTCTGCCGCAGCCACAAAAACGCAATTTATCCATGCCGGTCAGGCGCTTCTGCAAACAGGCTGGGCGGATGATGTTCGACTTGGCATTGTCGACGGAAAAATCGCATCTGTGGAAACCGGCGTCAGTGCGCAGTCGGGCGACGAACACCATGCAGTGATCGTTTCAGGCATGCCAAATCTGCACAGCCATGCGTTCCAATATGGCATGGCAGGACTGGCTGAGCGGCGTGGACCTTCTGCTGACAGCTTCTGGAGCTGGCGCGAGATCATGTACAAGTTTGCGCTCACCATGTCGCCGGAACAGGCGGAAGCTGTAGCGCTGCGGCTTTATGTCGACATGCTGGAGGCAGGATTTACCCGCGTCGGTGAGTTTCATTATCTGCACCATGATCGCGACGGCACACCTTACGGCAATATTTCCGAGATGGCGGATCGCATTGTTTCCGCAGCTGGGGCAGCGGGTATCGGCCTGACATTGCTGCCAGTGCTTTATGCGCATTCGACCTTTGGCGGTGCTGCTCCGAATGAAGGCCAGCGTCGGTTTATCAATGATGAAGCAAGCTTTTCCCGTTTGATTGAAGGCTGCCAGAAAGCGCTTGTCGGTTTCGATGGTGCCGTGCTTGGCGTAGCCCCGCACAGTCTGCGTGCTGTCATCCCCGATGAGCTGACATTTGCGGCAAAGCTTTTGCCGGATGCGCCTGTGCATATTCACATTGCCGAACAGGTCAAGGAAGTGGACGACTGCATTGCATGGTCGGGCCAGCGACCTGTTGAATGGCTGCTTGACCATCAGGAATTGTCGTCGCGCTGGTGCCTCATCCACGCGACCCATATGACCGACGCGGAAACCATGCGCATGGCTGAGGCTGGTGCGATTGCTGGTCTTTGTCCTGTGACGGAGGCCAATCTTGGTGACGGCACTTTCAATGCCACGGTCTTCCACGAAGCAGGCGGCAAGTTCGGCGTCGGCTCGGATTCCAATGTGCTGATCGGCATTAGCGATGAGTTACGCCAGTACGAATATTCGCAGCGTCTCCTGCACCGCGCGCGCAATGTTCTGGCCGAGAACGCAGGCTCGACAGGCCGCGCATTGTTCGATGGCGCGGTGACGGGCGGCAATATCGCCATGGGACGTGCAAGCGATGGCTTGGAAGCGGGGGCTTCGGCCGATTTCGTCGTACTTGATGCGGCGCGTCTGCCACATGCAAAAGGCGACGCAGTGCTCGATGGCTGGATTTTTGGCGGTCGCGCACGACCGTCCGATGTATGGGTGCGCGGCGTTAAACAGGTGGAAGGCGGGCGTCACCGCTTGCGCGATGAGGCCGAGCGTGCTTTCCAGAAAGTGATCGGCGAATTACTCGCCTGACAGGAGATGGCATGGCTGGCGAAGACTTGATCGTAAAGGACGCACCGGTGCTTTCGCTGCATCAGCGTATTCTGGACGATATAGAATCGCGCATCCTGTCGGGAGAATGGCTGCCCGGTCATCGCATCCCGTTTGAACACGAGCTGACGGAACAATATGGCTGTTCACGCATGACTGTGAACAAGGCGCTGACGCAGCTGGCGAAAGCCGGTCTGATTGAGCGCAAGCGGAGATCCGGCAGTTTTGTTTCCTTTCCGCAATCGCAGGCTGCAATCCTCGAAATCCACGATATTCGCGATGAAGTGGCAGCGCTCGGCGCCGCTTATAGGTTCGAGCTGACGAGCCGGCGCGAGCGATTGAGCGGACCAGCCGATGCAAGGCATATCGACATGCCGCGCCATACGCCGCTGGTTGAACTCGTCTGCCGTCACTATGCGGGCAAGCGTGTCTTCGCTCTGGAAGAGCGCATCATCAGTCTGGATGCGGTTCCGACCGCTGCGCAGACTGACTTTGCTGAAAATTCGCCGGGACCATGGCTGGTTTCGTGCGTGCCGTGGAGTAGCGCAAAACACTCGATACGTGCGATTGCCGCCACGCAGGAAAATGCTGGCATGCTCGGTATTCCGCTGGGGGCGCCCTGTCTGGTGATCGAGCGCCAGACGTGGAACGCTGACCAGCCGGTAACACATGTACGCTTTACCTATCCCGGCGACAGCCATGCGCTGGTGGCGAATTTCACGCCATCGCAGGGAGGATAAACGGCTGGTCGTGCACATTACGGCCCGGCAAACGCATCGGCGCGCTTTTCCTCATGGTTTGACTGTTAGCATTCCGATCATATCGGGGTGAAAACGGCAGTAAAACTTGACCGCTTCTGGCGATTTCAGAACCTGTCTCGTAACCTTCCGGGGTGGCAGGAGAATATCCCATCCTCCCTTTACGGTTGCGGTGTGCTGCATCGGGTCCTTATTGTTCCATTCGATCACATCGCCCACGTTCGCTTCAATGTTCTGCGGTGAAAAAGCAAGTTTTTCGACCGTAATTTCAATTGTTTTCGCCTTTGCCGGGACACTGATAATCAGCAACCCGGCAAGTATGGTGACAGCTTGAACATATCTCATCGGACCGGTCCTATTTCAAAGACATGGCGATGTGTTCGGCATGTTGCTCATGGCTCTGGAACAGTTTGAGACCGGTTTCGAGCAGGTTCTTCAGTTCAGCATTGCTGGCGGACGGGATAAGTGCGGTTTTCAGCGCCTTGTTCACTTCCTTATGATAGGCAACCTCGTTGTCGACATAGGATTTGTCGAAAGCTGCGCCATCGAGTTTGCTCAACCTGGTCAGTTCTTCTGCCGCCGCTTTGGACAAGGCTTTGCTTGTGTCGTTATCCTCCGGTGTGACGTTCAGTTTCTTGACCAGAGCGAGCGCCTGCTGATTGACCGCTTCATGATCACGCAGCATGGTCTGTGCGAACTCAAGCACCGTTTTGTTTTTGGATTTTTCGAGAGCCTGTTTGGCAGCCGCGACATCGATGGCGCCTGCCGTGTAGGCAATATGGGCTATCGCCGGATCGTGTAATTTTCCGTCATGGGCAATTGCCAGAGACAGACTGCCGCAAATGCAAATTGCAGCAACGGATACAACTGAACGAATAGACATGGAACTCTCCCTTGTCCGGCGCCTTTTTACGGGCTCCAAATAGTTGTTTCGTCGCATTATCCTACGCAAAACCGCTTCGCACTTTTGCTGGAAATGCTCTAGTGACAGCTATTGGATGCGGGAGAGTTCAAAAGGTTCCTGACATTAAGTCAGTTCGTCCAGCCGCGCCAAAACGGCAGTTATAATCCGCTCGCAGCGTTTGCCTGCGAAGGGAAAGGCATCCAGCAATACAGGGCCGATTTTCTCGTCCAGCTGTTTTCGTAACAAATATCGGGCGCGGTGAAGACGTGTCTTTACGGTTTGCGGGCGCAGATTCAACAATTCGGCTGTTTCATCCACGCTCAAACCTTCAATGACCCGTGCGACGAATACGAGGCGAAAAATTTCCGGCAGATTATCCGTTGCCTGTTCGACCAGCTGCAATATCTGGCGCTGCGCAAAACTGCGTTCGGGGTCATTCACGCTCATGTCGGATGGAAACGGGATGATATTGTTTGTGTCGGGTGTGGTCTCAAGAAGCTTCTCGACCTTCCGGGTTTTGCGCAGACGACCGAGGGCTTCGTGAATTGCAATACGGGATAGCCACGTGGTCAGGCTGGATTGGCCGCGAAAGCGATCAAGACTCCTGAAAGCCAGAAAATAGGTCTCCTGAACCACATCTTCCGCTTCGCTGTCGTTGCGCACGATGCCGCGGGCCAGACGATAGAGCCGCTGATTGTTGGTCTGCATGATTTTGCGCAGCGCTTCCAGATCGTGCATTTTTGCGCACTGGGCGAGGACAAGATCATCCTGAAATGTTGGAGAGGTGGCGGGTAACGCTGTTTTTGCACGCATGGGTCAAACTCCTGTGGAGTTTCATTGGATGTATGCGAGGCCAAAAGGTTCCCGAAACAAGACAATATACGTTCTGAATAGTATCGCGGTTTGATATTTCCCGATAGCGGCGAATGAATTGCTGTTATCAGAAAAAAAGCCGCCGCAGGGGAACAGCGGCGGCGAGCGCATCGGTCTAAAAATCGATGCGTAGTTTAAAAATAGAGCGCATCTTGTCCGAAAACCGTTTCACACTTTTCGGGATGCGCTCTAAAAGGCAGCATGACTTGGGTGAAGGTCAGGCTGCGCGTTTGATGGCGTCACCGATGACGGACACGATCGTGTCGATCTGTTCCTTTTCCACGATCAGTGGTGGCGAAAGCGCGATCACATCGCCGGTTACGCGGATGAGCAGGCCCTTCTTGAAGCAATCCACGAAAACATCGTAGGCGCGGGCGCCCGGTGCATCCTTGCGCGACGAGAGTTCGATGGCACCAACCAGACCGAGGTTGCGAATGTCGATGACGTTCGAAACGTCCTTGAGTGAATGGAGTGCCTCCTGCCAATGATTGGCAAGTTCCGCACCGCGCGTCAGCAAGCCTTCCTCGGCATAGACTTCCAGCGTTGCAAGGCCGGCAGCAGCGGCAACCGGATGGCCGGAATAGGTGTAGCCATGGAACAGCTCGATGGCGTTTTCCGGCCCGGTCATCAGGCCATCATAGACCTTGCGGGCGGCGAAGACTGCGCCCATCGGGATGGCGCCATTGGTCAGGCCCTTGGCGGTTGTCACGAGGTCGGGCACGACGCCGAAATAATCAACCGCAAACGGCGTGCCGAGGCGGCCGAAACCGGTGATGACTTCGTCGAAGATCAGGAGGATGCCATGCTTGTCTGCCGTAGCGCGGAGGCGTTCCAGATAGCCCTTCGGTGGCAGGATGACGCCAGCCGAACCGGACATCGGTTCAACGATAACCGCAGCGATCTTTTCAGCGCCATGCAGCTGGACGAGGCGTTCCAGATCGTCGGCAAGTTCGATGCCGTTTGCAGGCAGGCCCTTGGAGAAGGCGTTCTTCTCGATATCGAGCGTATGGCGCAGATGGTCGGCAGGAATCTGTGGGAAGACGCGGCGGTTATTGACAAGGCCGCCGACGGAAATGCCGCCGAAACCAACGCCGTGATAGCCCTTTTCGCGACCCAGAACCATGGTGCGGGTGCCCTGGCCGATGGCGCGCTGATAGGCGATGGCGATCTTCAGTGCGGTATCGACCGATTCCGAACCGGAATTGGTGAAGAATACGCGGTCGAGTTTTGCATCCGGTCCGCCCGGTGCGATAGCTGCGAGCTTTTCAGCAAAGTCGAAAGCCACATTATGGCCCATCTGAAAGGTCGGTGCGAAATCCATGGTCGAAATCTGGCGCTCGACAGCTTCGGTGATGCGCTTGCGGCCATGACCGGCATTGCAGCACCAGAGACCAGCCGTGCCATCCAGAACCTGATTGCCATCGGTGTCGGTGTAATACATGCCCGAAGCACTTGCGAGCAGGCGAGGCGCTGCCTTGAACTGCCGGTTCGCGGTGAACGGCATCCAGAAGTTCTCAAGGCTTGGCGTGTTGGTTTTGGTGAGCATAATTACCTCCTATTTGTAAGCAGCAGGCCACGCTTTGCGAGGTGCAACAAGTCCTTTTCTTCAAGATATTAAGTTATTGTTTTTATGTGGGATAATTATCAAGTTTGTGCTATATCGAACATCATAAACATGGGGAAGAGTTCGATGAGCATCGATATCGGCGGGAGGCTTCGTTATGTGCGCATGCGGCAGAATCTGTCGCAGCGTGAGTTGGCCAAAAGGGCAGGTGTGACCAACTCCACCATCTCCCTTATCGAGGCCAATCAGTCCAATCCGTCCGTCGGTGCATTGAAGCGCATTCTCGACGGTATTCCTATCGGCATGGCCGAGTTTTTCGCGCTCGAACCGGATGCTCCGCACAAGGTATTCTATCAGGCCGAGGAACTGGTGGAAATCGGCAAGGGCCCAATTTCCTATCGGCAGGTGGGAGACCATCTGTTTTCACGCTCTTTACAGATGCTGAAGGAGCGTTATGAGCCGGGTTCCGATACGGGAAAAGTGCTTTTGATGCACGAGGGCGAGGAAGGCGGCATCGTCATTTCGGGTCGCATCGAAGTGACGGTCGGCAGTGAACGCCGCATTCTGGGGCCGGGTGACGCCTATTACTTTTCCAGCAAGCTGCCGCACCGGTTCCGTTGCGTCGGACCGGTGCCATGCGAAATCGTCAGCGCCTGCACGCCGCCGAGTTTTTGAATCGCCTTGAGGAAGGCGATTCAACTTCGTGCAAATAGTCTATTCGTAGCGGGAAATACCGAGATCGTCGGCCCGGATATCCGGCTTGTTGCCGGAAATAAGGTCGGCGAGCAATTTGCCGGAACCGCACGACATCGTCCAGCCGAGCGTTCCGTGACCGGCATTTATGAACACGTTGTCGTAGCGCGTTGCACCGATGATCGGCGTGGAATCCGGTGTCATCGGGCGCAGGCCGGACCAGAAGGTTGCCGCTTTCAGATCGCCGCCGGGGAACAGGTCCGTTACCGACAAATCGAGCGTTGCGCGCCGCGCGGCAGGTAGGTCCGTGGTGAAGCCCGAGACTTCCGCCATACCGCCAACGCGGATGCGGTCGCCAAGACGGGTGATCGCAATCTTGTAGCTCTCATCGAGAACGGTCGAAACCGGAGCGCGATCCTCGTCGACAATCGGTGCTGTGATGGAATAACCCTTCACCGGATAGATCGGGGCGTTAAGGCCAAGCGATTTGACGAGCGCAGGCGTATAGCTGCCAAGAGCGACGACATAACGGTCGGCGGTCAGGACACCCTCGGAGGTCTCGACACCGGAAACTTTGCCGCCGGACATCAGCAACGACTTGATGTTGACGCCGAAGCGGAATTTTACACCGAGTCCTTCGGCAATCTTTGCCAGCGCATTGGTGAACTTGAAGCAGTCGCCGGTTTCGTCATGCGGAAGACGCAGGCCACCGACGAACTTGTCCTTCACGCGGGCAAGTGCCGGTTCTACCTTGGCGCAGCCTTCGCGGTCGAGGACTTCGAACGGCACGCCATCCTGACGCAGTACCTCAATATCCTTGCCGATACCGTCGAGCTGGTACTGCTCGCGGAAAAGCTGGAGCGTGCCCTGCATGCGCTGGTCGTATTCGATGCCGGTTTCCTTGCGCAGATCGACAAGGCAATCGCGCGCATATTCGGCGACGCGCACCATGCGGGTCTTGTTGACCTTGTAACGGCTGTCGGTGCAGTTCGCGAGCATCTGCAGGAGCCAGCTATACTGAACCGGATCGCAAGTCGGACGCAAAACAAGTGGCGCGTGCTTCTGGAACAGCCATTTCGCGGCCTTGAACGGAATGCCGGGCGCGGCCCAGGGCGACGCGTAACCCGGCGAAACCTGACCGGCATTGGCAAAGCTCGTTTCCAGTGCGGGGCCTTCTTCGCGGTCGACAACGGTTACCTCGTGACCGAGCTTGGCGAGGTAATAAGCGGTCGTAACGCCAATGACGCCGCTGCCGAGAATGGTGATCTGCATGTTCGCCTCTTGTCTTATACTTTTATGTCGCTCGCGCCGCTCTCCACGTAGACACGTGCATAACGGTTGCCGAGCGCAGTCAGAATTTCATAGGGAATAGTGTCGCAATCGCGCGCCACGTCTTCGAGGCGCTGGTGCGGGCCGATCAGCTCCACAAGACTGCCGAGTTTCAGCGTGCCTTCCGGCAACGCGCTGACGTCGAGCGTGATCGAGTCCATCGACACACGGCCGATGATCGGCAGTCGCGTATCGCCAAAGAAGGCCGCCCCCTTGTTGCTGAGAGAACGGAACCAGCCATCGGCATATCCCACAGCAATCGTTGCAACCCGCATCGGCCCTTCGGCGATATAGGCGCCGCCATAGCCAACCGCCGCCCCCTTGTCGATGTCGCGCACCTGAATGACGCGTGCCGAAAGGGTGAGGACAGGAATGATCTCGCTTTTCGGTCCAACGCCATAAAGCGCGACACCGGGGCGAGCGAGGTCGAAATGATAGGTCTTGTCGAGGAAGCTGCCGCCGGAATTGGCGAAAGCAACCGGCAGTTTTGGCAGGCGCGCAAGCAAGGCGGTCATATTGGCAAGCTGACGGGCATTTGCCGCATTTTCCGGTTCGTCACCGCTGGCCAGGTGGCTGATGACAAACTTGATGTCAATGGCATCCAGAAGCGTGGCGTTCTCAAGAAAGCGTTCAAATTCCTTCGGCGACAGGCCGAGACGCGACATGCCGGTATCGAGCTGCAGCAGGGCGGGCAGCTTCTTGCCCTGTCTGGTGGCGAGTGCCGCCCAGTTTTCAATCTGTTCCAGCGAGTTGAGAACTGGCAGAATGCCTTCGCGGGCGCAGGCTTCTTCCGTCCCCGGTTGAAGACCGTTCAAAACGTAGAGCGTCGCATCGGGCTGGATAAACGGCTTCAGCGCAATGGCTTCGCCGAGATGGGCGACGAAGAAGTCACGGCAACCGGCATCGTAAAAAGCTGGCGCAACACGACTGGCGCCGAGCCCGTAGGCATCTGCCTTCACAACGGCAGCGGTACGGGTGGGCGCGATATGACGGGCAATGGCCGAATAATTGTGACGCAGCGCCGACAGGTCGATGGTCAATACGCCACCGGCGGCAAGATCGCGCTCATCCTGTGAAAATTGCATCGACATCTCAACCATTTGCACGGTTCTTTCCAAACTGCTCACTACGTTACGAGAACGCCTGGAAGGTCATTGTCGATATGGATCGTCTGCCACCCAAAGCATATAAGCCTCGGTTGAGAAACCTTGTGACTCCTCACTCCCAGAGCTTGCTCGCATATTAGTCGAAGACTATTCGAATGTTTTTGCTATTTGTCGCATATTATGCGAATTTTCGCACATCTTGCGCATATTTTAGCTCCAGAGTTGAAGATTATTCATGCCAACGCTCGACGGTATCGACCGCAATATCATCCGCTGCCTGCGCCGTGATGGGCGCATGACCAACAGCCATCTCGCCAGCGAAGTAGGACTTTCGCAGTCCGCCTGTCTGCGGCGGGTGCAAATATTGGAAGAAAGCGGCGTTATCCGTGGCTATACGGCCATCGTCGGTTCATCCGACGGCGATGAGCGGCTCGTCGCTATCGTACGCATTACGCTTGACCGCCAGACCGAGGAGTTTCTGAATCGTTTCGAGGAAGCGGTGCGGCGGCACCCCGAAGTTCAGGAATGTTATCTCATGACAGGCGATGCGGATTACATTTTGCGCGTCGAAGCCGAAAACGCTGCGGCTTATGAGATCATTCACAAGGAAATCCTGTCGCGATTGCCCGGTGTCGCGCGCATCCATTCCAGTTTCGCAATCCGCACGGTGCTTCTGTCAAAGGCACCGACTTCACGCGGCTGAAATGAAAAAAGCCCGGCACTGACCGGGCTTTCTATCCGAAAGGTCACTCTCTTTAACGGAATTCGTAGCGAAGACCGGCGCGGATCGTGTGCATGTTGAAGCCATTGTCTTTGGCCTGCGTTCCCGTGGCGCCCGGTCCTTCGGCATTGCCGTAAGGGTTGGTGCTGCGATCGGCTGCGTCAAAACCGTAGGCTTTGCCACCATTGATACGCATATAGCGGTAACCGACATCAAGCTTGAGCTGCTCGGTCAGATCGTAGCTGACACCGGCCATGAGAGCCATTGCGAAGCGCCAGCTGTCGAGGCCGTCCTTTTCGCTGGAATAGGTGCAGCCTGCGCAGACTTCGTGGGTTTTCCAGTCGTCATATTGCACATAGGCGGCGCCGAGACCTGCGCCGAGATAAGGCGTCACAGGTCCCACACGCGGCAGGTCGACATAGGCGTTGGCCATGGCCGTCCAGATATTGGCTGTCGAGGAATCCTCGTAGTTGCAGTTGTCCTCGACCGGATTGAAGCCCTTGGCAGATTTCACATAGCTTGGGCAGGCGGTGCGACCGTTTATGCCTGCACGGAAGAAGTCGAGCGTTGCGTCGGCGCGGAACATGTCGGTGAAGCGGTAACCGACACCCACGCCGTAAGTTGCGCCTGCCTTGAGGTCGAAATCATCGTAGCGCAGCGTGTCGTCAATGCCGCGATAGGGCGGATCGAACTGGTTCCAGAAGCTCCAGTCGCCATCTGTGCTGGATTTGAAATTGTAACCGAGATCGCCACGAATATACCAGCCGGACGAATTAACCGGTTCCGGCATGGGTTCAATAACAGGGTCTGCAATTATGTCGGCGGCAAACGCCGCTCCTGATCCCGCCATCAGACTGATAGCCACGATGGCAATGGCGGAAGTGCACTTCATCGGTTCCCACTCCAAATCCGAACAGAAAAACGGCTCACAAGCCGTACTGCCGGATATGGTAAAGAGATATGTTTAACACTTGGTTATTTTTAAGTAACCTTGCGGTGCATCAGTCGCCAGTACTCGCGTGTGACGCGATATTATACAAGCAATTTCTAAAGTATAGGAGCCGACGCGAGGCCGGCTCCTGTCGTTATCAGAAGTTTATCGAATGGATGATCGACTTGTCGATATCGTTGATATCCCGCTTGCCGCAGAGCGCCATCGTGACATCCAGTTCCTTGCGGATGATGTCGAGCGCCAGCGTTACGCCGTCCTTGCCCATGGCGCCGAGGCCATAGAGGAACGGGCGACCGATATACACGCCCTGAGCGCCAAGTGCGCGGGCCTTGAGCACATCCTGGCCGGAGCGGATGCCGCCATCGACATGCACTTCGATCTTGTCGCCAACGGCATCAACGATCGGCTGCAGCATGGATATCGAGGACGGTGCGCCATCCAGCTGACGTCCGCCATGGTTCGACACGATGATCGCGTCGGCACCTGATTTGGCTGCCATCTTGGCATCTTCCACATCGAGAATGCCTTTAAGGATCAGCTTGCCACCCCATTGTTCCTTGATCCAGGCAACGTCGTTCCAGTTGAGCTGCGGATCGAACTGTTCAGCCGTCCACGAGGAGAGCGAAGAAAGGTCGGTAACATTCTTGGCGTGACCGGCAATGTTGCGGAACGTACGACGCTGCGTGCCCATCATGCCCAGGCACCAGCCGGGGCGGGTCGCCATCTGCCAGATATGCTTCGGGGTGAATTTCGGCGGGGCGGAAAGGCCGTTGCGGATATCCTTGTGGCGCTGGCCGAGAATCTGGAGATCGAGGGTAAGCACAAGAGCCGAACAGCCTGCCGCCTTGGCGCGACCGATCAGGTTCTTCACGAAATCGCGGTCCTTCATCACGTATAGCTGGAACCAGAACGGCTTCTTTGTCACCGAAGCGACGTCTTCGATGGAACAGATGCTCATGGTCGAAAGGGTGAAGGGAACGCCAAAGGCTTCGGCAGCCTGTGCTGCCAGCATTTCACCGTCCGCGTGCTGCATGCCCGTCAGGCCGGTCGGCGCAAGAGCCACCGGCATGGACACTTTCTCGCCGATCATCGTCGTTTCCAGCGAACGGTTCGTCATGTCGACGAGAATGCGCTGGCGCAGCTTGATCTTCTTGAAGTCGTCTTCATTTGAGCGATAGGTCGACTCGGTCCATGCGCCAGAATCCGCGTAATCAAAGAACATCTTGGGGACGCGGCGCTGGGCAAGCCGCTTCAGATCGGCGATTTCAACGATGTTGGGCATCTATCCCACCCCTTGTGGTAATTTTTCTTGACCAATCGCATGACGGATCGCGCGGCCGAAATCAAGTACGAACAAGTATCGAATAACAATTGCCTCGCGGTTAATTGAAGGACCGTGTAATTCCACTTATGATATTGGCACCCGCCCAAGGCATCTTTGCCACTCGAAGAAGGCGGTCCCGCAACTGGGTTAGAGGGTAACGGATGAGCAAGGCCACCAAAACCGGTTTCATCGGCAAGCGATCCGCTGCAGCGGGTGGATGGGGTGCATTGAAAAGCTGCGGCAAGCAATTGCTTGCAAGTGGCGCTCCTCTTTCCGGCGCGCGCACGCTTCTCAAGGCGAACCAGCCGGACGGTTTCGATTGCCCCGGTTGTGCCTGGGGTGATCCGGAACATGGCTCATCTTTTGAATTTTGCGAAAACGGTGTGAAGGCTGTCGCCTGGGAGGCGACCGACCGGCGCACGACACCTGCCTTTTTTCGTGAGCATACGGTTTCGCAGCTGCGCAACTGGACGGATTACGATCTGGAGAATACCGGGCGCCTGACCCATCCGATGCGGTACAATGCTTCGACCGATCAGTATGAAGCCATCGAATGGGATGAGGCGTTCAGGACTATCGGGGACATTCTCAAGAGTTTCGACAGCCCAAACCGGGTTGAGTTCTATACGTCGGGCCGTGCCTCGAACGAGGCTGCGTTTCTGTATCAGTTGTTCGTACGCGCTTATGGGACCAATAATTTCCCCGACTGCTCAAACATGTGCCACGAGGCTAGCGGCGTTGCACTGAAACAGTCGGTTGGCGTCGGCAAGGGGACCGTCCTGCTGGAAGATTTCGAAATGGCCGATGCCATTTTCGTGGTCGGTCAGAATCCGGGCACCAACCATCCCCGCATGCTGGGTGATCTGCGTCGTGCTGCCGAGCGCGGTGCGCGCATTGTCGTTTTCAATCCGATCCGCGAACGCGGGCTGGAGCGTTTTGCCGATCCGCAGAACAAGCTTGAAATGCTGCATGGCGGCAGCGAAGCCATAGCGAGCGACTATTTCCAGCCGCGTCTTGGCGGTGATCTTGCCGCTTTCCGCGGTATGGCCAAGGCGGTTTTCGCAGCGGATGATGCCGCACTCGCCGCAGGCAAGCCATCAATCCTCGACCGGGAATTTCTCAGCACACATACAGCGGAACTGGAAGCCTATCGCGCTGCGGTGGACAGCACGTCGTGGGAAGAAATCGAGGATCAATCGGGACTTCTCCGGCAATCGCTCGAGCGTGCGGCAAAGATCTATATGGAATCGGAACGGGTCATCTGCACCTGGGCGATGGGCATCACCCAGCATCGTCATTCGGTGATCACGATCCGCGAAATCACCAATTTCATGCTGCTGCGCGGCAATATTGGCAGGCCCGGTGCCGGCCTCTGTCCGGTGCGCGGTCATTCCAACGTGCAGGGTGATCGCACCGTCGGCATCAACGAACGGCCTCCAGTCGCATTTCTTGATGCGCTGGAAAAGGAATTTGGCTTCAATGTTCCGCGTGAGCCGGGACACAACGTTCTGGGTGCCATAGGTGCCATGCTCGACGGGTCGGCTCAGGCATTTATCGGTCTCGGCGGCAATTTCGCCCGGGCCACTCCGGATAGTCCGCTGATTTCTAAAGCGCTTTCCGGCCAGCGCCTGACGGTTCATGTCGCAACCAAGCTCAACCATTCGCATCTGGTGCCGGGGCAGGAATCTTTCATCCTGCCTTGCCTTGGCCGCACCGAGATCGACCTCAATTCCAGAGGTGTGGCCCAGATCGTGACAGTCGAAGATTCCATGAGCATGGTGCACGGTTCGGGCGGCATCAATGCGCCTGCTTCATCACATCTTCGTTCGGAAGTGGCGATCATTGCGGGTATGGCGCAGGCGACGCTTGGGGCAAATCCGGTCAACTGGCTGGAGCTTGCCGACGACTATGATCTTATCCGCAACCATATCGCCCGTGTGTTGCCGGACTTCTACGATTTCAATGCTCGTGTACGGGTTCCGCGTGGCTTCCATTTGCGCAATTCTGCCCGTGAGCTGGAATGGAATACGACAAAGGGCAAGGCGACATTCTGGACCGGCGCCCTTCCGGAAGCTGTCGAGCATCAGCAGGCACGCGGCACGCCGGGGCGTTATGTGCTGCAGACCTTCCGCAGCCACGACCAGTACAACACCACCATTTATGGCATGGATGACCGCTATCGCGGTGTCTATGGCGAACGACAGGTCGTCTTCATGAATGAAGCTGACATGGCGGATATCGGTGTCGAGGCCGGTGACCGGGCTGATATTGTTGGCGAATTCGATGATGGTGTGGAGCGTATCGCGCGCGATTTCCGCTTCGTGCCCTATGACATCCCGCGCGGTTGTATTGCGGGCTACTATCCGGAAATGAACGTGCTGGTGCCGCTCGCCAGTTCTGGTGATGAAAGCTACACGCCCACATCGAAATCGGTGATCGTTTCGTTCCGCCCCCTTAAATCGGCAGCTGCATGATGGATGAGGGCGAAGTGGAATATATGGCGTTCGTCGATGCTTTGATGACGGCGTCCAGCAATTTGACCGGGCTTGGTGCCGGGATCATCGCCGCGCTGGCGCTGGATATCGCGTCGGATAGCCGAACTTTTGCGCGTTCGCTGGGGATCGCTCATGCGCTTGTGCTCCGGGAAATTTCAGTGCTCGGGCAGGACCACGGTTATGTGCGGATCAAACAGCGCGATCCGCGCACGCAACGCACACGTTACGAATTGAACGTTGCCGGTAAAAGGCTTGTCGAGGAGGCAACGAGTTAGCCGCCGCCGATATTCTTGAAATTCAACACAACTATATATTTCTATTTATAAATTCTCTGATCGAAGGCAATGCCTGCCGATTGCTCCTGAGTAAGTGTTTTCGAAAAGACTTTAATAGCGATAACTATGATTCATCATCTTTTACAACGCCGCTTTTCTCTGCAAAGCTTTAGTTGCATTCTCAACAGAACCAAACCAGTGAGAATCGTGTAAATGGCAGCAAAACCATTCATTTACAGCGTGCAGAATGGGTGGAGGCGCGTTATGGGCCAGCTTGCTCCCCATTTCAAAGCACCCCGTATACTGCTCTTTTGTCTGGGGCTGCTTGCGCCGGGCACAATGTTGCAGGCGCAAGCCGACTCGCTCGACATCGTGCCGGTGGCAGCGGTAAAGGCAGTCGCCAGCGATTATCAACCGAAACTGACCTTATCCGGCGCCATTGCGGCACGGTCGCTTGTCAATGTCTCGTTTCGTCTGAACGGTCAGGTTGTGCAGCGTCTGGTCGAGATCGGCCAGCACGTGGAAAAGGGGCAGCCTCTCGCCAGCATCGATAATGTTGAGCAACAGGCCAATCTGCGCGTTGCACAGGCGTCGAAAGATGCTGCGCAGGCGCAGCTGGTGCAGGCCCAGGCCAATTTTGCGCGACAGAAGGCATTGCTGGCACAAGGGTTCACCACTCGCAGCACCTACGATCAGGCAAACCAGAACCTGCAAACGACGCAAAGCGCTCTTGCCAGCGCTGAAAGCCAGCTCAACGATGCACGCGATCAGCTCTCCTACACTGAATTGCAGGCACCCGTTTCAGGCGTGATTACGGCGCGCAATGTCGAGGCCGGTCAGGTCGTGCAGGCCGCACAGACAGCGTTCTCGATTGCCGAGGATGGCCCACGTGACGCGGTCTTCGATGTGCAGGAAACACTGGTCAATCATGCCAAAATTGGAATGGACGTAACGATTGCGCTGCTGTCCGATGCGTCGATAAGTGCCGAAGGCAAGGTTCGTGAGATTTCTCCGGTGGTCGATGCGCAGACTGGAACCGTACGGTTAAAGGTCGGCATAGCGCAAACCCCGCCTCAGATGGCGCTCGGGGCCACAGTGACCGGCACGGTTCATATGGACACGGTGAAGGTAGTCGTTTTGCCATGGAGCGCAATGACTTCGGATGCCGGGCGTACAGCCGTCTGGAGGCTCTCGAAGGATTCCAAGGTGGCAACGCTGGTTCCGATCAAGGTGCTCTCATACGAAAAGGGGCGACTACTCGTGGAAGGCGGACTGCAGGAAGGCGAGCTGATCGTCACGAAGGGCGCACAAATGCTGCGTTCTGGCGAGCCGACCGAAGTCGTGCAGGAACAGGAAGGACAAGTTGCGCAATGAAGGCGACAATCCAGTTTCCTAGAATCCACACCATGAGCAGTATTGCTGTTATCGCTGCCATGCTTGCGCTTGCCGCTTGCGGAAAAGGTGAAGAGAACACGGCTGAGACGGACCCTGTCCGTCCGGTTCTTTATATGGTGGTCGAGCCCAAGCCCGTAACGCAGACGGGTTTTGCAGGCACGATTGAGCCACGCTATTCCACTGATCTTGCATTCCGTGTGCTCGGGCGAATTATCAATCGGCCTGTTCAGGTGGGGGATATTGTGAAAAAGGACGAGATGGTTGCGATGGTTGATCCATCCAACCTCGATCTTGCCGTTCAGTCTGCGAGGGCTGATCTGGCGAGCGCCGAAGCACAATATGCCAACGCTGCGGCGAGCGAAGAACGCCAGAGCATCCTGCTTAAGGGCAACAACGTTTCGCAAGCCGATTATGATGCCGCCAGACAGGCGCGTGACAGCGCAGAGGCCGGGTTGGAAAAAGCCAGGGCAGGACTGAAAAAGGCGCAGGATCAGCGCAGTTACGCTGTGCTGCGTCCGGATTATGATGGCGTCATTTCTGCAACGAATGCCGAAGTCGGGCAGGTGGTTGCCGCTGGCCAGACGGTTATGACGGTTGCGCGTCCCGATATTCGCGAAGCGGTGCTCGATATTCCTGACAGCATGACGCAATATTTTGAGCAAGGTACGCCATTCAATGTACAGCTCCAGGCCGATCCAAAAGTGACGGGGCAGGGAACAGTACGCGAGGTGGCGCCGCAGGCTGATGCGCAGACACGCACACGCCGTGTGCGTATTGCTCTCGACAACCCTCCGGAAGGCTTTCGCCTTGGCGCGACGATCCGGGCAGCCAAAGCCGGGCCTGAACAGAATCTTGTGACGATGCCGATACAGGCTTTGCTCGACGAAAACGGCAAGACAAGCATCTGGGTCATCGATCCGCATAAACAGACGGTCTCTCTTCATGACGTGCAGGTGACTGAACGGCGCGGCAACAGTTTCGTTGCCGGTGGCGTGGATGTCGGAAGCTATGTTGCGATTGCTGGTGTGCATGAGTTGAAAGAAGGACAGAAAGTCCGCCTGGACGAGAAAGGAACGGGCCTGTGAAGAAGGGATTTAATCTGTCTGACTGGGCTCTGAATCATCGGTCTCTGGTCTGGTATTTCATGCTCGTCTTTCTGGTGGCGGGCCTGATTTCCTATCTCGATCTTGGTCGTGAGGAGGATCCGGACTTCACCGTCAAGACGATGGTTGTACAGGCCAACTGGCCCGGCGCCTCCGTCGACGAAACGCTCAACCAGGTCACGGACCGGCTGGAAAAGAAGCTCGAAGAACTGGATACGCTCGATTATACACGCAGCATAACCACGGCGGGCAAGTCGGTCGTGTTCGTCTTTCTGAAAGATACGACGCGGGCCGAGCAGGTCAAAAAGTCATGGACCGAAGTGCGTCATTTTCTGAACGATATTCAGAATACGCTGCCTCAGGGCGTTCTCGGACCGTATTTTAATGACCAGTTCGGTGACGTTTACGGAAACGTCTATGCATTCACGTCGGATGGTCTTTCCATGCGACAGTTGCGGGACTATGCCGAAAGCACGCGGACGAAAATTCTGACATTGCCCAATGCGGGCAAGGTCGAGCTGATCGGCGCGCAGGACGAAGCGATCTATCTGGAGTTCTCGACGCGCCAGATTGCAGCGCTTGGACTGGATCAGCAGGCAATCCTGCAGGCCTTGCAGGACCAGAATGCCATCACGCCGTCCGGTGTGGTGGAAGCCGGGCCGGAGCGCATCAGCGTGCGCGTCAGCGGACAGTTCAATTCGGAAGCGGATCTGCGTGCGGTCAACCTGCGCGTCAATGATCGCTTCTTCCGTCTTTCCGACGTCGCGACGATTACGCGCGGCTATGTGGACCCTCCCGCATCCATTTTCCGGGTGAACGGGCACGATGCGATCGGCCTCGGCATTGGCATGAAGCCGAACGGCAACCTGCTCGAATTTGGCGCGGCACTCGACAAAATGATGAGCCAGGTGACGGCGGAACTCCCGGTCGGTGTCAAGGTCTTCAAGGTTGCCGATCAGCCGGAAGTCGTCAAGGACGCTGTTTCGGGCTTTACCGAAGCTCTGTTTGAAGCGGTTATCATCGTTCTGGCGGTGAGCTTCGTCAGTCTTGGGGTGCGAGCGGGTTTTGTCGTTTCGCTTTCGATCCCGCTGGTGTTGGCAATCACCTTCCTGGCGATGTCTTTGATGGATATTTCCCTGCAACGCGTGTCGCTCGGTGCGCTCATCATCGCGCTGGGCCTGCTGGTCGATGACGCGATGATTGCGGTGGAAATGATGGTGGCCCGGCTTGAGCACGGCGATCCCATCAACAAGGCTGCCACCTATGTCTATTCGCATACGGCTTTCCCGATGCTGACAGGCACGCTGGTTACGATTGCCGGGTTCATACCCATCGGGCTGAACAACAGTCAGGCGGGTGAGTACACGTTCACATTGTTCGTAGTGATTGCGGTTTCGCTGCTTGTTTCCTGGATCGTGGCAGTTCTGTTTGCGCCTTTGCTGGGTGTCACTTTCCTGCCGAAGAAAATGAAGGCGCATGAGGAAAAGCACAGCCGTCTTTTCCAGATATTTTCGCAGGTCCTGCTTGCGTCCATGCGGCACAAGTGGATCACGATCATTACGACCATTGCACTTTTCCTCGTTTCGGTTTTCGGCATGGGCTTTATCGAACGGCAGTTCTTCCCGGAATCCGACCGTCCGGAACTGGTGCTCGACTGGACCTTGCCTCAGAACAGTTCCATCACCGACACCAAGGCCCAGATGGAGAAGTTTGAAGCCACGATGCTCAAGGACAATCCCGATGTGGATCACTGGAGCACGTATATCGGGGAAGGTGCTATCCGTTTCATTCTCTCCTTTGATGTGCAGCCAGCAAATCCTTATTTCGGGCAGATGGTCGTTGTCGCGAAGGACCTCGAAGCGCGTGACAGGCTCAAGCAGAAATTCAACGAGGTTCTGCGCAAGGATTATGTCGGGACGGATGTCTATGTGAAGTATCTGGAGCTTGGACCGCCAGTTGGCCGCCCGGTGCAGTATCGCATCTCGGGTCCGGATGTCCAAAAACTGCGCGGTGTCGCACAGGACTTTGCCGGCATCCTCAGTTCCGACAAGCGGCTTGGGGTGGTGAGCTACAACTGGAACGAGCCGGGTCGGGTTATCCGCGTCGACGTCATGCAGGACAAGGCGAGAAAGCTCGGCATTTCCTCGAAGGATATTGCAACGACCCTCAACGGCGTTGTCGGCGGTATCACCATCACTCAGGTGCGGGATTCGATCTATCTGATCGACGTTATTGTGCGGGCACAGAAACACGAACGCGATTCGATCGATACGCTGCAAAGTCTTCAGATCGCAACCGGTAACGGGACGTCGGTGCCATTGGCCGCGATTGCCAATTTCCGATATGAGCTGGAACAGCCGGTTGTCTATCGCCGTTCGCGTATTCCTACGATCACGGTTGCTGCAGGCATTATCGACAAGACGATGCCGGATACGATCGTCAAGGATCTGGCACCCGCCATCAAGACTTTCGCCGACAAGCTGCCGTCCGGTTATCAGATCCAGATTGCTGGCACGGTGGAGGAGAGCGGCAAGAGCCAGGGGCCGATTGCTGCCGTGGTGCCTCTGATGCTGTTCGTCATGGCGACAATCCTGATGATCCAGCTTCAAAGCTTCCAGCGCTTGTTCCTTGTTGTCGCCGTGGCGCCGCTTGGACTGATCGGTGTGGTGGCTGCCTTGTTGCCGAGCGGCAAACCGCTTGGCTTCGTGGCCATCCTTGGTGTGCTGGCACTGGTCGGTATTCTTATCCGAAACTCGGTCATTCTGATCGTGCAGGTCGAAGAGCATATCACCGAGGGCATGCACCCGTGGGATGCGGTGACGCAGGCCAGTCAGCACCGAATGCGACCCATCGCGCTGACGGCGGCGGCAGCAAGTCTGGCACTGATCCCGATTGCGCGTGAAGTGTTTTGGGGACCAATGGCCTATGCCATGATGGGCGGCATCATAGCGGGCACGGCAATCACGCTTCTCTTCCTGCCGGCGCTTTATGTCGCCTGGTTCCGGATCAAGGAGCCCGAGCATGGCGCAGATGGGCCACCAGCCGAGGCGCATCCCGCTCCGCAATCGCATTAAACAAAAAGCCCGGTCACGACCGGGCTTTTTTCATGAGATTGTCACTTGCCATTGGTTCTATATAGGTTCTATTATATGAAGTATGAATAGAACCACATTGATCACGGCCATCGAAGAGCGCGGTTTGCACGATCCGCAGCTTACGGGGCCGCTTTACCGGAACCTTGCGCGTATTCTCGGTGAACTGATCGAGGAGGGGCAACTTGCGCCCGCTGTCGGACTGCCGCCGGAGCGCGATCTGGCGGAGCAGCTTGGCGTCGGCCGCATTACCGTTCGCAATGCGTATAAGGAACTGCTGACCCAGGGCGCGGTCGAGGCGCGGCGCGGCAGTGGCACCTTCGTTGCCGAACGCCCGGCCCGCATCAGCCAGCATCTCTGGCGCCTGACTTCGTTTTCCGAGGATATGCTGTCGCGTGGCAAGGAGCCGGGCGCACGCGTTGTCACCAACAAGGTTGACAGGCCGTCGCCCGACGAGGCTTTCCGGCTGGGAATCGGCGTTGATACGACGGTGGTGCGGCTGGATCGTCTGCGCCTTGCCGATGGTGTGCCGATGGCCTTCGAGCGGGCTGTGGTCCCGCGCCATTATCTGGATCAGGACCGCGTCGAAGAAACCTCGCTTTATGGCGCATTGGCAAGGCGTGGCCACAAGCCGGTGCGCGCCTTGCAGCGCCTGACGGCGGTTACACTCGACCCCGGCACGGCACGCCTGCTTGGTGTGCACAGGGGTGCGCCAGCACTTTTGATCGAGCGTGTCTCGCATCTCGAGGACGACCGGATCGTCGAATATACCCGTTCGCACTATCGCGCCGATGCCTATGACTTCGTCGCCGAACTGAAAATTGGAGAATGACCATGAACAGCCCTTCCTCCCTGATGCTGCAGGAAACCGAACAGTCGCCTGCCGTCGTCGCCGGTCTGCTTGAGAAGGAGGCAGGCACATTCTCGGAAATCGCGCGCATTTTCCAGAAGAACGAACCTGCCGTCATCACCACCGCCGCGCGTGGTTCGTCCGATCATGCGGCGACATTCTTCAAATATCTGATGGAGATCACCATGGGTATTCCGGTGGCATCCATCGGGCCTTCGGTGGCGTCGGTCTATGGTTCCAAGCTGAAGCTCAAGAACGGATTGCACTTTACCGTGTCGCAATCCGGCGCGAGCCCGGACATTGTTGCAGCGCAGGACGCTGCCAAAAAAGGTGGTGCAACCACAATTGCCGTCGTGAACGTTGTCGATAGCCCGCTGGGTAATGCCGCCGACGTGGTACTCGCGCTCAATGCTGGTGAAGAAAAGAGTGTTGCTGCCACCAAGTCGTTCATTGCCGCAGTCGCGGCATTGTCGGGTGTGGTCGCGTCGGCCAGCGGTGACGCAAGCCTGCAGGTCGGACTGCAGCGCCTGCCGGAGGCGCTTGCTGCAACACGTCCTGACGGTCGCGAAGCGGTTGAAAATCTCCTTTTCAATGCCCGCTCGCTTTATACCGGCGGTCGTGGCACGGCCTTTGCAATCGCGCTTGAGGCTGCGCTGAAGGCAAAGGAAACCGCCAATATCCATGCGGAAGCCTTCTCTCTGGCAGAGCTGATGCACGGTCCGATGCGTCTGGTGGAAGAAGGTTTCCCGATTATTTCCTTCCTGCCGCGCGATGAAGCGTTCGACACCAACATGCAGGCCCTGAAGCGGCTGCATTCGTTTGGAGCGAGCATCGTGTCGCTATCCGATGCGGAAACGCCGGGCTTCCGACTGCCATCGGCTAGCACGGGCAATGCGCATCTCGATCCGCTGGTTTCCCTCATCAATTATTACCGCGTCATTGAAGCGGTCACGCGCCGCAAGGGTTTTGACCCAGACAAGCCGCGCAATCTCAACAAGGTTACGGTGACGGTATGACAAGAAAATCGGCAATAGCAGGCGCGCGCATTTTCGACGGCGAGCGCTTTCACGACCAAAGCGCGCTGGTGTTCAGCGATGGCAAGATCGAAGCCATCGTGCCGGAAGCGTCACTAGGCGAAGCCCGTGATGTCGAGCGCCTGAACGGTGGCGTTCTGGCACCCGGATTTATCGATGCGCAGGTTAATGGCGGCGGCGGGCGTATGCTCAATGACCAGCCGACACCCGAGACCATGTTCACGATTGCCAAGGGGCATCGCAAATATGGAACGACGAGCCTTCTACCGACGCTGATCACCGACACGACGCCGGTGCGCGATCGCGCCATTGAAGCGGCAATTGAGGCAGTCAAGGCCGACAAGGGCGTTGCCGGTCTGCATCTGGAAGGACCGCATCTGGCGCCGGCTCGCAAAGGCGCCCATCTGGCGGAACTGATGCGTCCCGTCAACGATGCCGATATCGCGCTCTATATCCATACGGCAAAGCAGATCGGCACCTTGCTGGTCACGCTTGCTGCCGAACAGGTCACGCCTGATCAGGTGCGTCGTTTGAGCGACGGCGGTGTGGTCGTCAGTATCGGCCATAGCGACACGACGGCAGATGAGGCGTTCAAGCGTTTCGATGCCGGTGCGCGAAGCGTGACCCATCTTTTCAACGCCATGAGCCAGATTGGCCATCGTGCACCGGGGCTGGCTGGTGCGGCACTTGATCATCCCGACATCTGGTGCGGTATCGTTGCCGATGGCCATCATGTCGATCCGATGGCGCTGCGGCTTGCTCTTCGGGCGAAACGGGGAGATGCCCACCTGTTCTTCGTGACGGATGCCATGGCTCTGGTCGGTTCGGATTCCGAAAGCTTCGAGATCAACGGGCGTGCCGTCCGTCGTGTGCCGGGCGGTATCTGCTCCAAGCTTGTGCTGGCGGATGGCACCATTGCCGGTTCCGATCTCGATATGGCGTCGGCGGTGCGTTTCGGCGTGGCCGAACTGGAGCTGACGCTGGCCGAGGCACTGCGCATGGCGAGCCATTATCCGGCGCGCTATCTGCATCTCAACGATCGCGGAACGTTCCGTCCCGGCATGCGGATGGATGCCGTCCATCTTGACGATGGGCTGTTTGCGAAAGCCACATGGCTTTCCGGCGAAAAACAGATTTCGGGGTAAGGTCGATGACGGAAATTACGGATCGTTATTTCGATGATCTCATTGCGCGGCTCACCGGCCTGCGTGGTCGCCTTGCCGAGCCGATGGCCAAAGCTGCCGAGCTGATTACTGCTGCCGCACTGGCAGACAACCGCGTCTATGTGTTCGGTACTGGCCATTCGCACATGATGGCGGAAGAACTGCACTATCGCGCGGGCGGATTGGCAATCACTGTGCCGATCCTTTGCGGGGCAATCATGCTGCAGGACGGAGCGGCTGCCAGCTCGCATTTCGAGCGGATCGAGGGGGCTGTGCTGCCGATCCTCGAACGCTACGGAATCCGTGAAGGTGACGTGCTGATCGTCGTGTCGAACTCTGGTGTGAATGCCGCTCCCATTGAGGCTGCGCGCTATGCACGGGAGAAGGGGGCTGCCGTTATCGCGGTCACTTCCGTCACTTATTCCAACGCAATCGCCAAGGGCCGCACGCAGCTGCTTTCTCTGGCCGATGTCGTGCTGGACAATGATGCGCCAGCGGGCGATGCGGTGCTGGAAATGGAAGGCAGTTCTTTGAAGGTCGGTCCGGTTTCGACGGCGCTTGGTGTCACGATCCTCAATGCCATTTTTGCCGATGTGGCGGCGAAGCTGGTGGGCAAAGGCGACGCACCAATTTATCTGAGCGCCAACATGCCAGGCTCCGGTGAGGTGAACCGGGAACTTGTCGCCCGGTATCGTGACCGCAATCCGCATCTTTGATCAAATTAGAGCGATCTTTCTTCCAAAGTCGCTTGATAGCGCAATCCGGTCAGTGCATTACGCATTCTGGCATGGCGGAGGCCGCATCGTGAACTAGTTTCAAGGCGCGCGCTTTGGCTTGCGCCTTCGAAAATTGAGGAAGTCCGATGCATAATTTTGTCCTGACCGTCACCTGCAAGTCCACTCGTGGTATCGTTGCCGCAATCTCGGGTTATCTTGCGGGCAAGGGTTGCAACATCATCGATAGCGCCCAGTTCGATGATCTGGATACCGGTCGTTTTTTCATGCGCGTCAGCTTCATCTCCGAAGAAGGCGTAGCGCTTGATGTGCTGCGTGAAGGCTTTGCGCCCGTGGCAGCTCCGTTCGAGATGGAATTTGAATTCCACGACAACGCCCAACGGACAAAAACCTTGCTGATGGTTTCCCGTTTCGGCCATTGCCTGAACGATCTGCTCTATCGCTGGAAGATTGGCGCGCTGCCGATTGATATTGTCGGCGTGGTGTCGAACCATTTCGATTATCAGAAGGTTGTCGTCAATCACGACATCCCGTTCCACCATATTGCCGTCACCAAGGCCAACAAGCCAGAGGCAGAACAGCGCCTTCTGGATATTGTTGATGATACAGGCACCGAGCTGGTGGTTCTTGCGCGCTATATGCAGGTTCTGTCCGATCAGCTTTGCCAGAAGATGTCGGGCAAGATCATCAACATCCACCACTCCTTCCTGCCATCCTTCAAGGGCGCGAACCCTTACAAGCAGGCCTATGAGCGCGGTGTGAAACTGATTGGAGCCACGGCACATTACGTGACTGCTGACCTTGATGAAGGTCCGATCATCGAACAGGATGTTGCCCGTATCACGCACGCACAGAGCGCTGCTGACTACGTGTCGATTGGCCGTGATGTTGAAGCACAGGTTTTGGCACGCGCTGTTCACGCGCATATTCATCACCGCTCGTTCCTCAACGGCAATCGCACGGTCGTATTCCCGGCTAGCCCCGGTTCTTTCGCCTCCGAACGCATGGGGTGATATTGCGGCTCTGGCAGCCTGCAAATCGCGTCTTTTTGCGCTTCCGGTGCTCACGTACTCAAGTACGCTGCGCGCCGGTTCTCAAAAGCCACGATTTTCGGCATGCCATAACCACAATCTCCGCTAATCGCTGATGTTGCGTCAATAAAAAACCCCGCCGAAGCGGGGTTTTCTTTTGATCTGAAATCAGATCGATTAGTCGATGTCGAAGGAAACGCCCTGTGCGAGCGGCAGAGCCTTCGAGTAGTTGATGGTGTTGGTTGCGCGGCGCATGTAGCCCTTCCACGCATCCGAACCCGATTCACGACCGCCACCGGTTTCCTTTTCGCCGCCGAATGCACCGCCAATTTCAGCACCCGAAGTACCGATATTGACGTTCGCAATGCCGCAATCCGAACCTTCAGCCGAGAGGAAACGTTCTGCTTCCTGCAGGTTGAGCGTGAAGATCGACGAGGACAGACCTGCGCCAACTTCGTTGTGGCTTGCCAGTACGTCGTCGAAGTCGGAATACTTCATGACGTAAAGGATCGGTGCGAAGGTTTCTTCGAGAACCGGGCCTTGCTGCTTCGGCATTTCGACGATGGCCGGACGCACATAGTAAGCGTTTTCATGGCCAGCATCGACGCGTTCGCCGCCCTGTACCTTGCCGCCGTGAGCAGCAGCTTCCTTGAGGGCCTTCTGCATGTTGTCGAAAGCAACCTTGTCGATCAGCGGACCGACCAGAGCGCTTGTTTCGAGCGGCGAACCAACGGTGACGCTGGCATAAGCCTTCTGGAGACGCGGAACGAGAGCGTCGTAAACGCTTTCATGTACGAAGAGACGACGCAGCGTGGTGCAACGCTGACCGGCAGTGCCCATTGCGCCGAAAGCAATCGCACGCAGAGCCATGTCGAGATCTGCCGACGGGCAGACGATACCGGCATTGTTGCCACCGAGTTCGAGAATTGCGCGGGCAAAACGCTTGGCCAGACGCGGACCAACTTCGCGGCCCATGCGGGTCGAACCGGTTGCTGAAACGACCGGAACCTTCGGGCTGTCGACGAGGACTTCGCCGATTTCACGGTCGCCGAGCAGAAGCAGGGAGAGGCCTTCCGGTGCATCGCCGAAACGCTTCAGCGCGCGCTTGAAGATTGCATCGCAGGCAAGAGCGGTCAGAAGGGTCTTTTCAGACGGCTTCCAGACAACCGAGTTGCCGCAAACGATTGCAAGAGCAGCATTCCACGACCAGACAGCAACTGGGAAGTTGAAGGCAGAGATAACGCCGACAACACCGAGCGGATGCCAAGTTTCCATCATGCGATGGCCAGCGCGTTCGGTTGCAATGGTGAGACCGTAGAGCTGGCGCGACAGACCGACGGCGAAATCGCAGATGTCGATCATTTCCTGTACTTCGCCGAGACCTTCCGAAGGAATCTTGCCAGCTTCGAGCGAAACAAGACGGCCGAGGTCTTCCTTGGAAGCGCGCAGTTCTTCACCGAGAAGGCGGATCAGTTCGCCGCGCTTCGGTGCCGGAACGTTGCGCCAGGCACGGAAGGCTTCATCGGCCTGGTCGATGATCTTGACGGCATCTTCTTTGCTGTGGGTCTTGACCGCAGCAATCTGTTCGCCCGATACAGGGCTGAAACCGGCAAGGTCGCCGCCGGTATAAGCGGATGCATCGACGCCGAGTTTGGAAAGCAGATCGGCGGCTTCCTTCTTCACGTCGATTTTTCTAACAGCGGTGTTCATGGCTTTCCTCTCTGTATGAGTTGTTTGCGCATAGTCCTGTCCAGAAAGTCTGTAACTTTTCGGGGCTATGCGTTTATTCTGCCGCTTCAAGGCCTTTCAGGCCTGCCTGAACGGCTTCGATGGATTTGCGTTCGATGCGGGCATAGTGCTCGAACTCATTAAGCACTTTCGCACCCAGATCATCCTCGAAACGCTTCTGGTTCGGGCTTTCAACAAATTCCTGTGTTTCGTCGTCGCCCAGATTGGACTGGAATATACCGGCAGCACTCACCGGCAGGAAGTCTTCATAGATGATCGGGTCGGACTGAACCGCGCCAGCTTCAATCAGAACCTCAATATCGGTGCCCGGCTTGTAAGCTTCAAGCTTTGCAGCGTCCTTGACCGAATAGGCGAAGTAGCCGAGGCCTTCTTCACGCACGCCAGCCCATGTGTCCGGGAAAGCGGCAAAGGTGCCGCTCAGCGCCTTCACATATTCAGCTGCATTCGAGCCGTCTGGGGCAGGGCGGACAACGGCACGGGTGTCGTTGAGCAGCTTGTCGTAAAGCGCGCGACCCTTTGGCGTGAGCGCCACGCCGCGCTGTTCGATTTCACCGAAACGGGCAGTGTGCGAGCCCGGCGTCCAGGTGCCGTCTGCATTGACGAAGGACACTTCTTCTTCCAGCGCCTTGAACGAGGTCTGGCGCAGAAGGATCGGGCACTTGCGGGTCGGAGGACCTTCGACGACGGCTTTCGGGTTAATACCGCGATCCGGCATCTGAACCTGCACGGCGTCGATGTCGAGCGTGCGCGGCGTCAGATGGTTGATATGTGGGCCCTTGAACGACACGACATCGGCGATCAAGCGATGCGCGTCATGCAGGCGATGGTAAAGTTCGACGCTGACATTGGCATGATCGTGCCAGCGGAAGGTTTCCAGTACTTCAGCAACAAAGGCTTTCGCGTCGTCGTCGTTGAGGCCGCCTTCGGCTTCAGCCTTTTCGACAAAAGCGATGGCTCCGGCAGTGAAGATGTTGCGCTTCAACAGGACTTCTTCCGATTCAGCGCGCAGCTTTTCATCGGCGATCAGGTCGAGGCGCAGAAGCGAGGTGAAGACGCGGAACGGATTGTGCTTCAGTGCCGCATCGTCAACCGGGCGGAAGGCGGTCGAATGAACCGGAACGCCTGCGGCGCTGAGGTCGTAATAGCCGACCGGGAACATGCCCATGACCGCAAAAACGCGGCGCATCATGGAAAGTTCAGCAGCTGTGCCGAGGCGGATAGCGCCGTGACGTTCTTCAGAGATGCGTTCAAGCGAATCTGTTTCCGTCAGACGTTCATGCAGGTGACTGTCATCAGCAAGCACCTTGGCGTTCACATCGGCAACGAGTTCCATCAATGTGCCATAAGCAGGTACTTCCTGCTTGTACATGGCGGACATTGCTGCCGAAAAAGCCGAGCGAATGGCGTCCGGTGAAACGAATTTCTGGTCTTTCATGGCGAAAATTTCCGTCGAGTGGGGCATCTTCGGGTGGTGCATGTCTTGTTTGGGAGGAACATGCATGGATTATGATGAAAATGTATCATATAGACCGTTTTGCGGTTATGCTTGCGACGAAAGCAACTATGTTAATGCGAGAATGGAATGAAGCTGAGCAGAAGACTGATCCCGGACATCGCCACGCTGCAGGCATTCGAGTGTGCCGCCCGTCATGGCAGTTTTACGCAGGCTGCGCATGAGCTCAATCTCACCCAGAGCGCTGTCAGCCGTCAGATCAAGGATCTTGAAAGCCAGCTCGGTGTTCTGTTGTTCGAACGCATCCGCCAGCGCATTCTGCTTTCCGATGCGGGCAGGAAATTTTTGCCGGAAGTGCGGCGTCTTCTGAACCAGACGGAGGACACGATGTTGCGCGCCATGGCTTCGGCGCAATCAACGTCTTCTTTCAGTGTGGCTACATTGCCGACATTCGGCACGCGCTGGCTGATGCCGCGTATTTCAGATTTCATCGAAAAGCATCCCGGCATTGCCATCAATGTCGCGTCGCGCTCCGGTGTCTTCGATTTCGAGGAGCAGCCGTTCGATCTGGCCATCCATTATGGACAGCCGGTCTGGGCACATGCCACCTGCACTTTCCTGTGCAGCGAGGTCATCGTGCCGGTTGCCAGCCCGGCCCTGTTGAAAGCGCGTCATCCGTCCGCCCCGGAAGAGCTTGAGAATGAGCCCTTGCTGCATCTTGCGACGCGGCCCAAAATGTGGGCGCAATGGTTTGAAAGCTGCGGTGTCGAGGGGCGATCGGCTTATCGGGGACATCGCTTCGATCAGTTCTCGATGGTCATTGGCGCGGCGTTGGCCGGTCTGGGTTTCGCGCTTCTGCCGCTTTATCTGATTGAACAGGAATTGCTCAGCGGTGAGCTGGTCATGCTTTTCGAGAAGCCGATGCGAACCGAGAATGAATATTATCTCGTCGTGCCGGAAGGAAAGTTGGAAAATCCGCTGACGCAGGTGTTCTGTCAGTGGATCGCCGGGCAGGTAGGAAATACGGATTATTCGCCGTTGGTTCATTCCAAACCGGAATGAATTGTTGCGCAAATAACGCTGTCCAACCGGCTTTCGCGGCGTGAAATAGGAACAGTCGGGCAGGGTGCCCGTATTCCACTATTTAAAATGGTTGCTCTCAATGCTGAACGATCCGCGCTCCCATGGTCTTTGGGAAAAGACCGCCCCTGCCGCCCCCGAGACGAATGCGCTGCAAGGTGATCTGACTGCGGATGTCGTGATTGTGGGTGGCGGTTTCACCGGTCTTTCGACCGCTCTGCATCTGGCCGAAAAAGGCACGCGAGCCATCGTTCTCGAAGGTATCGAGATCGGTTATGGCGGTTCGGGCCGCAATGTGGGTCTGGTCAATGCGGGCATGTGGGTCATGCCGGATGATTTGCCCGGCGTGCTCGGTCAGAAATATGGAGATCGCCTGCTTGATGTCCTCGGCAATGCGCCGAAGCTCGTTTTCGAAATCGTTGAAAAGCACAAGATCGCCTGTGAAGTAGAGAAGCAGGGCACGCTTCATTGCGCTGTTGGCAAGAAGGGCCTGAAGGAACTTGAAGACCGCCATGAGCAGTGGGCGCGCCGCGGCGCCAATGTGAAGCTGCTTGATGCGAAAGAAACTGAAGCGAAGGTTGGAACCAAGGCCTATGCCGGATCGCTGCTTGATCTGCGTGCCGGTACGATCCAGCCGCTCGCTTATGTGCGCGGGCTTGCCCATGCCGCCATTACCGCTGGCGCGACAGTATTTACCGGAAGCCCGGTGATCGGTGCCAAGGAAAAGAACGGCAAATGGGTGGTCAAGACTGCCAAGGGTTCCGTGACGGCCAACTGGGTGGTTGTGGCGACGAATGCCTACACCAATGCGCCATGGCCGGAAGTGCGTGCTGAGCTGGTTCATCTGCCATATTTCAACATGGCTACAAGGCCACTGTCGGATAATCTGAAAAAGAGCATTCTGCCGGAACGTCAGGGTGTGTGGGATACAAAGGAAGTCCTTTCATCCTTCCGTTTCGACCAACAGGGCCGCCTTGTCTTCGGAAGCGTTGGTGCGCTGCGCAATACCGGCGCTGCCGTGCATAAGGCATGGGCGAAGAAATCGTTGAAGCGTCTTTTTCCGCAGATTGGCGAGGTCGAGTTCGAAGCCGAATGGTATGGCAAGATCGGCATGACCAATGACAGCCTGCCGAAATTCCATCGCCTCGCGCGCAATGTGGTTGGATTCTCCGGTTACAACGGCCGTGGCATCGCGCCGGGCACGGTCTTCGGAAAACTGCTTTCGCAGCTTGTTTCAGGCGAGATCAACGAAGACGATCTGCCGCTGCCGGTCAGCGATCCGAAGGAACAGAATTTCCGCGGTCTGCGTGAAGCCTATTATGAGGCGGGTGCGCAGGTTGCGCATGTCGCCGAGATTGTTATCTGATCTGTTGATCTTTTTACCGGGAATGCGTTTGCGGTTGTCATAAAACCGCATTGCAATTCCTCTAATGCCATCCGCATCTTCTCCATACTTGGAGATACGGATGGCTGTTCGGCAAAACATTCAATGTCTTACAAGCCTTCCGATGGTTATGATTCCGCCGGGAGGCTTTTGCTTTTCCGGGTTCACGTTGCAGGATGTTTGACAGGTGCACCATGAATGGAAATGATCGTGCCTATCGCCATGGCAGTATCTGCGCGCTATCACTTCGCACGCGTCAGGATTGTACCGGCATCGCTGGTCATGCTGGCGAACATTATACAGAAATTCGAGGAGCGAATCCCATGAACAAGATGCTGAAGCGGGCTGCCGTCGTACCTGCGCTTCTTGCTCTTTCCATTGCCGTGGCACAGGCTGATACGCTGACGCTCTATACGTCACAGCCGGAAGCGGATGCGACAAAGACGGTTGAAGCTTTCCGCAAGGCCAATCCGGACACCGATGTGCAGATTTTCCGCTCTGGTACGAGCGAACTCCTCACCAAGCTTGCCGCCGAGTTTTCGGCTGGCGCGCCGCAGCCTGACGTTCTGCTGATCGCTGATGCGGTGACGATGGAAGGTCTCAAGAAGGACAAGCGCCTGCTCGCCTATCCGGAAGCCAAGGTTGATGGTTTTGCTGCGGATAGCTATGACGCCGACAAGACCTATTTCGGCTCCAAACTGATCACCACCGGCATCGCCTACAACACGGGTGCCGCACAGAAGCCGGAACATTGGGCCGATCTCGCCAAGGCCGATTACAAAGGCCAGGTGGTCATGCCAAGCCCGCTTTATTCGGGCGCTGCCGCCTATCTCCTGAGCGGCTTTGCACTCAATAAGGATATTGGCTGGGATTACTTCAAGAACCTCAAGACCAATGAGCTGGCAAGCGTTAAAGGCAATGGCGCCGTGCTGAAGTCGGTTGCGAGCGGCGAAAAGCCATATGGCATCCTCGTTGACTTCATGGCGCTCAATGCCAAGGCCAAGGGTTCGCCGATCGAGTTCGTCTTCCCGTCGGAAGGTGTGCCTGCCGTGACCGAACCGGTTGCGATCATGGCAACCGCCAAGAACGTCGACGGTGCCAAGAAGTTCGTCGATTTCATCCTGTCGGATGATGGCCAGAAGCTGGCATTGGAGCAGGGCTATCTGCCTGCCAAGGAAGGCGTTGGTCGCCCGGCATGGCTGCCGGAAGGCACCAAGATCAATATCATGTCTATCGACACCCAGAAGGTTCTCGATCAGACTGATGCCGACAAGAAGCAGTTCTCCGAGCTGTTCGGCGGATAAGGCATTTTAATGCACATGTTTCGAGATCTTCAGGGCCGTGATGCGGCCCTGATTATTGGTGTAACGCTTATTGTTGCAGTGCTGTCGCTTCTGCCAATGGGCAGGCTGCTGGTCGAACTGGTCGCGCCGCAGGGGCAGTTTTCGACCTCGGCGCTGGTGGAAACGCTTGGCAGCCAGTCGACATGGGTTGCCACATGGCATTCCCTGCAGATTGGCATTGGCGGCGCGCTGCTGGCGCTTGTGTTCGGCATTGTTGCGGCGTTGCTCGTCGGTCTCACCAACATGCGCGGGCGCAATGTCTTTGTGCTTTTCTACGTCACCCCCCTGCTGATTGCCCCGCAGGTAACAGCGCTGGCGTGGCTCCAGCTATTCGGGCCTTCCAGCCAGTTCCTCAAGATCATCGGCATGGCGCCGCCGCTTGGCAGCCGCAATCCGCTCTATTCTGTCTGGGGCATTATTTTTCTGCTTGGCGTGCAATATGGACCGCTGGTCTTTCTGATCGTGCGGGCAGGACTGCGCAAACTCCCACGCGAACTGGTGGAAGCGGGCTTGAGTGCCGGTGCCAGCAAATGGACCGTTCTGCGCACCATCATTCTGCCGCTGATGACGCCATCGATCATCGGTGCTGCTGCCTTGGCTTTCGTGTCGTGTGTCGGCAATTTTGGCATCCCGGCGTTTCTGGGGATTCCATCGAATTACCTCGTTTTGCCAACGCTGATTTATCAGCGTCTTGCGGGCGGCGGTCCAGCTGTGCTGTCCAGCGTCGCCGTGCTGTCGGTTCTGATCGGGCTGATTGCAATGGCAGGGATCGCCGCGCAGGAATATGCCTCGCGCCGCCGCGATTTCCGCATTGTTTCGACGTCGCTGCCTGCTGCACCCTTCGCGCTTGGCCGCTGGCGCGTGTTGGTGGAAGCCGCGGCATGGCTCCTGATTGTTATCGTGCTGTTTCTGCCGTTGATCGGTCTTACGTTGTCCGCTCTGGTTCCGGCCTATGGTGTGCCGCTGACATTTGCGACGGCAACAGCCGAGAATTTCCGTTTCGTGCTGCTTGAACATGCTGGTGCTGCGCGCGCTTTCCGCAACAGTGCGGTTCTGTCGTTGGCGGCAGCATTCTTTGCGGTGCTGATAGCAGTTCCGCTTGCCTATATGCTCGCTTGGCGCAAACGGCGCTGGACGCCGATCCTCAATTTCGCAGCCGAGATGCCCTATGCGTTACCGGGCGTGGTGCTGGCTATTGCTTGCCTGCTGATGTTCTTGAAGCCGCTGCCAGTGGTTGGTGTCAGCCTCTACAACACGCTCTGGATCATCCTCTTTGCCTATCTTGCGCGCTTCTTCGTGCTGGCACTGCGGCCAACGGTTGCCGGGCTGCACCAGATCGACCGTGCTTTGGAAGAAGCAGCGCGTGTTGCGGGGGCGGGGCTTTTCTATCGCCTCAGGACCATTATATTCCCTCTGGTCGCCCCGGCGACGCTTGCAGGCGGCGTGCTCATTTTCATGACCGCCTTCTGTGAGCTGACGGTTTCAGCGCTTCTTTGGGCGTCGGGATCGGAAACGCTGGGCGTGGTGATGTTTTCTTTCGAACAGGCGGGCGATTCCGCCTATGCGGCTGCCATATCCATTCTGGCCGTTGCGGTGACATTCATGCTGATGCTTGCAACAAATCTGTTTGCGCGGCGTCTTCCAAACGGAGTGCTGCCATGGCGCGACTGAAAATCGCTTCTGTTTCCAAGGCCTTCAACGAGTTTCAGGCCCTGTCTGAAGTGTCGCTTGATGTGAAGGATGGCGAGTTTGTTGCTATTCTCGGACCATCCGGCTGTGGCAAGACCACGCTTCTGCGGATGATTGCAGGTTTTGAAGACGTCGATGGCGGCGAAATCCACATTGGTGACAGCCGCGTTTCCCATGTTGATGGTAACGTACCACCTGAGAAGCGGCAGGTCGGTATCGTCTTCCAGAACTATGCGCTCTGGCCGCATATGACGGTCGCAGAAAATGTCGGCTATAGTCTGCGGGTAGCCAAAGTTGCCAAAGCCGAGCGCGAGGCTCGTGTGAAGCAAGCGCTCGCGCTGGTCGATCTCGACGGTTTCGGTGATCGCCGCCCGGCCAATCTTTCGGGTGGTCAGCGGCAGCGCGTGGCATTGGCCCGCTGTCTGGTGGCTGCGCCTTCGCTGGTATTGTTTGACGAGCCACTCGCCAATCTCGACGTGCATTTGCGTGCTTCGATGGAAGACGAGTTTGCGGCTTTCCATAAGCGTACCGGTACGACGATTATCTACATCACGCATGATCAGGCCGAGGCCATGGCGCTTGCTGACCGGATTGCTGTGCTTGATCATGGCAAGCTTCAGCAGTTCGATACGCCGCGCAAGCTTTACGAAGAACCGGCTAGCGAAATGGTCGCGTCCTTCATCGCGCATGGCATGGTTCTGCCTGCTGAGGTCGTGTCCTTTGCGCAAGCGGGACAGTGCGAGGCGCTGGTGCTTGGAAGCCGTGCGCAGGTGCGCTGTTCTGGCATTGAAATGCCGCGTGCCAATGCGCAGCTCTGCGTTCGCGCAGAAGATCTGGCATTGACCGAAACCGGCGGCATCCCTGTGCGGGTCAAGCGTTCGGTCTATCGCGGTGGCGGTTCGCGCATCGAGGCACATCCGCTCACCAAGCCAGATATTCATCTGCATTTTGAAGTGCGCGATCCAGTGCGACTGGAAGAAGGCGATGAGGTTCGCATCGCTATTCGCGGTGGTTGGATCATTCCAACCGATGAAATGCCGGTGAGAAAAGTCTCAACCGGCTTTCCAATCGGCAACAAGATTTAGCTTATTTTTTCTTCATCGCTTCCAAAAGTGCTGCACCGAAACCACCGGTTGATGGCTGCTCCTGTTTGCGCTGTGGAGTGAAGTTTTTGGCAGGCCGCTGGTCGCGGCTTGCAGGATCACGCGGGGCAGGAGCTTCGCCACCGTCCTTGCGCATTGTGAGGCCAATGCGCTTGCGCGGCACATCCACTTCCGTCACGCGCACCTTCACCACATCGCCCGCCTTGACCACTTCATGCGGGTCTTTGACGAAGCGGTCGGCGAGCTGCGAAACATGGACAAGTCCGTCCTGATGCACACCGATATCGACAAAGGCACCAAAAGCCGCAACATTTGTTACCGTGCCTTCGAGCACCATGCCGGGCTTCAGGTCTTTGATGTCATCGATGCCATCGGCAAAGGTTGCGGTCTTAAATTCAGGGCGCGGATCGCGGCCTGGCTTATCAAGCTCGGCGATGATGTCGCGCACGGTTGGCAGTCCAAAACGCTCATCGACAAAGACGCGCGGATCGAGCGCCTTGAGTGCTGCGCTATCCCCCATGAGGCTGCGCACATCGCGACCGCAAGCGGAAACGATCTTCTTGGCAACGCCATAGGCTTCCGGGTGAACGGAGGACGCGTCAAGCGGCTCGGTGCCGTTCGCAATACGCAGAAAGCCTGCGCATTGTTCAAAAGCGCGGTTGCCGAGACGGGCGACTTTCAGCAGTTCCTTGCGGTTCTTGAAGGCTCCGGCTGCATCACGATGCGCGACGATTGCTTCGGCGAGAGATTTTCCCAGACCCGATACACGCGCCAGCAGTGAGGCGGATGCCGTGTTGAGATCAACCCCGACAGCATTCACTGCATCTTCGACCACTGCATCGAGCGAACGCGCCAGACGGGACTGATCGACATCATGCTGATACTGGCCAACGCCGATGGATTTAGGCTCGATCTTGACGAGCTCTGCCAATGGGTCCTGCAAGCGGCGGGCGATGGAAACGGCACCGCGCAGCGATACGTCGAGCTGCGGAAATTCGGCGGCTGCGGCTTCGGATGCCGAATAGACCGACGCACCTGCTTCCGACACGATGACTTTGAGCGGCTTTGGCGCTGGAAGCTCGTTGAGCATATCCACAACAAGACGTTCGGTTTCGCGGCTGCCTGTGCCGTTGCCAATCGCTATCAGCTCGATCTTATGTTTGCGGATCAGGCTTGCGAGCTCGGCCTGGGTACCACGCACATCGTTCTTCGGCGGAAACGGATAGACCGTCGTTGTGTCGAGCAGTTTGCCAGTGTCATCGACGATTGCGACCTTAACGCCGGTGCGGATGCCCGGATCAAGGCCCATGGTGGCACGCGAACCGGCAGGCGCGGCCAACAGCAGGTCTTTGAGGTTGCGGGCGAAGACGTTGATTGCTTCTTCCTCGGCGCGTTCACGCAAGTCGCGCATCAGGTCGAGCGACAGGGAGAGCGAGAGTTTGACGCGCCATGCCCAGCCTGCAACTTCCATCAGCCAGCGGTCGCCGGGAAGGGTTGCGCCGATATTGTAAGCGGCTGCGATTTTGCGTTCGACAGGCTTTACCGGCGAGGTGTCGTCGGCGTCGATTTCAATGTCGAGCGACAGGAAATCCTCGTTGCGTCCGCGCAGCATGGCGAGAGCCCGGTGGCCTGCAACATTTGCCCAGCGCTCGAAATGGTCGAAATAATCCGAGAATTTTGCGCCTGCATCCTGTTTGCCATCGACAACGCGGGAGCGGAGAACAGCACGTTCCTTGAGATAGTTGCGCAGATTGCCGATCAGTTCGGCATTTTCCGCAAAGCCTTCGGCGATGATGTCGCGCGCACCATCCAGTGCTGCCTTCACATCGGCAACTTCACCGGTGACATATTGCGCAGCAATCTCGGTGGGGACCAGCCTGCGGTCGGTCAGAATGGCTTCGGCAAGCGGTCCAAGACCGCGTTCGCGGGCGATTTCCGCTTTGGTGCGGCGCTTGGGCTTATAGGGAAGATACAGGTCTTCAAGCTCGGCCTTGGTCTGAACGCCTGCGATTTTCAGTTCGAGTTCTGGTGTGAGCTTTTCCTGTCCGCGGATCGATTCCAGAATGGACGAGCGCCGCGCCTCAAGTTCGCGCAAGTAAGCGAGGCGCTCTGAAAGCTGGCGCAGCTGCGTATCATCAAGGCCGCCGGTGACTTCCTTGCGGTAACGGGCGACGAAAGGCACGGTCGCGCCTTCGTCCAGCAAGCCAATGGCGGCGATTGCCTGTTCGGGCTTTGCATTGATCTCCGCCGCTATAATCCCAGCAATGCGCTTAATATCGTTGGCCATATTCATTCCAATCTCAAATCTTTACGGCAACATAGTCGGATGTGGGTTCGGCGCAATCAAGGCAGTAACGACGTTCCACAGGAAAGGCGTCGGTTTCCTGTTCACGGCGATGTGAACGAACGGCCTCTTTATAAATCGGATTTACTCAATACTTATATCGGGAAATGACGATACGTATCAAAGGATCAGCGAGGTGACTGCGATGTCGGATGTTCAGTCTATACCCTTGGACGAGATACTCAAGGCGCTCGCCAATCCGGTGCGTCTCGACATTTTGAGCTGGCTCAAGGAACCGGAGAACCATTTCTCCGATCAGCACATGCCTCTGGAGATGGGCGTGTGCGCGGGCCAGTTCGAACGGTGCGGCCTCTCCCAGTCGTCCGTTTCTGCTCATTTGTCCGTGCTGACAAAGGCGGGGCTGATCATGCCCCACCGCGTTGGCCAATGGACGTTCTACAAGCGTGATGAGGAGGCGATAGCCGCCTTCATCAAAGCTGTATCCGATCTTTAATTCACCAGTCCAATCTTTCCCATTTGCCCAATCTTTCCCATTTGAAGGAATGTATCCATGGCCACATTGTTCGATCCAGTTACAATCGGCGATCTGAAGCTTGCCAATCGTATTGTTATGGCACCGCTGACGCGTAATCGCTCACCGCGCGCCGTGCCGAATGATCTCAACGTCACCTATTACGAACAGCGCGCCAGTGCGGGCCTCATCATCACGGAGGCAACGCCGATCAGCCATCAGGGACAGGGCTATGCCGATGTGCCGGGCCTTTATTCCGCCGAACAGTTGGCAGGCTGGAAACGTGTGACCGACGCAGTGCACAGCGCAGGCGGCAAGATCGTCGTGCAGATGTGGCATGTGGGGCGTATTTCACACAACACGTTGCAGCCAAATGGCGGCAAGCCGGTTGCGCCTTCGGCCATCATCGCCAAGTCAAAGACCTATCTTGTGCATCCCGATGGCACCGGCGAATTTGCGCCAACCTCCGAACCGCGTGCACTTGAAAAGAGCGAGCTTCCGGAAATCGTTGCGACCTATGCCAAGGCTGCCAAGGATGCCGTTGAAGTGGCTGGTTTCGACGGCGTCGAAATTCATGCGGCAAACGGCTATCTGATCGATCAGTTCCTGCGTTCGGACAGCAACCATCGTACCGATGAATATGGCGGCTCTATCGAAAACCGCGCCCGCTTCCTGTTTGAAGTGGTGGATGCGATCACCAAGTCGGTCGCGCCAGGCAAGGTTGGCATTCGTCTTTCGCCAGTGACGCCCGCCAATGACGCCTCGGATTCCGATCCGCAGCCGCTGTTCGACTATGTGCTCGACAAGCTCGCCGCTTACGGTCTTGCATATGTTCATATCATTGAAGGTGCGACCGGTGGTCCGCGCGATTTCCAGCAGGGCCCGCAGCCTTTTGACTATGCGCGCCTGAAGCAGGTCTATCGCGATGCTGGCGGCGAAGCTGCCTGGATGGTCAATAATGGCTATGATCGTGAACTGGCGGAAGAAGAGATAGAAAGCGGTCGCGCTGACGTCGTGGCCTTTGGCAAGCCGTTCATCTCGAATCCGGATCTCGTTCGTCGCTTGAAGGATAATTCACCGCTTAATGAGCTGGACCAGCAGCATATGTATGGCGGCGGCGCCAAGGGATATACGGATTATCCGATCCTTGCCTAACAGCGAAAAAGCCCGGCGAATTGCCGGGCTTTTTGTTACAGACGCGCCCGCGTCGAGCGCGGTGTGGCAAGCAGCAGGTTGGTTTCGCTGGCCTTGATGCCCGGCACCAGCCTGATGCGGCGCAGCACGGCATCAAAATCGGTGAGCGTCGCAGCACCCAGTTCCACTACCAGATCGAAGCGGCCATTGGTGGTGTGAACGGCGGAAACTTCCGAGAAGCCGCCGAGCGCCTTGACCACACGGTCGGCGACATTGCCTTCGATTTCGATCATCATGATACCGCGCACCGGCAGATCAACTGCATCGGACCGCAGGATCACCGTGTAGCCGATGATGTCGCCGGACTGTTCCAATCGTTCCATACGGGCGCGGACCGTTGCGCGGGAAACGCCGAGATCGATTGCCACATCCGAAATACTGCGCCGTCCGTTGTGACGTAAAAGCGTGATGAGCTTTTCATCCAGATCGTCCATGTTTTCTCCATTTTGAAAAGCCAATCCGACATTCTGATAAACCAAACCGTTAAAATTGCCAATCCGGTTGCTTCACATCGCCAAGCGTAAATGGTCAATCTAGGGTAATAATTTCTCTGGAGTAGCAGTTTATGCATTGCAAGATTTTGGGATTGCCTGTTCAGGAAGGCACGGGCCGTCTGGGCTGCAATATGGGCCCTGACGGTTATCGCGCCGCTGGCATTGCGGATGCGATTCGCGAACTCGGCCACGAGTTTACCGATCTCGGTAATCTGGCCCCGGCCGAACTGCGCCCGCTGGCCCATTCCAATCCTGTGATCAAGGCGCTGCCGCAGGCTGTTGCCTGGATCGAAGCCATCAGCGAAGCCGCATATCGTGAGAGTGAAGAAGGTTTCCCGATCTTCCTCGGTGGCGATCATCTGCTCGCTGCAGGCACTGTTCCGGGTATCGCGCGCCGCGCTGCAGAAAAGGGTCGCAAGCAGTTTGTGTTGTGGCTTGATGCCCATACGGATTTCCACACGCTGGAAACGACTGGCAGCGGCAATCTGCACGGCACGCCTGTTGCCTATTACACGGGCCAGAAGGGCTTTGAGGGCTATTTCCCGGCCCTGGCAGCACCGATTGATCCCGCCAATGTTTGCATGATGGGTATTCGCAGTGTTGATCCGGCAGAACGCGCTGCGATCAAGCAGACCGATGTTGCCGTCTATGACATGCGCCTTATCGACGAACATGGTGTTGCTGCCTTGCTGCGTCGCTTCCTTAAGCGCGTGAAGGACGAAAACGGCCTTCTGCACGTCAGCCTCGATGTCGACTTCCTTGAACCTTCGATTGCGCCGGCTGTCGGCACCACGGTTCCGGGCGGAGCGACCTTCCGTGAAGCGCATCTCATCATGGAAATGCTGCATGACAGCGATCTGGTGACGAGCCTCGATCTCGTCGAGCTGAACCCGTTTCTCGATGAACGCGGACGTACCGCAACGGTGATGGTCGACCTGATGGCGAGCCTTTTGGGCCGCAGCGTTATGGACCGTCCAACCATCAATTATTGAATTCAAAACTGCATTCACTGCTGGCGGGATCAAATGGTCTGCCGCTGAATGTTAAGGAGCAAGAATGACCCAACCGAACCTGAATATCGTCCCTTTTGTCAGTGTCGATCACATGATGAAGCTGGTGCTTTCCGTCGGCGTCGAGACTTTCCTTAAGGAACTTGCCGATTACGTGGAAGAGGATTTCCGTCGCTGGGAAAGCTTCGACAAGACGCCACGCGTGGCTTCGCATTCCGATGAGGGCGTGATCGAGCTGATGCCGACAAGCGACGGTACGATGTACGGCTTCAAATATGTGAACGGTCATCCGAAGAATACGCGCGACGGCCTGCAGACAGTGACGGCTTTTGGTGTTCTTTCGGATGTTGGCAGCGGTTATCCGATGCTTCTGACCGAAATGACCATTCTGACGGCGCTGCGCACGGCTGCTACCTCAGCGGTTGCCGCAAAGCATCTTGCGCCAAAGAACGCACGCACGATGGCGATCATCGGCAACGGCGCACAGAGCGAGTTTCAGGCCTTAGCGTTCAAGGCAATTCTCGGCATCGACAAGCTGCGTCTTTACGATATTGACCGTACGGCTTCGGAAAAATGCGCACGCAATCTTGAAGGTGCAGGTTTTGACATCGTGATCTGCAAGGATGTCGAAGAAGTGGTCGAGGGTGCGGACATCATCACGACCGTAACTGCCGACAAGCTCAATGCGACGATCCTGACCGACAATATGGTTGGTGCTGGTGTGCATATCAACGCGGTTGGCGGTGATTGCCCCGGCAAGACGGAACTGCACGGCGATATTCTGCGCCGTTCGGACATCTTCGTTGAATATCCTCCGCAGACCCGCATCGAAGGCGAAATCCAGCAGCTGCCGGAAGATTATCCCGTCAATGAATTGTGGGAAGTGATCACCGGCAAGACTGAAGGCCGCAAGGATGCGCGTCAGATTACGCTGTTCGATTCCGTCGGCTTTGCGACCGAGGATTTTTCGGCTCTACGCTATGTGCGTGACAAGCTGAAGGACACGGGCTTCTACGAAAAGCTGGATCTTCTTGCCGATCCAGATGAGCCGCGTGATCTCTACGGCATGCTGCTGCGTCACGAAAAGCTGCTGGAAGGCGAAAAGACCAAGCCAGCGGCCTGATCCGGTCTTTTGAACAGCTTCCACTTTTGGAAGACGGGCTCTACCTGTTGCAACCCTGCCGCGCTTGATGCACGGCAGGGGCACGTTTTCGCAGTCGCTGCGATAAATCCTTGGTGCCTTGCGCGATTTCCATTATTGCAGGATGTGATTTCTGTGATGGGGTGCATCAGGCATGGGCGACAGGGTGGAAAACGAAACATCCTACAGGCAACCGGCGAATGTTGTGCGGTCTGCCGCCAGCCCGGTCGTCTTCTGCGACACGCTGGGCCTTTATCAGGCCCCTGTTGGCCCATCTCTTGATACGGTTGTCTTGTTCGCAAGCCCCTGGGGGCTGGAAGAGCTCTGCACGACACGCAAATTCTGGCGTATCATCGCCGACGGACTTGCGGTGCGGGGGATAGGTTCTGTCCGTTTCGATTGGCCCGGCACGGGTGACGGACGCGACGACATCGACTTTTCCAAAGGGCTGGAGTTCTGGCGCAATACGCTTGCTGAAGCTGCCCGGAAGGCGCGTGACCTGTCCGGGGCAAGCCGCGTCATCATCATTGGACAAAGCCTCGGAGCTGCGATTGCTGCCGAAACTGCGGCCCGGATCGAAGGCATCGCAGCGTTGGCGCTTCTGGCGCCGGTCATTTCCGGGCGGTTCTACACACGTGAACTGGCCGTCTGGTCGAGTATGGTCGATGCCGATCTGGGCCTGACGGACGAGCAAAGGATCAAGAACAGCGTTTCCATCGCATCGCTGACAATGCAGCCGGAAGTGGCCGCCGATGTAAAGAAGATCAATCTTCTGTCGCTGGAGACGAAGCCTGCGCCTCAATGCCTTTTGCTGGCGCGGACGGACCGTCCGAACGATGCCGAATTGGCAACGCATCTGGAAGGGCTGGGCGCCGATGTGACGGTTGAAGCTTTTACCGATTACGACAAGCTGATTTCGAACCCTGTCATCTCGCGCCTGCCGCTGGAAGTCGCGGACCGGCTTGTCGACTGGGCGGCAGGTCTGGCAGGTTCGCAGCCTGCGCAGAACAAGCCGGATGAAAGGGCACTTGGCGGCACTTTGACGGGTGACGGTTTTGTGGAAACGCCAGTGTCGTTCGGTTCCGGCAATCGCCTTTCAGGCGTTCTCTGCGCACCCGTGGGTGAGCGGCGCGGCAGAACGGTCCTGTTCCTCTCCGCAGCCTATGATCGACGTGTCGGATGGGGGCGCACGACCGTCGATATGGCGCGCAAGCTTGCGCGGGAAGGGATAGCGTCGCTGCGCTTCGATATTGCGAATGCAGGCGACAGCCCGCCCAATCCGGGGATGCCGGAACAGGTGCTTTATACCAATGGGGCAGAGGCCGATGTTGCCGAAGCCCTCGACTATCTCGACATTATTGGTTGGGGCCGTCCCATTATCGCAGGACGATGCAGCGGTGCTTTTCTGGGGTTCCACAGTGCCTTGAAAGACGAGCGCATTTCCGGCGCGGTCCTCGTCAATCCGGAGACGTTCTACTGGGCGCCGGGACGCTCGGTAGAAGATGCCGTTCGCGACGGCAAGCGCACGCTGGAGGATTATGGCAGCCGCGCGCTCCGCGCCGAAACATTCCAGCGCTTGTTTCGCGGTGAACTGGATATCCGTGCCATCCTGCGTAACATCTCGCGCGGGGTTGTCGGGCGTATTCGCGGGCTTGCACGCAAGCTTCTGCGCAGCCGCACAGTGGAAGGACGGGCAGTCTATTCGGCTTTTGACGAATTGAAGCAGCGTGAGGTGCCGCTGGCGCTGGTCTATGCCGAAAAGGATATCGGGCGCGAACATTTCAATTTCTATTTTGATCAGGCGGGCGCCAAGCTGCAGGGCTTCGACAATGCGTCAGTCGCCATCATTCCGGATGCCGATCATAATCTGACGCCGGAACATTCGCGCGAGATTTATATCGGCGCGATCCGCGCAATGGCCTTGCGGGGTTAGAACCAGACGATCCGTGACGAACCGGCGATGCGGATTTCTCCAGACGGTTTTTCGAGTGTTGCCTTACGTGGAGCAAGGGCGATGCGTTTCGTCTCGTTGGGAGCAAGGTGAAACCAGTTCTCGGCAGCCCGCCAGTCACCTGCATCGATGCTAACAGATTGGGCCAGAACTGGCGTTTTCAGATCGAGGAACCAGTTTCCGTTCTCTTCGATGGGAGCTACTTCGATAGTGGCGTCGTGAAATGCCTTTGTTCGTCCGAGCGGAAAGTGAAATGCCTCGGCAATCGTAATGTCATTGCGCTTCAGTCGCGCAACGGTCACGTCATGGGCCGGAGGGCCGAAACGATAGGCGTAAGTGACATCGAAGAATGCGCCGAACAAGTCCGTTGCGGCAATGGTGATCGCTGAACGACCGGCAATCGAAAGATCACGGCGGCCGGAAACCACCGGCTGCGAACCGGCGCGCAAACAGGCCAGTTCAAGCGAAAGATCAGCGGATTCTGCCTGCTCATTCAGAACATGAATCGCGAGGCCATTGACGCCTTCATCGGTCAAGGCGACCTGCTGTGGACGGAAGGCGCGTTTCAAACCATGCCATGAGGCTTTGGGTTCGCCGGTCGCATCGATCATGCCCCAACCGGCCCCGGGCAGCAGGTCTTGGAACATCCAGAGAAGCGCACCGAAACAGGTGCTTCCCGGTCTTCTCCACTCGGCGAAGGTCGCTTCCATCACTTCCGCCGTGACAGCGCGGGAAAGGTGGAGATACTGTTCCACATCCTCGCGCCGCAGCCGTGCCGGATCATAGCCGTACAGCATCTCCAGATAGGCGTCCCGCACATCCTCGAAATCCCAGGACACACCACGGTCGCGGGGCACGCGTGCTTTCCAGCGCGGATCGTGAACCGGGGGTACATCGAGATGGGTTTTCAGCGTGCGCGCTTCGGGCACGTTGGAGAAGGCCAGACATTCGGTCGCAAAGCGTACTTCCGCACGTCGCGCATCGTCCAGGGGACGGCAATAAGCGCTGACTCCATAGTAATGGCTGACGCCTTCATTGCTGATGAAGGGAAGGGCGCCATCGCAGGGCGAGTTCGACACATAGGGAACATGGGGGCAAAGCTTGTCAACAATACCGGGCAGGATCTCCTCGGTAAGCGGGCCTTTCCAGGTCGCTTCCGGCAGGCCCATCATTGCGCCCTGCTGGTAAATTTCACTGCCGCCACAAAAGACCGTCAGCGATGGCGCATGTCGGACAGCGGCCAGAAGCTGAGACGCTTCTGCCTGCACTTTTGTGACAAATGCTTCGTCCTTCACCGGATAGTCGAAATTGGCGAACATGAAGTCCTGCCACACCATGATGCCCAGCTCGTCGCAAAGCGCATAGAAATCCGGTGTCTCATAGGCGGTGATGCCGCTCAGCCGCAGCATGTTCATGCCCGCTTCCTGCGCGAGCTTCAGCCATGGCTCGTAATCGTCGCGGGCGCCGGGAAGGCGGACGATATCGGCAGAACTCCATACCGCGCCGCGACAGAAGATTTTTTCGCCATTGATCCTGAGCGCAAAGCTCTTGCCATCTGGTCCACGGTCGACCTCGATGCGGCGAAAGCCGGTATGCCCCAGCAGGCGTAGTTCGCCGTCGAACGAAAGTTCGATATTGTGCATCGCAGGATTGCCGTGCGTATGTGGCCACCACGGCTCGACGCTGGGAAGCGTCAGCCTTGCTGTCCACTGATCGCCGGTCTGGCGTTCGCAGGTGATCTGTCGCCCCGCGCAATGGAGGATGAGCGTTCCGGCTGTGCCGCCATAGATGAAACTGACCGCAAGTTCGCCATCGCCGGTATCGGTCAGTCTTGCCTGAATGCCGATGTCGGATATGGCTTCAGCATAGGAACGGCTGATGGAAATCGAACGCCATGGGCCCACTGCATGCACTTCCGGGCACCAGCCCGGCATATAGCCGAGTGCTGTTGTGCGGATGAGGCGCAGACCCTGCGTGTTCATCAGTTGCGTGCGCCAGCGGGCGCGTGGGCCTTTCTGGCTGAGGCGAGGTGCGAGCGCGCGAAAACACAAGGCAAGCTCGTCCTTGCCGGTCAGCGTAACCGGCAAATCATAACCGAGAAACATGCTGTCGGTTTGTAGCAGCAACTTGCCATTGAAAAAGATGTCGCAAATCGTGGCAAGCCCGCCAAAATGGAGTGTGGCGGGGCCGGGTGTCTCCTCGATATCAAGGAAATACCAGGCTTGCCTGTTATCGAGCGCTACGGGATTGTTTCGGTCGAAATGCCCCGATTTTTCCAGAGCTTCCGCCACTGTGCCGGGTACCGGCGCGTCATTGATCGCCGTACTGGACTTGGCATCATGCGGCGTTTGCGCCGCATCCGGGTCGGTGACAGCAAGCCGCCAGCCGGTCGAGAGCGGTCGTTTGGTCGGGTTTAGTTCAAGCCGCATCGCGACCAAGTTCCGCTGCAAGCGCTGTCGTCATCCGATCCCAGGCATCTGCCGCCGGTTGTAGCGTTCCGGCCAATGCGTCGAATTTCTTGCGCATGACGGCGCGGGCGAGCTGGAACTGAACAGCCTTTGCCGTTTCCGCAATCTGCAAGGCATCTGCCGAGGCCGTTGCAAAGCGCCTGCCTTGTCCGAGCCAGTCAAGATGACTTGCTGTGAGTTCGAAATTCGCGCCGAGCTGGCGCAGCGTGTTGAATGCATATTTATGGAAGAAGCCGAACGGGCGTTCCGCGATTGCTTCAACCTGTCCCGGAAACACGCTGGCAAAGGCGCGGATCGGGTTTTCCTTCGGCCTGCGGACAAAGTGGCGGGGCAGAAGGATTTCGGCAACGCGTCGCTGATGCGCTTCATCCGGCACATGCTTCGGAAACTTGGCGAATTCCGTATAGGGCAGGAAGGGCAGGTCGGCTTCCGTCAGATGACGCTGGAAAACGCCGTCGAAATCCTCACCTTCGAGGTGATAGAAACCGCCATTGTGGAAATAGTCCAGCAAGCGGTTTTCGACGTCCATACGGTTGATGGCGATGGTCGTCTTGCCATGTTCCGTGCGATAGCTGACGCCGTGCGTATCCGGCATGAAGTAGCTGTCCATTTCGATCATGCACAGACGTCCGCGCGCGATCTGCTCGGCGACATGGCTTTCCACATGATCAAAAATCGCAAGCTCCGTCGCCCGAACGCCATAAAGGGCTTCGAGGTCTTCCAGCGGCACCTTGAAGAAGGTGAACTGGTCGCCCTCGAAATCCTGTGTCAGCGTGAAACCGAGCATGGCTTCCGGAGCGACACCCAATGTTGCCAGCACTTCGATCCAAAGATCGACATAGCAGTTTGTTTCCGGCCAGATACGCGTCTGGGCATGCAAAGCGTGCGGCGTGTAACGGTCGGGCGCGATGTTCGGAAAAACTGCCTGCATGGTCGTGATCAGCCCCACAATTCCTTGCGTACGTTTTCCGGCCAGATTTCAACATCCAGACCGTGATGATGGAAGAGCGCCAGCGCGATGCGCTCCAGTCCGAACCCGACGCAGGCCGTGTGCGCCACGGCACCGTCATTGAGGGAGAGGCCCCACTTCACGCCGAACTGGTCCTGATGATAGTTGAAGCTCATGCAAGCGGTCGGCTTTTCGACGCTGGTGATCGGGATCAGCAGCTCGAATTTCAGGTTCTGGTCGCGCTGGTTGTTGACCAGCAACTTGCCTGCGCGTCCGAAGAACGGGTCGTTGGCGACGTCGATTTCGACCGGCAGTCCGACCTTCTTCATCATTTCCGTGCCACGGTCGATCCAGAGCTGGCGGAACGACATCACATCGGCTTCGGTGCCCATGCGCACATACTCACGCATGCGGAAAAGCTGCTGGCGGGCAGGGTCGATCGACGGTTCATGACGGAAGCAATAGGATTGCAGGTCGTAAAGCCCGCCGCCCTGCGGCAGCGGTCCGCGTTTGGCTACAGTCGGATAGAGCGGATAACAGGCCGCAGGCGTCAGCACGATGTCTGTTGCTTTTTGCTCCAGCGTCCAGTCCGTGCCTTCATCCATGCATTTGATGAGATTGACGTGGTCAAGCTCGCAGCCACAGAAGCTGTGCACGGTGCCGGCCAGCTGCGGGAAGCTTTTCATGTAGCCACTTTTCTCGAAAAAAGCGCGGTTCATGCCGGGTGGAAAGCGGATCGCTTCGGCGCCGTCATTGCCTCCGGTACGGTCGATCAGGCGTTCAAACGCCTGGATGACATCTTCGAACTGGCCGGAACGTCCGTAAAGACCTTCCACGCCGGTGTCGATCAGGAGACCGGAATCGAAAAGCCGGTCTAGAAATGATCTCTGAGCATCCATGGCAATTATCCCAAAAGGCTGGTGTTCTGTTTGTGAATGAGCAGCATGGTGGCCGTATTGCCGAGGATGCGCTCGTTTGAAATCATCAGCTGCGCCGAATGCGCGTCACGCAGATGGCGTCCGAGGCTGAAAGGCGTACCGTTCTTGTAGCCCATGATGCCGCAGACCAGCATGGCATGATTGATGATCTGAAGGATCGTCTGCGATGCGGCAATCTTGAGATTGTTCATCGCAATCGCAAAGCCCATCGAGGCCAGCTTGTCCGGATCGTGCTTTGCTTCGCGATAGGTCTTGAGGCAGGCAACGATTTCGGATTTCAGCATCTGAAGCATGTTGGACGCTTCGGCTACGCGCAGAGCGCCCGGCTGCGGCGCACCCGGATTGCGCTTCGCTGCGGCGCGCACGAATGCCTGCGCGCGGTTGACCGCATCGACGGCGATGCCATACCAGAGCGAACTCCACAGCGTATGCGACTGCGCCAGCATGGATTGGGCTGCAATTTCGGCAAAGGGATGCGGCAGGATCTGCACCTTGTCCGCCTCGCCACGGAATACAAAACCTTCCGAGCAGGTGCCACGCATGCCGAGCGTGTCCCAGTCATGGGTCTTTTCGAGCGTGTACTGGTCCTTCAGGAACACGGTCATCACCTGATCCGACGATGCGGCATCCTTGTGGGAGCGCGATGTGATCAGAATGGCATCCGCATAGGTACCATAGGAAATGACGGTGGCGTTCTTTTCCAGACGGCAGATATCACCTTCGACCTCGATGGCGCAGATCGAGTTGCGCAGATCCCCGCCAATGCCGCCTTCGGTCGTAGCCGAAGCAAGCAGCAGCTGGTCCTTTGCGACCTTGCGCATGAAGTCCCGGTGCCATTCAACCGTCTGGCCGTGCTCCACCAGGCTTGAAAGCTTGATGTGATGCATGGCGAAAATCATGGCGCTCGATGCACAAGACTGACCAAGAACACAGCACAGTTCTGCAATCTGGTCGATCTCTGCACTCTCGCCGCCGAATTCGCTCGGCACCTGAATGCCCAGCAGACCTTCGGCCTTCATCGCATCGATTGCTTCACACGGGAAGCGGCCTTCCTTATCGACGCTATCGGAAAATTTACCCGCTATGGCCGCAACGCGGCCCACGCGCTCTGAAAGACTGTTTCCCGCCCCGGCATTCATTATGCGGCCTCTTTGTCCTTGAGAATTTGGGTGATCGTCTGTTCGATGGCCTTGATGCTCGCAAAAGATTTGCGATTGAGATACTGGTCCGGAAATTCGATGTCGAACTTGTCTTCCAGGCCAAGCATGAGCTGGACCGATGCAAAGGAGGACAGGCCCGCGCTGTAAAGGTCGGCATCGTCGGCGATGTCCGTCACCGGGCCCGGCAGGCCGCCGACCTTGGTCAAAAGTTCGCGAATGGATTCATTCATAGTTTAACTCCCTGCATATCCGCTCAAGTCGAAACTTCACGTCTGGGTTGACGCGATACACGATCTATCGAGCTTTCAAAAAAGCTGCGGTAACTGTTCGAAATTCTGCCCCTTTATGCAAGTGATATGTTGCGAATATTAGTTAATCCGCAAGCACACCATCGTGCGTCAGGCTTTATCTGCTCCCGCAAGCCTTTATTTTCTATTGACGCAACTGAATTGCGGCCCGGCTATTCTGCGGACGTGCTTATATAGTTAAATATTCGATGACAAGATGGGTGGCATTGCCCGCAAGGGTTGCGTCCTCTTGTGGTTAAAGAGGGCGGCGCGAATGCCGTGGTGCGGAAATCTGTCCCGTATTGGTAGCAATCGCCATTTCAAAACTGTCGGCAATGCGCCGTGCCCGGTCTATGAAAATGATCGCGGCTTCCGGCGGGAAGATTTCGCGTGCGGTTGTCTCGAAAAGGTCGAGCCAACGGTCGAAATGTTCGTTCTTGAGTCCCAGTTTCAGATGTGGCGCCATGGGGCGGCCTTCATAATTGCCGGTCTTGAGAATAACCGACGACCAGAATGCGGCGATCTGTGCGATGTGATGATCCCAATCATGAACCGCATCGGCAAAGATCGGCCCGATGACTTCATCCTCGCGTGCGCGTCCATAGAAAGTGGCCACTAGTTTCTCGATTGAAACCGGATCGATGGACGGGTGAGGCTGGTTGATGAGAACAGTCATGATCGCTTGTCGATTGCCTTTCGCCGGGTAGCGGGCTTTGGGCCGGATATAGTCGCTGCACCGGCCACAATCCAGTGAAGTGTTGCCGCATGGCCATCAACTTCCCGTTGGCGAAACTGCTGCCACGATTTAATAGTCTAAATGTCTAATATAGTTGAGGGAGAGATGAATGCGGGTGTTTCTGCTTGCGGGTCTGTTGACCCTGGCGACAACTGGGGCAGGCTTTGCTGCTTCGTGCGAACAGAATTTCAAGTCCGAGGGTGTTCCACTCGTAACAGCGATTAGCTATCGCTCGACACAAAGCTTTGCCGGTGTGAAATCATCGACCGCCTTGCAGCGTCTGGCGCAAGCCGTCGCAGCCGAAGGGTTTTCGGGCATCAAGGTCAACAAGCAGCTCGCTTCGATTGACGCGTTTCAGGAAACAACCGGATCGGGTCGCATCCAGACCTTGCGCGTCACTGCACGGGCGCAGGGTAAAGGCACTCGTGTCGATGCGATCTTCAGTATTCAGGCGGGGCAGGCGACCAACAAGTCGGTGGTACGCGAAGGGCTTTGTCGCATCATCGCAGCTGCAGCGAATTAAAACTTATAGCCTGATGGCCATCGCCGTCAGGCTATCTTTTGCATCAATTCGATACGATTGCCGAACGGATCGTGGATGTAGCAACGCTCATAACCGTGCAGCGGCTCATCCCCGATGGTTTCGATGCCTGCTCGCGTCAGATGCGCGATCGTGTTATGGAGGTTATCGACCAGAAATGCAGGGTGTGCCTTGCGCGCAGGTGCGAAAGGACGTTCGACGCCCAGATGAAGCCTGATTGCTCCATTCTCAAACCAGCAACCGCCACGAGCCGCCAGATTCTCAGGCTTTGGAACTTCCGCAAAGCCGAGGGTCGAACCATAAAAATCGCGCGCTTTCTGTAGGGGGGTACTACCTTTGTCACACCGGAGAAGCTCGTTAAAATTCCCCCAAGTGACTGTTTGTTAAAGTGAATTCCGAAAACAAGAATATTGGTGCCGCAGATGGCAATGCAAATATTGCGGTAGAAATTCGGAAAAACCGCGCATTCTCTTTCAAGTGTCGCTCATTCTGATGCCATAAGTGACGCATTGCGTCTCATGAGCGCATATTTCCCCACAAACCCCGAAGAATAAGGCTATGGAGGCCGCTTCAATGAAAACGCTCGGGAAATAAACGCCTCAATAGGGGGCTGTATGAGGGAATGGGCGGAAAAAACATAACATTGAGGTCGGCACTTTGTGCCGACCTTACTCTTTAATTGCCGACCTATTTTAACCTGTTGAATAATAACGAATTTTACGGTTCGGCGCGAAAGCGAGACAAAAATGAAGGTCGGCAGTTGAAAAATGCCGTCAGCGTTAGAAAGGGGAGACTTGGTAAACCCAACTAACGCGTTAAGATTGATGCGCGGCGAGCACCATCACCTTTTACGCCGCTTTAGTCCAGCGACGTAGCCATAAGTTCTTTCTAGCTCATCGTTTGCTAATTCCTTCAAACTGACAGCTTTGAACTCACGTTTGATGTACGCACGCATGGCGGCTTCGTCTTCGGGGTTCTTAGTGTTGGTCTTAATGTAAGCGATCTTCTTGTTCCGCCACGCATCGCCATTTTTCACTGGCGCAGAAGCTGACGAGTTCAAACGACCAAGCCACATGTTAAGGAACTTCCGAGCCTTGTCGAAGTCCTCTAACTTTATAAGGTGGTAACTAGTTACCCCGCAGTGCTTGTTAAGAGATGACCATACCGACCGATGGGTCTTTGGCATCTTCTTTAATAACGATTCGGTCTCGACTATCTGATCTACTAGATCCGTCAAAATCCGCTTCTGGCTGTCCTGTATATGTTCAAGGCCCGGTTTCGCCTCAACCTTGGTACGGGTTATATGCTGTTGCGTGTTCACGATTTGAACCTGTGAACCCGCCCCAACAAACCCGATCCCTGAAACATTTCCTTTGATGACTTGCTTTTCAAAGCCAATCTCTTTGGCAACAGTTTCTGTGTTCTGAGAGCGAACGCCCGTAAGCACGTACTGGATATCAACTCCTGAAGCGGCGGCGGTCGCCATAAATTGCGCCTTAAAGTCACTTTCCCCCGCCTCAATATTGCGAAGGCCTATACGGCTTACTCCCAAGAGCCGTGCGAAACCAGCTTGTGTGTAGCCAAGTCGATTGCGCTCTTCGGTAAGACGCTCCCCGAAATCCCTTAAATTCATACCACCCCACGCATGTCAATTGCGCTTGACATGTATAGCGCACTTAACATATTTGTATTTATGCGAACCGCTACGGCGCTTCGCGTTTGTGACCAAATGACCTTTAAAAAGCGGGCGTTGCAGCGCCCGCTTCCAAAGCGGAGTTTCGCTATGAGTAAGAAAAAGCCGATCATGGACTGGGAGGCCATCAAGGCCGAAGTCCACCGCCGCCGCATGACGCTGACCGAACTTGCTGTTCGATCTGGCCTGCATCCTTCCATTTTGCGGAAGGTCAAAACCATGACCCATTATGCGGGTCAGGAGGCGCTTGCGACATTCATCGACCAGAAGCCGGAAAACCTCTGGCCGGATCGTTACCCAAAGAAAAGCTCCGGCATTCTCGATACTACGAAATGGCCCCCGTTAGAAAGTCAAAAATCTAACGCCGCTTTTGACAGGAAGGCTGCGTAATGACCGGGCCATTGTCAAAACTCATCCGCGTTTCTGACAACGCAACTGCTGCTGATGCGGTTGTCTTCTGGATCGCGATAGCAATTATCCTTGCCGTGATGTTCTCGGCACAGATGGCATTCATTGCAGCTTTCGTTGTGAGGGCAGCATGACCAAGCATGTTGTTATTGGCTTGCCGGAAGTCGTCAAACCTATTTCCCAATACATCAAGCTCTCTGACATCGATATTCCTGAAGATCGCGCTCGCGATCTGGATATGGATTGGGCGCAGGCACTCGCTTCCATGATCGCTGCACAGGGGCTGATCAATCCAATCACTGTGCGCATGGTTGATGGCCGTCCTCGTCTGGTCGCGGGTTTGCACCGTTATACTGGGATTGGCCTACTTAAGTGGGAAACCATTCCTGCGCGGATTTCTAACGCCGCTACCGATGATGATGCGCGCCTTGAAGAGGTGATGGAAAATCTCGGTCGCAACGAGTTGAAGGCGCTTGATCGCTGCCATCATCTTTATGAACTGAAACAGGTTTACGAGCGCCTGCACCCGGAAACCAAAAACGGTGCGAATGGTGGTGTAGGTAGCAAGCGAAATGAGAACGAAATTTTTGCGTTCTCATTGGATGTAGCCGAAAAGATTGGCCTTTCGCGCCGCTCGATAGAGCTCGCCGTAAAAATCTGGAAAGACCTCGCGACTGCTTCGCGTCAACGTTGCGCGGGAACGTGGCTTGCCAATCATCAGGCCGGATTGAAGCTGCTCTCCGAACAGCCGCATGCCGAGCAAGCAAAAATTCTCGACCTTCTTTTCAGTAGTCCGCCGAAGGCCACCAGTGTGCAGGATGCCATGACCATTCTTGCCAATGGCAGCACGAAGACGGCCACTGAAAAGAAAGTCGAAACGGTCAAGAATATGCTGAAAGCCCTCCCTGAAGCTGTGGTCGCGTCAGTTGTTGATGAACGCCTCGCGGAAATGCGCCAGAGCATTGACGTCTTGAGCAAGTTCTTCGCCAAGCTGGCAGATGATGAACTGGATAAGGTCGTCGAACAGCACGAGACGCGTATTGTGGCCTCTCTCAAGCGCCGGGGTGTCATCTGATCATGTCCCGCCGCCGCGATCCCCTCACCAAGGACCTGTTTAGCTGGGAGCCGCCGAAAGTGGCTGTCGGATACAGCGCAGACGTGATCGGTCGCGGGCGGCTCGACAATAAAATTGCACGGCTAATTTCCCATGCACTGCGCGATGCGCGTGAAGAACAGGGACTGAGCCGCGAAGCCATAGCGCAGAAGATCAGCGATTTTCTCGGTCGCGAAGTGACATCGGCCACGCTGTACAAATGGACTTCTGAAGGCTCGGAATCGCACCGCATTCCTCTGGATGCCTTCATTGCCCTCGTTCATGCGACCGGCGCGAAAGACCTTCTCGGCTTTGTACCGGGCGAGTTCGGTTTGACCGTGATCGAAGACGAATACGCCGACCTGATCGAAGAGCGCCTTCTGGAAGATCATCGCGAGGAAGTGGATGCGCGCATCAGAGCGCTTGCAGCCCGCAGAAAGGCAAGACGATGAAAGATTGGTTTACAGCCGCAGAACTGGCGAAAATTGCCAAGGATCGGGGCCTGAAGGCTTCTGTGTTTCCAAATTCTGAACGTGGCGTTAGAGATTTGGCCTATCGCGAAGGTTGGAACGATTTACCCAAGCATCTTTCAAAACCACGTGAAGGGCGTGAAGGCGGCGGCGGTCGTGAATACCATCGTTCGCTGCTGCTAGACGTCATGCAGAATGTCATTGCGGGTCTGGAAATTAAGACGGTTCTTATCGCAGCACAGGAGCGCCGCACCGAGATTGAACAGCGCAAAGTCGCTCAACTTCCGGTCACGTCACTGCGTTTCCGTCAGCGTCAGGCAATGGAAGCGCGTGGCGAAATCCTCACGGCCATCGACCGCTATAATGTCATGATGGGCGGGTGGGGTCGCCGAAAGGCCATTCTGGATTTTGTTCAGGCGCAGGAAGAACATACCGAACGCAAGCTTGCGTTAGAGAAAGTCGAAAACGGTGAGGCTTTGACAGGCCGCGAACGGACGCTTCTCGAGCGTGTTTCCCTTCTTGTCGATCCGAACGGCTTTGGTTTGCTGGAAGATACGTTGCGCCTTGCGAATGATCGGGCAGGTGATGATTATCGCATTTCCATGCGCACCGTTCAGCGCTGGTTCAGTGATCGGGACGCAAGCGGTATCGTCGCTTTGGCTCCGGCTCTGACCAAAATTGAAGAACCTGTTACGGAAGAGTTCAAAGCGTTTCTAACGTTTTACGCCAAGCCGGGGAAGCCTGCCGCCAGCGAAGCGCTGAAGGACTATCGCAAGGTCAATCCGGCGACGGCGCTCACCATTGAAAAAGTTCGCTACACATTGCGGACCAAGCTCAACGATATTGAGAAGAATGTCGGGCGTGAAGGGCTTCTGACACTGCGCTCCCGCATGGCCTATATTCAGCGTTCGACCGAAAACCTGTTTCCGACCACGATCTACACGGCAGACGGCAAAACTTTTGACGCCGAGGTGGCGCATCCTGTCACCGGAAAAGCATTCAAGCCGGAAATCACGTCCATTCTGGATGTGGCGACCCGCAAGTGCGTCGGTTTCTCCATCGCGCTCAAGGAAAACGTCATTTCGGTGACGGAAGCTTTGCGCAAATCCTGCGTTAGCCATGGCATTCCCGCGATTTTCTATACTGACCGTGGTCCGGGTTACAAGAACAAGACTTTTGACGCCGATGTGAATGGCTTGATGGGCCGTCTTTCCATCACCAAGATGCATGCGCTTCCGTATAATTCACAGGCCAAGGGCATCATCGAACGGTTTAACGGTTCGGTCTGGAACCCGTTGGCGCAGAAGCTGCCCACCTATCTCGGCGCGCCGATGGACAAGGAGGCGGCGAAGGCGGCGCATAAGGCATCGCGTCAGGAACTCAAGCTGTTTGGCGCATCCCGGCTGTTGCCATCATGGGATGAGTTTCGCGCCATGTGCGGTGAGGCGATTGCCGAATATAACTCCACACCACATCGCGGCCTGCCGCGTTTCATGGATGAGGTGAGCGGAAAGTATCGCCATTACTCGCCCGACGAGTTTTGGGCGCAGCATGTCAAAGACGGTTTTGAGCCTGTTTCGGTTGCCTCGGATGAAATTGACGATCTCTTCCGTCCATATGAAATCCGTGTCGCTCGCCGCAGCCTCGTTGAATGGAACAACAACCAGTATTTCCACCCGGCGCTGGAAGCCTATCACGGCGAACAGGTCATGGTTGGGTACGATTTTGATGAAGCTCGCTTTGTGTGGGTGCGCGAGATCGACCGCGAAGAAGGTCAGCCGGGCGCGCTGATCTGTGTTGCCGACTTCACCGGCAACAAACAGGATTATGTGCCGAAGACCTTCCAGCAGGCAGCAGAAGAAAAGCGCCGACAGGGCCGCATCAAGCGGGCCGGTGCCAAGCTGCGTGATGCAGAGCAGGAATTTATCACGCCGTTTCTCATCGACCAGCCAGCCAATGACGCGATGCCGATCATCGACATCACGCCTGAACTGGTCCCAGCCTCTAACGTGGAAAAGCTTTCTGGTTATCAGAAACCGGCTCAAACCAATCAGCAGCCCAAGCGTCGCACCTTCGCAACCGATGAAGAGCTTGCTGCCTGGGCGATCCAAAACCCCGAAAGTTTAACGAGTAATCAGGTTCGCGTCTTGCGCGGGTGCTTACAGCAGCCGTCCGCAATTGAACTCTTCCGATTGTCAGGCATCGACGTGGAAACGCTTCGAAACATCATCCGTGCCGCTGCCTGACAACCTCAACACACGAAGGAAAATACGCATGAAAAACCAGTTTGTCGAGACGGCCAATGTAAAGCGCTTTTTGGGTGCGTTGTCCGCACTTGAACAGCGTGGCGCGCAGGAAGCTTGTCTCGTCGTCATTGATGGTCAGCCCGGACTTGGCAAAACCACGACATTGAAGCACTGGGTAGCGCAAAATGGGTGTGTGTATCTGCGCGCTAAAAAGGAATGGTCGCCAAGCTGGTTCATGAATGAACTCTTGGAAAATCTGCGCGTGACCCCGCCGCATTCATTCCCGAAAAAATATGCCAAAGCGTTAGAAGAACTGGCGATGCGCCAGAACTCGGCCATGCTCGACCGCCGCGCTTTCGGGCTGGTCATAGATGAAGCCGATCATATTTCCTCCAAATCCAGCATCCTCGAAACCATCCGCGATATTTCGGACATGATTGAACTTCCGACGGTTCTTGTCGGCATGGGAAAGGTTGCCGACCATTTGGCGCGGTTCCCGCAGGTCGCTTCGCGTGTATCGCAGCGGGTCAGCTTCCAGCCAGCATCCAAGGACGATGTCAAAGCGCTGATCGCAGCCCGATGCGAGGTCAAGGTTGCTGATGACCTCATTGAGTTTGTTTTGAAGGTCAGTCAGGGGCTGAACCGCGAGGTTCTGGAAGCCATCGCCAATATCGAACGGTTTGGCCTGCGTTTTGATGCCGGTGATGAGGGCGTGACGCTGGCTGACATGGCCGGTCAGGTCATCATGAACAACCGCCATTCCAACAAGCCAGTGATGATCCCGGAGGTGTTCTGATGAAGGAGCGCGCTTCCGGGGAAATCCCGACCATGATCCTGCATCATTTGGGCGATGGAACGTGCCAGACCATCGACCAGCTGGATGCTGCCCTGCCATTGAACCGCCGTCAGATTTCGGACGGCGCAGCGATGCTTATCAAGCGCGACTATCTGGATCGCATTGAGGCCGGTTGCTATTGCCTGACACCATCCGGCCTTGCGGCTGCGCATCGCGGCGAACGCATTACGAGCGGCCCATTGCATCCACACACTGGCAAATGCCGCCGTCCGCATCGTGACACCTTCCGGCAGCGCGCATGGAACGCTATGCGCATGAGCGTGACCTTCACGATTGGCGACCTCGCCATCGTTGCAGCCAAGGATGACAAAGACCCGGAAAGCAATCTGGTCAACTATCTCGGCGCGCTTCGCCGCGTTGGCTATGTGACTGAACTTCCGGTTCGTCAGAGTGGAACGCATCTGACAAGCAACGGCTTCAAGCGTTTCCGTCTGCTCAAGGACACGGGACCAGTTGCGCCGGTCTGGCGGGCAAAAAAGCGGGCAATTTGGGATTACAATCTGGATGGGTTGGTTGGCGAGGTGTCATGCGCCAGATGAACCTCATGCCGTTGACCGATCCGAAGTGGGTTGATGTTTTGCGTGCAGAAGCTGGAAAGCCGAAGCGCACGAAAAAGGCGATTGCCGACGAACTTGGGGTTTCCCGCACGGCGATATCCCTGATCTGCGACGGGAAATATTCGGCCAAGATGGACAAGGTGTCGGCAAAACTCGCGCCGAAGGTCATGGCGTTATACGCCTGCAAGGTTTGGTGTCCGCATCTTCATAGCGACCTGACACCGGAAGCCTGCCGTCATCATGCGACTGCGCCAATGCCGACAAGTGATCCAGATCGGCTTCGCCATTGGGCAGCGTGCCGGAATTGCCAGCAAAATCCAACCAATGCCGAGGTGAAAGATGCTGTCTGACACAGTGGTGCAGTGGCGCGCTTTTTTGATGTCTCTCGTCAGAGACGCAGATGCTCCTGAATTATTTCTAACGCTTCGCCTGATGGAACTCGAGGTGCGGCACATGGAAATGACGATTGAGTATCTGACAGGCCGTCCGCATGCGCCGCTAAACGATCAGCTGCTTTCTTTCCCCTCAACACCTGAACAACTTCAGAAGGAGGCCGAACATGCTCTCTCATAGCCTTCGTGACATGCGAACCGAGCTTGAAAAGGTTGCTTTCCGCTCAGGTAGCACCATCGAGTTCACAGCGGCGGACATCCAGTCCTACATTCTCGCACTCATCACTTATGAGCGAATAGTCCGACAGATGGAAAAGAAGCTTGCTTCTCTTCCTGGTGAACAGGCTGCTTGCGAAATCATCACCTTTCCCTCCCGCAATATCGACCGCCCGCAGTTCACCGTTATCCATGGTGATGGCGGCGACGTGGCTTAATTTTTCATCAGAAGGAAAAAAGCAAAATGGCAAAGGCCGTTAAAACAAAAGCAAAAGCTCTCCCCCGTGTTCCGCAGAACCGAGAGGATGCCGTCTGGACTATCGGGCGCATCGGAACATTGCAGCGCGAAATCGCGGCGCATAAGGCAATTGCAGACGAGGCGATCCGTATCGCTGGCGAGAAATTTGACAATGACGTGGCTGAACTGGCGGACGAGCTTGCGCAGCACGAAGAAGGCATTCGCGTTTATTGCGAAGCGAACCGCATGAAACTTACCGATGACGGTAAGGTCAAATACCACAATTTCGGCACTGGCACCGTGAAGTGGCGTTTGCGCCCACCGAGCGTGAAGCTCAAAGGCGTCGAGCTGATTATCGAACAGTGCCGCAAACTCGGCTTTCTGGCGTTTCTTAACGAAGAGACGAAGATCAACAAGGATGCAATGCTGGCCGATCCAGACAGGGCGCGACTGGTTGCTGGTGTCTCGATCTCGTCTGAAGGTGAGGATTTCGTCGTGGAGCCAGCCGAACTCGAAACCGCTCAGCCGGTGAAGTGAGGAGCAGCCATGGCAACCGAATATTTGAATGTGGTTCTGACCTTGCTGGTCATCTTCCTTATCGTTCAGATCGTGAGGGCGCGCTCATGAATAAGATCAGGTTTCATTTTTCGGATCGCGGTCAGGATTGCCTGTGGTGGGATGTCGAGGATTTAGGTGATGGTACGGGCCGCGTCATGGATGCTGGGCCATTTCAAGCAAATGTCTGGGCAGACGGAAATTACTACGTCAATTTGATGTATCCGCACGGTGTTGGCGATAGATTGCTGTTTACGAACGATCTGCCACGGTCGTTACAAGACGGCTTTCACATGACACATCGTTATCGTGTTGACCGTGTTGAACACCTTTCGGAAATGGCAGGTGCGGCATGATCTCGGAAAACATCCGCAGACGCATCAATGCCTTGCGTGAGCGTACTACGGCACGGGGCTTTACCGAGGCAGAGGCTATGGAAGCCGCTGCCAAGGTGGCCGAGCTGATGCGTGAACATGGCCTGTACGACAGCGATCTGGAAATGACACAGGAAGCCGCCGCATTGAATGGGGCGGTTCGATCTGCCCGCGCTGCGCTCTGGCCGGTTATCGCCCGCTGCACGAATACGGCGGCGCTGATGTCCAGTTCGCTGGATGGCCGTGTCATGATCTATGTCGGCAAGGAACCGGGACCGGAGATTGCCACCTATCTTCACGATGTTTGTGATACTGCGATCAACAATGAGGTGAAGCGGTTCAAGAAGGGCGATTTCTATCGCCGTCGCCGCTCGACGGCCACACGCAAGCAGGCGGTCGTGGATTTTACGGCAGGTCTGGTTGCCAGCCTGAACGGGCAACTCTTCCAGATGTTCAAACCGAGCATTTCGGCAATCGAATGCCGGAAAGCGCAGGAAGAGCGCGACCGTCGCTATCCTGATACCCGCAGTGTTAAAACGGCCTCCCATAAGACCCGTTTCGACCATGCTCGTTATGCAGGTGTGGCTGCGGGTGAGAATGTCAATATTTCACACGGCGTTCGAGGCCGGGAGTCGCAGCGTTTGATTGGCGGTGCGAAATGAACACATACGCCGTTATCAATATTGCCCGCATTCAGTTGGGCATGGATGAAGATACGATCCGTGCGCTCTATGTCCGCGTCACCGGCGTTAACTCGCTGCGCGCCATGTCGGAGCGCCAGCGTCTTGCTGTGGTCGATGAATTGAAGCGTCTGGGCTTTAAAATGAAGAAAAGCGGCAAATCGCTGCCGCTTTCTACAAAACCTTATATCCGGCTGGTTCATGCGCTCTGGCGTTCCTGCCATCGCAAGGGCGTCATCAATGACGGTTCCCGATCTGCGTTGCGCACATTTGTTAGAGGTCATTCTACCGTTGATGATCCTGACTTTCTAACGTTTGAAGAGGCCAATCCCATCATTGAGGCGCTCAAGGCGATGGAGGCGCGGGGATGATTTTATTTGCAGAGCGCATAGCCCATACGTTTTCCGTTGCCGTTAGCCGCAGCCTTCGCATCGTAAAATGCCACCATTACGCGACTGCCTTCAGGCATTCCTGCTGTGCGAAGTTGATTGCACGTCATCTGGTCCGCAACGGTGTCCCAAGAAACATCTGCCGGATCAGCAAAAAGCCACAAGAGAGTTTTGCTCTGCCATTCTGCGTTTTTTACGCGACTGTACTCGCGCACTTTCTCAAGTCCAGCTTTTTGCCAATCGGCAAGCTCGGCTTCCGCGAATGCCAGCGTCGGCGTCAGAGCGATCAATCCGGCTATAAGTGCAGTTTTCATGAGTATCGCATCCCCGTTTCCATGCCTGTTCAAATAGCAGTTGCATCCTGTTTTGAGCAATCGTTTTTAACGGGTGTGGCATGAGTGATCGTCGCGCATTGCCAGCTTCGATTGAAGAGATCGCGGAAACGATTGGGGTTCGTCTTGCCCTTAAAATCGTGCAGGTCTATGGTGGTAGTGAAGCATATTTCCCGAAAAAGCCGAATGAAGACCATCCTGTCATTCAGGCTCTTGGCAAAGAGGACGGATATGCGATATGCAATTATATGGGCGGATCGCTGCTTTCGGTTCCGCATTGCAAGCCACCGCGCAACGCGCTGTCCGCGATCCGGCGTCTCGAAGCAGAGGGGCTGTCCAGAAGTGAGATAGCCCGCCGCCTTGGTATTACGCAACGCCATGTGCGCCGGGTGGCAAATGCGCCGCCATCTGCACCCAACCAATTCGACTTGTTTGCAAATGATCAGTGACCGGACCTCATGTCCGGTCATTTTGCTTTTAAAGACCGGCCAAAGTCCTCGCACATCTCTTAATCCGCACCGCGAGGCGAAATGTCCACGATCAAGAATCCCACGACTTTCTTTTCTTATTTGCGCCGTGCGCCGTTCGGCAATCGCCTGAGCCAAGCGCAGGTCGACGGCATCAATGTCATCCTTGATGTGTGGAATTACTATCACCTGACGGATCGCCGCTGGCTCGCCAATATCCTCGCGCAGATTTTCCATGAAACAGGCGGTCGCATGCAGCCGGTTCGCGAAACGAACGCAAATTCGGACGCACAGGCGAAAAGTCGTCTTGAAACCGCATGGAAGGCCGGAAAGCTGAAATCGGTCAAAACGCCTTACTGGCGCGATGGCTTTTTCGGGCGCGGCTTCATCCAGATCACGCATGAGGAAAATTACGACCGCCTCGGTGATCGACTTGATATTGACCTTGTCAATAACCCCTCGAAAGCCCTCGACCCGCTAATCAGCGCCCGTATTGCCATCGTCGGTATGGCCGAAGGGCTTTTCACTAATGGTCGCCACAAGCTTTCGGATTATTTCAACGCAAAGGTCGATGACCCTGAAGGCTCACGCGCCATTGTCAACGGCACCGACAAAGCCAAGCTGATTGCTGGCTATCACAAGAATTTCCTTGATGCCATTGACGCGGCCAGTGTCGAAGCGCCTGTCTCGGATGCCAATGCCGCGCTTGCCACGGCTGACGATGTGAAGCCCTCCGCCAGCGGCTCCGTAAAGAGCCTGATCGGCGGCACGGTCGGCACGGCGGTGGTTTCGGCAATCGTCGGCGTTAACAATCCGTGGGCTTTCGGCGTGTCGGCGCTGCTTCTGCTTCTGGGAGCCGGTGCCGTCTATATGTTTGCTTCTGGCCGTTGGTCGGTCAATCGCCTGAAGGAGATTTGATGTTCTCATCTCTTCTGCGCTGGCTGACGGGTGATTTCATAGGCGCGCTGACCCGCGCCTATGAAATGAAGCTGAAGGCCGAAAACGACCAGCAACGCCTTGTGGCGGACGCGGCCATTGCCGACATCAGCCGCCAGATCGAAGAAGCCCGCAATGCCAAGGAAGTCCGGCTCGCGTCGGCAGTCTTTTGGGAAATGCGGCTGATTACGGCGGTGATTGCCGGTTGCTTTGCCATCCATCTGGTTTTGGTCACGGCTGACACCTGTTTCGCGCTTGGCTGGCGCATCGCCAAGTTCCCGGCACCGTTCGATGAATGGCAGGGCATGATCCTACTTTCATTCTTTGGAATTCAGGCCCTTGGCGGCGGGCTGAATGTGATTGCTTCCGCCATAAGAGGACGTAAATGACGGGTCCTGAAACCATCTTTGGCCTGAAGGTGGCAACGCTTCTTTCTTCCTGCGTTGCCGCCGTGATTTCTGTTGTTCTGGACTGGCGCGCTCACAACTTTCTAACGGCGGTCGGTTCCATTGCGGCAGGCGTTTTCGTTGGCGTGGTCGCGACCGATCTCACCCTTGAATTGCTTGGTGTCTCCGAAAATCCCGGATCGTGGGGCTATGCGGTTTCGGCTGCATACGGGATCACAGGCCGCAATCTCATCCTCTGGCTGAAGCAGGCATCGGAAAACCCGCCGCAGCTTATCAAAGACATTTTCGGTATCGGCAAAGGCACTGGCAAGAATGGCTGAAACTCACGACACCCGCCGCAAGGCCCGATCCGATTACGTCTATCGACGCATGTCGATTGCCACCATCGCGATGACACACAATGTCAGTCAGGCGACCATCGGGCGCTGGAAGAAGGCTGCGAAGGAAAATGGCGACGATTGGGATATGGCACGATCTGCCGCCACCATTGCCGGTGAAGGGCTGGATACGGTCATTTCGTCGGTGACGGAAGATTTCGTCATCATGGCGCAGTCGCTGCTGGATGAGGTCAAGAACAATCCAGCTCTGACGCTCGACCAGAAGATCAAGCACATGGTGGCGCTCGGCGACGCCATGGTCAAGGTCACGGCATCGGCAGGCAAGCTCGCACCGAAGATTTCCGAGCTGGGCGTTGCGCAGTCCGTGGTGCAGCATCTGGTCAGCTTTGTTCAGGAGCAGTTCCCGCAGCACATTTCCGTGGTGCAGGAAATCCTGATTCCGTTTGGTGATCGCATCGCGAGTGCCTTTGCACCATGAAGCGCCCGAACCTGAAAGCCAAAGTCAGTGAGAAGGATTTCCGCGAATGGATTGCCGGGAAAGCCGACGAACTTGCGCGTTGGGTTGACCTGTCGGTGTCGGCATTTCCAGCCGATCCGAAGGCCAAGGCCGAGCGGCTTGCGCAAGTCCGGCATCCTGAAACCGGCTTTCAATTCTTTCTGGAAACCTATCTGCCGCATTATGTGAAGGGCGAACACAGCCTGTTTCACAAGGCGATCTTTGCTCGCGTTCCTGAAATCCTCGCCGCCCAAAAGGGCGTTAGAGATTTGTTTATCGCGCCACGCGGTTCGTCCAAATCGACACATCTTTCGCTTGGTTTTGCGCTTTACTGCATTTGCCTTGGGCTTAAGCGCTACATTCTGGAAGTCTGCGACGTGTATGCGCAGGCCGCACTTCTGATTGAGGCGATCAAGGCCGAGCTGACGGAAAACCCACGCCTGTCCTATGATTTCCCCGACGCCACCGGCGCAGGCCGTGTCTGGCGTGAAGGCGAGATCGTCACGAAAAGCAATGTCCGCATTGAGGGGCTTGGCGCGTTGCAGAAGCTGCGTGGTCGCCGCCACGGTCCTTATCGCCCCGACCTGATGTTCTTTGACGATCTGGAGAATGACGAACAGGTGCGTTCGCCTGATCAGCGCAAGAAGTTAGAGACATGGATCAAGCGCGCCGCTTTGAAAGTCGGCCCGCCTGACGGCTCCATGGATGTGATCTGGGTTGGCACGGTGCTGCATTATGATGCTGTGCTTGTCCGGGCTGCAAAGACGCCGGTTTGGCGGGTGGCCGAGTTTCAGGCGATCATCCGCATGCCGGATCGCATGGACCTTTGGGACAAGTTTGAAGAAGCCTACCAGAATGACGGCGAGGAAGCCGCCCGCGCATTCTACACAGCGCACAAGAGCGCCATGGATGCCGGTGCCGTTGTCAACTGGCCTGCCATGCAGCCGCTCGTCTGGCTCATGCTGGAACGCGCTGCCGATCATGACAGTTTCCAGACCGAATATCAGAACAAGCCGATCAATGCCGGAAGCCCGTTCAGCCAGCTCAAATTCTGGACGCTGGTTCAGCCCGATCTTATCCATTTCGGGGCGGTCGATCCGTCGCTTGGCAAGAAAGGCCATGGGCGCGATCCGAGCGCCATTCTCGTTGGCGGCTTCAACCGCTTGCATGGCACCATGGACGTGCTGGAGGCATCTATCCGCCGCCGTCTGCCGGATATCATCATTTCCGACATCATCACATTTCAGCGGCAATATCGCTGCCTGCTGTGGTTCGTGGAATCGGTGCAGTTTCAGGAATTCCTGCGCACAACGCTAATGACGACCGCTGCACAGCAGGGTGTCGGCATATCCGCCGTGCCGATTATTCCTAACGCGGACAAGGATTTGCGCATTGAGCGACTTCAGCCGCCGACCGCTGCCGGTCTGATCCGGCTCAACGCCACGCAACAGACGCTGATCGACCAGCTCCAGCAATGGCCCGATGCCGATCATGATGACGGCCCGGATTGCCTCGACATGCTCTGGCAGAACGCGCTGCTCTATGCAGGCGGCAATCGCGCCAGCACGGGCGGAAGCGGAATGATGACCGCCGCTGGCAGCGGCAATACTGGACTTGAGGGATATCGCCTATGAGCCGTGGCAAGAAGAACCGGAAGTCGGCATCCTTTGCAGACAAGAGCCTGACGGCGACAGAACGCAAGAACCTGCCCGCCGAGGCGCGGACGCTAATTGCGGATGCCAGAAACGACATCACCATTCCGTTCTATAGCGGCGCGCTTCAGCATGCCGACGATACGCTGATCCAGCGCGGCGGCGGCGATGGTCTTAAAATCTATGATGAGATCAAGCGGGACACGCGGGCATCGGCCTGTTTGACCAAGCGCAACAAGCAGCTCGTCGCCCGCGAATGGGAAGTGGAAGCCGCATCGGAAAAGCCGCTTGATGTGGAGGCTGCAAATTTCGTGCGCGAGACTTTGCGCAATCTGCCATTCGACCGCATGTGCGAGGATCTGTCGGGCGGTGCGATCCTGAAAGGTTTTGCGGTTTCGGAAGTGGTCTGGAAGCGCGACGGCAACCGGATCGTACCGGAAAAGGTCATTACCCATGATCAGCGCCGCTTTGCGTTCGGGCAAGATTGGAAGCCGCGCCTTTTGACCTGGGCGAACATGCGGGACGGCATTGAGCTGCCCGACCGCAAGTTTATCGTGCACCGCCATGGCGTCGTCGGCAATAATCCTTATGGTCTGGGCCTCGGCTATCAGTTGTTCTGGGCCGTGTTGTTCAAGCGCGAAGGCGTGGCCTTCTGGCTTCATTTTCTTGACAAGTTCGCGGGTCCGACCGTCATTGCGGAAACGCCTTACGGTATGCTTTCCGAAGAGCAGAACCAGCTTTTGCAAAAGCTTGCCAGTGTCAAGACCAGTGCCGCCGTCACCGTTCCGGTCGGAACCTCGGTCAAGTTTCTGGAAGCAGCGCGCACAGGGGCGGTCAGCTACAAGGAATGGCTCGAATTCTGGAATACCGAGATTGCGATCTGCATTCTGGGTGAAACGCTAACCACCGATATCGGCACGGCTGGTTCGAAGGCGGCAGCGGAAACCCATGCCAATATTCTTGATTTGCTGGTCGATAGTGACGCCGACCATTTGTCCGATACGCTCCGCGAGCAGCTCGTGCAGTGGCTGATCGACTATAATTTCCCCGGCGCAGGCGTCCCGCGCATCTGGCGGGTGCGTCCGAGCAATGAAAAGGACAAGGCCGAAACCCGTAAGGCCAAGGCCGAAGCCGCCAGTTCCGAAAACGCCGCCCTTGTCGAAATTCTTGTGACGGCTGCACAGATTGACGATGATAATGATGCGCGTGAATTCATCGTGTCGTTTGAACTGACCCACGCATTGTCGGAAACCGCGATTGACCGGCTTGTGGAAGCGCGTTTCACCTTCATGGAAGGCGGCAAGCGCGCCCGCGATCTGCGCATGCTGGCATCGGAAAATCCGGCCTTTGCTGCACTTTTCGGCCCGGTTCAGTCAAAAAAAAACTCCATAATTCAGTAAGCTTTGCGGATGATCCCGATCCGGTCAGCGATATTGCCGACCGGATTGAGGATTTGAGTTCTGCGCATTTTACGCGCCGTCTGAACGCAATCCGTTCGGCCCTTGACGCTGCGACGGACTTTGCATCGGCTGCGCGATCCCTTCTTCAGCTTGCCGCCAAATGGACACCGGATGCGTTAGCAAATCTGCTTGGCGACGGGCTGGAGCTGGCGGCGCTCCATGGCCGTGAAGATGCATTCCGTGATGGTGAGCAAGAGGCGGGGAGCGCGACAGCGCGACAGGGATTAAAGAAACTTCCGAGCTTTGCTGAAGCCGATGTTTTCAATCAGCCGTTCCGCGAGCAGATTGAGTTTCTGCGCCAGAAGCGCGCCAAGCCGACCAAGTCATGGCTTGATGCCATGCGCGGCACTCACGATCGCGCCTTTGTCATTTCGGGTGCCACCGACCTTAATATGATCGCGGATTTCCAGACTGCGATTGCTAACGCTGCCGAGCAAGGCCGGACGTTAGAAGATTTCCGCAATGAGTTTGATCTCCTCGTCTCCCGATATGGCTGGCAATATAAAGGGGAACGCGGCTGGCGCACCCGCGTCATCTTTGAAACCAATCTGCGCACCTCGCATATGGCCGGTCGGCTCAAGCAGATGCGCGACCCGGATGTGCTGAAGCTGCGCCCGTTCTGGGAATATATCCATGGTGATAAACGCCAGCCGAAAATCCCGCGTCCGCAGCATCTGGCATGGCATGGAAAGATTTACCGCCATGATGATCCATGGTGGGTGAAACATTTCCCGCCGAATGGCTGGCTTTGCTCCTGCGGCGTGCGCAGCCTGTCGTATCGCGACCTGACCAAGCGCGGCAAGACTGGTCCCGATCCATCGCCTGAAGAACTTTATGCGCCTGTGATCGACCCCGCGACCGGCAAGCTGATCGAACATCCGCAGGGGATCGATTACGGCTGGGATTATTTGCCGGGTGATTTGTGGGAACGCGGCCTGACGCCGTCCAGCTTGCTGGATGAAGGGAGTGCGCTTCTCGACAATCCGCGCATGGCCGTTGAAATCGACCGACCGGAACCGATTGAGGATTTGTTGCAAAAAGCTGTTCCGCTCGCTTCAAAGCCTTTGAAAGAGGGCTTGAAGGCGGAAGATTACGTGAGCGCCTTTCTGAAACCGTTCGGGGCTTCTATCGGCAGAGCCGTGTTGTTTCAGGATAAGTCCGGCACCAAGCTTCCGATCTCCGATCAGCTCTTCCGTGATCGTTCTGGCGCTTTGAAGGTGTTGAAGGGAGATCGCGCTACGGTCACACCGCTTCTGGCTGAAGCGTTGATGGACCCGGATGAAATCTGGGTTGGCGTCGCCCGCAAAAAGGACCCGGTTTCGCCCGATCTGGAAGAACTTGTCGTTGACCGGCGTTATATTCGCGCTGATCGGAAAACCGGCCTGATGGTGGTTTTCGAGATCGGGGAAAAGCTGTGGGAGGCCATCACGGCTTACAACACGACCGACAAGGCCGGTAATCCCGATCTAAGAACGCTGGATCGACGGCGTGGCGGCAAGCTCGTTTACAAACGACCGGCAAAATAAAAGGCCCGATAAAAAGAAAGGCCAGGGTGATCCGGCCTTGTGTCAGGGAGCTACCATGACCATCACCGGTCCTCGCGTTGCTGACAAACTCAATATAGTGCCCGAACAGGAAAAAGTCCAATGACAGGCATCAGCTACAAAACCACGATTGACGATGCTGATTTGCGCGAGAAGCTGGCCGAGCTGATTGGCAAGATGCAGCGGCCTATCGGCTTCTACAAGAACGTTGGCGAGCGGCTGCTTGAATCGGTCGACAACAATTTCGACAATGAATCGGCTCCCGATGGAACAAGATGGGCACCGTTGTCGCCAGTCACACGAGATAGACGATCACGATTATACGGAAATGCCCCGATGACAATCCTGCGCGCTTCTGGCTACCTGAAGGAAACAATCAATTCAGAGGCAAGCGATACCGAGGTTCGGATTGGATCAGCACTTGCCTACGCCGCCATTCAGCATTTCGGCGGTGAATCGAAGGGCTATATGAAGGGAGCCGTCATTCCGGCCCGGCCTTATCTTGGCATATCGCCCGCCGATGAAGAGGAAATTTTTGCCATTGCCGAAGACTGGCTGACGGTGGAATGACGCCATTGATTTTTCGCGGCACAGAAGCGTAGAAGATGCGCGGACGCCCGGAACTACCGATTTTGGATTTGCCCCGCGTTAGAGGCGCGTTAGAAATCGAATGAAAGGGCATGGCGATGATAGTCTGTGATGCAAATCGTAATCGGACCTTGAAACTCATCGCAACCTGACGCATTGTCGGCTCGCAGGCAGCTTGATGATTGACCGGACATCGCGTCCGGTCATTTTGTTTTCAGCCATCCCGCATTGTCGCTTCAGATCATTTCTGGAGCCGACATGCCGACCGCATCAGCCACAAATCCAACCGCCCGTATTGAGGTCTTCCGCCCCGGCACATTTACGCCGATGGAAGGCGCTGCCATCACCTATACCGCTGCGGACCTGAAGGCGATTGCCGACTGCTACGATCCTGAAACCGCACCCGCACCCTGCGTTGTCGGTCATCCTTCGACCGATGCACCTGCCTACGCGTGGGCCAAGGGCTTTGAATATGACGCCAGCACGGAACGCCTCTATGCGACCGTTGGCGAGATCGAGCCTGCTTTCTCGGAAGCCGTAAAATCTGGCCGCTATAAGAAAGTCAGCCTGTCTTTCTTCCGTCCCGATCATGCGGCGAACCCGGTTCCCGGCACATGGTATCCGAAACATATCGGGTTTCTCGGCGGTGCCGCGCCCGCTGTGTCGGGCCTGAAGAACGTCCAGTTTTCGGCGGCGGATGCTGCCGTCACGGTCAGCGCCGAGTTTGGCGAGCGCGGCTTTGAGGACACCGCCAGCATTTTCCGCATGATGCGCGATTTTCTGATTGAGAAATTCGGTCTGGAGGACGCCGACAAGGCGTTGCCCGCCTATCGCATCGAATGGCTTTCGGAAACCGAGATCGAAAAGCCGTCTGTCCGCCCATCTTTTTCAGCCCAGCCCGAAAACCCGAAAAAGGAGCCTGCACCTGTGACGCAGCCCAGCCAGCAACCCGATCCAGCTTTTGCCGCCCGCGAAGCTGACATTGCCGCCCGTGAAGAGCGCATCAAGAAGCGCGAGCAGGAGGCGCTCCACGCCGACAACGTGTCTTTTGCGGAAAGCCTCGTCAAAGACGGCAAGCTTTTAGCCGCCAGCAAGGACAAGGTGGTTTCGCTGCTCGATGCGCTTCCAGCCGATACCGCTGTTTCTTTTGCTGAAGGCGAAGCCGCCGTTCCGGTTTCAAAGGCCCTGCGCGACATTCTGGCAGCACAGCCGAAGGTCGTTTCGTTCGGCTCGCTCGACTTGCCTGAAGCGCCGGGCGCTGGCGGTGCCGCATCCTTTGCGGCTGACGGCAAGGCAGTTGATCCATCCGACATGCAGCTTCATGCCAAGGCGATTGCCTATCAGAAGGCAAATCCCGGCACCGCCTATCTCGACGCAGTCAGCGCCGTTTCGTAACCGGAGATTTTTGCCATGCAGTTTTTCCATTCCGTCTTCAGCGACACGATTACCGCCACCACGCTTTTCGACGCCTATGACCTTGTCGGTTTCGATGACGGCAAGGTGACGGCGGATGACGCGCCGGTGAAGGCCGTTGCGCTCAATCCGGCAACCGAGGTCGGTCTTGATGTCGCGGGCATGATGATCGGCACCGTTCGTATCCGCGCCAAGGGTGCCATTACCAAGGGTCAGAAGGTCGTTTCAGCCGCCGCCGGTGGCGTGAAAGCCGCCGCCGCCGATTCCGCCAATGCTTTCGCCCGCGCCCTGACCGACGCGGCGGACGGCGAATTCGTCACCATCCTCGTCAAGTAAGGACCATTTGATGTCTAAGGCTCTCAATCAGCGTACCGCTGCCGTTGTCGATCCAATTCTTTCGACGCATGCGCGTGGATATCGCAATTCCACTTTCATTTCCGCCGATCTGTTCCCGCGTGTTTCGATCCCGAACCGCTCCATGCGCACGATCCGTTTCGGCAAGGAAAGCTTCCGTCTGCTCAACACGCGCCGCGCGCCGGGTGCCGACCGCAAGCGCATCCAATACGGCTATGCCGACGATCCTGTCTCGCTCGTACAGGATTCCCTTGAGGCGGTTGTTCCGACCGAACATCAGCAGGAGGCGGAGGCCATTCCCGGCATTGATCTCGCTGCCGGTGCCGTCAACATGGTGCTCGATATCCTCGACCTGACACTTGAGGTCGACAGCGCCAAGCTTGCCCGTGATGCGTCGAAATATGATGCCAATCACAAATTGGCACTGGTTGGCGCTGATCGCTGGACGGACCCGAACTCCGATCCGAAGGCCGATATTGATGCCGCCAAGGAAGCAATTCGCCGTTCGGTCGGGCGCTATCCCAATACGCTGGCGCTCGGCCCGAACGCCGCCAATGCGCTCAAGAACCATCCGAAGATCAAGGAACAGTTCAAATATACGTCGAAGGACAGCATCTCGGTTGAAATGCTTGCCGCATATTTCGACGTGAAGAAGGTGGTTGTGGGCGCGGCGGTCTATCTGCCGGAAACCGCTGACGATAGCGCTCTTGCTAATGATGTCTGGGGCGATGATGCGATCCTCGCCTATGTCCCGGAACAGGGCAACAATTTTCAGGTGCCGAGCTACGCCTACACCTATGAGCTGCTCGGCTATCCGCAGGTCAACAAGCCGTACTTTGAGGATCGCAATGGTTCGTGGATTTATCCCACCACCATTGAGCGCCGCGCCACCATCACCGGGGCCGAGGCTGGTTTCCTGATCCAGAATGCCGGTTCGGCGTCGGCTTGATGGAGGGACACATGGAAGATCGCAAACTTTCCGTCACCCTGACCGGCCCCGCCAAGATCGACGGCGTTAGAGAACCGGCAGGAAAGTCCGTCACCGTCACAACGACGCTCGCGCTTCAGCTTGCTGCCTCCGGCGTCATCAACCCGGACGCGGTTCGGGACGCAGTCTCGGTCGATCTGTCCGACACGCCGCTTGAAAGCGATTTTCAGGAGGCGGTTGAGCGGGCAGCTGAAGAAAAAGCCAAGGCATTGGTTGAAGCTGCCGTCTCGGGTGCAGTCGAGCCTTTGAAAGCGCAAATCACCGAATTGAAAGGTGATCTGTCTGCAATGAAGGCCCGCGCCGAAACCGCTGAAAAGGCGGCTTCCGATCTAGAAACCGATCTGAGCACCGAAAAAAAGGCCAGAGCCGACGCAGACGCTGAATTGGCAACGGCACAGGCGGAACTGGAGAAGCTGACGAAGCCGGACGCCGACCCCGGCAAGGATGACGACGCCAAGCCTGCCAAGCCCACGAAATAAGGTCCGTTCCGAAGTCTCTCAAGCCGGACCTTTCGAGCGGGATGGCATCCATGATCGTTTTCTGGCCATCCCGCTCGTTTCCACACTCACAACGGATTTTGACCAATGCCACGTTTTGTAACGGTTGCAGAATTTACGGAGATGTTCGGACTGGCCGAAGTCTCGCAGATTGCGGGCATTGGCAATCTGAACGACGCTGCCGGTCGCTCGCTTGATACCGTCAAGATTGAGGCGGCGCTGACCTATGCCGAAGATATTCTGATCGGTTATGCCCGCGCCCGCTATGCCGTCATCGAAACCCTTGCGCCCGACACCACGCCTGCGCTTGTTAAAGGTCTGATCGGCGATATCGCCCGTTATCGCCTGCGCGACAAGTCGGGCGGTCAGGGGCAGGTTTCGGAAATCGTCAAGGAACGTCACGATGCGGCGTTAGCCAATATCAAGGCGGTCGCCACTGGCAAGTTTGAACTGCCAATCACAGGCGAGCCGGTGAACGGCGAAGCCGGGTCCAGCCGCGTCGGCGCAATCATCCCGCCTGCGCGTGTTCCCGGTATTCTTCAGGGGTGGCGCTGATGACCGACAATCTGCGTACCGTTCGCCCGCCACTGGTCATTGAACAGATTGAAGACGCGCTTCTTGTTGTCCTGAAGGAGAGCGTTTCCGGTCAGTGCAAGGTTGAGGTCTTTCCGAACGATCCGAAGCAATATGATTTTTCCGGCCTGCCTGCCGCGCTGCTGATCCACTATGCCGGTTCGCGCTATGCGGCTCCGAAAGGCCCAGCCAATACCGCACAAGCCCGCACGATGGAGTTTTCGCTTGTGCTTTTGGTCCGCTCGCTGCGCGGTGAAGGCGGCGCTTACAACCATCTAGAAGATATCCGCCTTGCACTTCAGGGCAGAGCCTTTGCCGGTGCTGGTCCTGCCGTCATGAACCGCGACCAGCTCATGCAGGAAGCCGATGGCGTCTGGCGATGGGAAATCCGCATCGCGCTCCCGATCCCTGCCGTTGCCCGTACCGTCCAGTCACCCGCGCCGCTCATGCGACCGGCATTTTCAACCCTCTAGAGGAGCCAAGCAATGGCAAAGCAGCCACATAGTTCAACAATGGGCCGAAAGTCCTACCGCTATACCGGACCAGTGACGCCGCTCGACATCGAGGGCGAAAAGACCCGGATGCTGTTTCCGGGCGCGTCCTATACCGGCCTGCCGGAAGACCATCCAATCGTTAGCAATCTGATCGCCCGCAAACTGCTGATTGCCGAAACCGGCGCGGCGGAAGTGGTCGGCGGCACACTGTCTGAAGGAGCCTGACCTATGGCTGCAACTTTCCATCACGGCCCGGAGGTCGTTGAGCATAAGGATGGCGTGACCGTCGTTCGCGACGTGAAATCTGCCGTCACCTATGTCAATGGCACGGCTCCTATTCAGGACGTGCATGACACGGCTGAAAAGCGCGCCGACTACATTAACAAGCGCGTTATCATCCGTTCCCGCGCTGAAGCCTCGGCAGCGTTCGGCCAGCACAAGGATGGCTACACCATCCCCGCAGCCCTTGATGCGATTTTCGATCAGGGCGACGGCGGCACCATCATCGTCAACAATGTGTTCGATCCTGACACCCATAAGGAAGACACGACGCCCGACCCGTCCAAGGTGACGACACAGGAAATCAACGGCACGATTTTGCCAACTGGTGAGGCGACCGGGTTTTCCGGCGCTTATGAGTGCTACAACAAATTCGGCTATTTTCCGAAGCTCATCATTGCGCCGGGTTATTCTCCGACCGCCACCGTTCGCACGGAAATGGACGTGGTGGCGAACCGCCTTCATGCAATTTCCATTGCGGATATGCCGCTTGGGCTGACCAAGCAGCAGGCAGTCGAGGCGCGTGGCACGACCGGCAGCGCCAATACTTCCAGCGCCCGCACCGTGTTGACCTATCCGCATGTGGTGATTGAGGACACCACAGGCGCAACCGAAACTCGCCTTGATCCTCTGTCCTCGCGTCTGGCCGGTGTCATCATAGCGACCGACCTTGAACAGGGCTGGCATCATTCGCCGTCCAACCGTGAGATCAAGGGCATTGTTGATCTTGAAGTTCCGATCAATTTCTATCCGTCCGACTACCAGAACGACACCAACTTCCTCAACGAAGCTGGCATCGTCACGGCCATGCGCTCGTTTGCAACAGGCCATCGGACCTTTGGTAACCGCTCGGCAGCGTTCCCGACATCATCCCATGTCGAGAATTTCATTCATGCCCGCCGCATCCTCGACATGTCGCATGAGGCGATCATCTTCTACCTCATGAACTACGTGGATCGGCTCGGCACCCGGCAGAACGTCGAAGCGGCGGAAGAAGGCGTCAACGCCTATCTGCGCTCCAAGATTGGTGATGGCGTCTTCTACGGCGCGACCTTCCGGTTTGACCGCACCAAGAACACCGCCGAGCAGATTGCCGATGGCCGGTTCTTCTACAAGTTCGAGTGCCATCCGACCTCGGTCATGGAGCGCATCACCGTCGATTCCTACGTCGACACGAAATTCATCTCCGACGCGCTTTCGCTCGCGGCCTGACAGGAGGCTTAATCCATGGCACGTAAAATCGGACAGATCACACAGGCCGACTGCTACATCAACGAGGTTGATGTTTGTGGCCGCGTGGCCGAGCTGGACCTTGGCGAGATCGCCCATGCTGAGGTCGAACACCAGACGCTCGGTATGATCGGCATTCTGAAACTGCCCGGTCGCCCGGTGCAGGCGATTGAGGGCAAGATTTCCTTCGAATGGCTGGATGAGGAAGTGTCCCGGGCAATCCTTAACCCAACCAAGGTCCACAAGCTCCAAATCCACTCTTATGTCGATATTTTCGATGGTGAGGGCCTGAACGCGGATCAGTCGCATACGCTGATCACGCATATCGGGTTCCAGATGATGAAGACCGGCGGACGCACGGCGAAGCTTGGCGAAAACCTCGCCCAGGAGCACGACATTTCGATCAGTACATTCAAGCAGGCCGTTTACGGCGGCGATACGCCGATCATCGATTTTGATGCGTGGAACAACATCTATCGCATCAATGGCGAAGACGTCTGGCCGCGTTAATCGCGCGACCAGACCGGACTATTCCTGAAACTTTTCTTTGAGGAAACCATGCGCAAGACAGCAGCTTTTATAAGCGCCTATCTGGTTGGAATGTCGGCCATCATCTGCATGATCGCCGTCTCGCTTTATCCGACACCATCACCAGCCATGCCTTTCAGCAATCCGGTGATGCTGGCTTACAGTCTTACTGACTACGACCATCAGGACATGATGGCGTTTCCAGCGGTGATGACAATCGTGCGGCAGGCAGAAAATGCCAAGCCTTATCATCGTGAAATCCGGGCCGCTTTACCGCTCGCGCCGGAATATGTCGAAAGCCTGAAATCCGACGCACTCAATTTCATTGAAACCCGCCTGCGCTGTTAGCGGCAGCTTTATTCACTGCCAGTCGCGGTAGTAGCGCGGCTGGCTCCCATGATTTCTAACGTTTTGAGAGACACAAATGGCTGAAAAGATCGAACTATCCGGCGTCCGCGCCAAACTGAAGGCCCATAAGGATGCCAATGCAGGCGAGCGCACAGTAACATTGAGCGAAAGCGGCATTTCCTGCACGGTGCCGAACTTTATCAACCACGGCCTCTGGATGAAGGCGCAGCGCGTTGCCAAGGGTGACACGCCAAAGGCGCAGGCGGCTTTCGTCTGCGAAGTTGTCCGCTTTGAAGGCGAAAAGCTCACACTGACCGATCTGGCTGAGCTTGTTCCCGCTGGCGATACGCTCCAGCTCATCGGTGAAGTGTTCGGCGGCAAGGATGACAACGCCGAGGGGGAGTCGGGAAACGTTCTGAACTAACCCTATCGCATCCTGCTCAACATATCTTCCTTATTGAAAAGGGATGGGATCATGATAGGTTGCAGGCCATGGACGTTGAAGAGTTTCTGTTCTGGTATGAAGAAACAGTAGAACTCGAAGAGGCAAAGGCCGAAGCTATTCGGAAAGCCACTGCCGACAAGTGACCGGACATCATGTCCGTTCATTTTAAATCGTAGATAATGCGACCTCTGGTGGGTATTCCGACCGGAGGTTTTTTTATGCGCTTTGCGATGATTTTTGAGGGCATCGACCGCGCTACCAAGGTCATGAACAAGATCATGGCTGCGGAAAAGAAAACTGCTGCTGCTGTTAAGGCTGGTTCAAAGGCTACGCAGTCAGCCGCCGATAACGCCACCAAAGCCACCCAGAAACAGACATCAGCCCTTGGCAAGCTCGGTTCCGTTGCGCGTGGCGCTTACAATGGTGTTGTCGCCGGTGCGCGTGCTGCCGGTCGGGCGACAGTCGCGCTGCATAAGCAGACAGTGGCGCTTGGGAAGAGCGGTTTCAAACAGATTGAGTCTGGTGCGAGAAAGACATTTCGTGGGATGGCAGTTGCTGCGGGATTAGCAGCGACTGCCGTTGGTGGTTCTGCACTAGCAGCGGGTCAGTTGCTCGATACGGCAAAGCAATTTGAAAGCTATCGGATTCAGCTTGAAACGCTGGAAGGCTCGTCCGAAAAAGGCAAAAAGGCGCTCGATTGGATCACAGAGTTTGCTGTGAAGACGCCTCTTGAACTCGATCAGGTTGTGGAAGCTTACCGCAACCTGAAAACATTTGGTCTTGATCCGACCGATGGCACTTTGATGTCTTTGGTCGATACTATGGCTGCGACCGGCAAAGGGTCCGAGCAGTTAGAGGGCTTGACGCTCGCCGTTGGTCAGGCTTGGACAAAGCAGAAGCTTCAAGGTGAAGAAGCGCTCCAGTTGCTGGAACGCGGCGTACCCGTCTGGGACATCCTTTCCAAAAAGTACAAGAAAAATGCCGCTGAACTTCAAGAAATGGCTTCGAAGGGCGAGCTGGGTCGTGATGCTATTCGTTACCTTGTCGAAGAAATGGGACGCCGCAGCGCCGGAGCGTCAGATAAGATGTCGAAAACATGGGAAGGTATGACTTCCAACCTTTCGGATATCTGGCTCCAATTCAAGCTTGCCGTAATGGATGCTGGGCTTTTTGAATGGATGAAAAGCAAGCTTCAGCTTGTTCTCGATACCGTCAATTCGATGGCAGATGACGGCACTTTGCAACAGTGGGCCGAATATATCAGCACTCGTCTTACTCAAATTCTGAACGCGGCTTGGCAATTTGCTGTCCGGGTCTATGGCGTCCTCCAGCAACTTGGCACTTATCTGGTTGCAGCAAAGGATTATGTCGGTTCGTGGGAGCGGCTTGCAGCCATTCTGGGTGCGTTAGCATTTGCGCCGGTCCTGATCTCGACGGCGGCTGGCATCGTTCAGATCGCGATGGGCATCACCATGTTGAGCGCGGCCCTGATGGCAAACCCGATTGTGCTTCTCATCATGGCTATCGTCGCCGCTGCCGCTGCGATCTATATCTATTGGGGGCCGATCAAGGAATTCTTCATCGGTCTTTGGAATTCGATAGCAGCCGGTGCGTCGGCGCTTTGGGAAAAGCTGAAAAGCCTGCTCGGCTTTGACCCGCTATCGGTTTTGAAAACAGCCTTTTCGTGGTCCCCTATAGGTCTGGTCATTCAGAATTGGGGCAGCATCCAGTCCACCATTCAGGGTTTTATCGGCACCATTCCGGGCATTGTGACCGGCGCGTGGGATTTGGTGAAAACCGCTTTCTCGTGGACGCCTGCCGGTATGATCATCCAGAATTGGGGCAGCATCCAGTCCACCATTCAGGGTTTTATCAGCGCCATTCCGGGCATTGTGACCGGCGCGTGGGATTTGGTGAAAACCGCGTTCTCATGGACGCCTACCGGTTTGATCATCCAGAACTGGGACGGCATTTCCGGCGCGGTATCGGCTGCGGTGCAAAATGCGTTTCAGGCTGTTGATGGCGTATGGACCTCAATCAAGTCGATTTTCGATTGGGTGCCGACTGAAACGATCACCACAGCATGGGCTGGAATTTCTGACACCATCGGCGGTTTGATCGACGGGGCGACGGCGCGTGTTGCCAGTGCATGGAACAAGGTGAAGTCTGTTTTCACCTTCAGCGGCGGCGATACGGAAGCCAATATCAGCGTGACTGATCCCGCCACCATTCAGGCGGCACAGATGGCGACCGCAGCGCTCAAAACCGATATGCAGGCAGTTGCCGCTATCGACACTGCAACGGCCATGGGCAAGCTTGCGGCGCTGGAAACCTCGGCGCAACAGGTTAGCGCATCGGTCACATCATCCATCCGGCAGGCAGAGGCCTTCCTGAATAATGTCAGCTTCTATAATCAGGGTGTCGCCCTGATGGACACCATGGCGGCAGGCATCCGCGCGCGGGCGGCGGTGGTGACGGCGGAAATCCAGAAGATGGCGCAGGCCGTCCGTGACCACCTGCCATCGTCTCCGGCCAAGGTCGGGCCGCTGTCCGACATCCACAAGCTGAAATTTGCCGAAACCATCGCCTCGTCGATCCGGCCCGCGCCGATGGTCAGGGCGATGCGTGGCGCGGCAGCGGCCACACTCGCCGCCGCCAGCATTTCCGGCGCTACCGTTCCGGTTTCCGCGCAGCCGGTCGCCGGTGCTGCCGTGCGCTCGGAAGTAGCCGCGCGCAGCCAGTCCGCCTCAATCGCCCAGTCGCAGTCGGGTGGCGGCGTGCATATCGAGTACAAGCCTACGCTAAGCCTGTCGGGCGATGCACAGACCGCGAAGGCCGATCTCAAGAAAGAGCTTTCCAGCCATGCTCGTCACATCGCCAAGCTTGTTGACGAAGAGCGGCGCAAAAGCAATCGGAGGAAGCCTTGATGAAACGCCATCGGAATATGCGGCATGCTTTGGATGTGTTTCAGGAAGAGAGTAGCTGGGTGTGTGAAACGTGTCCCACCATGCTGGAAGAAGGTCAGGAGCGCTATTGCCGTTCATGCCAATCCTATTGGGAGGGCGCTTGCCTCCATTATGAATTGGAGCGGGAGATCGCGCCTTGATTTATCTTCTCGGCAGCATCCCATTAGGAATTGCGCCGCTCACCGGCCCGACCGCGCATTCCTATGAGCGGGTGGCGACCTTTGCGCAGCATGGTCCCACGCGCGGCAAACCCGTCTTGCAGGAGATTGGCGAAGAACTGGACCGGAAAGAATTCGCCTTTTTCTTTTCCGAGGAATTCTGCACGCCCGCTGTGGAACTGGCAAAGCTGGAAGCTGCCTTCGCGCTGAAATCACCAATGCCTCTGGTTCTCGGCAACGGTGTCTTTAACGGCAAACGCTATGTAGTGGACAGCCTTTCCATCACCATTGTCAAAACCAGTCTGGTCGGCGTTCCGGTACGGATTGAGGCAACAATCACGCTTCTTGAAGACCCGATTGCCGGGGGCTTGTTCTCGCTCATTACTTCCATCGCCAAATCCCGCGCCCCGGCCATTTCCAAGGGTGCTGCTCAAAATCCGCAGGTGAAGAAATGAGTACGAAACTGACCGGCGACTATTTTGATCATGTGACCGCGACCGGCGACCGCTGGGACTTGCTTGCCTATCGTTATTATGGCGACCAGTACAAGCAGACGGTGCTGATCGAAGCCAATCGCGATCTCTTCCTTGATGCGCTAGCCGTGCCGCCGCTTGTTCTGCCGCACGGCATCACGCTCAAAATCCCGGTGATTGCCGAGGAGGCCAGCAATACAGACCTGTTGCCGCCGTGGAAACGCAACAATCCTGTTTATGGAGCCTGATATGGATGAACGACTGATTTCCACTCTTAGGTTGCTGGCCTTTTTAGCAGGAAGCGTTGTCGCTGCTATTGCAGCGATGATCGTGTTGCTCTTGATTTCGATCTTTCGTGACATTGGCTTGCCTACAGCTTTCACCATCCAGTTCGTGGCCGGATTGCTCGGCGGCGCTTGGTCGATCTGGAAATTTGCCTGATGGCGACGAAACCCTATTTCTCGCTGATCTATCAGGGCGTCGATATTTCGTCCGAAATGGACCCGCAGACCACGTCGATCAGCTATACCGACAAGCACCATGGCGAGGTGGATGAGATCGAAGTTGAGGTGCAGGACAAGGATGGCCGCTGGAAGGGCGAATGGTGTCCCGAACCCGGCGACGTGATGAACCTCACTATCTTCGACGGCAAAGGCGGCGTTTTGCCGTGTGGCGACTTTGAAATGGATGAGCCGGAAGCGTCGGGCAGTCGTGATGGCGACATTATGACCATTCGCGGTCTTGCTGCGCCAATTTCGAAGCCGCTGCGCACCGAAAAGACCCGCGCCTTTGAAAAGCAGTCTTTGCGCGCCATTGTCAGCAAAGTGACCGGCGAAAATGGCCTGTCGCTGGAAGGCGATATTGAGAATCTCAATTTCGAGCGCGTGACCCAGCGCCGGGAGCGGGATCTCGAGTTTCTAACGCGGCTGGCCGAGGACACGGGGCATTATTTCACGGTCAAGGGCAAGCGGGCAATCTTCACCTCGTTTAAGTCAGTCGATGGCCGCGCCGCAGCGCTCGCGATCAGCCATACCCAGATCGGCTCGATGCTTCTGGACTATCGCCTGAAATTCCAGACTGCCGAGACCTATTCGAAGGCAAACGTCAGCTATCTGGATGCCAATAAGAAAGAGCCGATCAAGTCAGAGGAAGAGGACGCCCAGGTCAAGACCGGCGACACCCTCAAAATCTCTGGCGAGCGCACGGAAAGCCCTGCCAATGCCAAGGCGCTCGCGAAATCGCGCCTGCATTTCAAGAACCGCAAAAGCCGCTCCGGCTCGATCTCACTTGTGGGCGATGTTCGTGTTCTGGCGGGCGTCACGGTCGATATGACCGATTTCGGGAAGTATTCCGGCAAGTACCTGATCGACACATCCACCCACCGAATGAGCCGGGACGGCTATACATCAGAAGCGGAGATTATCGATGCGCGCGGGAAATGAATTTAGCTCCAACAGTTCAAACAAGCGCGGGATCGTGGTTGATCGCGATCCGACGAAGATGCGGGTCAAGGTCCAGTTCGTGGATGAGGATGAAACGGTTTCCTTCTGGGTCGACGTGCTGGCAAAATCGTCCGGCAAGACCAAAAGCTTCCTGATGCCGGATGTTGACGACGAGGTATGGTGCGCTGTCGATATGAAGGGCGAAGACGGCTGCGTCATCGGCTCCAAATATAATGACAAGGACGCGCCGCCCTTCAGCGGCAATGACGATATGGGTGCGACCTTTCCGGGTGGCTCCATCCATATTGACCGCGAAACGGGCGCGATCACCATCAACACTTCCGGTGAGATTTCTATCACCGGCGCAAGCGGACACCTGAAATAATGCCGCGTATCGTTCGTCTTGGTGACACATCCTCCCACGGCGGCACGGTGATTTCGTCCGCTTCGAAATGGCAGTGCGAAGGCGCGTTGATTGCCCGGAAAGGCGATCTGCATTCCTGTCCGATTCCCGGCCATGGGGTGACGGCCATTGTTTCAGGGTCTGGGAAATATCAATGCGAAGGCGCACCGATCGCGCGTGAAGGAGATACATGCGGATGCGGCGCGGCTTTGATCTCTGGCGCGTCGAAGTGGGAATGCTAATAGCCAGACTTGCCATTGCCGGTTATTCCGGCTATTTTTGACACACCTTCAGCAATGACCGGACATCATGTCCGGTCATTTTTGTATGAGCCGCCCGATAGCTTGGCGGCATGATCGACAAAGACAAAATCCGCCATCGTCACTGGTCCTTGAAGGTTAGCCGCATCGACCCGGAAACGGGCATTGCCGACGACACCTACGGCGCTATCGTCACCGCCATTGACGATCTCAATCAGTCGATTGCCAACATCATCATGACGCCGAAGCGTTCGGTTCCGACCGAGCCGGAAAAGGGCTGCGATGTGGAAGGCGCAATCGACAAGCATCCCGATATAGGCATTCCGCTTCTGACCCGCGAAATCTGGGACGCGCTCACGATCTGGGAGCCGCGCATCGTGGTCGAGAAGGTCGAAGTGGTCTTGGCGCAGTTCTCGCATTTCAGGACGCGGGTATTCTGGCGTCCGGTCGAAAGCGTTATTGCCGATCAATATGTGACGGAGGTTCAGTATAATGGCTGATCCCGTCAAAAGGACGCTTGAACAGCTTCGCGCCAATGGTGCGCCTGATTTCTTCGAGCGCGATCCATCCAAGCTTAAAGCGCTCTTTAAACAGGCTTTTGAAGAGGTTTCAGGCCGTACACTTTATCCGGCACAGACGGAAATGTTTTTGATCGAAGTCGCCAGTTATGCGCTTGCGATCCTGCATGAGGCGGCGCAGACGGCCACACTTCAGAATACTGCCGTTTTTGCGGACGGCGTTCATCTGGAAAATCGCGGCACCAATGTTTCCACCTTCCGGCTTCTGGCGCAGCCCGCCACGACCGATATCCGCTTTGAACTGACACAGGTTCGCCTGATCGACGTTGCGGTTCCGAAAGGCACCCGCGTGGCTTCCGGCACGGCTGTCATCTTCGCCACCGATGCCGATCTGATCATTCCGGCCGGAATGGCGGCAGGCGTCGTTCGCGCAACGGCGCAGACGCCGGGAGCCGCATTTAACGGTCTCGGCGTGGGCGCGGTTTCTGATCTGCTTGATCCGGTTGCCTATGTCGCCAGCGCCCGCAATGTCACCACCATTGCGGGCGGTACGGATGATGAGGAGCTGGAGCGGTTCCGCCTTCGCGTGGTCAATGCGCTGTTCACGATTGCCAAGACCGGGCCGCGCAACGGTTATCGCGAACACGCCATGGCCGTCGATCCCGAAATTGTCGATGTTGCTCCCATCCGCCCGGAGCCGGGATACATTCACATCTATCCGCTCATGAAGACAGGCCAGCCAAGTGCAGCCTTAAAGGATGCGGTGCTTGCCTATCTCGACCCAGAAACGCTGCGCGCCATGGGCGATTATGTCACCATCCATGATCCTGTCCGCGTTGGCTTCAGCTTCACACTGACCGTCCGGTCACTGGAAGCGATTCTCGGTCTGGAAGATTTGGTGCGAGCGACGGCGGAAGCCGCCTTTCATCCATGGACGCAGGAGCTTGGCGCACAGGTCGCGCCTTCGGTTATCATTGCTGCGGTCAAGGCGCTTTCCGGCGTCTCCGATGTTGATCTTGACGGACTGGAGTTCACCGATCTGCCGGAAACCCATTATGCCGGACTGGATGAACTGACAATCGTTCTGGAGGTCCGGGCGAATGTCTGATCCGTTCATCCCGCTTGAGCTTGTGCCTCCGGGTGTCAATGACCGGCGTTCGCGTGATTTCGTCAGCGCATTGAGTGCGGTTCTGGCCGACTTCAAACCATCGGCCTTGATGATTCAGGATGCAGCCACGGTTCCGGCATCACTTCTGCCGACCATGATTGTTGAAGCTGGCCTGTCAGAGTTCGTATCGGCCAACATGCGTGAGGATTTGCTACGTTCGCTGATCAGTCATGCGCCGGAAATTCATGCTCGCACTGGCACTGTGCGCGGTGTCAAGCTGGCGTTAGAAGCTATTGGTATTTCGGCGCGCTGGACACAGTGGTGGCAAGAAGAGCCAAAGGCGCACCACAACACGCACAAGATCGTGCTGTTTCTATCGGATACGGTCATTAACGGTCATGCGCCGCTTGATCTTGCCAATCAGCGGGCGGCGGCTCGTGTCATCAATGCCACCAAGCGCTGGAGCCAAGACATCGCCATCCAGTACGGCTTGCGCGGTATCTCTAACGTTTATGCCGGGGCTGCATCTCGGCGTGGCCGGACCGTGCGTATCAACGCGCCACAGCTTGGCTCCGACGATTTTATCATTCCATCCTATGCGGGAACCGGCGCTCGCGCTGTTCGTGAAATCCGCATCAACGCTTTGTCCACTTCCGGGGTCTAACCATGGCGCAGAACTATTTTTCTATCGTCACCAACAAGGGCCGTAACAAGCTGGCCTTAAGTGCTGCCGGTGGCGCAGCTGTTACAATCACCCACTTTGCTATCGGTGACGGCAATGGTGCCGAGGTTAATCCGACCGCTGCCAGTACCGCACTCGTTAGAGAAGTCTGGCGAACGCCGGTTGAAAGCGTGGTGATTGATCCGCTCAATCCGTCTGCCGTTCTGGTTACATCCATCATCCCGACCACTGCCGGTGGCTGGTGGATGCGCGAATTCGGTATTTTTGACGTAGTTGGCGATATGGTTGCGGTCGCAAAGCCGGTTTCGCAATACAAGCCGACAGCGCTGGAAGGGCAGCTTGAAGATATTCGCTATGAATTCCAGATCATCATTGGCGAAACAGCCAATGTGACCATGCTCGTTGATCCATCTGTGTTGCTGGCTAGCCGTGCTTGGGTCGAAAGCCGAAAAGTGCCGGTAGCACAGCTTTCTCTAACGCCATGGGTGCCGGTCAAGTCCATGACATTGACTGCGCCGCCTACCAACCCAACTGCTTGGGATACGTATCTTATTCCGGCAGGTGCCACGAGTGTTTGGAACGGCCACGCGCAGAAGCTTGCCGAGTGGAACGGCCAAACTTGGAATATTATAACCCCTCAGAATGGTCACGGCATCAGTCTTCCTGACGGTCGGGTATTCGAGCGCGTGAACGGCGTCTATGTCGAAAAAATAGCACTCGATAGTCAGTCTGGAAAATGGAACTATGCCACTGCCAGTGGAACGGCAAATTCAGTCGTATCTAACCTTGATCCTGCGCCACAGTCTTTAGGTTTTGGCTTTTGGCTGAGACTTAAAATCACGGCTACGAATACGATGGCGGTTACACTCAATGTCAACGCTCTTGGTGCGAAGCCGGTTTTGCGTATTGATGGGGCGGCTCTGATTGAAGGTGATCTGAGCAATGGTGATATTGCAGAGCTGGTCTATGACGGAAATGCGTGGCGCTTGGTTTCTTATTGTAGATCTCTGTTGCCGCGACCGCTTGGAAGTAACCAGACGTTTTTTGTTCGCCCGGATGGAAACGATACCAACAACGGATTGGCAAACACGTCTGGATCTGCATTCAAGACACTCGAAGGCGCGTGGGCGGCTGTTTCTACGCGTTATGCCCCGAGTGATAAATATGCAATCATCTTTCAGCTCGCTCCGGGTACTTATGAAGGGGCGATGTTCAGCGGCTATTCCGGCAGTGTTATCGTCATCGGCAATGCGTCTGATCGCGGTTCTTACAAGATTGTGGAACCTGCTGGCAAAAACTTCTGCGTCAGCGCCAATCAGGGCAAGGTGGAATATCGCGGTGTTACCATCCGTTCACAGAGTTCCGCAGGTACTCAAGTGCTTATGGTCTGGGCGGCGAGCACGGTTTCCGTCACACTGACCGACTGCCGTATTGAGGTGCCTATAAGCAATTCAAACCTGTCGATCGTCTATGCTTCATCTGGCGCAATTGTTGATGTGCGGGGAAGTATTGAGATTTCTGGCGGAAACGGTCGTTCTGATATTTCTGCTGTCATCAGCACAGAGAGTGGCGCGTTGTTTTCAGGCGGATTGTATGCCGCGCCCGTGACCTGGACGATTTACAATCTTGGCTGCCAGCAAGCGTGGGCGAATGCAGACAGCCTGTCATTCCAATCATGGCTTGCGGTGACATTCTCAAAAATAGGCTCACAGTTTGCTGGACGCCGTTTCAACGCCACAAAAAATGCTGTCATTACCACTGGTGGCGGGGGAGAGAATTTTTTCCCCGGCGATCAGGGCGGTAGCATTGATGCCGGAGGAGTATACCTATGATCTTCAACCCTCGAAACTGGTATTGGAAGGCGGACGACGGGCGTATTTTTTCTTCGGCCCGGTGTAGCCTCATTAAGACGAACGACGCAGCGTTTACAACTTGGCTTAAAACACCGTTCTTGCCAACGCGCTGGCCAGAGGATGCGCTAGGGCAACAGACAGATGCGGAACTCGCAAAGGTGTTGTTGCCCCACGGTATCATCATGGGTGGATTGGAAGTCGTCAAGCAGTCTCTTAAAACCGAGATTGATACCGCTGCCGAAACTGAGCGCCTGAAATACATTACGCCCGGCTACGGACAGGCCATGACCTATCAGCAGAAGGTTGCTGAGGCGCAGGCGTTCAAGGCTGCATCCAATCAGCAAGCCGCAGAGTACCCGATCCTGTCATCAGAAGTCGGGATTACTGCAGAAACGCTGGCCGAGGCCGCAGACACTGTCCTTGCCGCGTTTGCACAGTGGCAGCAAATCGGCGCAATGATCGAAAGCATTCGCCTTGGTGCCAAGCGCGACATCGATGCGGCGGAAGATGAAGCCGCAGCTCGCACTATCGTAGATGCCATTGTCTGGCCGTCAGCGCAGGTGCAGGCATGAAGCGGGGCGAAGTCTTTGAGGCCAAGGACGGTTCGCTTCATAAAGACTTGGATCGGGCTTACGCCAGTGAGCTTCATGCCATGCTGCCGAAATCGATAGCCAATCCAAACGCCAAGGTTCTCGACTGGAACGATTGCCTGCGGATTTTTGAGCAGGTCGAGACTATTGCGCCATTGTGCATAACCTACCTAGAAAAACGAGGCCAAAAATGAGCGACGATATTACCAGCGAAGCCCAAACCATTGCTGTCGGCCAGTTGCGCGCTTTCATCGAACGTATTGAGCGTCTGGAAGACGAGAAGAGAACCATTGGTGACGACATCAAAGAAGTCTACGCCGAGTTAAAAGGCAGCGGCTTCGACAGCAAAGTCGTTCGCACCATCATTAGCCTGCGCAAGAAAGAGGACCATGAGCGTCAGGAAGAGGAAGCCATGCTTCAGCTCTATATGGACGCGTTAGGAATGGGATGACGGACGGCCACGTTAATTCGTGGCGGCGGGCCTATCCAGCAAGATGTAACCCGCCCGACAGCACCTGAAGATAACCGTCGCATCCGGCCCTTTCGGGCAAGCGGCTTGTGACAGATTCTTCGAGACACGTACATATGAACCTTCTATCGAACTTCACCGCCGTTGATCCTGTTTCGCCACCTGCCGCCTATATCGGGGGCAAACGTCAGCTTGCACGGCTGATCGGGGATCGCATCGCGGCAGTGCCGCATTCCTTATATGCAGAGCCGTTCGTCGGCATGGGCGGTGTGTTCTTCCGACGCACCTTCGCACCACGGGCCGAGTTCATCAATGACCGATCCGGCGACGTGGTGAACCTGTTTCGCATCCTTCAGCGCCACTATCCGCAGTTCATGGATACGCTGCGTTTCCAGATCACCAGCCGTCGCGAGTTTGAACGCCTGAAGGCAAGCGATCCGGCCACGCTCACCGATCTGGAACGCGCAGCGCGGTTCCTTTATCTCCAGCGCCTGACCTTTGGCGGCAAGGTCGCTGGCCGTTCGTTCGGTGTGAATCGGGATACCGGCTCGCGCTTCAATCTGACCACACTCGCGCCCTTGCTTCAGGACGTGCATGAGCGCCTTGCATCTGTGGTGATTGAGAACCTCGACTGGCAAGTGTTCATTGATCGGTACGACCGGCCAGAAACGCTGTTCTATCTTGATCCGCCTTATTGGGGGACGGAAGACTATTACGGCAAAGAACTCTTCAGCCGGGATCAATACGAGGTCATGGCCGAGCGCCTTGCTCGCCTGTCAGGCCGGTTCATTCTGTCGATCAATGATGTGCCGGAAATCCGTTCGATCTTTTCCGCATTCAGGATTGAGAACGTGGCGCTGACCTATACGGCAGGTGGCGGCAAGGGAAAGCCAGTGCGGGAAGTGATAATCAGCAATTGAGAATGATCGGTTCGGCGTTAGCGGATTTATCTTTTTGTGCCAAAGCTAACGCCGGTCTGTGCCAAAGGTAGCGCCGCGCCACACTTTCTGCTCCTGACCTTCAGGCATTGCCAGTTGAACATGATCGAGAGCGATGATTTGCATGAATGTGCCGACGTTAAATAATGACGCGCACAACATAAAGCGCATCGATAGCCAGTCAAGCTATAGGCATTTGACACAGATGTCTGGAGAGGGAGAACGATGGTAGCGGAGGAGGGATTCGAACCCCCGACACAAGGATTATGATTCCTCTGCTCTAACCTACTGAGCTACTCCGCCACGCGTCGCTTTACAGAGACAACTTCATGATCGCCGTTTCCGGTGGGACAAATCGTTGTTCCTGCAAGGAATGGCGGCGGTATATGTGCGGAATGAAATGCTGTCAAGCACTCTTCGCATAGCTTTCGTCTTGTTTTCTATCATTTGCACCGATAAGGAACTTGGCATCAGCAAAGGCATAGTTTTATGGCACCTCGTATTGCGGTTTTGGGTTGCGGCTATTGGGGCGGCAATCACATTCGTACCCTGAAGAGCCTCGGTGCCCTTCAGGCGGTCTCGGACTCAAGGGCAGAACAGGCGGAACGCCTCGCGACCGAGTTCAATGTTCCGAGCATTCCCGTCGATGAATTGTTCACGCGTCCAGACATTGATGGCATCGTTCTGGCGCTGCCAGCGCAGTTTCATTCACAATATGCCATTCAGGCAGTGAAAAACGGCAAGGACGTTCTGGTCGAAAAGCCGATTGCGCTCGACATTCCGGCTGCAGAAGCCGAAGTGGAAGCTGCCCGCGAAAACGGTCGCGTGTTCATGGTTGGCCATGTGCTGCGTTTCCACCCGGCCTTCGAGAAGCTCCTCGACATGGTGAAAAGCGGTGAGCTCGGCGACATTCGCTATGTGCATTCGCATCGCGTCGGGTTCGGCAAGTTCCACAACGAGTTCGATGCCCTGTGGGATCTTGCGCCGCACGATCTTTCGATGATCCTGGCTATCACCGGGGAGGAACCGAGCGCGGTTCGCGGAGAGGGTGTTGCGACGCTCGATCATCTCACAGACATCGCCCATCTTCATCTCGATTTTCCGAATGGCATCCGCGGCCACCTGTTTGCGTCGCGCCTGAATGCTTATCGTGAACGCCGCCTGACCGTTACCGGCACAAAGGGCATGGCTGTCTTCGATGACGGCGAGCCATGGGATCGCAAGCTTGCGCTCTACAGCCATGAAGTCTGGCGGGAAAACGACCAGTGGTCTTTCAAATCCGTCGAGCCTGTCTATATCCCGGTTGAGGAAGGCATGCCGCTGACACGCGAATTGCAGCATTTCCTGCATTGCATCGAGACGCGCGAAAAGCCGCGTACCGATGGCAAGGAAGCAATCAGTGTGCTGCGTATCCTCACGGAAGGCACTGTCCGGCACCCGCGCTAAAGGGGAGCCGTGCGATCCGCGTCAACTGCGTCAAGCGGTGTTACAGGAATCGCAAAACTTTGAACGCTCTGGCCATAGCGGGGCAGGGCGCAAGCGAATAAATAGGTTGCCGAGGATTCGCATATCCATTTGTGCGGGCCAGATATATTGGAGCCAACATGCAGTTTATTGATCTTGGAGCGCAGCGCGCGCGTATCGAAGACCGTCTCAATGCCGCCATTTCCAAGGTTGTTGCGGAAGGCCGTTATATTCTTGGACCGGAAGTGGCCGAATTCGAAAAGAAGCTCGGTGAATATCTGGGTGTGGAACACGTCATCGCCTGCGCCAATGGCACCGATGCCTTGCAGATGCCCCTGATGGCACGCGGTATCGGCCCGGGTGACGCGGTGTTCGTTCCGTCTTTCACCTTCGCTGCCACGGCGGAAGTTGTTGCGCTGGTTGGCGCAGAGCCGGTGTTCATCGATGTAGACGCGGACACATACAATCTGAATATCGAACAGCTTGAAGCTGCCATCGCCGCTATCCGTAAGGAAGGCCGTCTGCAGCCGAAAGCGATTATCCCGGTCGATCTGTTCGGTCTGGCTGCCGACTATAACCGCATCAGCGCCATCGCCGACCGCGAAGGCCTGTTCGTCATCGAAGACGCTGCACAGTCGATCGGCGGCAAGCGTGACAATGTCATGTGTGGTGCTTTCGGCCATGTCGGTGCGACGAGCTTCTATCCGGCCAAGCCTCTCGGCTGCTATGGCGACGGTGGTGCCATGTTCACCAACGACGCCGAACTGGCCGATACGCTGCGCTCGGTGCTGTTCCACGGCAAGGGCGAAACCCAGTACGACAATGTCCGTATCGGCATCAACTCGCGTCTCGATACGATTCAGGCTGCCGTCCTTCTGGAAAAGCTTGCGATCCTGGAAGACGAAATGGAAGCACGTGACCGCATCGCCAAGCGCTACAACGAAGCGCTGAAGGATGTCGTCAAGGTTCCCGCCCTTCCGGCTGGCAACCGTTCGGCATGGGCTCAGTATTCCATCGAGAGCGAAAATCGTGACGGCCTGAAGGCGCATCTTCAGGCGGAAGGCATTCCTTCGGTCATCTATTATGTGAAGCCGCTGCACCAGCAGACGGCATACAAGCATTATCCGGTTGCGCCGGGTGGACTTCCGATTTCGGAAAGCCTGCCGAACCGCATTCTGAGCCTGCCGATGCACCCCTATCTGTCGGAAGCCGATCATGACAAGATCATCGGCGCCATCCGTGGTTTTCACGGAAAGAAGGCCTGATCTATCTCAACCTTATTGACGAAAAACCCGGCGAAAGCCGGGTTTTTTATTTGTCATGCCTGTAAGTTCAATTGCCAGGAAACGCCGTATTTGTCCTTGATCCAGGCGAAAAGCTTGCTGAACCCGTAATTGTCGAGCGGCATCAGCGTCTCACCACCTTCTGATAGCTTTTCAAAAACGCTGGTCAGGCTTTCCTCATCATGGAAATCGACGAACAGCGATATGGATGGATTGAAATCGAACTGATGCGGAATGGGGCTGTCGATGACGATCAGCCGGTGTTCGGCAAAGGTCACACGTGCAATCTGCACCTTGCCGGGACTGCCGCTCGCTTCGTCATAGATTTTGATCGACTCGATCAGGAAGTCGGGAAAGATCGAACGATATGTTTCCAGAGCTGCGCCTGCACTGCCCTGAAACATGAGATGGGTGCAAACCTGTGTCATTCAGAAAGCGTAACACGGTCCCGCCAGTTTCGGCAATCGGGCTGTTATAGCAGGGCGTTAAGATGCAAAGGCATCACGCCCTGAGAATGCTCAATCGCCGCACGGGCTTAACCAAGTCTCGATGAGTCAAACTCAACGAGACTTGGTATTAAAGGTTCTTTTTCATGATCCGCTTATCGATGCGCGCAGCGATGAAGCGGGCGATGGCAGGACCTGCCAGAAGCACGATGAAGAAGCGGCTGGTCTGCATCGCGATGATGAAGGGCAGGTCGACATTGCTTGATGCTGCGATGATTGCAACAGTATCGGCGCCGCCGGGACTGGTAGCGAGATAGGCGGTCAGCGGATCGAGTCCCAGCACGTGACCGAGCGCCATGCCGAACAGTCCGCAAACGGCAATGAGGAGCAGCGTGGATGTCAGCACCGCTGGAAAAGCCCGCGCGGCATGAGCGATGATGGCGCGTGAGAAGCCAAGGCCGATGCGCCATCCGATAAGCAGGTAGCTGACCGCGAGCAGCCATGGTGGCAGGTCAATGGTGATGAAACCGGTGTCCTGAAGCAATGCGCCCAGTACAAGCGGCACGAGCATGGCGCCGGTGGGGATGCGGAGAATTTCTCCAAGGAACGAGCCGCCGACAATCAGAAGCACTGTCGGGCCGAGGGTGGACCAGTCGATGGGCGGAAACCAGACGATTTCGACAGGCGCAACGGTCTCCACGCCTGTGCTGAGGCGCAGGACGAGCGAAGCGGCTGTGGCGACCAGCACCACACGCAGATATTGCATGAAGGCGACGAGACGAGCATCGGCTCCATGGGCTTCGGCCATCAGTGTCATTGCGGTGGCAGCGCCCGGAGAAGATCCCCATACAGCAGTTGTTCCGGGCAGGATGCGAAACCGCGCGAGCAGATAGCCGATAAAAGTGCTGGTAAACAGCACATAGCCGACGGAGAGCAGGATAACGGGCAGGTGTTGCCCCATGCTGGTGAAAAACTCCGCCGTGATCGAACGGGCGATAAGGCAGCCGACAACGCCTTGGGCTAACAGCGACAGCCAGCGATGAACCCGCAAGGTGCTTTCGCCTGCAGCCATCAGGATTGCGCCGAGCATCGCGCCAAGGAGCATGGCGGCAGGTAGCTGCAGCACTTCTCCTGCAAAAATCAAAATAGCGGAAAACACAGCCAGCAAGATCCATTGGATTGGTCTGGCTCTGTTCCTGAAATTGAATTTGCTTGGGGTCGAATTCGGCCCTGAGGGGGAGGTTTTCTGCATTGCCCTTCCTCACTACATCTGGGGAGGAAGCTATGCAAATCCGATTTTACTCGGGAAATATTGATTTCTAAATATCAATATACTGAGGAAAATGAGGTGCTTGCAGCAAACGGCAAGACGCCGCTTTTCGACAAAAGCAGCGTCTTGAATTTCCGTATGGCCGCTTCGATCAGCCGATCATGGCGCGGCGCTGGTTGACAGGGCGCTCGATCACTTCCCGCGGAGCCTTGCCACCGTCGCGTTCTTCGAGCGCTTCGGCTTTCGTCAGTTCGGTTTCCGCAGCCGACAATTCGGCTTCGGCCGCTTCCTTCTGGGACATCAGGTCGCGAATCGATACGAAGAGATTGTCGCGCCGCTGGCGTGCCGCCTTGGCGAAGGTCGGATAAGCGAAATGATTGATGTCAGTGATGCCAGCTTTTTTCTCTTCCGATAGAATCTGGGCGTCGAGTTCTCCGGCCATCCGTTCGAACTCGCCGATCATCAGGTCGAGCTGGCCCAGTTGACGGCGTTTTTCCTTCACCTGGAACAGTTTCAGCCTGACTAGGCTTTCACGTGGCTTCATACGCAATACTCCTTGAACACCAACCAGCTTCATGTGTTGGGGCGTTCCCCCCGACTTTATTAACAGGTGTAAACGAGCAAAACGCACCCGATCCACCGCCGAATCTCCTTGCGAATCCAAGCCCCTAAAGGGGAAATCATCGCAGCCGTTCTTCCGAAAGGGCTCAACAAGCGAAACAAAAAGTTAAGAATTCGCTCGTTTGGTAACCATTCCTTTACCGGCGAAGTTAATCATACGCGTTAGGACTTAAGGCTCGGTAAACCTCGTGTGGTTTTTCGGCAACAGGCGAAAGCTAGAGTCAGATGAATCGCTTAGCGAAGATTCTTAATGCGATGCTTTAGAGTCATCAGAATGAGAATGTCTTTATGATTCAGGCGCGTAAGAGAATTTTCTAAACAGGGCAGAAATATGCTTGCCAAGCAGAATCATATTTTGTTAACCATTTGCTGGCACCTTCATGCACAGGCAACGATAGTTCCGTGTGCTGCCGTGAGGGACATCGGGTCGGCTGCGGAAAGGGGATAAGAGATGCGCGTCCTTTTGATTGAAGACGACAGTGCTATCGCACAGAGCATCGAGTTGATGCTTAAGTCCGAGAGTTTTAATGTCTACACGACCGATCTGGGCGAAGAAGGCATCGATCTCGGCAAGCTATATGATTACGATATCATCCTGCTGGACTTGAACCTGCCGGATATGTCTGGTTACGAAGTTCTTCGCACCTTGCGTCTGTCCAAGGTGAAGACGCCGATCCTTATCCTTTCCGGCATGGCCGGTATCGAGGATAAGGTTCGCGGTCTGGGCTTCGGCGCCGATGACTACATGACCAAGCCGTTCCACAAGGACGAGCTGATCGCACGTATTCATGCGATTGTGCGCCGTTCCAAGGGACATGCTCAGTCGGTCATCACGACGGGCGACCTGGTGGTCAATCTGGATGCGAAGACGGTCGAAGTTTCCGGCCAGCGCGTTCATCTGACCGGCAAGGAATACCAGATGCTGGAGCTTCTTTCGCTCCGCAAGGGTACGACGCTCACCAAGGAAATGTTCCTCAACCATCTCTATGGTGGCATGGACGAGCCGGAACTGAAGATCATCGACGTCTTCATCTGCAAGCTGCGCAAGAAGCTTGACGCTGTTTCCGGTAGCCAGAGCTACATCGAGACTGTCTGGGGTCGCGGCTATGTGCTGCGTGAGCCGGATGCGGAAATGCGCGAAAGCGCTTGATCGGCAACAGGCTTCGAAATGTAAAAAGCTCCGCTTCGGCGGAGCTTTTGCTTTTTGGGGACTGCTTTTGGATTTAGGCGGACAGAATGCCTGAAAATTGTTCGGTGAGATAGGCGCGGTCAAACGGCTTCAGGATGTAGCCATTGGCGCCTGCGCGCTTCGCCCGCATAATGCGGGTCACATCGAGTTCATAAAGACACAGGATGATGCGGGGGCGGTCGCCGCCCGGCATGGCGCGGAGCTCGGTCACGACTTCCAGCGCTGTCATGTCCGGAAGGTCATAGTCGAGCAGAACGACGTCTGGCTTGCGCGCAAAACAGATTTCGAGCGCTTCCCGACCGGTTGAGGCCTCAGCAAATTCTGCAATGGTTTCGGAAAGGACGCGGCGCGCAACTTTGCGAATGACGGAGGAATCGTCGACCAGCAGGCAATAACCTGTCATTGGTTCATTCGCCATGCAGTCCCCCTCCACAAATGCGTGTTGGCTGTCACGCCTTCGCTGAACATCTTCTGACGCATATCTCACTGGAAATGCGTTGCCTGACTGATAGAGGGTTTTATGACTGTTTGCCAGTGTGAGCGCGGGGCGGCCCCGCGCTCAGGGGCGCTTATTCAGCAGAAAATACGATGTCTTCCGCAGTGGCGTGGATGGAAATCTTCATGCCGGCTTCTTCGGCCAGAAGCAGAGTGTAGTAAGGCTGGACGGAATGGGCGTCGATCGGCTCTTCCGGGGCCGCACCCGAATGAAGCTCAAGGAACTTCGGCGGAACGCGCAGCATACGACCCTTCACGGTGATGACGAAGCGCGGTTCGGTATCTCCGCCTTCGAGGCGCACAGCCAGTGAGCCGCCACGTGGTATGGCTGCATTGCCGATCAGAAGCATGTTCAGAAGCAGCTTGACCTTGTTCTTGGGCAGAAGGACACGCGTGCCTTCCCAGGTGAATTCCGGCTTTTCGTTCTTGAAATATTCAGTGGCGACGTTCTGTGCATCGCCTGTGTCTATCTGCACGCCCGCCGAACCTGCAGCGCCAAAAGCGATGCGGGCAAACTGAAGGCGGGCGGAGGCATTGCGGGCGCTCGACTTGATAAGCGCCATGGCGTCTTCGTCGGCTCCGCCTTCTTCCAGCAGTTCCAGGCCGTTATTGATCGCGCCAACCGGCGAAATGATGTCATGACAGATCCTGCTGCACAGAAGCGCACCGAGGTCGAGCGCAGAAAGGGTAACGGGCATTGGCATGGCGTTTTCTCCGGAACGCGGATCGATCCTGCTCGTCCCGGCGTGTTGGATGAGCAGACCGTTATCGGTTGACGAGACAGTTCGCAAAGCCAGAGTTTGCGCGCTGCATGAAGGTGGGCGAATCGCCCGGAATATCGATTTAACTGGATACACGCGCCGTCGGACCGCCGCAACAAAGCTCTCTTTCCGGTTCTTTCGGGCTCCGGCATTCCCTCACATCAGTGTGAAAAGCTGGAAATCGTATGCCTTCGTAAAGCCAATTTCGATGCTTAAAGGTTTGGACAATAAATTCGGGTCTAAAATAGGTGCGATTCGACCGAAATGTCCGTAAGAGACGTGGTCTGGCTTTTAACAGGGCCGTCAGACAGAGGAGCGGAGAGCCAAAAGGAATTTTACATGGCCATACAATCCCTGTCGCAAATCAGATTCCGCAATGCGGCGTGCTTCGTTGCGTTTTTTGCGGCGCTGTTTGTTTCTTTCATCGCTCTGCCAAATCAGGCCAGAGCACAGAACACATACACTGCCGAGGAAATCGTCGAATCTGGTCACAGGTTCTTCGGGTCGACTTCGGGTGGCATCGCAAGCGCGGTCGAAAAGGCGTTCCAGAGTTTTGGTCTGCCCAACGGCTATATTCTTGGTGAAGAAGGCTCCGGCGCTTTCATCGGCGGCCTGACCTACGGCGAAGGCACGCTCTATACCAAGAACGCAGGCGACCATAAGACCTACTGGCAAGGCCCTTCACTTGGCTGGGATTTCGGCGGGCAGGGTTCTCGTGTGATGATGCTCGTCTACAATCTCGACGACATCCAGAACCTTTACGGTCGTTATGCCGGTGTTGCAGGCTCTGCCTATGTCATTGCGGGTGTCGGCTTCAACGTCCTGAAACGCGAGAACATCATGCTGGTGCCGATCCGCACCGGTGTGGGCGCGAGGCTAGGTGTGAATATCGGTTATCTGAAGCTGTCCGCTGCGCCGACGTGGAATCCGTTTTAAGGATTAGTTGCGCATAGGTGTCTTTTCAGCCGGAGATTGTTTTAGCTGGCTGGAAAGACGGTCGATTGCGCACTATGAATAGGAAATATTTGTCTGAAACCGCTCGGGCCTATTTGAAATCGTGATCCAGTCCGCTCTCTTTTTCATATTCGGCGTTCTTGTGACAGTTTTCGTCGTGGTTCTGCTCGGCCCTTCGGTCTGGCGACGCGCCTTTTTTCTGGCGCGCCGGCAGGTTCAGGCGGAACTGCCGATAACGCTGGCCGAGATACGTGCCGACCGCGACGGGTTGCGCGCCGAACACGCCGTTGCAGTCAGCCGTCAGGAACAATTGCTGAAGCTCGAACGCCACAAGAACGCGGAACAGAAGGTGACGCTCGCCCGGCAATATGAAGAGCTGAAACGCATTCCGCTCCTCGAAGGAAGCCAGGCGGAGATCGAGAAGCAACTGGAAGAGCACGAGCGGGTGACGAAAGAAGCCGAGGCGGCGCGTGACACGGCGCTGGAAAAAGCAGAAATCCTCCAGGCGGAACTGGAACGGATGCAGAGCCACTACAGCGCGCTCGAGGGACTGGCCGATACCTTGCGTATCGAAATAAGTGGAAGCGAGACGGAGTACAGCCGTCTGACAAACGAGATGACTGAAATGCGTCGAGATCGCAAGGAAGCCGCAGCACGTTACAACGAAGTTTCGACCCAGTTGACCTCTGCACAAACGGAGCTGAAAAGCGAAAAGCGGCGCAATGGTGAACTGCAGCAGAAGCTTGAAAAGCTGATATCCGAGCTTTCCGACGCGCAGGAAAAAATCGAGCGCTATAGCCGTAAGAATGCTGGCGCGAGTGACAACCCCGAGTTGGCCGAAATCGAACGCGAGAATGCAGCGCTTCGTGAAGAAATGGCCGTGCTCGCCGCCCGTATGGTGGCTGCGACCGCTGAAAAAGAAGGACCGGAATCTCCGATCCATTCAATTCTTGAAGCGGCAGAAAAATCTGACACAGGAAAAGACAAGAAATCCGGCCCCAAAAGTCTGGCGCGCCGCATTCGCGACCTGCAATAGAGCATTTCCAGTTTAAATCGAATCGTTGGAAATGCTCTATCTCTTTGTTTTTACGTGCATCTTTATCCCATTGTTGCGAAATCAGAAATCAGCCCAGTGGACTGATTTCCCCGCGAAGGCGGTTCCCACTTTTGGGAGACATGCTTTAGTTCAGCGATTATTCCTTGCCGAAAACATCCGACCAGTCGGGATGACGCATCGCCTGCGCGTGCATGAAGCTGCAGCGCGGGATGATTTTCCATCCGCTGCGCCGCGCGTCCAGAACGGCATTCTTGGCAAGCGCCTGCGCGACGCCTTTGCCACGCATCGTATCCGGCACGAAAGTGTGGTCGATGGAAATCAATGAGGGACCAAGCTTCGTATAGGTCATTTCGGCTTCGCTGCCGTCAAGAACAGCCGCATAGCGTCCGCCGTCGGAGCTGTCTTCCTTGCGAATCTCGATAGTCCCGCTCATGCCATCCTCCTGAACAAATACGTGTTCTGATCAACGCATCAAGTTCACAACATAGGAACGGAATGTGCAAATAAAAACCGGCCACGTGGGCCGGTTTTCGATTTGTCGATCCATGACAAGCACGGAAGATATTGTTCCACCGAGGCCATGATCCCCGTCCTTCCAAAACCTGTCCCGGTTTTGGCGAGACAGGTCTTAGTGACGATATTGTTGTATTCTGGTGGTCCTGAGACCGGCGAGACCATGCTCGTCGATCGAGGATTGCCAGCCAAGGAACTCCTCCACCGTCAATGTATAACGCTGGCATGCCTCCTCAAGGCTCAGAAGTCCGCCGCGAACAGCAGCGACAACTTCGGCCTTGCGGCGGATGACCCAGCGCCTTGTATTGGCGGGGGGAAGGTCCGCAATGGTCAGCGGGCTGCCATCAGGACCGATAACATATTTTATACGCGGTCTTACCAGATCGGTCATTGTACTCTCTACACAACACTCAAGGACCTAATCGAGTGTGAGACTAACGCGACAGCTTTAAAAATTACCTAAGCAGCTGGTAACTCTCTGGTAAGACTTGGAAAAATTTTCGTTTTCGCCCTATTGCCGGCGTTTTTGCGACATATGTCTGGAAAACCTCACGGGGAAGTGTGCCTTGCCTGTCGCAATCTGGACAATGATTGTTCCCGGACCCTTGGCAAATTGCCGCACTTTAGCCTATATAGGGCGCAGAAATCTAAATTTTGAGAAGCAGGGCGTATGCCCGGAAGCTGGAATCAATCATGAGCCTGAACAGCCTCGATCTGCCGGGAAAGCCGGAAGACACGCGCGTTGTCGTCGCCATGTCGGGTGGCGTCGATTCATCTGTTGTGGCCGGGATTCTCAAACGTGAAGGTTACGATGTCGTTGGCGTGACGCTGCAGCTTTATGATCATGGCGCAGCCGTTCATCGCGCTGGTTCCTGCTGTGCGGGACAGGACATCGAAGATGCCCGCCGCGTTTCGGAAAGTCTCGGCATTCCGCATTATGTTCTCGATTACGAAGCACGCTTCCGCGAAGCTGTGATCGATCCATTTGCGAATTCCTATGTCAGCGGCGAAACACCGATTCCATGCGTCTCCTGTAACCAGACGGTCAAGTTCGCCGATCTTCTCCAGACCGCACGCGATCTTGGCGCCGACGCGCTGGCGACAGGACATTACATTCGCAGCCGCGCCAATGGTGCGCACCGTGCGCTTTATCGTCCGGTCGATACGGATCGCGACCAGAGCTATTTCCTGTTTGCAACCACGCAGGAGCAGATCGATTATCTGCGCTTCCCGCTCGGTCATCTGCCGAAGGCACAGGTGCGTGAAATTGCAGAGGAAATGGGCCTGACTGTCGCCAAGAAACAGGACAGCCAGGACATTTGCTTCGTGCCGCAGGGCAAATATTCCGACATTATCTCCAAACTGAAGCCGGAAGCGGCCAATCCCGGCGATATTGTCCATATCGATGGCCGCACGCTCGGCCGCCACGATGGCATTGTACACTACACCGTTGGCCAGCGCCGTGGCATTGGCGTTGCCACAGGTGAACCGCTTTATGTCGTGCATCTCGATGCCGCCAATGCGCGGGTTATCGTCGGTCCGCGTGAAGCGCTGGAAACGCACAAAGTCTTCCTGCGTGACATCAACTGGCTGGGCGATGCGCCGATCAGCGATTTGCCTGAAGGCGGAATGGAAGTATTCGCGAAGGTTCGCTCGACCCGACCGCCACGCCCTGCCGTGCTGCGCCATGCCGATGGCCAGACTTGGGTTGAGCTGGTCGATGGTGAAAGCGGTATCGCTCCGGGACAGGCCTGCGTGCTTTATTCCGATGAAAGCAACACTGCGCGCGTCTTTGGCGGCGGCTTTATTGGCCGTTCGGAACGCGAGCCACAGGCAGAAGAGATGTTGCGCCGCCTTGTTGCCAACACGGCAAGTGCCTCGGCAGCTTGAAGCTTTTTCTGATCGATGAATGAAAAGCGGGTGCGAGAGCATCCGCTTTTTTTATGTGTGTCAGCAAGATGCTATCTCAGTTAGAGCATTCGTTGTTATGCATGCCTTTATTCCGAAACCGGTTTCCACTTTCGAGATACATGCTCCAGAGTTTGAAAGCGACAAACGGGGAGTCAATTGCACTGGCTGCGTCTAAGCTCATAGTGAGCGGTATTTTGAGCGCGTTTTGATCCGGCCGAATCAGATCGGCGCTCCAACTTTTTGTTTTGATGCGCATCTTATTCGAAAACCGTTCCACGCTTTTCGGGATGCGCTCCAAGCTTTGGCTTCAGAGGTCTTGAAGATGACGGCGCAGAAAATGATGGGGTGGAAGGAATGGGCGATGCTTCTTGTTCTTTCCGTTCTCTGGGGCGGTTCATTCTTCTTCAACGGCATTGCTGTTCGAGAATTGCCGCCTTTCAGTATCGTCACGCTTCGGGTGGGGCTGGCTGCGCTCGCTTTGGTCGTATTGATTCGCATGATGGGCCTGTCGCTGCCGAAAGACCGCCGTGTATGGCTGGCGTTTTTCGGAATGGGCTTTCTCAATAATCTGCTGCCTTTCTGTCTCATCGTCTGGGGGCAGACCCAGATTGCCAGCGGGCTGGCTTCCATCCTCAATGCCACGACACCGCTCTTCGGCGTCATTGTTGCGCATTTTCTGACGGCGGATGAAAAGATCACCCGGAACAAAATTGCTGGCGTTTTGATCGGCTTTTGCGGTGTAGCAATCATGATCGGACCCGATGCCATCGGCGGGCTTGGAGGCAATCTGTGGCCGCAGCTTGCGATTCTGTGTGCTGCTTTTTCTTATTCGCTGGCGGGAATTTTCGGTCGCCGCTTCAAAGCGATGGGGGTCGCGCCGTTGATAACCGCTACCGGCCAGGTGACGGCCACGACCGTCATGCTCATTCCGGTGGCTTTGTTGGTCGATCATCCCTGGACGCTGGCCGCTCCGAGCGCGGCAGTCTGGGGAGCGCTGGCCGGTATCGCGCTTCTTTCAACAGCACTCGCTTATGTTCTCTTTTTCCGCATTCTTTCGACGGCGGGCGCGGTCAATCTCATGCTGGTGACGTTTCTCATTCCCGTTAGTGCAATCCTGCTCGGAGTGCTCTTTCTTGGCGAGACTTTGCAAGCCAAGCATTTGATCGGCATGGCAATGATCGCCGCAGGATTGGCAGCCATCGACGGCCGGTTGATAGCAGCGGTATTGCCATCGTCAGGTAAACGAGAAATCTACTGAAACTTGCTGAAGCGCGACAAGGCGATGCCGGATGCGGTTGCAACATTCAGGCTGTCGAACGCAGTGGACATGGGAATTCGCGCTGTTTGCAGCTTCTCAAGCAGGCGTGGCGGTAATCCTTCGCCTTCCGTGCCGAGCAAGAGCGCCTGTCGGCCGTGCTTGGTCGCATCGTAGACACTGAGCGACGATGACGGGCTGAGCGCAAGCAGGTTGAAGTCGGCATCGCCCAGCGCAGCGATGATCTCATCAATGCTTCCACCGTGGAAATAGGGAACTTTCAGCGTGGCGCCGACCGATACCCGAATAGCCTTGCGGTAAAGCGGGTCGCAGCACGTATCGTCCATCAGGACGCAGTCGGCTTCGAAAGCGGCGGCATTGCGGAAGATCGAACCGACATTGTCGTGATTGGAAATGCCGCACAAAACGACGACGAGTGATTTTGCGGGCAGGGTATCCAGCATTGCCTGAAGGCTTGGCGGCGTCTTGCGACGGCCTACTGCAAGAATGCCGCGATGGACATGAAATCCCGCGACCGCGTCCATAACAGTTTGTGGAACGGAATAGACAGGAACCTCTGAGGGCAATTGGCTGAGTTGTTCGCCGAGGCCCGCAAGCCGGTTCTCCAGAACGAGCAGTGATTCTGTCTCAAAACGTGCCGAAGATGAGAACAGGACGTTCAGAACCACTTTACCTTCAGCGATAAACCGCTGCTGGCGTCCTACAAGATCCTTTTCGCGAATATCGCGATAAGGGGACAAGCGGATGTCGTTCGGATCGTCGATCTGCTGGACGCAGCCGTGCGAATGAGTGTCTTGGTTCATCGCACGGCTGTGACCTCATGTGATTATGCGTGAGCGACTGCCGCCAGATTATGTCTGCGCGGTGTTGGACTCATATACAGACTTGAAAGTGTCGACAACATCAACTCGATATGCGGCGAAGAGACCATATAATAGATGGTCTGCGCGTCGCGACGGGTAGAAACGAGGTCAAGGGCTCGCAATTTTGCCAGGTGCTGAGACAAGGCGGATTGGCTAAGGTCAATCGCCTTGGCAAGCGCACCTACCGACATTTCATTATGAAGCAACTTACATAAAATTAGTAATCGCTTATTGTTAGCAAGTGCCGACAGGAAGTCGGCAGCCTGATCTACATTTTCAATTAAATCAAAGAAAGTATTCTCGTTGCTCATTTGCCGTCATACCCCCGTAAGACTCGACAAAGTTAAAAATATACATGCGAATTTTCATAAGCATGCATATTGAAAATAATGCCATATGCAGAATTTGAAAAGCCCTTGCTTATATTCAATCCAGTATAAAGACGTGCAATTTCGTCCCAAAAAAAATGCGGTTTTGTTTCAGGGGGCTTTATTTACTGTTTGGTCAGTGCTGTAACAGCTTCCCTTACGGAAGGTGGATTCGAAGGAAAAACGTAACGCAGAACAAGGTCGCCATTGGCGATGTCGACGCCATCCGGATCCAATCCTATCGCCTTCTGCTGATCTTTGACGGTTCCCGCTTTTAAAAGCTGTTGAGCAATTTGCGCAATTTTTGGTGCGTGATACTCGTTCATGCTGTCGAGCGCATTTTGCTCGCTTTCGGCAAAGTCCGCGCTGATCGACGCAGCGCAGAGCAAGTCGTCCTGTGTCAGGTTGAATGCCTTGCCAAAGCCACCATTCAAGCTGGCGCTTTCCAGTTCAAGCCGGAAAAAGACAAAGTCTCCAAGATCCACATAAAGCGAACCCTTCGGATTGTGATTGAGATAACGTCGCCGAATGCGGGGGTAGTCAGCGGCTGTTCTCTCAACTTTCCGGGCCTGACAATGAAGCGTGACGCGCGCATGGGCGAGGGGGTCTCCCTTGCCAACCTCGCCGAGCAGAAGCGAGCAGGCCGGGTTTGCCAGCAGCCCCGGTGTGTGTGCCGCCAATCCGGAAACCAGAATGAGAGGCGTTCCGTCCATATCCGTCGCTACGGAGACACGACTTGCCAGTGGCCTGCCGGTCGCAGCGTCGGAAACGGCGATGGCACCGTAGCGCGATGCCCGCAACAGGGTTTTGGCAAGCTGAATGGCTTCAGGCGTGGTCGGGCGAATTGGATTGGTTTCAGGCATGGCTGTCAGACTCAAATATGACTAATATTATCCACTTAATACTGTGCCTTATTCGATAGAGCCAGCGAATTCGGTGGAGTACTTATGCCGGACATTCAAAACTGCAAGCAATTTCCGATTGATCGGCCGCATTGACGTCGCGCCTGAGTCGGTGATGCATAAGTTGCATTATCCCATGCAAAATGCGTGCGAATAATATTATAAATCAAGGGGCTTTAGCGCAATATTTCGAAATTTCGTCGATTGATGGAATAAAAATCTAACCATTGGGGCCAAAACCCGTTGAGAATGTGAACTGGTTCTACAGATTGCGCTTGCAAAGTGACAGTCCACGCGTTTCGATAAGCGCAAGCTGCGGGCAATGGGGTGCGCGCGGCATGCTTTTCCGTGGAGGCGGACAATAATGAAATTCTACCAAAAACTCCTGGCAGCAACCGCGCTGGTGGCTCTGATGAGCGGTGCTGCATCGGCAAAGACCTTTGTATATTGCTCGCCGGCTTCGCCTGAAGGCTTCGATCCGGCTGCCTATACCGGCGGCGATACGTTCGATGCCTCGGCACATCCGGTCTACAACCGCCTTGCCGAATTCGAAAACGGAACGACGAAAGTCGTGCCGGGTCTCGCAGAAAGCTGGGATGTTTCCGCCGATGGTCTGGAATACACCTTCCATCTGCGCAAGGGCGTCAAGTTCCATTCGAACGACTATTTCACGCCGACCCGTGATTTCAACGCTGACGACGTGATCTTCTCGTTTGATCGCATGCGCAACAAGGACAATCCTTGGCACCAGTACACCGCTGGCATCACCTACGAATATTTCGACAGCATGGAAATGGGTGCGCTGATCAAGGAAATCACCAAGGTTGACGATTATACCGTCAAGTTTGTGCTGAACCGTCCAGAAGCGCCGTTCCTCGCAAATATCTCGATGCCTTTCGCTTCGATCATTTCGAAGGAATACACGGACAAGCTTGCCGCCGACGGCAAGAAGGACGATCTCAATCAGGTTCCGGTCGGTACTGGTCCTTTCCAGTTCGTCGCCTACCAGAAGGACGCCGTCGTCCGCTTCAAGGCCAACGAAAACTATTGGGGTGGCAAGCCGAAGATCGACGATCTCGTCTTCGCAATCACGACCGATCCTGCTGTCCGCGCGCAGAAGCTCAAGGCTGGCGAATGCCACCTGATGTCCTATCCTGCTCCGGCAGACATCAAGGGCCTTCAGGCCGATTCCAACCTCAAGGTTGACGAACAGGCTGGCCTCAATGTTGCTTACTTCGCGTACAACACGCTGAAGGCACCTTATGACAAGCCGGAAGTGCGCAAGGCGTTGAACCAGGCTATCAACAAGCAGGCCATCGTCGATGCCGTGTTCCAGGGGCAGGGCCAGGTTGCCAAGAACCCGATCCCGCCGACAATGTGGGGCTATAACGACAAGGTCGAGGACGACAAGTACGATCCGGAAGCTGCCAAGAAGGCTCTCGAAGCCGCTGGCGTCAAGGATCTGAAGATGAAGCTGTGGGCCATGCCTGTCAGCCGTCCGTACATGCCGAACGCACGTCGTACTGCTGAACTCATGCAGTCCGATCTGGCCAAGGTTGGCGTCAGTGCCGAGATCGTTTCGATGGAATGGGGCGAATACCTCAAGAAGTCGTCCGACAAGGACCGTGACGGTTCCGTCATCCTCGGCTGGACCGGTGACAACGGCGATCCGGACAACTTCCTGGGCACGCTTCTCGGCTGCGCCGGTGTTGGCAACAACAACCGCGCCCAGTGGTGCTACAAGCCGTTCGAAGACCTGATCCAGAAGGCCAAGGTTTCGACTAGCCAGGAAGAGCGTACGAAGCTTTACGAAGAAGCGCAGGTAATCTTTAAGGAGCAGGCTCCTTGGAATACGCTTGCTCACTCGACGGTCTTCGTGCCGATGTCGGCCAAGGTTACGGGCTTCAAACAGAGCCCGCTCGGCGATTATCGCTTCGAAGACGTTGATATTTCCGAGTAAAATCTGACAACACAAGCGGCCGGGTGTAGGGTGATCCCCTGCACCCGGTCGGAGTTTTTGTATGTTCCGCTTCATATTCAACAAGCTCGTCTATCTGGTTCCGACCTTCATAGGCATCACAATCGTGGCTTTCGCCTTCGTCCGGGTTCTTCCTGGCGATCCTGTGCTACTGATGGCCGGCGAACGCGGCGTAAGCCCTGAGCGCCACGCCGAACTGATGGCGCAACTTGGGTTCGATCGCCCGATCTGGCAGCAATATCTGGATTATGTCTGGAACCTGCTGCACGGCGATTTCGGTCAGTCTCTGGTGACCAAGAAGCCTGTTCTCGTCGAATTTTTCGCGCTGTTTCCTGCAACTGTCGAGTTGTCCATCTGCGCGATCATTGTGGCTATTCTCCTTGGCATTCCTGCCGGCGTCATCGCTGCTGTCAAGCGCGGCTCGTGGTTCGATCAGGGCCTGATGGGCATTTCGCTGGTCGGTTATTCGATGCCGATTTTCTGGTGGGCGCTGCTGCTCATCATTTTCTTCTCGGGCGTGCTGCAGTGGACACCGGTTTCCGGTCGTATCTCGCTGCTCTATTTCTTCCCGCCTGTGACCGGTTTCATGCTGATCGACAGTCTGCTGTCGGATCAGAAGGGCGCTTTCGCCTCGGCGGTCTCGCATCTCATCCTGCCGACCATCGTGCTTGCGACCATTCCGCTCGCCGTTATCGCGCGTCAAACCCGCTCCGCCATGCTGGAAGTTTTAGGCGAGGACTATGTGCGCACCGCTCGCGCCAAGGGCCTGCCGGTTCGTCGCGTTGTCGGACTGCACGCACTTCGCAACGCGATGATCCCTGTTATCACGACCATCGGCCTGCAGGTCGGCGTTCTGATGGCTGGTGCGATCCTGACCGAAACGATCTTCTCATGGCCCGGTATCGGCAAATGGATGCTCGATTCCATTTTCCGTCGCGATTATCCGGTCGTGCAAAGCGGACTGCTGCTGATTGCATTCATCATCATGCTGGTGAATCTGGTCGTGGATCTGCTGTACGGCCTTATCAATCCGCGTATCCGGCACAAGTGAGGGTATCATGACACACTCAGCTATTCAGCCGGAAGCCGCGAACGACATTGGCAAGATGCGTGCGCTGAAGGACTTCTGGTTTTATTTCAGCGTCAACCGTGGCGCTGTGATCGGTCTTTTCGTATTCCTCGCGATTATTCTGGTGGCGATCTTCGCTCCATTGATTGCGCCGCACGATCCTACGGAACAGTTCCGTCAATTCGTGAAGGTTCCACCCTTCTGGGAAGATGGCGGTTCGACCCAGTTCCTTCTGGGAACGGATGCTGTCGGGCGTGATATTCTGTCCCGCCTGATCTATGGCGCGCAATATTCGCTGCTCGTGGGCTTTGTCATCGTCATTATTTCGATGTGCCTCGGCATCACCATCGGCCTCATCACCGGCTATTTCGGTGGCGGCGTCGATACGGTGTTCATGCGCATCATGGACGTTATCCTGGCATTCCCGTCGCTCCTGCTGGCTCTGGTTCTGGTGGCGATCCTCGGGCCGGGTCTGATCAATGCCGTTCTGGCGATCACGCTGGTTCTGCTGCCGCACTTCTCGCGTCTCACCCGCGCCGCCGTCATGGCGGAAAAGGAACGCGAATATGTGACCGCGGCCAAGCTTGCCGGTGCAAGCAAGCTGCGCCTGATGTTCAAGACCATTCTGCCGAACTGCCTTGCTCCGCTTGTGGTGCAGGCAACGATGTCGTTTTCCAACGCCATCCTCGACGTTGCGGCTCTGGGCTTTCTTGGCATGGGCGCGCAACCGCCAACGCCAGAATGGGGCACGATGCTTGCCGAAGCGCGTGAGTTCATCCTGAGTGCCTGGTGGATCGTTACTTTCCCCGGCCTTGCTATCCTGATTACTGTTCTCGCCATCAACCTGATTGGCGACGGTCTGCGCGATGCGCTTGACCCGAAACTGAAGAGGAGCTGATCGATGGCTCTGCTTGAAATCAAGAACCTCACGGTTTCTTTCGACACCTCGACCGGCCCGTTCCGGGCGGTCGACGGGATCGACATAAGGGTCGACAAGGGCGAAGTGCTTGCGATTGTCGGCGAGTCCGGTTCAGGCAAGTCGGTCGGCATGCTTGCCGTCATGGGGCTTCTGCCCAAGACGGCAACTGTTACCGCAGACACCATGACCTTCGATGGCAAGGACTTGCAGGCAATGTCCGACAAGGAGCGCCGCAAGATCATCGGTCGTGATATTTCGATGATTTTCCAGGAACCTGTTGCCAGCCTCAACCCCTGCTTCACGGTCGGGTATCAGCTTGAGGAAGTGCTGAAGCAGCATATGGGCATGAACGGCTCGGCGAGCCGTGCCCGCGCCATTGAGCTCCTGGAACTGGTCGGCATTCGCGATGCAGCGGAGCGTTTGAAGAGCTTCCCGCACCAGATGTCGGGCGGTCAGTGCCAGCGCGTCATGATCGCTATCGCGATTGCCTGCAACCCGAAGCTCCTCATCGCCGACGAGCCGACGACTGCTCTCGACGTGACGATCCAGAAGCAGATTCTCGATCTGCTGATGCGGCTTCAGGTGGAACACGGCATGGGGCTCATCATGATTACCCATGACATGGGTGTCGTTGCAGAAACTGCCGACCGGGTAATTGTGCAGTACAAGGGCCACAAGATGGAGGATGCCGACGTGCTGTCGCTGTTCTCTGCGCCCAAGCATCCTTACACCCGTGCACTGCTTTCGGCCCTGCCGGAAAATGCGACCGGCGACCGCCTTCCAACGGTGTCCGATTTCGTCTTTGAAAATAATGGTGCGGGAGAAGCGTGATGAGCGAGATTGTTCTCGAGGCGCGCGATATCAAGCGCGATTATCATGTTGGCGGCGGTCTGTTTGGCAAACCGAAAGTGGTTCATGCCGTCAAGGGCGTGAGCTTCAAGGTCGAAAAAGGCAAGACGCTGGCGATTGTCGGTGAATCGGGCTGCGGCAAGTCCACGTTGGCTCGTATTCTCACCATGATCGATCCGCAGACCTCCGGCGAATTGAAGATCGGCGGCAAGGATGTGAACATCGCTCGCGATGGCCTGACGCCCGAAATGCGCCAGAAGGTGCAGATCGTTTTCCAGAACCCGTATGGCTCGCTCAATCCGCGCCAGAAGATCGGTGACGTTCTGGCCGAGCCTCTGCTGCTGAATACGAACATGTCAGCCGAGGAGCGTCGCGCGAAGGCTATGCAGATGTTGTTGAAGGTCGGCCTCGGTCGCGAACACTTCAACCGCTATCCGCATATGTTCTCCGGCGGCCAGCGCCAGCGTATCGCCATTGCGCGTGCGCTGATGCTCAACCCGAAGCTGCTCATTCTCGACGAGCCGGTTTCCGCGCTCGATCTGTCCGTGCAGGCACAGGTTCTGAACCTGCTGTCTGATCTGCAGGAAGAGTTCGGTCTCACCTATGTTTTCATCAGTCATGACCTTTCGGTCGTGCGCTACATCGCCGATGAGGTGATGGTGATGTATTTCGGTGAGGTGGTTGAATACGGCTTGCGTGACGACGTTTTCAACAATCCGCAGCATGACTATACGAAGAAGCTCTTTGCTGCGACGCCGCGTGCGGATGTCGATGCCATCAAGGCTCGCGTTGAAGCACGCGCTGCTGCCAGACAGGCAGCGCATAGCTGATCTACATCTATATGCAGTCTGAAATGAAAAAAACCGCACATGAAAATGTGCGGTTTTTTGTTTTGAGCATCTCCAGCAAAAGCGCGAACGAATATAAGCGCATTCCGCTCTAGCTGGACGTTCCGCGTTGCTGATGCCAGGCGAGGGCGCGCACGATGTCATCTGCTGCAATCTTGCCGACGATGGCGCCGTTTTCGATGATGCCAACATCGCCGCTGCTGTCTGCCACCGCATTCATCAACTCGCGCACCAGCGTTTCGCGCCGGGCAGTGGCCGCAAAAGGACGTGGCGCTGCTTGGCGATCGAAGGGCACCATGATGTCGCCTGCCCGAAGCACGCCGAGCGGGTTCATATGGGCAACGAAGTCAGCGACATAGTCGTCGGCAGGCTGCAGGAGAATCTCCTGCGGCGTGCCGCACTGAACGATACGCCCGCCTTCCATGATGGCGATGCGATTGCCGATCTTCATGGCTTCATCGAGATCGTGGCTGACGAAAACGATGGTCTTTTTCAATCGTGACTGGAAGGCCAGCAACTCGTCTTGCAGGCGCGTGCGGATCAGCGGATCGAGGGCCGAGAATGGCTCATCCATCAGCAGAATCGGTGCGCCGGTTGCAAAAGCGCGGGCAAGCCCGACGCGTTGCTGCATGCCGCCGGAAAGTTCTCCAACCTTGCGCTTGGCCCAGTCCTGCAGACCGACAAGTTCAAGCTGGTCGCGCGCTTTGGCAAGGCGGTCTTCCTTGCCCATACCGGAAATTTCCAGGCCGAAAGCGACGTTTTCTTCAACCGTACGCCAGGGCAGCAGGCCGAACTGCTGGAACACCATGGAGACGAGTTCGGTGCGCAGATGGCGCAGGGTTCCGCGGTCGGCCTTGCCGACATCTATGGCGCGTTCGCCTTCCCGTACGAGAACGCGCCCGCGCGAAATCGGATTGAGCCGGTTGATTGCGCGAAGAAGGGTGGATTTGCCCGAGCCTGACAGCCCCATCAGAACGAGGATTTCACCTTCCTCAATGTTGAGTGTGCAGTTGTGCACGCCCAGCACGAGATTGGTTTCAGCCTGAATCTGGGAACGGGTGGCGCCGCGATCCGCAAGAGCAAGTGCGTCATCGACATTGCTGCCGAAAATGATGCAGACGTCTTCGAGTGCGATGATGGTCATCCGCGTGCTCCTGATCTTTGTTGGAGCATGATCTGTTCCGAAAACCGATTTCCACTTTTCGGGATCATGCTATTTCTCGCGTCCGGCGCGGAAGATACGGTCGAGCACGATGGCGACCACGACGATGACAAGTCCAGCCTCGAAACCGAGTGCGGTATTGACTGAGTTCAACGCCCGGACAACCGGTACGCCGAGGCCATCTGCGCCGACAAGGGCTGCAATGACCACCATCGAAAGCGACAGCATGATTGTCTGAGTCAGACCGGCAAGAATTTGCGGCATGGCATAAGGCAGCTCAATCTTCCACAAGAGCTGAGAACGCGACGCACCGAACGCTTCACCCGCTTCGATCAGCGATGAGGGTGTGGACGATATGCCGAGGTGGGTCAATCGCACCGGCGCAGGCAGAACGAAGATTGCCGTTGCAAGCAGGCCCGGCACCATACCGATGCCGAAGAAGACAATGGCCGGGATCAGGTAGACGAATGTCGGCAGGGTCTGCATCAGATCGAGCACAGGACGCATTGCGGCGTAAAGCGCGGGGCGATGGGCTGCGGCGATGCCGAGCGGCACGCCGATGGCCATGCAGAGAAAGCAAGCTGACAAAACGAGGGTCAGGGTTTCGAGCGTTCGATCCCAGTAACCCTGATTGATGATGAACAGGAAGCCGATCACGGTCAGCACGACCACCGAGATACGACGCTGGATCAGCCACGCGATGACAGCGAAGATTGCGATGAGAAGCAGAGGGTGCGGGAGCTTGAGAAGAAAAAGCAGCCCGTCAATGAGGCTTTGCATGACGGCGGCGAGGGTATCGAAAAAGCCGCCCATATTGTCCGTCAGCCAGTCCACCACGGATTTGGCGGTCGGTCCGACAGGGATCTTGTAGTCCGTCAGCCAGTTCAACGATCAAGTCTCCTGCTGCGTGCTAGAGCATTTCCGGCAAAGGTGCGATGCGATTTGCGTAGGATAATGCGTAAAAACAAAGAGAAAGGGTGCGGGCATCCTTGAAACTGCCGGGCCGCGTTTGTCGCCGCCCGGCAGCATGTCGGGATTAAAGACCGAGTGCCGCCTTGACGGCTGGCAGGCCTTCCTTGCCGTCGACGGTGGTTACACCGGCGAGCCACTGGTCGAGTGCGCCCGGATTGGCTTTCAGCCAGTTGGTTGCAGCCTTCGAAGGCTCTTCGCCATCATCGAGAATCTTGCCCATGATGTCGTTTTCGATATCGAGCTTGAATTCCAGATTGGTGAGGAACTTGCCAACATTCGGGCATTCCTGCGTGTAGCCGGTGCGAACGTTGGTTTCGACCTTGGCGCCGCCGAGATTGGGGCCGAAGAAATCGTCACCACCGGTGAGATACGCGATTTCGAAACGCTTGTTCATGGGATGAGGCTCCCATGCCAGAAAGACGACCGGTTCCTTGCTCTTGATGCTGCGCGCGACCTGCGCCAGCATGCCCTGCTCGGACGATTCCGCCAGCTCGAATGACTTGAGGCCGAAGGCATCCTTGTTGATCATGTCGAGGATCAGGCGGTTGCCGTCATTGCCCGGCTCGATGCCGTAGATCTTGCCGCCGAGCTTATCCTTGAACGTGGCGATATCCTTGAAGTCCTTGAGGCCTTCGTCATAAGCATATTTTGGCACGGCAAGCGTGTATTTCGCGCCGGTCAGATTGGTGCGCAGCGTCTCGACGGTCTTGTTGTCCAGATAGGGCTGGAGGTCGGCGGTCATGGACGGGTTCCAGTAGCCGAGGAAGACGTCGATGTCCTTTTTGCTCAGCGATGCATAGGTCACCGGCACGGAAAGAACCTTGATGTCCGTCTTGTAGCCGAGACCTTTCAGGATTTCTGTCGCCACCGCGGTCGTCGAGGTGATGTCGGTCCAGCCGACATCCGAGAAACGGACGGTCGAGCAGCTTTCAGGTTCGGCGGCGAAACCGGTTGCAGGCGCGCTCAGCATTGCCGTTCCCGTGGCAAGCCCACCCAAGGCAAGCGTAAGCATATAGGTCGATACGGACTTCATTGTTCTCTCCATTTACCGGGCCGTTTTGACGGATTGATTGTTTTTCCGGTTCCAGCTTTAGCAAACACCAAAGATTGCGCCATTCAAGTACCACAGCGGCGAAAATGTTCTCGATTGCGACGTTGGTCGCAGTTTCCGGCGGAAAACCGTTTCGCACCTGACTTGAAACTGCTGTCACTCATCATTTTCCGGAACCGTCGGCCAAGGGGAAACGGGCTGGATTGCCACGCATTTGGCCGAAGCGAGTTGGCGCCATGTTACGGATCGGCCCTCGGGATTCAACCCTGTCAGCGGAAAATGACGGATAAAATCAGTTGGATGACCGTTCCAGGTTGTCGAAAAGATGAGCACACTCTATTTGAGAGCGTGAAGCCTTTTCAGGTTTGGCTGCTTGCGAACGGGACTTGTAATGCATAGGTCCATGGGCGATGCAGAAGCGATGGAAAGCCCGGATTTTCGGGCAAAAGGAAGGATTTTTTACAGTGTGGAATGCAGTAAAGGGCGTTTTTTCCTTCCTGGGCCGTTTCATCGCCGCGCTTGCTCGCCTGATTGCCATTCCGCTCGGCGGTTTGTGGCGGCTTTTCCTGCGGCTCGGAATTTTGTGGAAAGTTGCGGTTGCGGTCGTCGTGATCGGTCTTGGCGGTCTTTACGTCTATTTCATCTGGCAGACTCAGGTATGGACGAATTTCGATCCCGACTATCCGGCCAAGTACAGCTATCAGGATGCGACCACGCCCGGTGAAGAGGTAAAGGCGCAGGCCGCACCGGCTGCGCCGTCCACCGCAGCACCCGTGGAACAGCCTGCTGCCACGCCTGAAACCAATCAGACTGGCGATGCCGCTCCCACGAATCAGTCGGTTCAGGCGGCACAAATCCCGTCTTCGGCCCGCAAATGCTCACGCTCGGCGATAGCGGAAGTTGCCGCTGATCTCACCGATTTCAACGTGAACCAGAACGCGTGGATTTCATCCATGCTGCTCTACAAGACCGGTCTTTTCGGTCTGGACTGGGATCGCACGCCATTCCTCGACAACAAGGCGTCGTTCCAGCGCGGCATCAATGCAGCGGTACGCCGTACCGCGATTGAGCTCGTCGACAATATCGGCCGTCTGCGCGGCACGTCGCAGATCGACGGCGATCTGCAAAAGGCGCGCGGTAATCTGCAGTTTGCCGAAGATTCGTGGTATTTCGGCCTGAGCCCGTTCGGTCCGAAGACGCCGACGCCGAGCTATTACCGTTCGGCGATCAAGGATCTGCGCTCCTTCAACGGACGGCTTGAAAACTGTCAGGCTACCTTCGATGCCCGCGCCGACAATCTGATCCAGTTTGTCGACCGTATCGCAAGCGACCTCGGTTCGACTTCGGCCATCCTCAAGGACCGTGCCGAGAATTACCACGCCGGCTGGTTCGATACGCGTGCAGATGACCGTTTCTGGTTCGCCTATGGTCAGCTCTATGCCTATTACGGCTTGCTGCGCGCCGCACACTCGGATTTCCGCGGCGTTCTGGCCGAGAAGCACCTCGACGGTGTGTGGGACGAGATGGAAAAGCAGATGCGTGCCGCGCTCGACATGCAGCCTTTCATCGTTTCCAACGGTAGCCCGGATGCATGGTTCACGCCGTCGCATCTGACCACGATGGGCTTCTACATTCTGCGTGTCCGTTCGAATCTGGTCGATGTGAAACAGGTTCTGGAGCGCTGACCGGCAATGGAACTGCCAGCTTCATTGCGACAGGCGGTAGATGCTGCGCTTGAGGGCGTGGCATTGGCCGATCTGAAGCGCGCATCTGAAATGCTTTCACGCCGTTACCGCGCCGAGACGCGGGACGGACGCATGCATATTTCCGATGATCTTGCCGCGAAGGCCTATCTGGCAGCACGTTTGCCTGCGACCTATGCGGCGGTTCGCGCGAGTATGGACAGTGCAGCCGAGGTTTGTCCCGATTTCGCGCCGCAAACCATGCTCGATGTGGGTGCAGGGCCGGGAACCGCCCTTTGGGCGGCAAAGCAATGCTGGCCCATGCTTCATTCGGCAACGATGATCGAGGCCAGTCCTGCGATCAGAGCTGTGGGCAGCGATCTTTCGCAAAATTGCGGATTTTCCGACCTCGACTGGCGGGCAGGGGATGTGGTTCGGGAGAAACTTGATTTTCCGCGAGCCGATCTCGTGACCATTGCCTATGTGCTTGACGAGCTTGCTCCTGAAAAGCGGCAGGCACTGATTGACCGCTTGTGGGCGTCGGCACGGCAAATGCTGGTGATCGTGGAACCCGGCACACCGGCAGGCTGGCAGCGCATTCTCGATGCACGCCGGGCGCTTATTGCGGAAGGCGCAATCATTGCGGCGCCTTGTCCGCACCAGCTCGATTGCCCGCTGGTCACCCCTGACTGGTGCCATTTTTCGCGCCGCGTTGCGCGCTCGCGTATTCATCGTCTGACCAAGGAAGCCGAAGTGCCGTGGGAAGATGAGAAGTTCATCTATCTTGCTGCGGTGCGCGAGACGGTCGATGAAGTGGAAGCGCGGGTTATCGCGCCGACACGGGTTGGCGGCGGCAAAGTTTCGGTTAAACTTTGCAAGGATGACGGCAGGGTGGAAGAACGCCTTCTGACCAAGCGCGACGGCGATCTGTTCCGTTGGGCACGTCGCGCCGACTGGGGCGATGCATTATTGAAAGATTGAGTTGGAACCAAAGCCCGGAACCAAAGCGATGAAGATCAGTCTGGTCCAGTTACGTTTGCTTGAAGCTGTCGCGGAAACCGGCAGTGTCGGTGCTGCTGCGCGGCGCTTGCGGCTCACGCAATCGGGAGCCAGTCAGGCGATTGCGACATTGGAAAAAATCCTCGGGGTCGATGTGCTGGCGCGAAAGCGCGATGGAGCCGCCCTGACGGCGTTCGGGCAATCGATCCTTGCCGATACCAAGGCCGCCCTCGCGGCAGTCGACCGGATAGAGCAGCAGGCACGGTGCAGTGCTTCCGGCGCGCCCGAACGGCTGCGCGTCGCGGCAATTCCAAGTCAGCTTGAATATGTTCTGCCCGGTCTGCGAAAGACGTTTCAGCGGCTTTATCCCGGTATTGAATTCAGCGCTTTCGAGGGCGGGCACGACGATGTGAGTCTATGGGTGCGCGATGGTATCGCCGATCTCGGCATTACATCGCTGCCGACACCCGAGCTTGAAGCACGGGAAGTTGGCCGCGAAGAACTTGTCGTGGTGGGGCGGCGTGACGATCCCTTTATGCGCAACGACACAATCACTGCCGGGGACCTGCGGGATCGCCAGTTGATCGCCGCAGCAGGCTGCGAAATGATTATCGACAGGATCATTCATGGCGATGGCGAAATGCGCAGCGAGCAGGTGCGCACCCGCGACGTTGCCACGGTGCTGGAAATGGTGCGCCATGGCATCGGCACGACGCTTCTGTCAGAAATCAGTCTGCCGGGGGCCGATCTGCATGGATTGCGGGCGCGCCGCCTCAAGCCGCCGACGTTTCGCACCGTCTATATTGTTTTTCGGGCCGACAGTCCGGTCCGGCATCTGGTCGAACGGTTCTGCGACGTGGCGCAGGACGCCAGAAGCAGAGCGGCATAAGAAACTCTAATATCTCATATCTCGCTTATCCGTGACGCTCGCGCATATCAGGGATACAATAGTCTGCGCTCTTCCCTCATCCTGCAGCGAGTGACCATGACGGCAATTACCGAAACCACCCCGACAAGCTCGACTTCCGATACCATACGCGGTCTGGCCTGGGGACTGTCCGGGGTTCTTGTGTGGTCCGGTTCGTTCGTCCTGACCCGTTTCGGGTTCAAGACCGCACTGACGCCTTTCGACATCATTGCGTTGCGTTTCGGCGTGGCGGGGCTGGTGCTGTTGCCGGTGGTTCTGATGAAAGGGTTCGGCTTTCGCAAGCTCGGTCCGCTCGGCTTTGTGCTTCTGGTTTCCGGAGCAGGTGTTCCCTATGCGCTGCTGACCACCTGTGGTCTGCAATATGCTCCGGCATCCCATGCAGCAGCGCTCATTCCGGGGCTGATGACAGCAATGGTTGCCGTTCTGGGTATGGCGCTTCTCAAGGAACGTCTTGCGCCGTCGCGCTGGTCCGGGGTCATGCTGATCCTGATCGGCGCCATGCTGATCGCTGGTCTGTCGCAACTGGGCGGACCGGAAATGCTCGGGCACTTTTTCTTTTTCGTCGCGGCACTCGTGTGGGCGATTTATGTCATGGTGTTTCGCAGAAAGGGAATGGACGGGCTGCATGCGACGGCCATCGCGGCTGTCACCTCGGCAATTGTCTATTTGCCGATCTATATGCTCTTCCTGCCCAAGGGGCTTGGCGCGACATCCTGGGGTGATATTGCCTTGCAGGGTTTTTATCAGGGCGTACTTACTTCGGCCTTTGGCGTCTTTGCCTTCAACCGTGCCGTTGTGCTGCTGGGAACGGCGGCAGGGGCAGCGCTATCAGCACTGATCCCTGTCATCACTCTGGTTCTGGCGCTTGTTCTTCTGGGCGAGGTGCCCGGTTGGACCGACACGCTCGCCGCCTTCCTGATCAGTCTCGGCGTGCTGGCACTGAACAGGAAGGGCAGGAAGCGTATAGCATCATGAAGCCTGCAGGACTGGCCTTGCAGCAGGACGGTTGATGATGAACACCATGGCCGCAGCGGCAAAACACATGGCACCGGCGAGGATCAGGGCAGGGGTGTAGCTGTCATAGTCGGTGCGCACGAGCCCGGCGAAAGCGGCTGCGGCTGCGGCTCCGATCTGATGGCCGGTGAACACCCAGCCGAAAACCAGCCCGGCCTTTTCCGGGCCGAAACGTTCGGCGGCGAGCTTGACGGTTGGCGGCACGGTCGCCACCCAGTCCAGCCCGTAAAAGACGGCGAACAATGCCAGTTCGTAGACGGTGAAGTCGGTGAAGGTCAGATAGATCAGCGAGAGACCGCGCAACGCATAGAACCAGAACAGAAGCCAGCGATTGTCGAACCGGTCGGAAAGCCAGCCGGACATGATCGTGCCGATCAGGTCGAATGCGCCGATCACGGCAAGGATGCCAGCCGCACCGACCGGCGCAATTCCGAAATCACCGCAAAGCGTGATCCAGTGCGTCTGGATCAGGCCGTTTGTGGAAAAGCCGCAGACGAAGAAGGTCAGGAACAGGACCCAGAAAGTTGCCGTTGAAGACGCTTCGCGCAACGTGACGAGGGGTGAGGCCAGCATGGTGCTGAAGCTCATTCTGGGTCCGGGTGCCGGGAGCGGTGCCGTGCGGCCGTAAGGCTTCAAGCCGATATCCGCCGGATGGTCACGCATCAAAGCGAGAACCAGCACAAGCGCGGCAACAAGGAAGCAAACGACGATGGTGAGCGACGTTCGCCAGCCGATGGTCTGGCTGACACTGGCAAGGATCGGCATGAAGACGAGCTGGCCGGTGGCATTACTGGCTGTCATCAGGCCGACGACCAGACCGCGCCGCTTTTCGAACCAGCGTGCTGCAACGGTTGCACCGAGCACGAGCGCCGTCATGCCGGTGCCAAGGCCGATCACCACGCCCCAGAGCGCAACCATCTGCCATTCCTCGGTCATGAAAATGGAACCGACAAGCCCCAGTGAAATCATGATGAGAGCGGCTGCAACCACACGACGCAGGCCGAACTGGTTCATGAAGGCTGCCGCAAACGGCCCCATCAGGCCGAAAAGAACGAGGCGAAGCGCCATTGCGAAGGAGATATTCGCATTCGTCCAGCCGAATTCACGCTGGAGCGGTTCGATCAGGATACCCGCAGACCCCATGGCTGCTGCTGTCGCCAGCATGGTCAGGAAGGTAATGGCGGCGACGACCCATCCGTAATGGATGTTCCTCTGGGCGAGAAAGCTGGCAAGGCGGGCAGAAATCATCTTTGGCGCTTTCGGGTTTAAGCTGGTTTCAAGCTGGCTTTTGGCCAGCCGTGCGGTTGATGGCGAAACCGTTCGCTCCATAACGGGCGCGTGGCTTCAGGTCATTGTTTTCAGTCAAGGGACAACCGGTCTCCGGTCAATCGAGGCTGCGTAACAGGCTTTCCAGCTGTTCCACGCCATCCTCTCCCAGCCTGGCTTCGATTTCTTCCTGCGCCTGATCCCAGAGCGGGCCGCCGCGTTCCACAAGATCGCGACCGTCTGCCGTCAGCGTTACACTGGTCTCGCGATGGTCGTCGCTGGCCGCAGGCTCAATCAGCCCCATGCGCTGCAGAACCTTCGCATTGCGGCCCATGGTCGACCGATCCAGCTCGGACAGATGTGCAAGTTCGGTCAGCGAGATGGAACCCGCACGACGGATTTTTCGCAACGTACTGAACTGCGCGACATTGATGCCAAGCGGCGCCAGAGCGTTGTCATAGACGCTCGATGTCTTGCGGGCTGCCTGGCGCAGAAGGATACAAAAACACGGATGTGACATATTGCGGGTATATACCCGTAAATAAGCGATAGCAAGTTGGAAGTGAAAAGTAGGGAGTTCGTTGCTGCCATTCTGCTGACAGCAACGATGTCTTCAGGTAGGGCTTGTCGCCGGTTCAGACGGCGATATAGGCGGTTTCCTTCACTTCCTCCATCACGGCGTAAGTGTGCGATTCCCGCACGCCGGGCAGAGAAAGAAGCGCCTCCGAAAGGAAACGCCGATAGTGATCCATGTCGGATACACGGGCTTTGACGAGATAATCGAAGCCGCCCGCAACCATGTGGCATTCCAGAATGTCGGGATTGTTGCGGGTGAAGGTCGAGAAGGTTTCAAAGACTTCCGGCGTGGTGCGATCAAGCTTGATCTCGATAAAGACCAGCATGGCCCGGTCGAGCATCTTGGGTGAAAGCCGTGCCGAATAGCCGAGAATATACCCTTCACGGGTCAGTCGTTTGACGCGTTCTGCAGTTGCCGTCTGCGAGAGATTTATGCGATCGGCCAGTTCGGTATTGGTCAGACGCCCGTTCTCCTGAAGGGCGCGCAAAATACTCCTGTCCATCGCATCGAGATTCTTCATCAGTTGTCCCCAATGGCCGCTTATGTGTGACGGCTCTGTTCTTGATTTTTGCATATGTGTTTGAGTTGCCACGGAAATCAATCCGAAATCGGTCCCCGACGCAAGATGAAACTTGTTGGGTGGTCCTACAAATTTTTGAACTACTCGGATGAATTCGGCTTAAACGTAAGCATATATGCAAATAACAATCACAGGTTGTAAATTATGCGCAACCTGTGATATGTATAGTGCGCATACTGAAAGTTATATTGCACCTGTAAATTTTGGCATGGGGTAAGGGGGTGTTTGAAACTGGAGGAATCGTCCCATTCCTTCCGTTTCGTTTATCCCGGTTCTGAGGAAATCCGGACAGCCCCAAACTGTCCGGATTTTCTTTTGCGAGACCTGTAGAACTTTGTCCCGAAGATGGCCCGCGTGGCACATTTGGGTGGCTGAATTTTCCGGTTGCAAGCGAACACATTGAACGCTAACAGTACGTCCATGAACATTTCGCGCAATATCGTCATCAACGGTTGGTGGTGGGCCCGCTAAAAGCGGCCACGCAGGCGTTTGTGCATTTGCGTTTAGAAAACAGGCCGCTGGGATTATCCGGGCGGCCTTTTTGTTTGGCTGTTTGAATAAGACTGGCGGGGAAACCGGGTTCTGGAAATATTCGGAAACAGTTGAGATTTGGGATAGCCGATCATGAATGCGAAGATTGCGGATAGCGAGATATTCCAGCACGAGACGGCAGGCGGCATCGTCGTCGAGCGCGTGCGTCACCTCACGGCCTATAAGGGCGCGATCGAGACCTATATCGATGCGCTGAACGAACGGCGTGGTGCGGTGTTTTCGTCGAACTACGAATATCCGGGCCGCTATACGCGATGGGACACGGCTATCGTCGATCCTCCGGTGGCCATCACGTCACGCGCCCGCACCATGCGCATCGAAGCGCTGAATGCGCGCGGCGTCATTCTTCTGCGGCCTATCCTGGACACGGTAAAGGCTCTTGCCGAAGTAACGGTCGACAAGGCCGAAGAAAACCGCATCGAGCTGACCATTGCCGAGCCGAGCGGAACCTTCACCGAGGAAGAGCGCTCGCGCATGCCTTCGGTCTTCACCGTTCTGCGTGCCATTGTAGGTCTGTTCTTCTCTGAGGAAGATGCCAATCTCGGTCTTTACGGTGCCTTCGGTTACGATCTGGCGTTCCAGTTCGATCCGGTTCAGTACAAGTTGAAGCGCCCCGACGATCAGCGCGATCTGGTGCTGTTCATCCCCGATGAAATCTTCGTGGCCGATCACTATGCGGCACGTGCCTGGGTGGATCGTTATGAATTCACCTGCGGTGGCTCATCCACGCATGGTCTCGCACGGGCAACGCCTGCACAGGCCTTCAAACCATCGGAAGCCAAGCTTGCGCGCGGCGATCACAATCCGGGCGAATATGCGAAGCTCGTAGAGCGCGCCAAGGAAAGCTTCAAGCGCGGCGACCTCTTTGAAGTGGTCCCGGGCCAGACCTTCTATGAGCGCTGCCATACCGCGCCATCGGAAATCTTCCGCCGGTTGAAGACGATTAATCCGTCGCCCTATTCGTTCTTCATCAATCTGGGTGACAACGAATATCTGGTCGGCGCATCGCCGGAAATGTTCGTGCGGGTCAACGGACGGCGTATCGAAACCTGCCCCATCTCCGGCACGATCAAGCGCGGCGAAGATGCGATTTCGGATTCGGAACAGATTCTGAAACTGCTGAATTCCAAGAAGGATGAATCCGAGCTGACGATGTGCTCGGACGTGGACCGCAACGACAAGAGCCGTGTCTGCGAGCCGGGTTCTGTACGCGTCATCGGTCGTCGCCAGATCGAGATGTATTCGCGGCTGATCCATACGGTCGATCATATTGAAGGGCGGCTTCGCGACGGCATGGATGCTTTCGACGGGTTCCTCAGCCATGCATGGGCTGTGACCGTGACCGGCGCACCGAAGCTGTGGGCGATGCGTTTCCTTGAGGAAAACGAACGTAGCCCGCGCGCATGGTATGGCGGCGCCATCGGCATGATGCACTTCAATGGCGACATGAACACCGGCCTGACGCTGCGCACCATCCGCGTGAAGGATGGCGTGGCCGAAATTCGGGCTGGTGCAACGCTTCTGTTCGATTCCAATCCGGAGGAGGAAGAAGCCGAAACCGAATTGAAGGCATCGGCGATGATCTCGGCTGTGCGTGAAGCGCAGAAGAGCAATCAAATTGCGGAAGAACGCGTGGCGGCAAAGGTGGGTGAGGGGATATCGATCCTGCTCGTTGATCATGAAGATTCCTTCGTGCACACGCTCGCCAATTATTTCCGCCAGACCGGTGCTACGGTCTCGACGGTGCGTTCGCCTGTCGCCGAAGATGTGTTCGACAGGGTTAAACCTGACCTCGTGGTCCTGTCACCCGGACCGGGCACGCCGCAGGATTTCGATTGCAAGGCGACCATCGACAAGGCGCGCAAGCGGGAACTGCCGATCTTCGGTGTCTGTCTTGGATTGCAGGCACTGGCAGAAGCCTATGGCGGTACGCTGCGCCAGTTGCGTATTCCGATGCACGGCAAGCCGTCGCGCATTCGCGTGTCGAAGCCGGAGCGGATATTCTCGGGCCTGCCAAAGGAAGTGACGGTCGGGCGCTATCATTCGATCTTCGCCGATCCGGAACGTCTGCCAGACGATTTCCTGGTGACGGCAGAGACTGAAGACGGTGTCATCATGGCTTTCGAACACAAGAAGGAACCGGTTGCCGCCGTTCAGTTCCATCCGGAATCCATCATGACCCTTGGTCATAACGCCGGAATGCGCATGATCGAGAATGTGGTGACGCATCTGGCGGGCAAGAACAAGGCGCGCCGTACCAACTACTGATCGAACGCTTTTCGTTCCGATTTCGAGCCAGCCGCAGCCATCGCTGCGGTTGGCTTTTTTGTGCGCTTGCTATGCTTGCCCATTGCCTGCTTTGGCAACTCATTTGCAACTGTAATGCCTTGCATTTGCAGGAGAAAATTAAATGCCGTAACTGAAAAAACAGGGGTACGAAGTTTCGCTTTTCTGGGGTATAGAACGGCGGTGAATTGCTGCTGCATATGCCAGATGCGTTGTGGATGTGTCCCGCGCGCTGGAGCGTATCCCGAAAAGTGTGAAACGGTTTTCGGATCAGATGCGCGGTTCAAAACAAACACGTAGAGCACCGATCTGATTCAATCAGATCGAATTGCGCTCTAGTAAATGAGTGAAGGGCTGTGCGTAGGCCCGTCTCGATTTCGGGACAAGATAACGATATTCAAAGGTTCATCATGGACGCGAGTGCAAAGGTTCGGCGGCTTGCCGCTTGGTCTATTCCCGTTGCTTTTGGTGTGATGGGTCTGAAATATCTGGCCTATGCATTGACCGGTTCCGTGGCCCTTTATTCGGACGCGCTGGAATCCATCGTCAATGTGATCGCGGCAATCGGCGCTTGGTGGGCAATTCGGGTCAGCTATCTGCCCGCCGATGACAATCATCCCTTCGGTCATCACAAAGCCGAGTATATTTCGGCTGTTGTGGAAGGCGTTCTGATTACGGTCGCCGCACTTTTGATCTTCCGCGAGGCTTGGTTTGCGCTTCAATCACCGCGAACGCTCGATGAACCCTGGCTTGGCCTTGGCATCAACACGGTAGCCGCAGTCATAAACGGCTTGTGGGCATCATTGTTGATTCGCACTGGTCGCAAGTTCCGCTCGCCTGCGCTGGAAGCCGACGGCAAGCACATCATGACCGATGTGTTCACCTCCGTGGGCGTTCTCGTCGGTCTTGTCGGTGCGGTCGTGACCGGTTGGGCCATACTCGATCCGCTGCTTGCTATTCTGGTGGCAATCAACATTCTCTGGCAGGGCTGGCATGTCATCAATTCCTCGGTGCAGGGATTGATGGACATTGGTGTCGAGCCGACCGAGGAAATGCGCATTCGCGATGTCATTTCGGCTAATGCGGGCGGTGCCATTGAGGTTCATGACCTGAAGACCCGTATCGCTGGCCGTGTAACCTTCATCGAGTTTCATCTGGTCGTTGCGGCGGAAATGAGCGTCGGCGATGCCCATGTGATTTGCGACCGTATCGAAGACGCCCTGAAGAAGCAGATCGATAGCGCGCGCGTGGTGATCCACGTCGAGCCGGAGGATGAGGCCAAGCTGCCGCCGGGAACCAGCGCGGTGCCCTTCGCCTGAATGAAATACTGTCTTGCACAGTACAAATCGCGCGTGTAAAAGCTTTTCCATGACGATCAGAAACGCAACATCCTTGGAACATTCCGCAGCCGCCTTCGGCGCGCGCGTTGATGTTTGCGTTCTAAACTCGCTTCTTACCCTCGGCCTTAGCGGCGATCGCCGGGCTCGCTGAAAGGAGCGTCCGGCGGTCGATCTCCGGTCGCAGGCCTGTGCTCCTTTCCAGAAAACCCTTATAATCGATCAGTAGTATCCGCGCTTGACGGGCTTGAATGCCGTCGAAAGCCGGGAGGAAACGAAAATGAATCAGTCCGTCGCCACGCCGCAATCGAAATCCATTTCCGAGCGCAAAGGCATGCCTACTGCAGGCAGCAAATATTCGCCTTTCCCGGTTCCGCAGCTCGATGACCGCACCTGGCCGTCCAAGCGTATCGAAAAGGCACCGATCTGGTGTTCGGTCGATCTGCGTGATGGCAATCAGGCCTTGATCGACCCCATGGGCCATGACCGCAAGGAGCGCATGTTCCGCCTGCTGGTCGATATGGGTTTCCCGGAAATCGAAATCGGTTTTCCGTCCGCTTCGCAGACGGATTTCGATTTCTGCCGCTGGGCCATCGAACAGGGCAATGTTCCCGACGAAGTGGATTTGCAGGTTCTGGTCCAGTGCCGCCCAGAACTGATCACGCGCACTTTCGAAGCGCTTGAAGGCGCCAAGTCGCCGATCATCCATTTCTACAATTCCACCAGTGAATTGCAGCGCCGCGTGGTCTTCGCCAAGGATGTTGGCGGTATCAAGCAGATCGCGACCGACGCTGCCAAGATGATCATGGATATGGCTGCGAAAGCGGGGGGCGGTTATCGCTTCCAGTATTCGCCCGAAAGCTTTACGGGCACTGAGCTGGATGTGGCGCTGGAAATCTGCAATGCGGTCATCGAGATCGTGAAGCCGACCGCAGACAACAAGCTGATCGTCAACCTGCCTTCGACCGTCGAGATGAACACGCCGAACATCTATGCCGACCAGATCGAATGGATGTGCCGCAACCTCGACAATCGCGAGAACCTGATTGTCTCGCTGCACCCTCATAATGACCGTGGCACGGGCATTGCTGCAACCGAACTGGGCTTGATGGCTGGTGCCGACCGCGTTGAAGGTACGTTGTTCGGCAATGGCGAACGCACCGGCAATGTCGATGTGGTGACGCTGGCACTCAACATGTACACGCAGGGCGTGGACCCTGAGCTGGACTGCACCGACATCAACCGGATGAAGGAAGTCTATGAATATTCGAACCAGTTGAAGATTGCCGAGCGCCATCCTTATGTCGGCGAGCTGGTCTATACGGCTTTCTCCGGCTCGCATCAGGATGCGATCAACAAGGGCATGAAGGCGCGCCGTTCGGCCAATTCGCCGATCTGGGAAGTGCCCTATCTGCCGATCGACCCGCAGGATGTGGGCCGTTCCTATGAAGCGATCATTCGCATCAATTCGCAGTCGGGCAAGGGCGGTATCGCCTATATCCTGCAGGCGGATTATGGCTTGAACCTGCCGCGCAACCTGCAGGTCGAGTTCCGCGAGATCATCCAGAACATTACCGATGAAGAAGGCAAGGAACTGCCGTCGAAGCGCATTCACGAGGAGTTCCAGCAGCTTTATGTGACGCAGCCCAATGCCCGCATCAAGTTCGTCGATCATCACACCATGCCCGATCCGGAACAGAAGGGCCGTCGTATCCTGACCGCCGAAATCACCGATAACGGCGTGACCAAGAATATCGAGGGCAAGGGAACGGGACCGATTGACGGCTTTGTCGACGCGCTGTCGAAATATCTCGGCGTGAAGATGTCGGTCGTTGACTATTCCGAACATTCGCTACAGCAAGGTTCGGATGCTTCGGCCATCTCCTATGTCGAAATGGCTCATCCGGGCGGCAAGCTGTTCGGCGCCGGTATCAACGACAATATCGTCAGTGCTTCGCTGGAAGCCATTGTCTCGGCTGCCAACCGGGTGATTGGTAAGTAATTTCAAGAGCAGACTGCCAATGAAAGGCGGCACATCGTGCCGTCTTTTTGCTTGTGGTGGCTATCAACTGTTGAGTTTCTTCAAGAGAATAGCCTCCAATTGTTTGCTTTTGAAATGTGATAACGTTTCATTTAGATCGATTAGTGTATCCTTTAAAACTAATTGGTGTTCAATGAATCGCTTTTTACTATGTGTTGTTTCGTTAACTGTTATTTCCGGATGTGCGTCGCAGGCAAATAAAATTGAGCCAAGTTACGCATCATCAGCGGCTTATGATTCTCTTTCCTGTCATGCACTGAAAGAAGAAGGTGTTCGTCTTTCTGCCAGTGCGGCGACGGCGGTTGGGCGTCAAAACGCGGCAGCAAAAAATGATGCAATCAAAACGGGCGTCGGCCTGGTGTTGTTCTGGCCAGTATTGCTGTTCAATGAGGGAAATGGTGTCAAGGCTGCCGAAGTCGCTCGTCTAAAGGGCGAGATGCTGGCTCTGGAGCGAGCTGCAGGACAGAAAGGATGCAACATCACGTTCCGCAGTTATTAGAGATCAGTTGGAGCTGCCGTTCCCGGTAAGAACTGCGTAAACTTCAGGGAATCAGCCAAAGATCGGACAAGAAACGGCGCCTTGGCGCCGTTTTTTATTTGCCGCATCAATAAAGAACGCGCTCGTTGAGCTTTGTTATTTTCTCGCTGGCATCGGAAACGCCGTGCTCTTCCATGAGGCATGACCAGCTGCCGTCAGGCCGCTTATCGATACTGAATATATTATAGCGGGCAGCCGGTTTATGGCCGCCGAAATTCTGGCTTGCAGACGGCACGCTGATAACGGGAATCTTGCCGTTCGGCCCGTCGATCTCGTAATGCGTGATAAGATGCGTATGGCCGTGAAGAACCAGCTCTGCACCGTGTTTGCGTATGATCTTCTGGAAACGGCGAATACCATAGAGGCGTTTATGGGCAGGCGTTGCACCATAGATCGGCGGGTGATGGATCATCACAATACGGAAGAGCCCACGAGCGCCAGCTTCATCCAGCATTGCGGCCAGACGTTTTCCTTGTTCAGACCGGAAGTCGCCGCTCGCCATGAAGGGGGCCGTCGCACGCGCTGACGAAACGCCGATCAGCGCAACGGGTCCGCGCACGCGCATATAGGGAAATTGCGGGCGATTGTCTTTGTTGTCGATGCCGTCGCCACGCATCCACGGTTCCCATTTCCGGCACGACTTGTCGAGCGCGCCCGGAACATAGGCATCATGATTGCCGGGAACGACCGATACATCGTCCGGACTACCCAGTTTGGACAACCAGTCGTGGGCAATATCGATTTCGAGATTGAGCGCCAGATTGACGAGATCACCCGTCACCGCGATATGATCCGGCGTTTGCGCCTGCATATCATCAATGAGAGTGTCCAGCACGGTTCCGTGCATCGCGTTTTTGCGATTGCGCAGCCAGTTGATATAGCCGGTGATACGCTTCGATGCCAATTCGCGATATCGCACGCGCGGCAGAGGCGAAAGGTGTATATCGGAGATATGGGCGAGACGAAACATAAGGCCCATTTACTGGATAATGCGTGAAACCGAAACCTGTTTAGCGACTTTTTGTTGATGTCATTGCTGTTTTGGATAGAGGTATATTGCCTCGCGGAGAGACGGTATGCGCTTTCGTCATTTCATATTTCATACTTATTTTCTAATGCGACGCCCGATGACGCTGGGCGTCAGGGCTATTGTCTTCGATGAAAAGAAGAATTCCGTTTTTCTTGTGAAGCATACCTATGTCCCCGGATGGCAATTGCCGGGCGGAGGCGTCGAACGTGGCGAGACCTTTGGGCAGGCGCTGGAAAAGGAGTTGCGCGAGGAGGCCAATATTGTTCTGAAAGGCCCTCCGCAGCTTTTTGCGCTCTACAAGAATGCGCATGCATCGCCGCGCGACCACGTGGCGCTTTATATATGCAGGAAATTCGAACAGACGGCCCCGCGTTTGCCGGACCGGGAAATCGCAGAATGCGGTTTCTTTCCTCTGGACGATTTGCCGGAAGGGACGACGCCGTCAACCAAGCGGCGTCTGCAGGAAGCGCTTCACGATCTGGAACCGCTTCCGCTTTGGTGAAGGCACATTGGCTGCGCCTTCACTGTGACATGCGTAATTTTAGAAGCGGTAGGTAACACCCGTACCGATCAGCCATGGATTGAGCTTGGCCTTGCCGCTGACTTCCGTGCCGCCGATCAGGGTGGCGTCGAACTTGGGCTCCAGGAACAGCTTCTTGACGTCGAAGTTCACGCCCCAATGCTCGTTGAGCATGTAGTCGAAGCCGATCTGCAGCGCGCCGCCGAATGCATTCTTGACCTTGAGATATTCAACGCCAGTCGCATCCTGATTGTAGAACATGGTGTAGTTCACGCCCGCGCCGACATAAGGCTTGAAGGCGCCGAAATTGGTGAAGTGATATTGCAGGGTGAGGGTCGGAGGCAGAATCCATGCCTTGCCGATCTTGCCCAATCCGTCGATTGAACCGGCGCCATTGATATTGGCATAGGTCGTGCCGAGAATGAGTTCGGCAGCGAAATTATCGGTGAAGTAATAGGTGATGTCGAGTTCAGGTGTGATCGACTTCGAATAGTCGAGATCAGACCCCGAAATGCCGTTCACATAGCCGGAATTCTGGGGGATGACGCCGAGTGCGCGCACACGGATCTGCCATGGCGACAGGGCCTCCGGAATGGCCTGAATTTCAGATGCGGGCTGCGCTACAACTGCGTCCGCAGCAAATGCTGCCGGCGCGGCAAAGGTCAGCGCGGTTGCGGCCAGCAATCCCCTCGTGAAGCGGTTCATCTTCTCTCTCCTTAAGTCGTGTTCGGTCTTGTCAGTCTTGTTAGCCTTGGGGGTAGTGATGTGTGCAATTTGGACCGCGCAACGAAACGCCCCATTGATCGAAATCAAAGGGGCGCAAGAGATTTTGAGAGAGTGCTGATGTTCTAACAATAGTGTTGCAGGAAAAACGCAGTCCCGTCTGGTCAGGCTTTCGGAAACTGATCCCGGTCATGCGGCGCAGAGAAGTCGATCTCCGGTCCCGCAGGCACAATGCCCGTCGGATTGATGTTCTTGTGGCTGCGATAATAGTGGCCCTTGATGTGTTCCATGTTCACGGTCGAGGCCACGCCCGGCACCTGATAGAGCTCTCGCGTGTAGTTCCAAAGGTTCGGGTAATCGGCGAGACGACGCAGATTGCACTTGAAATGGCCCACATAGACCGGATCGAAACGCAAGAGCGTCGTGAACAGCCGCCAGTCCGCTTCTGTCAGGCGGTCGCCGGTCAGATAACGCTGGCGCGAAAGCCGATCCTCAAGCGAATCGAGCGCCGCGAACAATTGCCCGAACGCTTCCTCATAGGCGTCCTGCGTGGTGGCGAAACCGGCGCGATAAACCCCGTTGTTGATATTGGGGTAGATGAAATCGTTGTGGGCATCGATTTCACCGCGCAATGCTTCCGGGTAAAAGTCGAGCGAGGCATCACCGAAATCGTTGAACGCGGTGTTGAGCATGCGGATGATTTCCGCTGACTCGTTGGACACGATTGTCTGGCGCTCTTTGTCCCAGAGCACCGGCACCGTGACGCGCCCGGAATAGTTTGGATCGGCGCGAGTGTAGATTTCATGCAAACGCTTTGCACCGTAAAGTGCATCGCCGGTGCTGCCAGTCGTGCCGTAGAAGGTCCAGCCTTCTTCCGCCATCAGGTAATCCACGACCGATACCGAGATGACATCTTCAAGTCCCTTCAGGGCACGGAAGATCAGCGTGCGATGCGCCCACGGACAGGCATATGAAACGTAGAGATGGTAGCGACCTGGCTCGGCCTTGAAGCCGCCTTCGCCGGTCGGACCGGCGCTGCCGTCTGCCGTTACCCAGTTGCGGAATTGCGATTTAGAACGTTCAAAACGGCCTTTCGTGCTCTCGGTGTCGTACCAGACATCGTGCCACTTACCATCGACCAGAAGTCCCATGTGATTTCTCCTTTTGCAAAGAGAATAGGGCGAGAACCGCCATTTTGCAGCATTGCAAGCCGTGAACAGTGCGTAACGGTTCCAAAAAGATCAGTCTAAACCGCCATTTTGAAAAAAATAGTTTTACCTTTGTCCATTTTGGTGTAATGCAACTTCCAAATTGCGGTCATTCAAACGCCGACCGCCAAGGAGAACGATTAATGGAAATGCTTTTCATCCGACGATGAAACTTGAACCGCGCCCAAGCGCGGAATGCATTCCATTGACCTGATGGTCTCCGACTTCTCCTATTGCGATCTAAGCCCATGCAGCAGCTTGAACTGACCTACGCGCAGGAATGCCCGGCGCACGACATTGAAATCGAAGCCATCAATGCCGAAGCCTTCGGGCCCGGACGGTTTACCCGGGCCGCGCATTTCATCCGTGAAGGTGGTCCGCACGCCCTCGACCTTTCCTTCGTTGCACTGATGGGCGGCATCGTCGTTGGCTCAGTACGGCAGACGCCGGTTATCGTCGGCAAGACGCCCGCACTCCTGCTTGGACCACTTGCTGTGCGGCCTGAGTGGAAGAAGCGGGGCATTGGCGGCAAGCTGATGCGCATGTCGCTGGAAGCGGCGGAGAAGGCCGGTCACAAGCTGGTTATTCTCGTCGGCGACGAGCCCTACTACGGTCCGTTCGGTTTCAAGATGGTGCCTGCTGGCTCCATGGTCATGCCAGCATCGGTCGATCCGCGCCGGATGCTTGCCTGCGAACTCGCAACCGGTGCGCTGAACGGTGTCAGCGGCATCGTGCGCCACGCCAACCGGGCCTGATTGATTTCGTCTGGGAAGTTAGCGGAGACGCTTGTTTTCCCCTCATCCTGAGGAGCCGTCGCAGATGGCGTCTCGAAGGAGAGGGGAACTGAACCGGCGCTCGCCCTTGATCCTTCGACAAGCTCAGGATGAGGGCGTCGGACGAACGCGGTTTACCGCCCTTCGCGATACCACATGCTGCCGAAGACGAAGAGCAGCAGGCCGAGCGCCAGGAAGCCAGAGAACAACGGCAGGCGATTGACGCTTTTCAGCTGCGTATCCGAGGTTTCACGCAGGCCAATCCAGTCGTTGCCGCTGGCGCTACGGTTGCCACTGATTGCGGTAATCGTGGGAACCCGGACCGAACTATCGGCACTTGCATGCACGCGATGGACCGAGCCACCGGCCGCTTCAGCGAGAGGCTTCAAACGATCCGTTGTGGAGATACTGTCCGCAAATTCTGGCGCATCGATCGGCCCGACATGGGCCAGTGCTTCCAGATCGCCGTTTTTCACCCGGAAGATGCCGATCTCGTCCGTTTGCAGCGAACCTTCAAACAGGCCTGGCTTGCTGGGCGCAAGATTGACCTGCAATTCCTTGCCGGATGGGGTCGAGACGGTTGCAACACCCGGATTATCGCCCATGGTCTGGCGGCGGATGGAAAGGGTGCGGCCATTGCCTGAGGCGGTCAGCGCCTCTTCCTCCAGTTCCGGCTCCTGCATCAGCCAATGGGCGATACGGCGATAGAGCGAAGCATAAGGGCCGCCGCCTTCGAAGCCGCGCGCCCAAAGCCAGCCCTGATCGGAGAGGAACATGCCGACGCGGCCTTTTCCGACGCGGTTGAGAACCAGCAACGGCTTGTTGTCCGCGCCACTCATCACTGTTTCGCCCTGTGGCGCGGTGATGTCGATGGTGCGGAACCAGCGGCTCCAGTGTGGTGGCTCCTGTTCGCTGCCATCAAGCCCGCGCGTGACGGGGTGGCGTTTGCCGATGGTCGTAAGGCGCGGATAGAACGCCTTTTCGGTCACCGCGCCGGTCGGCATGGCGGGCAGGGCGCTATAAAGCGGTGTGCGGGCAATCGACATTTCGCCTGCATATTCCGGACCGGCTGCAACCAGCAAGGCACCGCCATTCTCCACATATTGCGCAATGTAATCGTAATAGAGGAGCGGCAGCACATCGCGGTGCTGGTAACGGTCGAGGATGATGAGGTCGAACTCGTTGACCTTGTCCACGAAGAGTTCACGTGTCGGGAATGCGATCAGCGACAATTCGTTGATTGGTGTACCATCCTGCTTTTCCGGTGGGCGCAAAATGGTGAAGTGAACGAGATCGACCGCAGCATCGGATTTCAGCAGGTTGCGCCATGTGCGCTCACCATTGTGCGGCTCGCCGGAGACGAGCAGCACGCGCAGGTTCTCGCGAACGCCGTCCACGGTTGCGACAGCGCGATTGTTGGTGTCTGTTACTTCACCGGGAAGCGCTGGCGTGGCAATTTCGACAATGTTCACACCGGCGCGCGGCAAGGTGATGGTGACGGGTGTTTCCTGCCCGACCTGCGCTTCTTCCTCACTGACGGTTTCGCCATTGACGCGGATTTCGACCGGCGCAGGGCTGCCGAGGTTTTTGCCTTCATCGATCACCGTAAACGACATTTCGAGCGGCTTGCCGCTGATGCCATAACGCGGTGCCTTGTTGAAGCGGATGCGGCGGTCGAATTCATCCGGCTTTCCGGTCACGAGACCATGCAGCGGCGCATCGAAGCCGAGCGCATTCTTGTTACCTGGGATGTCGTGCACCTGGCCGTCGGTAATCATGATCGCGCCCGCGACGCGGGACGGTGGCACATCGAGGAGCGAACGCGCCAGCGGCCCGAAAAGCCGGGTTGCATAACCGTCTTCGTTTTCGCCGGGCTTGCCTGCTTCCACCACGCGGGTTTCAAACTGCGGCATGGCTGCAAGCTGGTCCTGAACCGCCTTCAAGGCGGCATCGGTGTCGGCACGACGGCTGCCGAGTTCCTGGCTCTGGCTGCGATCCACCACCACCGAGACCACGCTTTTCAGCGGTTCGCGTTCTTCATTGATGATGACTGGATTGAAAAGCGCGAGCGCAAGCGCTGCCGCAGCCAGCAGACGGATCAGACCGCCGCGCATCCGCAACGCAATCGTGGCCAGCACCAACAGCGCCAGCGGCACGAGGATGACAATCATCCAGGGCGTGGAGAGGAACGGTTCGAATTCGATATTCATTCTCACCTCCTACCGCCGTTCGCGTTCACGATGAGGGGAAAAGAGAAGCGGGATCGGGCGATGACGTGGCTGCAAAACATCATGCTAGTTCCCCAGCCGTTCGATGAGGTCCTTGGCGTGGACCTGATCGGATTTGTAGTTGCCGGTCAGCATATACATCACGATGTTCACGCCGCCGCGAATGGCATAGATGCGCTGCATCGGATCGTTCGGCACAGTCGGGAGCAGCGGATTGCCTTGCTCATCCACAGCCCATGCGCCAGCGAAATCATTGGCTGTAATCATGATCGGCGTCACGCCGTCGCCGGTGCGCACGGGGCGTTCCCGTGGCGAAGCGTTCGGTGTCGAAGCCTCGACCCAGAGCGGGCTGCCTTCATAGCGACCCGGAAAATCGGGCATGATGAAGAAGGATTTGGTCAGCACATGATCGTCAGGCACGGGTTCCAGCGGCGGAACGTTCATGCCGTCGAGAATGGCGCGCAGGCGCTGGTTGGCGGGTGAGGCCGACGGATCGAGGCTGGCTCCGGCCTGCAACTGGTCGCGCGTGTCGAAAAGCACGGTGCCGCCCTGCTGCATATAGGCATCGACCTTGGCAATCGCTTCCGGGCTTGGCATCGGTGCCTGCGGGTCGATAGGCCAGTAGATCAACGGATAAAAGGCCAGTTCGTCCTTGGCGGGGTCGACGCCGATAGGGTCGCCCGGTTCGAGTGCGGTCTTGTCCATCAGCGCGAAGCTCAAGCCCCGCATGCCTGCCTTGCTGATGTCGTCGGTCTGGGCGCTGCCGGTGATGACATAGGCAAGATGCGTCTGCGAGACGGAGTTGATGATCGCCTCGTCTCCCGGCTTGCTGTCGTCATGCACCTGCTCTTGAGCCCCAGACTGGGATTGAGTCTGTGCTTGTGCTTTGCCCATTCCGGAAGGAAGCAGGTTGAAGGCGAGGGAACCGGCCAGCAGAACAGCTATTCCCGCCACCTTGGCACGCACTTTCATGCGGCGACGGAAGGCACCGCGCAGCCACAGCATCAAAAGCGTATCGAGTGCGAGAAGCATTGCGGCGACCGCAAAGAATGGTCCCGCCAGTGAAATCGACTGGTCCGATGTATAGGAAGCAGGCGTTATTCCGACGGAAAGTGTCGGCTGGGCAATGGGTTGCAGCTTGATGTTCGCACCTTCGAAGATGTTGAGCGCTTTCAAGCCGTCCTCATTGCCATAAACGCCGGGCGGCGTGTTGATGCTGACGCTGGCCTGCTTGTTCTTTTCGATGATCAGTGGCTTGGCCTCGGATGTCGGTGGGGTCAGCGCGCCGGAAGCCGAAAGCAGCTGGTAGGGCGGCAGAGAGACCGAAACCTGATTTTCCTGCGCGCCGGTTCTCTGTGACAGCGACACGATGCGGCGCAGCATTTCCACGAAGGAACCCGAAATGGGCAGGCTTGACCAGCTGGCATCGGGAGAGATGTGGAACAACACGATATTGCCGCGTCCGCGCTGTTCGCCGGTCACAAGCGGCGTTCCGTCCTGAAGAACGGCGTAAGCCTTGTCGTTGAGATCGAACGACGGCTCGGCAAGAACCTGCCGGGTGACGGTCACATCATCGGGGACGGCCAGACCGGCAAAAGGCCCCTTGTCAGGAAAAATGCGGAGCTTCTGCGGTTCGGACCAGGACAGCGTGCCGCCCAAGGCGCGCTCGCCCTTGCGCAATTTCACCGGCAGAAGCGGATCATTGTCGCTGGCACCGGCAAGGCGCGGGCCTGCGAACCGCACCAGCGTGCCGCCGTCCTCAATCCATTTGGAAAGCTGTTCGGTGACAGGCTGCGGCAACGTGCCGATATCGGCCATGATGAGGATCGACGGCTTTGCATCCAGCACTTCCGGCACGGATTGCAGAAGATCGGCGGAGCGCGGTTCGATCAGATTGACATAGGGCGACAGCGCACGGGAAATATAATGCAGCGGCGAGAGAAGGGGCTGCGCCAGATCGCCGTCACCGCTGGCGATAAGGCCGACGGTGCGCCGTTCCGATCCTGCATCGATCAGCCGTGTTGCGCCTGCCTGTTCGATACCATCGACACGGATCAGGCGAAAATCATTGCGAAGCTCCACCGGAAGGTTGAACCGTGCCGTGCCTTCCGCGCTTCCAAGCGCGAAGGAAAGCGGCGCTTCGGCGATGCGGCGTCCCTTGTCGTCATAGGCAGCGGCAGTGAGCGTGCGCGGAGCCGACACGCCTTCCGGGCGGATGGCGACGGCTTCCAGACCGTCAGCCTTGTTGTCTATGCCGGTCAGCGCCAAAGTGCGGCTGAGGCTCGCGCCATACCAGAGAACGGAGGCGAGATGCCTCGACTTGTCCAGCTCTGCGAAGGTTTCCGCATCACCTGGCGATGCCAGCCCGTCGCTCATGAAGGCGAGGCGGACCTTTGTATCCGCGGGCAAGGTGGAAGCCAGTCGTTCCATTGCCGACTTGCGGTCAACTGGGATCGGGCGCGGCTCCAGTGCCTGAAGGCGCTCAGCAGCACTCTTGCCGTCATACGGGCCGATTTCGGCATTGGCCGGTTCCGCCGAACCCACGATGTAGATCGGAGCATCGCTGCCCTCTGCGTCGGAGATGAGTTTTTCGGCGGCATTGACCCGCTGTTGCCAGTCCTCGGCGGAAGCCCAGCCATTGTCGATGACGATGGCAAGCGGCTCATTGCCGGACAGCGCGACCGGACGCGGATTCCAGACCGGCGAGGCGAGTGCGAGAATGACGAGCGCGGCAATCAGCAGCCGCAGCAGCGTCATCCACCATGGACTCTTCGATGGCACTTCCTCGCGCTTGAAAACCTGCGCCAGAATGCGAAGCGGCGGAAAGGTTTCTTCCTGCGGACGCGGCGGCGTCATGCGCAAAAGCCACCAGATGACCGGCAGGGCGATCAGCCCGGCGAGAATGAGCGGCGAACCGAAGGCGAGCGGCAGAAAATTCATGTGCTGCTTCCCTTGGCGCTGGCCCCCGTTGCGCTGCTCCCTGTTGCGCTCAGGGCATCGTGAAGCCGTGCCAGTGCTTCCGCCGTCGGCCTGTCTGTCCGGTGAACCGTATAGCTCCAGCCGAGCCGCTTGCAGAAATCCGACAGGGTTTCACGGCGCGCAGTGTAGAGGCGGCGATAGTCGTCCGCATAGGTTTCAGCCCGACCGGCAACGAGCGTGGCGCCGGTTTCCGGATCGCGGAACTCGGTGCGGCCCGAATAGGGAAATGTTTCTTCGGCAGGATCGGCAACTTCCACCAGATGCGCGCGGACACCGCGTTGTGCCAGACGGTCGAGAAGATCGGTCAGTTCATCAAACGGATGCAGGAAATCCGATACGAGGACGACTTCCGAAAAGCGGCGGATCTGGGTGATGTCGGGCAGTGCTGCAACCGGCGCTTCGTGCATCAGCGCTGCCGCCAGACGTTCAGCGCCGTTGCGGGCAGAAAAAGGCTGGATCAGCGCCGGAAAGGCAATGCGTTCGCCCGAGCGCGATAAAAGTTCGGCAAGAGCGAGCGTCAGCACGAGCGAACGCGCTTCCTTGGAAACAGGCGCGAGCTGCGAGCGATAGAGCATTGAGGGCGAGAAATCGCACCAGAGCCAGACCGTATGGGCGGATTCCCATTCGCGGTCGCGGACATAGGTATGATCGTCGCGCGCGGAACGCCGCCAGTCGATACGGGCAAGGGATTCGCCGTCCACATAGGGGCGGAACTGCCAGAAATTTTCGCCGGGACCGCGTTTGCGCCGTCCGTGCCAGCCATTCATGACGGTGTTGACCACGCGCTGAGCTTCAACCAGCAGATCGGGGATAGCCGCTGCCCGCGCACGGGCGCGAGCAAGTGTCTCCTTGCGATCTGCGGTGGAAACTTCTGCGCCAATGACCATCAGACGGCAGCCTTTACCAGATTTGCGATGACGTCACGAATATGCATGCCGTCGGCGCGCGCCGCAAAGTTGAGCGCCATGCGGTGCTGAAGGACTGGCTCGGCCAGCGCTTTCACGTCGTCTACGGATGGGGCGAGGCGACCTTCATAGAGTGCGCGAGCGCGTGCGCAGAGCATCAACGCCTGGCTGGCACGTGGGCCGGGACCCCAGGCAATATGTTTCTTCGCGTGGTCGTTATCGGCATCGGGACGGGCGGAGCGCACCAGCTTGAGGATTGCTTCCACAACGCTTTCCGACACCGGCATGCGTCGCACCAAAGTCTGCATTTCGATCAGCCGTTCGGCGTTGATGATCTCATAGGCCTTGGCCTCGGAAACGCCGGTTGTTTCCAGAAGAATGCGGCGTTCCGCATCCAGTTCCGGATAGAGAATGTCGATCTGCATCAGGAAGCGGTCGAGCTGGGCTTCCGGCAGCGGATAGGTGCCTTCCTGTTCCAGCGGGTTCTGTGTCGCAAGCACATGAAACGGTGCGGGCAAGTCGTAGCGCTGGCCCGCGACCGTGACATGATATTCCTGCATGGCCTGCAAAAGCGCAGACTGCGTGCGCGGCGAAGCACGGTTGATTTCGTCAGCCATCAGGAGCTGCGCGAAGATCGGGCCCTTGAGATAGCGGAAGGAGCGGCGCCCGTCGGCATCTTGTTCCATGACTTCCGAACCGATGATGTCGGATGGCATCAGGTCGGGCGTGAACTGGATGCGCTGGCCGGAGAGGCCGAGCACGGTGCCCAGCGTTTCGACCAGCTTGGTCTTGGCGAGACCCGGTACGCCGACCAGCAAGGCGTGCCCGCCAGCCAGAACGGCGACGAGCGTGCGCTCGATCACGTTTTCCTGACCGAAGATCACAGTCCCGACGCTTTCCTTGATGCGTGCGATGTCCGCGAGCGCCCGTTCGGCCTCCGCGACGATCTGTTCGGGATTGGCGGTTTCAGGCGTAACGATAACGCTCATGTGGACCTCGCAATATGACCGCTCTGGCGGAAGTGCCTTATAAATCGCATATAGTGCTGACAAGCCGCGAAACGGTGACTATTTCATGACTTCGAGCATATTAAACACATTCGAGCAGGAATAACCGAGTCGGATGATAAAAAGCACCCCTGAAGGCAAAGACGCGCCGCAAAGTTCGATGCGCACCGCGGAAGGAACTGGCGGACTGGAAGCCCTGATTGCGCGCGCCCATGCGGATGCGCAAAGTGGTCCGGCGACGAAAGAGCGCGGAATCCCGCCTGTTGAGCGCTGGAACCCGGACTTTTGCGGCGATCTCGATATGGAAATCAAGGCGGATGGCACCTGGTTCTATATGGGTACGCCGATTGGGCGCAAACAGCTTGTGCGACTGTTTTCGACCGTTCTGCGCAAGGATGATGACGGCCAGACCTATCTTGTAACGCCGGTGGAAAAAGTCGGCATCCGCGTCGAGGATGCGCATTTTGTTGCCGTCGAGATGGAAGTGTCTGGCGTAGGCGAGACGCAGGCACTGACATTCCGTACCAATGTGGGTGACGTCGTGACCGCCGACGCGCAGCATCCCCTGCGCTTCGTGATAGAGCGGACAAGCGGTGGCTTGAAGCCCTATGTGCTGGTTCGTGGACGGCTGGAGGCGCTGATTGCGCGTGCTGTGATGTATGATCTGGTGGCGCTGGGCGAAGAAATCGAAGTCGACGGCGTGCCGACATTTGCGGTTCGCTCTGGCGGCGTGGTCTTTCCGATCATGGTGTCCGATGCACTGGAGGCTGCACTGCAATGAGTGAATTCCCAGCCTTTTCAGCCGGTGATTTTGCCGAGCGGGTTCGGCAGTGGCGCCCCAGCCAGGATGATCTGATTGGCGATCATTCGCTTAATCCCGATATTACACAATTAATGACGATGGCTAAGATGCGCGACGCCGCCGTTCTTGTGCCGGTGGTGGATCGCGGGTCGGAGGCAACACTTCTTCTGACACAGCGCACCGATACACTGCGCAAGCATTCCGGCCAGATCGCCTTTCCGGGTGGTGCAATCGACCCGGAGGATGGCACGGCGGAACGGGCTGCACTGCGCGAGGCGAATGAGGAAATCGGGCTTGCGGCGGATCGTGCCGAGATCATTGGCAATCTGCCGCGTTATCTCACCGGTAGCGGATTTTCGATCACGCCCATTCTGGCGGTGGTGAAAACGCCGTTCGACGTGCATCCCAACCCGGACGAGGTCGCCGATATTTTCGAGGTGCCGCTTTCCTTCCTGATGAACCCGGAGAACCATCGGCGTGAAAGCCGGGTATTCAACGGCAAGGAACGCTTTTATTACGCCATGCCTTATCACGAGCGATTCATCTGGGGGGCAACCGCCGGTATCATTCGCGGACTTTATGAAAGGCTCTACGTTTGAGCGAGAGTATGAATATTTCCGGCAAGGCGGACTGGCTGAAAGCAAAGCCGTTGCAAGCCCTGTTCAAGGCGCTGAACCGCGATGGCGGCGAGGCGCGTGTCGTGGGTGGCGCAGTGCGCAACACGCTGCTTGGCACCAAGGTCAGCGATGTCGATCTGGCAACGACGCATTTGCCGCAGGATACGGTGAGGCTGGCAAATGAAGCCGGTTTCAAGCCGGTGCCGACCGGTATCGAGCATGGCACGATCACTGTTGTCGTGCAGGGCCATCCGTTCGAGGTCACGACGCTGCGGCAGGATATTGAAACCAATGGCCGCCATGCCAAGGTCGCCTTCGGCACCGACTGGAAAGCCGATGCGGAACGGCGCGACTTCACCATCAATGCACTTTATGTGACGGCTGATGGCGGCGTGATCGATGATGTGGGCGGGCTTGGCGATATTGAGAGCCGGACGCTGCGCTTCATCGGCGATGCGGAACAGCGCATTCGAGAGGATTACCTGCGCATCCTGCGCTTTTTCCGCTTCTTCGCCTGGTATGGTTCGGGACGGCCCGAGGCTGAGGGCTTGCGCGCCAGCGCACGACTGAAGGATGGCCTCACCCAGCTTTCCGCCGAACGGGTCTGGTCGGAACTGAAGAAACTCCTGTCCGCTCCCGATCCGTCGCGCGCGCTTTTGTGGATGCGACAGGCCGGTGTCTTGAATCTCATTCTGCCTGAAAGCGAGAAATGGGGTATCGACGCCATTCATGGGCTGGTGCGGACCGAGGCCGATCTTGGCTGGCAGCCTGATCCGCTGCTGCGGCTTGAAAGCATTATTCCGCCCGACAGCGTGCGGATGGAGGAGATGGGCAAGCGGCTGAAAATGTCCAATGCGGAAAGGGCGCGGCTTGAAGCCTGGGCACGGGCCGATACGGTCAAGCCGGAGCTTTCCGAGCAAGCTTTGAAGAAGACCATCTATCGCGGCAGCAAGCAGGCTGTGCTTGACCGCATTCGTCTGGCCTATGCGGCGGCGAGGGCCGATGCTGTGGGCAGCGACGATGCGATGATCCGCGCCGGTGGTTTCGCGCGTCTTCTCGATGCTGCCGAACATTACGATGCGCCTGTTTTCCCTGTCACGGGCAGTGATCTTCTGGCTTTGGGCATTGAAAAAGGCCCCGGTCTTGGAGAAACATTGCGGTCTCTCGAAACTTTCTGGATTGACTCCGGTTTTAGTCTTGACCGTGCCACGCTTCTGGACAAACTTGATCGCGGTTAGAGCGGTTTCGCTCTAACCGTTTTTTCTCAGGCATTTCCGAACACAAAACCGTGTCTCACTTTTGTTGGAAATGCCCTGAAAATGAATAGCTAATGGCTTGCTTGCAAATTTCAGCCGTAGTTTCATCGCTTTATAGCTGGAGCATGTTTCCCAAAAGTGGGAACCGGTTTTGGGGCGAAACATACCCAAAACAGGCCCAATACTGACAAAGAAAACTTTTCAGCGCGCGTTTTGAAAGAATATGAGATGTCCAACCCCGATACATCGATACAAGACAAAGCAGCGACCGATCCAAAGCAGAAATTTGGCACCGAAGGCATCGCCGCCATGGACCGGCCAAGCCCGATCACCCGTTTTTTCATGGGGATCGTATCCTGGGCCGAAGGTCTCAATCTGAAATATGCCAAGCTTGGCAATCCGCCCGTCTACGACAATGCGACTTTCCCCTGGTCTGCCGAGATCGAGAAGGAATGGCCTGCCATCCGCAAGGAACTGGATACGGTTCTGCTGCGTCAGAGTGAGCTGCCTTCCTTTCAGGATATTTCGACCGATGTGAAAACGATCTCGACCGATAATCGCTGGAAGACGTTCTTTCTGCTCGGTTTCGGCGTGAAGTCGGAACAGAACATCAAGGCCTGCCCGGAAACCTGGCGTATCGTGAACAAGATTCCCGGCCTGACGACGGCAATGTTCTCCATCTTCGAACCGGGCAAGCATCTGCCGCCGCATCGCGGACCTTATAATGGCGTGCTGCGCCTGCATCTTGGTCTCATCGTGCCGGAACCGAATGACCAGCTTGCCATCCGCGTGGACAATCAGGTCTGTCATTGGCAGGAAGGCAAGGTGTTGATTTTCGACGATGCCTATGAGCATGAGGCGTGGAACCATACCGACAAGACGCGCGTGGTCCTTTTCGTCGACTTTGTGAAGCCGCTCAAGTTCCCGGCTCGACTTGTCAACTGGTGCCTGATGAACCTTGCGATCTTCACGCCGTTCATCAAGGAGGGGCTCGATAACCACAATGAGTGGGAAAAGAAGTTTTATGCGGAAGCCGAAAAGCTGCGCAACCAGCCGAAGGCTTGAAGCCGTTTGACACTGGCGTTCAGCGCTTATAAATGAGCAGGAGGGCTTATCGCCCTCCTGTTTTTATGTGTTCCCTGCCGCACTGCCATTTTGGATTTTGCCGGGAATACCATAACGAGGAATTGTTGATGCCGGAGATTGTAGGAAGCCTTTGATCGTTCCGAACAAGCTGCAAGATGGCAGGCGCTGAGAGCGTCTGACGGGCAGTGTTCAGGAGCGGAAACGGCATTGGCCGTGGATGGTTCACCATCCGCGAGAGCTGGTGCTTGTCATGGTTTCCATCCAGGCAAGAACAACAATGAATATCTCACGCATGGAACAGCGCGTCTTGCACGTGCTGGCGCAGGGCGGCTACATCCGCCATCTGCGCGAAGACGGACATATCTGCGAAATCGAATGCTTTACCCGTGAAGGCTATCTGCTTTCCGATTGCACGATGGCAGTTTTCCAGCAATTGCGCCGTAAGCGGCTGATCGAATCCCGAATGGGCAGTCCTTATCGCATCTCGTTCAAAGGGCGCGAAAATGTTCGCGCTCAGCTCAATAACCGGTGAAGGAGAGCGTCATGCATATTCGCAAGGAAACGTCTGAAGACGCCGCCGAAATCCGTCACCTCACGGATGAGGCATTCCGCACCGTGGCTTATAGCAACCAGAAGGAAGGAGAGATCGTTGATGCGCTTCGCGCTGCAAAGGCGCTCACTCTGTCGCTGGTTGCCGAAGATAAGGGCGAAATTCTGGGTCATGTCGCATTCTCGCCCGTCCTGATCGGTGGCGAGGACAAGGGCTGGTACGGGCTTGGCCCTGTTTCGGTCCGTCCAGACCGGCAAGGCGAGGGGATCGGCGGCAAGCTGATCCGTGAGGGCCTTGCGCAATTGCGTGCGGCTGGAGCTAAAGGCTGCGTTCTTCTGGGTGATCCCGGCTATTATGGTCGTTTCGGCTTCAAGGCCGATGCGCGGCTGAAACTGCCGGGTGTGCCCGCGGAATATTTCCAGTGTCTGGCCTTCGGGGCCGATATGCCACAGGGCGATGTCGCCTATCATGCCGCATTCAATATATAAAAAAGGGCCGGGAAACCGGCCCTTTTCATTCAGTACTGTTAAGGCCACTTCACCACGGGCGGCATGGAAGACAGGATGGAATTCACATTGCCACCGGTCTTGAGGCCGAAGATCGTGCCGCGATCGTAAAGCAGGTTGAACTCGACATAGCGGCCACGACGGATGAGCTGTTCGTTGCGATCCGCGTCGGTCCAGTCCTTGTTGAAGTTCTGGCGCACGAGATGCGGATAGACGACCGAGAAACCGCGTCCCACGTCGCGCGTATAGGCAAAATCCGCATCCCAACCGCCTTTTTCGTCCGGCGAATGCAGCCAATCATAGAAGATGCCACCGGTGCCACGTGGTTCATTGCGATGCGGCAGGAAGAAATACTCGTCGCACCAGTCCTTCACGCGTTGATAGTCGACGATGTCCTTGTGCTTCTCGCAGATGAAACGGAAAGCCTTGTGGAAGGCGAGTGTATCGGGATCGTCCTGCGTGCGGCGGTTGTCCAGAACCGGCGTCAGGTCGGCACCGCCGCCGAACCACTGGCGCGTGGTCACGACCATGCGCGTGTTCATGTGGACGGCAGGCACATTCGGGTTTTGCGGATGGGCGATGAGCGAAATGCCGCTCGCCCAATAACGCGGGTCTTCCTCTGCGCCGGGAATCTGCTTGCGGAATTCCGGCGAGAACTCGCCATAGACCGTCGAGACATGCACCCCGACCTTTTCGAAGACACGGCCATGCATGATCGACATGACGCCACCGCCGCCACGGCCTTCGTCCTTCTGCCAGGGCGTGCGGACGAAGCGTCCGGGTTCGCGATCCGAAAGTGGGCCCTGCAATTCATCTTCAAGTTGTTCGTAGCTTGCACAGATACGGTCGCGCAGTTCCTCGAACCAGCGCTGTGCCGCCTGTTTCTTCTCTTCGATGTCTGCGGGGATGATTGCTGGAATTTCGTCGCGTTGCATTGTCTGTTTCCTTCCGGCGCGGTTTGCCGGATCGCTCGGCGGTATCAGGCAGCCAAGGGTAAATGGATGAACTATTATTTCTTGGCTTATCAAAGTCCGCTGCAGGCGCAAAGCACGAAGCGCGCGATCACAGGGTAGTATAGACCCTCTCCCCAAGAAAAGACTCGTCTTTGTAGACCCGCTCCCCTATCTTTCTCTACCTAGGGTTTGGAAGTCATTCATTTCCGGTTTTGCCGGGAGGGCATAGCATGACAGCAGCACCGCCCCGTCCACCGCTCGAAGGCTTGCGCAAGCAGCTGCAGAAGAGTCGCGCCCAGAAAGGCCTGAAGCAAAGCCGGATGCCGCGCGACGGTTTCGTTCGCGAGACATTCACCCTGCCGAGGCTGGCGGCACGTGAAAAAGCGCGTGAATGGTTCGAGACATTCCCGAAAGCGGCCTACTGGACGGAAATCGAGAGCTGGTGCGAGCGCCCGGATGACGTGATCGAGTTCACCATGCGCCGGCTGGCGACTGCGGATTAGCGAACTGGTTCAGCCTAGCGGCTTAATTCAATGAATCGAGATTCGAATTAGGACATTGTAAAAACGCCCCGCGGCAGAAGTCCGGGGTGCTTTCAATTTTGGGTTGTTATATCGTAACCCGTTTTGTCTCACGTTGAAAGTTGGGTTTCAACGTGAGCCTGTTCGAGACGATCTAAACGAAGTTCTAGAATTTTACTTTCAGGCCAGCTGATACAGTTGCTGCCTGAAGCGAAGCGCCAGCGCCATCTGACGCGAAGCTCATCGTGCTGTCGGCGTGATCGAAAATTTGGGTGTCGCCTCTCATTTTCATGTGCTTTTCAAACCCGGCAGTGACGTAAAGGCTTGTTTGTTCGTTAAACGAATAGGAAGCGTTGGCTTGAAGTTCAAAGAATGGCGCTCTGTTAAATGTGTCAATGAAATGCAGATCGCGTAGCCAGTGATCGTCGAGATCTTTGCCGGAAACAGTGAGGCCAGCACGTCCAAGGGCACTGAACGACCATCGATCCACATTGGTGGTCCATTCGGAGCCAATGAAGAGTGCAGGCAAGCGCTGCTCGTAACTTATTACCTTTCCATCGGGGAGTGTGCTTGTGGTGTCACGAAAACCTTTTGAACTGTAGACGTAATCACCGCCCGAGGCCGTCCATTTCACATTCGTATATTTAAATCCGCCATGAATATTCAATGTATTCTGCGGGTTGATAACGAAGTTATGCCCTAGGGCGACGTCAAAATTGATGTAACGGTCCAAATCGGTTTCGCTTTGAGAGTGATCTGTCCAGTTGTTAAAGTCGTATCCGCTGAAACCACTCGCGTCGGAAAGCCAGTCATAATCGTGTAAATTTCCGCTCCCAGTCAGACCGACCTTCAAGTTTCCTGAAAATGTAAGGTCAGAACCAATGTCTGCTGTTATCTTGCCGCTTAAAACTGGCATCTGAGACTTCCAGATAAGATGACTTATTCTGTTGTCTTGGTCATATACTATTTCGTCGGCCTTGATCCAGGAGTATCCTATGCCGCCAGAAAATGTATAATTTATATCTGTGGTTTTTTTATTTGAAATATCTGCCGAAATGGCATTGCTGCAGTTCAAAGAATATAAAAAAACAAAGAATATAAGTTTCTTCATTATTTAGCCCCATATCAATTAGAGTGTAATTTGAGATGGAGTAATTTTTATAATACTTTGAATCAACCGCTTGTTTGAGCTGGCAATTTTTATTCAAAAAACTGCCAGCTCAATGATTGGAGTTTTATTTCCCTGCAGTCTGCGGTGCTTTTTCCCACGCTTTCCAGTTCTGGATGATGCTGTCGGCATAGGCCTTTCCGACGCGATAGGCGTTGGTCGTGGCGAGCGGGAAGCCGCCGGAATTTGCGGCAAGCGATTCAGCAGCCGTCTGGTCCTTGCCCTGACGGTCGAAGTTCGACGCGGTGCGCAGCAATGCGATGCGGTTGAAATCGAGCTTGCCAGCGTCGGCAGCCCGTTTCAGCGAGGTCAGTGTGGCATTGTCTTCCATCTGTGAGGTGCAGTAGTCGGCCTTGCCGTCGGTCAGAAGCTTCGACCATTCGGTCATGGCTTCGCCGAGCTTCGCGCCGTGCCAGTAGGTATCGCCCGAAGCCGTATCGCAGATTGTGACCTTTGGTGCGCCAGTCGCCGCTTCCTGCGTGTAGTGCTTGCGGTATTCCTTCGCTGCGTCGCTATCGAGAAGTTCGATGCCCTTGGTTGTTGCCAGTGCGTAATCGGCCAGCTTGCCGTTCAGTTCGAAGACTTCAGTGCCCGCAGCCCATTTCGGCTTTTCGCCGGGCTTTGCAGCCCCGAGGCCGAAAAAGTCCGTTGGCCAGCCTTCCGGTGCTTCCCGAATGTCGATGCGGTGGTTCAGATTGGCATCGACGGAATATTTTGCCCAATGCGCCGATCCGAGTGTGCCGTGCTTCGGGTCGACACCGGCAATGCCAGCGATCAGAAAATAGGTATGCGAGAGGTCGAGCTTGTCGCTCAGCGCCATAGCCGCCGTCGCGCTTGCGGCATTGGCGAAGCCCATCGCCGTCGTTATGTGGCAGAGGCCTTCGGCGGTGCAGTCGATCTCTGGATATTCGGGGCTCAGGCCGGGCAGCTTGATCTTCTGCGTGAATTTTTCGCCTTCAAGCCATGGCTTGGCTTCTTCGCCGAACATGGTGATGACCATCACCTTTGGCGCGATGGGCGAAGCCTCCTTGGCGAAAGCCGGAGCACTTGCCAGCAGTGAAGCGGCGGAAGCAGCAAGAGTGAGTGTACGAACAGACAGGTTCATGGACGAAGCGAGCCTTTCAGACCGGATGGGGCGGGGGTGCTTTGCGAAGCCGGTCCTTTCGCGAAGCGCAATTCTGGCGTTGTCATTCCTGTCGGAGGGAATCGACCTTGTCCCTCCGCTGGCGCAGAGCTTCGCCTGCCGTCATCGCAACCGAAACCGCAAGATTTAGCGATCTCGCGCCGGGCATCATCGGGATCAGAAGCCGTGCATCGGCGGAATTGTGGACATTGTCGGGAACGCCCGACGACTCACGCCCGAAGAGCAGAATGTCATTTTCCTGAAACCGATAATCCGTATAGGGGATCGCTGCCTTGGTGGACAGCAACACGATCCGGCGCTTGGCCTGCAGGCGCCAGTCTTCGAAGTGGTGCCAGTCCGCATGGCGAGTGAGGGTTGCCTGTTCCAGATAGTCCATGCCGGCGCGCTTCAGGGACCGGTCGGAAATGTCGAACCCGGCAGGTTCGATCAAGTCGACCGCGAAGCCGAGGCAAGCGGCCATACGCAGGATGGTTCCCGTGTTGCCGGGAATGTCGGGCTGGTAAAGTGCGACGCGCAGTTCCATATGATGCGGGTAACGCGAAATGCAGATTGCCGCAAGCACCGAAGGCGGCAATAGCCGGAACATCAACAGCTCCGGTGTCGTGATTTCTACAGAAAACATCTGTAGAAATATTCCCGTTTTGTTCCTCTTCCGTCTTGGCAATTCTTCCGGGACCACCTAAAAGGTGCACCATGTTCAGATGGTTTGAAAAACGACTCGAAGCTTATCCCGAAGAACCGCCGCGCGAGCCCCCGCGCGGACTGGTAGCCTTTTGCCTTTATTATACCCGCGGCGCCTGGCCGTGGATCATCGGCATGGCGATCTTCACCACGCTCATCGCCGTGATCGAAGTGTCGCTCTTTGCCTTCATGGGCAATATTGTCGACTGGCTGTCACATCAGTCGCGCGAGACATTTCTGAGCAATGAAGGCTGGCGGCTTGCGCTGATTGCTGGTGTTGTTCTGGTCGTCCTTCCGGGCGTAGTATTGATCCATTCGCTGCTTATCCACCAGACATTGCTCGGCAATTATCCGATGCGTGTGCGCTGGCTGATGCACCGTTACCTGATCCGCCAGTCGATGGCTTTCTTTCAGGATGAGTTTGCCGGGCGCATTTCAACCAAGCTGATGCAGACTGCGCTCGCCGTTCGTGAAACGGTGATGAAGCTTCTGGACGTGCTCAACTATGTGATCGTCTATTTCGCGGGCACGCTGTTCATTGCAGCGTCCGCGGACCTTGTCCTGATGATCCCGTTTGCCGTCTGGCTCGTCGTCTACATCATATTGCTGCGTGTTTTCATCCCGCGTCTGCGCGTGATTTCGGAACAGCAGGCCGATGCGCGTTCATCGATGACGGGACGTATCGTTGACAGCTACACCAATATCGCAACCGTGAAGCTTTTCTCGCATTCAAGCCGGGAAGAATCATATGTGAAGGAAAGCCTCGATGGCTTCCTCGGTACCGTGCATCGGCAGATGCGACTCATCACGTTGTTTCATTTCACGCTCTATATGGCGAACTGCATTCTGCTGTTTGCGGTGGGTGCAATCGGCATCCAGCTCTGGATGAATGAAGCGATTTCCGTCGGCGCCGTTGCTGTGGGCATCGGCCTGGTTCTGCGCCTCAACGGCATGTCGCAGTGGATCATGTGGGAAATGTCGGCCTTGTTCGAAAACATCGGCACGGTTGAAGACGGGATCACGACGATTGCGCGTTCGCATGAGGTCGTGGACGTCCCCAATGCACCGGCATTGCAGGTGACCAGAGGCGAACTCGACTTCGACAAGATCGGCTTCCATTACGGCAAGGGCAAAGGGGTTATCGAAAATCTCACGCTCACGATCCAGCCGGGCCAGAAAGTGGGCCTGGTTGGGCGGTCCGGTGCTGGCAAGTCCACGCTGGTCAATCTGCTGTTGCGCTTCTACGATCTGGAGAAGGGCCGCATTCTGATCGACGGGCAGGACATTTCCAAAGTCACGCAGGATTCGCTTCGCGCCAATATTGGCATGGTGACGCAGGATACCTCGCTTCTGCATCGTTCGGTTCGTGAGAACATCATGTATGGGCGGCCGGATGCCACCGAAGAAATGCTCCAGCAGGCCATTCGTCTGGCGCAGGCCGACCAGTTCATTCCGCTGCTGACCGATCCGAAGGGACGGCAGGGGCTGGATGCGCATGTTGGTGAACGCGGTGTCAAGCTTTCCGGCGGACAGCGCCAGCGCATCGCCATTGCGCGTGTGATGCTGAAGGATGCGCCGATCCTCATTCTGGACGAGGCGACCTCGGCGCTCGATTCGGAAGTCGAAGCAGCCATTCAGGATAGTCTCAACACCTTGATGGAAGGCAAGACCGTGATTGCCATCGCGCACCGCCTTTCCACCATTGCGGCACTTGATCGTCTGGTGGTGATGGACAAGGGGCGCATCGTCGAAGATGGCACGCATGAGGAACTTGTGGCGCTCGGCGGCATTTATGCAAGTCTATGGGCCCGCCAGTCCGGCGGTTTCCTCGGCTTCGATGAAAATCCCGAGGATGCGCTGGCACAATAAGGACAGAAGCCATTGATGAAAGCGGTTTACAGCCTGTTCGAACGTTGGGTCGATCCCTTTCGTGAACCGGACCGGCTGAGACCGCCTTCAACGACGCTCGGCTTTCTGTGGCATTATGCGAGGCAAGCGAAATGGCCGCTCGCCGTTTCGCTTGCGGTTGGCGGATTGCTGCCGCTGGTCGAGGCGGGCCTGTTCTATTTCACAGGCAGGCTGGTCGATATTCTCGATCAGGCGGGGAAGGGTGGCGTCGAACGAAGCTGGTCGGCGCTTTTGCAGGCGGCAGGGCCAGAGCTTCTGTTCATGGGCATAACCGTCCTTGTAATCCGCCTCGTCGTGACGGCGATCAACACGCTGCTGGAAGACCAGACCTTGTCGCCGGGTTTCTACAATATGATCCGCTGGCAGGCGAACTCCTATGTTCTCCGCCAGTCCTATGCCTTCTTCCAGAATGATTTTGCCGGGCGCATTGCCACCAAGGTCTGGCAGGCGGGGCAGGCGGCAGGCGATCTCATTGAAAGTCTCATTCAGGTCGTCTGGTTCATGGCGATCTACAGCATCACCACGCTGTTTCTGGTCGGTCGGCTCGACTGGCGGCTGGCAGTGGCGGTAGTCCTTTGGATCATTGCCTTCGGCTTCATCGCCTGGCGCTATCTGCCACGCATCCGCAAGCACGCCGAGGCTTCTGCCGAGGCGGGATCGATGATCAACGGGCGTATTGTCGACAGCTATTCCAATATTCAGACGATCAAGCTCAATACCGCCGATGACGATGAGCGCTATCTGCGTGACGGTTTCGAGCGGTATCTCGGCGCAATTCTTCCGTTCATGCGTTCACTCACCGGCGTTCGTGTTTCGCTCACCGCACTTTCCGGCCTGATGATCGTGACGGTTGCGGCGATTGCCATCGATTTGTGGACGCGCAATGCCATCACGGTCGGGCAGGTGTCGTTCACACTTGGCCTCGTGCTGCGCCTCAATATGCTCCTTGGCCGTCTCATGATGCAGCTCAATGGCATGCTGCGCCAGCTCGGACTGATCGAGAATTCCATGCGGCTGGTTTCTGCTCCGCTTGGTCTTGAGGATAGGCCCGGTGCCAAACCCTTGCAGGTGACAAAGGCGCGTATCGATGTTCAGGACGTCACGTTCCACTACGGCAAGGCGGCGGGCGTTCTCGACAATATCAACCTCACTGTGCGCGGTGGTGAACGCGTCGGTCTCGTCGGGCATTCCGGGGCGGGCAAGTCTACCCTCGTAAATCTCATCCTGCGCCTCTACGATGTCGAGAAAGGCGCGATCCTCGTGGACGGGCAGGACATTCGCGACGTCACCCAAACCTCGCTGCGTCGGGCGGTCGCGGTCGTCAGTCAGGAAACTGCATTGCTGCACAGGTCGCTGCGCGACAACATCATGCTGGCGCGCGACGATGCGACCGACGATGAACTGCTGCAGGCAGCACGTCAGGCCGAAGCCGATGGGTTCATTGCCAGTCTGGAGGATTTCCAGGGGCGGCGGTCGTTCGATGCCTTTGTGGGCGAGCGCGGCGTCAAGCTTTCCGGCGGGCAGCGCCAGCGCATTGCTATCGCTCGCGCTATTTTGAAGGACGCACCAATCCTCATCCTCGATGAGGCGACTTCCGCACTCGATTCGGAGGTCGAAGCTTCGATTCAGGAGAATTTGAAACGTCTTATGGATGGCAAGACGGTAATTGCGATTGCTCACCGCCTTTCCACCATCGCAGCGCTCGATCGTCTCGTTGTGATGGATCAAGGCCGCATCGTGGAGGAGGGAACGCATGACGAACTTATCGCCTGCGGTGGCATCTATGCGGGACTTTGGGCCCGCCAGTCGGGCGGTTTCATAGGGAGGAACGGAGAAAGCTGAAAGCTTTCCACTGTCTGTAATGCGTTATCGCTTTGCTGTGCATTCCCTGAATTGAGCAAGCAAATCCGCCTGCGACATCGTGCCGTCATAAGGGGTTGGTGTCTGGACAAGCGATTTTTACGCGCATAAACCGGATAGTGAAATGGAGGGAATTTCGTCCTGTGAGCACTTGCAGGACTACTTTTGCGCAAGTGCAAAAGAGGACGAGGGGAGAGTTCAATTGAACATGCAGGTTGAAAAGGAATTGGCACGTGAGCGCACACGACACGGCTGAGCCGACACGGCGTGATTTTTTGTATATTGCGACGGGAATGGCCGGTGTCGTCGGAGTTGGCGGACTGGCCTGGCCGTTTATCGACCAGATGCGTCCGGACGCTTCGACACTCGCGGCTGCGTCCATCGAGGTTGATGTTTCGTCCCTGACGGAAGGAGCATCACTAACTGTCAAATGGCGTGGTAAGCCGGTTTTCATTCGTAACCGCTCCGCCAAGGAAATCGAGGATGCCAAGACAACCGCTCTTGGTGATCTCAAGGATCAGAACGCACGCAACGCCAACCTCGCAGCGGATGCGCAGGCGACCGATGTCGCCCGCTCGGCAGGCGAGGGCAAGGAAAACTGGCTGGTGATGATCGGCGTGTGTACCCATCTGGGTTGCGTGCCGCTCGGTGAATCCGGTTCTTTCGGTGGCTGGTTCTGCCCATGCCATGGCTCGACCTATGACACTGCCGGACGTATCCGCAGTGGTCCGGCTCCGGAGAACATGCACATTCCGCAATATGCGTTCGCTTCCGATACGGTCATCAGGATCGGCTAACAGGTCTTGGGGAGAGAAGACATGAGTGGTGGACACTCCACATACACGCCGAAGACCGGCATCGAAAAATGGGTGGACGAACGGCTTCCCTTGCCACGTCTCGTCTATGATTCCTTCGTGGCCTATCCGACGCCGCGTAACCTGAACTACATGTACACTTTTGGTGGCATTTTGAGCTTCATGCTCATTTCGCAGATCCTGACCGGCGTTGTGCTGGCCATGCATTATGCTGCCGATACGGGCATTGCGTTCAATTCCGTCGAGAAGATCATGCGTGACGTCAACTCCGGTTGGCTGCTGCGCTACATGCACTCCAACGGTGCATCCTTCTTCTTCATTGCCGTCTATCTCCATATCGCTCGCGGTCTCTATTACGGTTCCTACAAGGCGCCGCGCGAGCTTCTGTGGATTCTGGGCGTGGTGATCTTCCTTCTCATGATGGCTACCGCCTTCATGGGCTACGTGCTGCCATGGGGCCAGATGTCCTTCTGGGGTGCGACGGTTATCACCGGCTTCTTCACGGCTTTTCCGATCATCGGCGAACCGATCCAGCAGCTTCTGCTGGGCGGCTTTGCGGTCGACAATCCAACGCTCAACCGCTTTTTCTCGCTGCACTATCTGCTGCCGTTCATGATTGCCGGTGTCGTCATCCTGCACGTCTGGGCGCTGCATGTGACGGGTCAGACCAATCCGACCGGCATTGAAGTCAAGTCCAAGACCGACACGCTGCCGTTCACGCCTTATGCGACCATCAAGGACGCTTTCGGCGCGCTCGTCTTCTTCGTGTTCTTTGCCTACTTCGTCTTCTACATGCCGAACTTCCTCGGTCATCCGGATAACTATATCCCGGCCGATTCTCTGAAGACACCTGCTCACATCGTTCCGGAATGGTACTTCCTGCCGTTCTACGCGATGCTGCGCGCCATCACCTTCAACATCGGCCCGATCGACTCGAAGCTCGGCGGCGTTCTGACCATGTTCGGTTCGATCGCAATCCTCTTCGTCGTGCCGTGGCTCGATACGTCGAAGGTTCGTTCGGCTGTCTATCGTCCGTGGTTCAAGCTGTTCTTCTGGCTGTTCGTGATCAACGCCATCTTCCTCGGCTGGCTGGGTTCGCGTCCTGCGGAAGGTTCCTACGTCTTCATGGCGCAGCTCGGTACGCTCTACTACTTTGCTTTCTTCATCATCATCATGCCGGTCATCGGCCTGATCGAAACGCCGAAGCGTTTGCCGAACTCGATCACCGAGGCGGTTCTGGAGAAGAGCGGCAAGGCCGGGGTTACCCCCGTGGAAATCCCTGTTGAAACTCGGGGCTGAACCAGCGAGAGAGATGAAGGACGTAACAATGAAAAACATCCTCAAGAATTTCGCTGCCTTCGGTATTGCTCCGCTGGTCGCGCTTGGTATCGCCCTGGGTGGTGCCTCGGCTGAGGAAGGCGGCAATGCCGCGGAGCCGGAACATTTCCCGATCCACCATCCCAAGCAGGAAAAGTGGAGCTTTGCCGGTCCGTTCGGAACCTATGACAAGGGACAGCTTCAGCGTGGCCTGAAGGTCTACAAGGAAGTTTGTTCGGCCTGTCATTCGATGAATCTGGTGGCGTTCCGCACGCTGGAAGGTCTCGGCTACTCACCGGAGCAGGTCAAGGCATTTGCCGCTGAATATGAAGTGCAGGACGGGCCGAATGCGGATGGCGAAATGTTCACCCGCAAGGCGATCCCGACTGATCACTTCCCGGCGCCATTTCCGAACGCGAACGCAGCTGCGGCCGCGAACAACGGGGCAGCTCCTCCGGACTTCTCGCTGATCGCGAAGGCTCGTGGTGTTGAACGCGGCTTCCCGACCTTCATCTTCGACATATTCACGCAATATGCCGAAGCAGGTCCGGACTACATCCATTCACTGCTGACCGGCTATGATGAACAGCCACCAGCGGGGATGCATATTCCGGAAGGGACGCATTTCAACCCATACTTCATCGCCGGCAAATCGCTGGCCATGGCAAAGCCGCTGAGCGACGACCAAGTCACCTATGACGATGGTTCGCCGCAAACGGTGGATCAGTATGCACGCGACGTTTCGGCATTCCTGATGTGGGCTGCAGAGCCGCATCTGGAAGATCGCAAGCGGACCGGTTTCCGGGTCATCATATTCCTGATCCTTTTTGCCGGTCTGGTTTATGTCGCCAAGCGTTCGATCTGGTCGGATGTTAAACACTGACAATAGATCAACCTGAATTAAAAGATGGGCGCAGTGGGCGCCCATTTTTTTTGTGCTGGAACTGGAAGATCAGCCTTGCCACAATTAGACCATGAAAATGACCGTGCGTCGCCGCAATGTTCTTGGCAGAAATGGGCGGTTTCTTTTGCAATTTGCCCGTTTGAGGGTGTAAAGGTCCTTGGTCCCAACTTTGCCTTGATTAACTTGACCGGCCCGCAGGCCGCCTGAAAGGATGGAAAATGGAATCCGGATTTAAAGCCAGCTTGAAGGATGCGATCCGCACCATTCCGGACTATCCCAAGCCGGGCGTCCAATTCCGTGACGTGACGACGCTTATGGGCGATGCGCAGGCATTCCGTCGTTCCGTCGATGAGCTGGTCTATCCCTATGCAGGCAACAAGGTCGACAAGGTAGCGGGCATCGAAGCACGTGGCTTTATTCTCGGCGGCGCAATCGCGCATCAGCTTTCGGCTGGTTTCGTACCGATCCGCAAGAAGGGCAAGCTGCCGCGCGATACAGTGCGCATTGCCTACAGCCTTGAATATGGCATCGATGAAATGGAGATGCATCGCGACGCGATTGAGAAGGGCGAACGGATCATTCTGGTGGACGATCTGATCGCCACGGGCGGAACGGCGGAAGCGGCAGCGAAGCTTCTGCTTCAGATGGGCGCAGAGATCGTCGCAGCCTGCTTCATCATCGACCTGCCGGATCTCGGCGGACGCAAGAAGCTGGAAGCTCTTGGCGTGCCGGTCCGCACGCTCGTGGCCTTTGAAGGCGACTGAGAATACGAAAAAGCCCGGACATTGCTCCGGGCTTTGTTATTTCAGGCATCAGCCTTGGGCGGCAGTTTCACCATCGCCGCATTGTCGAAGGACAGCACCTCTTCGCCATTCTGGTTATGGGCGCTCGTCGTCATAGTCAGCATCGACCAGCCGGGGCGGGAGGCGAGCGGCCTTATGGCGTGGACCAGGCGCTTGTAGGTGATCGTATCTCCGGCATAGACGGGCTTCGACCATTTCAAGTTTTCAAAGCCGGGTGAGGGGCCGAATGTCGGCGGCGTCTCGCCGCGTTTCAGAGCTTCCTTCGTTGCCTTGACGATGGAAGCGACATTGAGCTTCATGAACACTGCAGTGGTGTGCCAGCCGGAAGCGCAAAGTCCGCCGAAGACACTCTTCTTTGCCGCTTCGCTGTCCAGATGGAACGGCTGCGGATCATATTTCCTGGCGAAATCGATGATTTCCTCGGCAGTAAACGTATAGCTGCCGATGGCGAGGTTCTGCCCGAGATTTTCTTCCAGGAAACTCATGACGCCCCTCCTGCCGTCGCATCGTGATCGCGGCGCAGCATCATGCATGGATGCTGCATTTCGCACACGCTCTCACCACGCTGATTGAACAGTTCATGGTGGAACGTCACCAACCCGATGGCGGGGCGCGATTTGGAAATGCGCTTGTCCTTGATGGTCGTCACACCATTCAGCGTATCGCCCGCAAGCACGGGGCGTTTCCAACGCGTGAATTCGACGCCGGGACCGCCCTGTGACGTTGAGTTTGTAAGATAGGCATCACAGACCATGCGCATGATGAGGGAGGTGGTCTGCCATCCCGATGCCGCCAGCCCGCCGAGCACGCTCGCCTTGCCTGCTTCCTCATCAAGATGGAACGGCTGCGGATCGAACTCGCTGGCAAACTCGATGATTTCTTGCTTGTTGATCGTACGAGGACCGAAGGGAAGGGTCATTCCCGGCTCCATATCCTCATAAGCATATTTAGGCAGAGGCTTGCTCACCCTCGATCTCCTCCGAGTAGGCATAAAGAAAAGGCCGCCGGTTTTCGGCGGCCTGAACGTATCAGGTATTGAAGCGGAACAGCATCACATCGCCGTCATGGACGATGTATTCCTTGCCTTCGTCCCTTGCCTTGCCGGCTTCCTTCGCTCCGACTTCGCCATTGTATTTGACGTAGTCTTCATAGGCGATGGTCTGGGCGCGGATGAAGCCGCGCTCGAAATCGGTATGAATGACACCGGCAGCACCGGGAGCCTTGGTGCCGCGCCGGATTGTCCAGGCGCGGGTTTCCTTCGGTCCTGCGGTGAAATAGGTGATGAGGTCGAGAAGCTTGTAACCGGCGCGGATCAGGCGGTCGAGGCCCGGTTCCTCAAGGTCCATGCTTTCCAGATATTCCTTGGCTTCCTCATCGGGAAGCTGCGCAACTTCCGCTTCGATTGCAGCCGAAATGATGACCGTCTGGGCACCCTGTTCCTCGGCCATCTTGTCGACGGCAGCGCTATACTCGTTGCCCTTGGCCGCATCGCCTTCAGCGACGTTGCAGACATAAAGAACCGGCTTGGAGGTGAGAAGGTTCAGGCCCTTCAGCGTCAGCAGGTCTTCTGCGGCAATATCCTTCAGCATCAGGCGGACCGGCTGGCCGTTCTGAAGCAGTTCGAGTGCTGCTTCCATCACCGGCAGAATGGTGAGGGCTTCCTTGTCCTTGCCGGTAGCGCGCTTGCGGATCTGCACGATGCGGCGCTCGATGCTTTCGAGGTCCGACAGCATCAACTCCGTCTCAACCGTCTGGGCGTCCGATACCGGATCGATACGACCTTCGACATGGGTGATATCGTCATCCTCGAAGCAACGCAGCACATGCACGATGGCATCCACTTCGCGGATATTGGCGAGGAACTGGTTGCCGAGACCTTCACCCTTCGATGCGCCGCGCACGAGGCCGGCAATATCAACGAAGTTGATGCGGGTCGGGATGATTTCCTTCGAACCGGCAATCCGGGCGATATCGTTCTGGCGCGGATCGGGAACCGCCACTTCGCCCGTGTTCGGCTCAATGGTGCAGAACGGATAGTTTGCGGCCTGTGCGGCGGCCGTTTTGGTCAGCGCGTTGAAAAGCGTCGACTTGCCAACATTTGGCAGACCGACGATGCCGCATTTGAAACCCATGATCGTACCTATCAGACTAGAATTCTATTGTTGTGGCTATGCGTCATCGGACCGTGAAGCGTCAAGAGGCGGAGGCGTCGCGCCCTTGGGAACGGCTTACTTTTACGCATTCTCCCATGCAAAACCGCTTCGCACTTTTGCTGGAAATGCTTTAGTCCTTTTTGCCAAGCAGCTTTTTCAGCATTTCAGCCATCGGGCCGCTGGCAGGAATATTCGGCTTCTTCTGGTTCTGCCGCGCCTGGCGAATATGGCTCTGCGCCTTTGGTGGCGCCTTTTCCAGTTGTGCGGGATCGGCCTTGAAACCGCTGGGCCGTTGATTGCCGTCGCCCATGGCGAGCGCAATGCGGTTCATGAAGCTGTTGTCTTCGCCCTTGGCGGCAAGCAGGCCCACATTGTCGGCAATAGCGCCCAGGAGCGTATCCAGCCATTCATTGTCGGCCTTGGCGAAATCGCCGAGGACATAGTTATGCACGAGTTCCTTCGCACCCGGATGGCCGATGCCAAGCCGCATGCGGCGATAATTCTGGCCGCCGGGGAAGGCCTGCATATGCGCGTCGATGGATTTGATGCCGTTATGGCCGCCGGAGCCGCCGCCGGTCTTGATGCGCAGCTTGCCGGGAATGAGGTCGAGTTCGTCATAAATCACGACAAGATCGGCAGGTGTCAGCTTGTAGAAGCGCATGGCTTCGCCGATGGACTGACCCGAAAGGTTCATAAAAGTCTGCGGCTTGACCAGCAGCACTTTTTCGCCGTCGATCACACCGTCGGCAATCTCGGCCTGAAACTTCTTCTGCCAGTTGGAAAAGCGATGGCGGCGGAATATTTCATCCGCCGCCATGAAACCGATATTGTGCCGGTTATGCGCATATTTGGGGCCCGGATTGCCAAGACCTGCAATGAGCAGCATGGTTCAGAGCCCCTTCTGTAGCGCTTCCCGAAAAGTGGGAACCGGTTTTCGGATAAGAAGCGCGTTAGCGCTCCTGTGCGGAAAGCGATTATTCGCCGTCCTTGGCTTCTTCTTCTGCAGCGCCTTCCGAAGCAGCTTCTTCCGACTTCAGGCCGGCAGGAGCAGCAATCGTGGCGATGGTGAAGTCGCGATCCTGGATGGCAGCGGTCACGCCCTTCGGCAGCTTGATCGCCGAAATGTGGACGGAGTCGCCGATTTCGAGGCCGGTCAGGTCGAACTCGAGTGCTTCCGGAATTGCATTGGCCGGAACGATCAGTTCAACGTCGTGACGAACGATGTTGAGAACGCCGCCGCGCTTGATGCCCGGAGCTGCTTCTTCGTTCTTGAAGTGAACAGGAACATTCACGTGGACGACCGACTTCGCGGAAACGCGCAGGAAGTCGACATGCTGCGGGAAGTCACGGACCGGATCCAGCTGGTAGTCCTTCGGGAGGACCTGAATCTTCTTGCCGTCTACTTCGATCGTGGCAACAGTGGTCTTAAAGCCACCGCCATGAATCTTGTAGAAGATCTCCTTGTAGGAGACGGCGATTGCGAGGGGTTCCTGCTTGTCGCCATAGATGACTGCAGGAATCTGGCCGTTGCGACGCAGTTCGCGGGAGGACCCCTTACCAACCCGGGTACGCAGATCGGCCTTGAGCACGTAAGTCTCGCTCATGGCATTTCCTTTCGATGTTACTGGAGTGTCGCTCGCTGTATAGTCTGCGCATGATCTTGTCCGAAAACCGGTTTCCACTTTTCGGGATCATGCTTCAACAAACGACATGAAACAGCCCGTATTGTCTGTCACAAGGTGAAAGACCGGACCGCTCCATTCCGCGTTGCCTCCAAGGGTGTCTACGCGGATGGCGCTGGCTATAGACCATAGCGTGCGGCGGCGCAAGTTTTTTGGATTTGCCTTACACGGGAGGGCAACGGGCCATAGTTGAAAAAACGATCTCGATGGCCTATATTCGGATCGGTAGCTGAAGCGCGAACTCCAGCTACCGTGTTCTTAGCTAAAGAAATGTACCCGCACTGTGGCTTGCCAGCTGGTGCGGGTTTTCTTTATTCTAAGCGTGAATCTAATGGGTATTAACCACATAGAGTCCACCTCCGAATAGAGGGCAAAGCCTATGCCTAGGTCGGAGCGGCTCATCCTCCCCGACGCGCCCGCTGGCTGGACGCTTGCTGCTTTTGCCCCCTGTTTGGATAGCTATCAAAACTTCAGGTTGAAATCTACCGCCCGGCATCTGTGGGCATCTGTCTTAACGGGTGGCGATGACGACCGCAAAAGTGTTAAGCGAATGCCTGATCGACCGCAGGCTTGGCCGTGCGAGTCGTTTGTTCCTGCTATGTTGAAACAAGGAGGCGAGATGCAGGTCGGTATCGACATGGGTGCAGTTGCTGGAAGCGGTTCTGCCTCGGCAGCGGCGCTTGGCGGTGGCAAGCAGGCCATGCTTGATCTTGAGGAGCTTCTCGCCACGCGTCTGCTCGTGCAGGGCAATTCCGGCTCCGGCAAATCGCATCTTTTGCGCCGCCTTCTGGAACAGAGCGCGCAATGGGTGCAGCAGTGTATCGTCGATCCGGAAGGCGATTTCGTCACGCTGGCCGATCTTTATGGCCATGTCGTCGTTGATGCCGCCCGCACCGAAGCCGAACTGACCCGCATTGCCGGACGTATCCGCCAGCACCGTGTTTCGGTGGTGCTCAATCTGGAAGGGCTGGACGTCGAGCAGCAGATGCGCTCCGCTGCGGCTTTTCTTGGCGGTTTGTTCGATGCCGAGCGCGACTATTGGTATCCGATGCTCGTGGTTGTGGATGAGGCGCAGCTTTTTGCGCCTGCCGCCGCCGGTGAAGTGTCGGATGAAGCGCGCAAGCTTTCGCTCGGCGCGATGACCAATCTCATGTGTCGCGGACGAAAGCGCGGCCTTGCGGGGGTTATCGCTACGCAGCGACTGGCGAAGCTTGCCAAGAACGTTGCAGCTGAAGCTTCGAACTTCCTCATGGGGCGTACATTTCTCGATATCGACATGGCGCGCGCCGCTGATCTTCTGGGCATGGAGCGCAAGCAGGCGGAAATGTTCCGCGATCTGCAGCGCGGACATTTCGTGGCGCTTGGCCCCGCATTGTCGCGTCGTCCATTGCCGATCAAGATCGGCAAGGTGGAGACATCGGCGCGGTCTTCATCGCCGAAACTGATGCCACTTCCTGATGCGCCGGAAGATGCGCTCGACCTCATCTTCACGCCTGCGCCGCAGGAAATCCGTGCTGCCGTGCGCAGAGCGCCGCCGCCTCCACCGCCGCCATCGACGGCGGAGATTCTGGCGCAGGTAGCAAAGCCGAAGCCCGAAGCCGAACCGGCACAGGAACCTTTGTTCCCCGGCATGGTGGAAGCCGAACGGGATGAGCTCCTCGAAAAGGTCATGCGCGAGATCGTGGACGATCCGGAAGCGTCGTTCCGGTCCGTGGCCGTGCTTTATCAGGACTTTCTGGTGCGCTGTCGCATTCACCGCGTTCCGGGCGAACCGCTGGCTCTCCCTGCCTTCCGCCGCAGGCTGGCGGTGGCGCAGGCCAGCATTGAAAGCGATGTGGCCAGTGGCGAAACATGGCAGCAGGCGCTGTCCCTGTCGGAAAGCCTCACCGACGATGTGCAGGGCGTGTTCCTGATCGTTGCGCAGGCGGCTGTCACCGGCGCGCCTTGCCCGTCCGACGCAGCGCTGGCGCGCGCCTATGGCACGCACTCGTTCAGTCGTGCCCGGCGTCTGCTGACCTATTTTGAAGAACGCGGACTTCTGGTTGTGCGCAATGATTTCAAGGGAATGCGTATCGTCAATTTCCCCGATCTCGCCTGCGAAACGGCACCGGGCGACCCGAATGCGCCGGATGAGCTGGCGGAAGAAGGCGCTGCGGCTGAGTAAGCTGTGAAAACTGTCATGAACCTGTAATGATCCTCGCCGACAGCTGCACTACAGTTGCATTCTTCGTGATGCCGGGCTGCAAAGAGCAATTTGCCTGCGTTCCGGTGCTCACGTACCTTTAAGTACGCTCTGCTCCGGTACTCGAAAATCACTCTTTTCGCCACGGCCTGACGAATTTGCAACTGTAGTGCCAGGGATCATTCAGGATGACAGCGTGACACAGCCAATTCAGCAACCGGGCTACAAAGAACTCTTCGCGACATTCGGCAAGATCGGGCTTCTGTCGTTCGGCGGGCCGGCCGCGCAGATCGCCATGCTGCAGCGCATTCTCGTGGATGAAAAGAAATGGATGGATCAGGAACGGCTGATCCATGCGCTCAATTTCTGCATGTTGCTGCCGGGCCCGGAAGCCATGCAGCTTGCGACCTATTCCGGTTGGGCGGTTAAGGGCTGGCGCGGCGGCCTTCTGGCCGGGCTTCTGTTCGTGCTGCCCGGCGCTGTCGTCATGCTTGCATTGTCGGCGCTGTATATCTCCTTCGGGCATGTCGACATCGTGGCCGGGCTGTTGTTCGGCCTCAAGGCTGCGGTTCTCGCCGTGGTTTTTGAAGCGCTTTATCGCATGGCCAAACGGACACTGGCCTCGGGGTTTTCCTATGCGGTGGCGATTGCGGCATTCGTTGCGATAGCCTTCCTGAAACTGCCGTTTCCGCTCGTCGTTCTGCTGGCGGCTCTTGCAGGTGGCCTGCGGCATATCGTGCAGGGAAATGGTGCTGCCACAATTCTGGGAGAGGCGACGCCTGGCGCCTTGCGCGAATTCACGCAGCAAACGCTCATCTGGGGCGGGCTGTGGCTTTTACCTTTGCTCGGGCTTTTCTTCGCTTTTGGTGGCGCGCATGTTTTTGTGCAGGAGGCGGCATTCTTCTCAAAACTGGCGGCGGTGACTTTCGGTGGCGCCTATGCCGCGCTGTCCTATACGGCGCAGCAGGCGGTCGAGCATTTCGGCTGGATGAAGCCGGGGGAAATGCTGACCGGGCTCGGTCTGGCGGAAACCACGCCGGGACCGCTGATCCTGGTGCTGGTCTTTGTCGGCTTTGTGGGGGCTGCGAACCTGTCGGGCCTGCCGCCGCTTCTGGGCGGCTTTTTCGGCGGACTGATCGCGCTCTGGTTTACCTTCGTGCCCTGTTTTCTATGGATATTGGCGGGCGCGCCATTCGTGGAGCGGCTGCGTCAGGTGCGCTGGCTGTCGGCCATGCTGGGCGGGATTACGGCTGCGGTCGTCGGCGTGATTGCCAATCTGGCGCTGTGGTTCTCGCTGCATGTCCTGTTTTCGCAGATTGTCGAGAAGGCTGTCGGCCCCTTCACATTGCCGCTGCCGGTCTGGGGCACAATAGACAATGCCGCCGTCCTGATTGCAGGCGCGGCGGCATTCTTGCTTGTTGTTCTGAGGCTCAACATGCCGCTCGTGCTGTTGCTGGCGGCATGTCTCGGAATTGTAATCCGGCTGGTGTTTTAGTCGAACAGGCTCGAAACGGACTCTTCCGCTGCCGTGCGGGCGATGGCTTCGCCAATCAGGTCCGAGATCGAGAGGACGCGGATATTTGGCGCATCATTGATGGCGGTGGTCGGCTGGATGGAATCGGTGATGACCAGTTCCTTCAGCTTGGACGAGGCGATACGGGCAACGGCGCCGCCGGACAGAACACCATGCGTGATGTAAGCGGTGACGCTGTTCGCGCCCTTGGCCAGCAGGGCCTCGGCTGCGTTGCAGAGCGTGCCGCCGGAATCAACGATATCGTCGAACAGCAGACAATCTTTGCCAGCCACTTCACCGATGACGTTCATGACTTCCGATTCACCTGGACGTTCGCGACGCTTGTCGACGATGGCGAGCTGCGCATCGATGCGCTTTGCGAGCGAACGGGCGCGAACCACGCCGCCAACGTCAGGCGAAACGACCATGCAGTTGCCGGTCGCGTAATTGGCCTTCACATCGCGCGCGATGACCGGAACGGCATAGAGATTGTCGGTCGGGATATCGAAGAAACCCTGAATCTGGCCGGCATGAAGGTCAAGCGTCAGGACGCGGTTCGCACCGGCTTCGGTGATGAGATTGGCGACCAGCTTGGCAGAGATCGGCGTACGCGGGCCGGGCTTGCGGTCCTGACGGGCATAGCCGAAATAGGGCAGGACGGCGGTGATGCGACGTGCCGACGAGCGGCGGAAGGCGTCGATCATGATGAGCAGTTCCATCAGGTGATCGTTTGCCGGGTAGGAAGTCGATTGCAGTACGAATACGTCTTCGCCGCGCACGTTTTCCTGAATCTCTACGAAGATTTCCTGATCGGCGAAGCGACGGACGCTGGCCTTACCGAGTGGAATGTTGAGATACTGAGCAACGGATTCGGCAAGAACCCGGTTGGAGTTGCCTGCGAAAAGTTTCATTCTTTTGCCTCTGACGCCGATGCGGTCGCGGTTTGCAGTTTGGTTCTGTCGCAACAGTCCGCCGGAACGGACTTAATCTCTTAAAAACTTTAAAGCTGCGTACGGTCTGACCGGCCAAGTACTGCAGCTAGAAAGGTTTTCTTTCGGATGTGGGGCCTATTGCAAAGAGTCATCGCCATTGCAAGGCCCTCGGGAACACAATTGCTGTAAAAAGCCCGGTTTTCCGGCTTTCCCACAGTAGGCAAAACAGATTCAGCAAAAGATTTCAGTCTTTTGCTGCCAAAGCAAGTTTCTATGCGCGATTTGCCGCAAGCCAGGTCGAATATTCCTGCATGGTGCGGTCGGCGATTGTCTGCATTGCGGAAGCCGGAACGACACTCCATGAGTCTGCGGCAGCCCCCTGAACTTTCTCCTGCCCCTGTATCCGGTGAAGGCGGTTGCCGGAAGCATCCAGAACATCCCAGACGTAAAGCACGGTGGTCTGATTATCTTCCGAAAGAACGGAGAAGTATCCTTTCATCACATAGGCAGCACTTGGATCATTATTGCCTGCAAGCTCAATGCCCTTCGTCTTGGCATCGTCATTCATGCGATGGGTCAGCGGCGTCACCACATTGACCGGTGCGCCGACAATCGGGGCGATATGCAACTTGCCCGGCTTGAGCGCTGCACTGCGCTGCGGTGCCACTGGCGTGGTCGTCGCAGGTGCTGTGCCGGTCGTGGCCGGAGTTGTTCCCGTGGGCTGCACGGGAGCGGTGCCCGTCGCCGGGGTGCCCGGTGTCGCGGCTGGCGTAGTAGTTTGCCCGGAATTTTGCCCGGAATTTTGATTGCTACCCTGTACGTTCAGAGCGGACTCAGTGCTGTTGCAGGCGGCCAGGACGCTTGTAAGCACTCCGGCCAGCAACAACATCGTTGAAAGACGTGCCTTGTTCATGTTCGGCTTCATGCTCCTGAAGGCGCAGGTTCTCTGCGGTCGGGCATTTTCAGTTCAAAATAATCTATCGATTTTATCGACGTGCATCTTGCCCGAAAGCCGCTTTGCAGTTTCCGGGTTGCGCTTGTGGCAGTTTTATCGCCGATTGCGCCTCATTTTACAATCATATCAAGAGAATGGCGGGATAATGGCTGAGCTGCGCCATTTGTTGTGAGATATGTCTGCCCCAGCGTCATGGCGGTTTGGGTGTCGGAATCCATGATGATCATATGTGCGAAAAGCGTCATGTCCGGCTGGATGCTTTCCGGGTTTCCGGCATAGAATATCTGCGGGTCCATCCATGATGGCGTGAAACGTGCTCCCACCGAATAGCCACAAGTATTGAGGCGATGGCGGGTAAGGCCGTGTGCCTCCATGGTCCGCGCATGGGCGTCAAAGACGTCGCCGAATGTCGAGGCGGGCGTCATGGCTGCTTCCACGGCCTCCAGCGCCTCGCGTGCAGCCGCATAGAGCTCTTGATGATGTGTGGTCGGCTTGCCGACGACGATCGTGCGCATCATCGGCGCGTGGTAATGCCGGAAGACGCCCGACCATTCGAGCGTGAGCTGATCGTTCTTGTTCAGCTTGCGCCGACCGGATTTGTAGCGGCAGAGCAGGGCATCGTCGCCGGAGCCGATGATATATTCGTTGGCGGGAAAATCGCCGTCGCCGGCAAAATTGGTGCTCATCATCGCAGCCAGAATATCGGCTTCGCTCGCCCCGCCTTTGGTGAGCTTTATCGCAGCGTCGAGTATGTCGTCACTGAGTTCGGCGGCGCGTTTCGCATAGGCAATTTCCGCAGGGCTTTTGAGCAGCCGCAGGCGATCCACCATGCCGGAAGCATCGTAAAGCTTGGCAAAGCTCTGCAGCTGTTCGTCCAGCTTGCGCGCATTGGCGCCGGTAAGGCCATGTGTCTGGTACTCGATCCCGATCCGGGTGCCGAGAAGGTCGAGTTCGGTCAGAATATTGCGAAGGTCGGAAGCCGGATTGGCATTGTCGCGATCGGTCCAGACGACGACGTTCTCGATGTTCGACGTATGACGCGCCTGCCGCAAATCGGCGGAGCGTGTCATCAGCACCATCGACCCGTCGGCCTTCACGACGAGGCATTGGAAGAAGCAGAAGCCGAACGTGTCATAGCCGGTCAGCCAGTACATGCTCTCCTGCGCGAACAGCAGAAGCGCATCCAGCTTTTCCTGCTCCATCTTCAAGATCAGACGGTCGCGACGTGCTGCGAATTCTTCCGGCTCGAAGTGAAGGGCCATGCGGTTCTCCTAATCTTCTATGATGGCGATCGCTGCAATCTGACGCCCGTAGTCGGGTTCATTGCGATGGGTGGTGCGCCGGTAGGAATAGAATTGTTCCTCATCGGCATAGGTGCACTGGCGAAGGGATTCTGCCCGCACACCAGCCCTCGTCAGCCGGTCGGTGATGAATGTCCACAGATCGAACAGCTTGTGTTCCGGCTTGTCGGAAGGCCGGAAATAGGTGGTGTAGGCAGCATCTCTGCCGATGAATTCTGCATAGAATTCCGGCCCGACTTCGTAATTTTCCGGCCCGATGGTCGGCCCGAGAACAGCAACGATGTTCTCGCGTTTCGCACCGAGGCCGATCATGGCTTCAATCGTGTTTTCAAGGACACCGCCGAAAGCGCCACGCCATCCGGCATGGGCGGAGCCGATGATTCCCGCTTCGTGATCTGCAAAAAGCACAGGCCCGCAATCGGCGGACAAAGCACCAATGGCGATGCCCGGCACATTTGTGACCATTGCGTCGGCCTTCGGGCGTGGAGCGCCGAACGGCTCGGTGACGTGGAGGACATCGGGCGAATGAACCTGATGCACGGTCATGAGATGATCGGGTGCAACGCCAAGGTTCTCGGCGACGCGGCGGCGATTCTCGGCAACTTTTTCCGGCACATCGTTTGACCCGCTTCCAACGTTCAGGCCCGTATAGATGCCATCGGAAACACCGCCCTTGCGGGTGAAAAAGCCATGCGCGATCCGCTTCCCGTTCTGTCCGACGGGCTTTTCAAGGAGAGGCGAGCGGAGTGGTTGCGGCATATCGGTCATCTTGCTTCACTTTCCAAAGTGTCTGGTCCAAAAGTCGCCATGCCTTGCTGCAAATGGCGTTTTTCTCCGCTTCCGGTGCTCATGTACCTTTAAGTACACTGCGCTCCGGTTCTCGAAAACCACCATTTTCGCTACGGCCTGACGCTTTTTGATCCAGACACTAAACGGCGGGATGGTGGGGGAGGAGAGTCTGCTTGTCAATCGAAGCTTTCGCCGTCATGGAACTGCAAACGGAATGAGTTTTGTGTCGGAATCGCTGATGGCCAGCACCTTGAACAAGGTTCCCATTTGATCGGGTGCGGCCAGTCTTTCGACGTCCTGCCGGATTTTTTCCTGAAACGCTGCGTCCTTGCCCGTACCGAGCCGTCCGGCGCGATCAAGCAGGCCCATTGCGAGCAGAAATTCACCTTGCGTCGTCATTCCGGTCTTGCAGCCGCTGGCCCGCGCGGTCTTGTCCAGAATGTCGAAATCGACGTGGCTGGTGAGGTCCGCAATGCCCGGATTGGCAAATACATCGTCAAACCCGTGTTTCAACATGGCTTGCAGCGTATCGCCGAAACCGGCTTTCAGATGGCCATAGTCGATGTTGAGCGCTGCGCCGCGTGTGGTCGCGATACGGCTGGCGATTTCCTGCATCAAGGCGGTGCGCGCCGGGGCCGCTTCAAAGATTGCACCTTCGGGTGCTTCCGCATGGCCTGCAGGTAACAGTGCCGGATCTATGCCGCCCAGACCGCTGACGAAATGGAATTCGCCCTTTTCGTCGAGCGCGATCATCCGTTCGACAAAGCGGCCATCGACCTTGACGAACTGCCGAAACGGGATCGCATCGAACAGCTCATTGGTCACGAGGATCAGCGGCCCGTCAGCTATGTTGGAAAAGCGCTCGAACCAGTCGATCTTCGCGCCTGCGTCGGACAGTTTTTCCTTTTGCTTTTCGGCAAGGCGCGGGCTCGTTTCGACCATGGCGACACGCACATGGCCCAGCATTTGCGGGGCGAGCCTGCCAATGGTGCGCAGCATATCGCTCATCAGCGTGCCGCGACCGGGGCCGATTTCACAAAGCACGATATTGTCCGGTCGTCCCAGCGCATCCCATTCGCTGACGCACCAGATGCCGATCAGTTCACCGAACATCTGGCTTACTTCCGGCGCAGTGATGAAGTCGCCGTCACGTCCGAAAGGTTCGCGTGTCGTATAATAGCCTGACTCGCGGTCGCCGAGGCAGGCTGCCATGTAATCGGCGACGCTGATCGGCCCGGAAGTGGCGATCAGGCGTTTCAGCCGGTCTTTCAGCGAAAGATCAGGCATCCTTGGCTGCAGTCCGGTTTGCGCGCCACATGGCCCAAAGCCCGATCAGTACCATCGGCACCGAGAGGACCATGCCCATGGTAAGCCATCCGCCGAAGAGATAGCCGAGCTGCGCATCCGGCTCGCGGAAGAATTCGACCACGATACGGCTGAGGCCGTACCCTGTGACGAAAGCGCCAGCAATGAAGCCGGGCTTCTTCAGTTTGCGTCCGACCCAGACGAGGAGGAACAGTACGAAGAAGAGGACCACACCTTCAAGGAAAGCTTCGTAAAGCTGGCTTGGATGACGCGGCAGCGGGCCTCCATTGGGGAAGTAGACTGCCCATGGCACATCACTGACACGACCCCAAAGTTCCGAATTGATGAAATTGGCGACGCGCACCACGCCAAGCCCGACAGGAACACCGGCGGCAATCGTGTCGAACATGCTCCAGACCTTGATGCCACGCGAGCGGGCAAACAGGATCATGGCGAGTGTTGTGCCCAGAATGCCGCCGTGAAACGACATGCCGCCATCCCATACCGCCGGAATGGCAAGCGGGTTGGAGATATAATAGGAGAAATTATAGAAGAGCACGTAGCCGATACGACCGCCGAGCACGACGCCAAGCGCTGCCCAGATGACGAAATCATCGAGGGCTTCCGGCGCCATGGGCGGCTGGTTGTTGGCCCACAGGCGGTGGCTCCGTAGGAGCTTCTTGCCGTACCACCAGGCGAACATGATGCCGACGACATAGCCGAGGCCGTACCAGTGCACTGCCAGCGGTCCGACCCGGAAGATCACCGGATCGATATTTGGGAAGGCGAGCGCCGATGCGGGCAGCAACGTCTCAATCATGAAATCACTCCGTTTTGTGACGGAACATGCTGGACCGACCCGTTGTGGTCAAGCTGTTCCCGTCGGCTGCAAATCGCGTTTGCAAATAGCGTTTGCAAATAGCGTTTTCCGGGCTTCCGGTGCTGATCTACCCTTAAGGTAGCCTTAAGTACATTCGCTAGTGGCGCTTCCGGTTCCCGGTCGCCGTCATTTTCGCGTGGCCCGTGGTTTTGATTCAAGTGCGCCGAACCTGATCACTTTCTATAGCTGCGCTTGCATCGGAACTGAGACGGCCCTATTTCAAATTTATGTTTTCAACAGGTCTCACCTGGAAATAAGGAATGATTGCCATGACCAGCGGACAGAACCGGGTTCTCGATGAACTCGCCAAGCTTGTGACGGATGCGGCAGGCGCTGCGCAGGGCGTGCGCCGTGAAGTGGAAACGGCGTTGCGTTCCCAGAGCGAGCGTGTGCTCAACACGCTCGATGTCGTACAGCGCGAAGACTTCGAAGCCGTTCGCGAAATGGCAATCAAGGCGCGTGCGGAAAACAGCGCGTTGCTGGCAAGAATCGAAGCTCTCGAAGCACGTCTTGCGAAATTCGAAGTTGATTCTGATGCCAAACCGGCAAAATCGGCTTCATCTTCGGCAAAATCCAAAAATAATCCCTGAATATTTATTAACAGGCCGCAAGTGGCAAAAACCCTTGTCTTAGAGTCGGTTAAGGCAAGGGTCGCGGTCGGTCCCTCGTATATTTCCACATGCTTTCACGGCTCTTTGTTCAAAAGGGACTGGCGTTCAGATTCAGCATCAATAGACTGAAAACACTACATGATTCGTAACGCGGTCATGTAGGCGGCGGCGAGGGGCTGAGTGTCAGGTTTCGCGTCTTTCAGGCTGCTTTCCAGTATCAGTTGCGTATGTGCGTGTGCCATTGAGGCGCTTGCATGCCGTTGTGCATGCCGGTTCCTCAACCGATCAATTCGTGCCTGTTTTCCTGCGCTTGTTCTTGCGCGGTGGCCGGCACGGGCGAGCAATGACTTGCGCGCCGGGAATTAGGAAGCATCTGGGGGCAGATGGTTCCCAGAACAGGAAACGGACATGAGCCTTCTTGAGCTTGAATTCGCACGTGAGGCACATCCGGTGGATGTGATCGAACAGGTCGCGCATTCAAACGACTGGACGTTCGAGCGGACTGGCGACGACGAAATCGCAATTTCGGTTGCGGGCAACTGGACTGACTATCACATCTCGTTTTCCTGGATGGAGGATTTCGAGGCACTGCATCTGGCCTGCGCATTCGACATCAAGGTGGCCGAGCCACGTGTGAACGAAGTGATGCGCCTGCTGTCGCTCATCAATGAAAAGCTTCTGATGGGCCATTTCGATCTCTGGCAGCAGGAAGGCGCGATCATGTATCGCCAGTCGCTGCTGCTGGCAGGTGGTGCGGAACCGACGAGCCGTCAGGTGGAAGTGCTGCTTTCGGCGGCGCTGGAAGCTTGCGAAGCCTATTTCCAGGCCTTCCAGTTTGTGGTCTGGTCGGGCGTTACGGCGCGTGAAGCGCTTGAATGCGTCGTCTTTGAGACCGTCGGTCGCGCCTGACTACAAATCAGTTGAATTTTGGCCCGGCGCTCGCGCCGGGTTTTCTGCGAGGCCGGGAGCGCGGGCCGGGGAGTGAAAAAATGAGCGAAGCAACCACCATCACCTGGGCAGATTTCGAGAAGGTCGATATCCGCAGCGGAACCATTGTGGAAGCTGTGCCATTTCCCGAAGCGCGCAAGCCCGCCTTCAAGCTGAAGATCGATTTCGGCGAAAAGATCGGCATCAAGAAGTCGTCAGCCCAGATCACCCGGCACTACACGCCGGAGCAACTCATCGGCAAACAGATCATGGCCGTGGTGAATTTCCCGCCACGACAGATCGGCCCGTTCATGTCGGAAGTCTTGACACTCGGCATGCCGGATGAAGATGGCGAAGTGGTTCTCGCTGCAATCGACAAACCCGTGCCGAATGGTGGCAAGCTTTATTGAGAGCGGATGATTTCGCGTTAAGCAAGCGCGTTTCTCCCTCATCCTGAGGAGCCGTTGAAAACGGCGTCTCGAAGGACGAGGGAAAATTAAAGAGGCTCCCCCTCGTCCTTCGAGACGGTTCCTTCGCAAGCTCAGGAACCTCCTCAGGATGAGGGGGGAGGCGTTACCTTGCTCCACGTGCGGGGCTTGCTCTAACTATTTGTTTCCACGCATGTCTTTATCCCGCAACCGGTTCTCATTTTCTGGAGACATGCTCTAACACTACAGTTGCAAATTCGTCAGGCCGTGGCGAAAAGAGTGATTTTCGAGTACCGGAGCGGAGCGTACTTGAAGGTACGTGAGCACCGGAACGCAGACAAAACGCTCTTTGCAGCCCGGCATCACGAAGAATGCAACTGTAGTGCTAAGCCGGAATATGGATGGTCGCGCGCAGGCCGCCGGTCGGAGCGTCTTCCAGCGTAATGTCGCCACCGTGGCTGCGTGCAATATCGCGTGCGATGGCAAGCCCCAGCCCGCCCGTGCCGCCGGAATCCTGCGTTCGCGCTTCATCCAGCCGGACGAAAGGCTTGAAGACGTCTTCGCGGCGGTCTTCCGGAATGCCCGGCCCGTCATCGTCCACAACGACTTTCAGCCAGCCTTCAACATGCGAAATCGACAGCTGGACATTCTGCGCATGGCGGAAGGCGTTTGATACGAGATTGCTGACCAGCCGCGAGAAGGCGTTCGGACGCACATGGATCTCGCTGTCGCCTTCAATATGATACTTGAAGCCGCGCTCGCGCAGGCGTGCTTCATGCTCCAGTTTTTCGCAAAGCCTCGTGACGTCGTAGCTCGCGGTTTCCTCCGAACCTTCGCCGCGCGCAAAGGCGAGATAGCCTTCGAGCATCGTCTGCATGTCGGCAATATCCTGATTGAGCGGCTCGGTGTCGATCGAGTGGCCAGCCAGCGCAAGCTGCAGCTTGAAGCGGGTCAGAATGGTGCGCAGATCGTGGCTGACGCCGGAAAGCATGGCAGTGCGCTGCTCGATCTGGCGTTCGATGCGCGAGCGCATCTGAATGAAGGCGATGCCTGCACGGCGCACTTCCTCGGCTCCGCGCGGATGGAACCCCTCCGGCATGGGACGCCCCTTGCCGAAACTCTCTGCGGCCTCGGCAAGCTGCTGGATCGGCTTGATCTGGTTGCGCAGGAATGCGATGGCGATGATCAGCAGAACGAGCGCGGTGCCCACCATCCACGTCAGGAAGATGCCTGTATTGGATGCATAGGCCTGACTGCGCCGCGCAAAGACGCGCAACACCTTGTCCTCAAGCTTGATCCTGATCTCGATGAGATCGGAATCGCCCACCGTATCGACCCAGAAGGGCCGATTGATCTGGCGGGTGATCTCTTCACTCAGGAAGTAATCGAGAATGGCGAAAAAGGGCTTTGGTCCGGGAGGTGGTAGCGGATCGGGCGGCAGGATCGAAATGTTCAGCGCCAGCCGCTGCTGCGCGATGCGGATGAGATTGTCGTAGCCCGGTTCCTGCGGATAGGTTTCGAGAATGTCGATGATGCCTGCAATATCGCGCACAACGGCGGTCGACAGTCGTTCGGTCACCATCTGCCAGTGACGCTCCATGAACACATAGGCGATCACGGACTGGAGCAGAACCATCGGGGCAATGATGATGATGAGCGAACGCGCATAAAGCCCCTTCGGCATGATGCGCGCCAACCAGCGGGAGAATTTTCTCAAGGGCGATTTCATCGTGTTAAAACGTCCCTCAGTACCCTGTGGTTGCGCTCAAAAGACTTATTTTGTCGCAAAGCCGCTTCACACTTTTTGGCTCGAAAAACGCTTCCGGAAATATTGCTGTCTGCAAATGGCGTTTTCCATGAACAACATTGCGGCTGCACCTTTGGTACATGCCGCTCTGCGTTTTGAGAAAACACCATTTTCTGATCGCGATATTCCTGATTGCCGATGGTTGCTATTCGATGCTGAGCTTGTAGCCGATACCGCGCACGGTCTGGAGCCAGACCGGATTGGCCGGGTCCTGCTCGATCTTGCGGCGAAGGCGATTGATCTGGACGTCGATCGTGCGTTCACCGACATCGCCATCCTGACCGGTCAGCTCATGGCGGGGGATCGTCTCGCCGGCACGCTCGGCGAAAATCGCCATGATATCCTGCTCACGATCCGTCAGCTTGATTGTTTCCGTACCCTTTTTCAGCTCGCGGCGCGGGATGAAGAAAGTATAGGGGCCGAACACGATCTGCTCGATTTTCGGCTGTGCGGGTGGCGCGCCGCGGCGCAGGATATTGTTGATGCGAAGCGTCAGCTCGCGGGGATCGAACGGCTTGGGCAGATAATCGTCCGCTCCGGCAGCCAGACCGTCGATGCGGCTGTCGGTTTCCGACAATGCCGTCAGCATCAGGATGGGGACGTTCTTCTGCTCGCGCAGCGATCGCGTCAGCGAAACGCCGGTTTCTCCCGGCATCATGACGTCGAGGATCAGCAGATCGAAATCGATGCCTTCCAGTTTGCGGCGCGCTTCGGCAGCGCTTCCAGCCATGGTGACACGGAATCCGCTATTGGTCAGATATTGTGAGAGAAGGCTGCGGATACGCGTATCGTCGTCAACGACGAGGAGATGTGGCGCGTCGTCCGAGAGCGTCTTTTCTTCTTCTACAGCCATGGCGTCTTTCGATCCCATTCCGATAATTTTACTTCAGCATTCCAGCTTATGCCCGATGCTTTGGTGCACATATTATCGACTGGAATGCGGCACGTCCATTCACTGCCTGCGTGGACCTGTTTTTATACAAGCACTTATTGTCTGATCCAAAAGTCGCCATGCCTTGGCTCGCAAACAGCGTTTTTCTGCGCTTCCGGTGCTCATGTACTTGCTCAGACGCATAATCTTATCCGAAAAGTCTACAACTTTTCGGGATTATGCTTAGCAGTACACTGCGCTCTGGTTCTCGAAACCCACCATTTTCGCCACGGCCAGACGTTTTTATTCAGACACTTTGTGCAACTAGACGTAACACTCAAACCCAGTGTCGCTCGGTTCAAAGGTGTCTGGTTGAACTATCTTCGGCAGAAAACTCGTCGATCTGGGCGCGCCGCTCGGGGTTGACCATATTATAGAGGAAGCGCTCGATGACTTCCCGGTCCTGCGGCGCACAGTCCTCCAGTGCACGTGCGATGCGTCGTGACTGTGGAAGGGCGAGGGCAAGCGTGAGCTGGCGGCCGCTCTTGGTCGGATAAAGCTTGCGGTGGCGGCGGTCGTGAAGGCCGGTGGCCTGAACCACATGCCCCGTATCGATCAACTGTTTAAGCACGCGCGACAGGCTCTGCTTGGTGATCCGCAGGACCTCCAGCAGCTCGGCAACCGTCATACCGGGCTTTCGGTTGATGAAGTAGAGAACACGGTGATGCGCCCGCCCGAATCCGATCTTTTCCAGAATAAGATCAGGGTCGGCGGTAAAGTCGCGATAGGAAAAAAACAGTAGTTCGATCACGTTGAGGTCGGCCGCCTCCTCAGCCGTCAACGGATTGCTTATATAATTCATATCGTTCGTCGAATTCACATCGGTGCTCCGTTCTGCTGCGTTAAATATGTCAGCATTATTGACATAATTCAATCGCCCAGATAATTTTCGATAAGTGTGAGCTGGCTTTTTTGGAATAATGTTTGCGCTGATGCGTGCAAGAAGGAGGAATAATTGCGCTAACGGGCTTCCCGCCACCGTCTCAATGGGTTGGTGATGGGATGGTTGCCGCAATATTCGAACCCTGTGGAGGATTTATTTTCTTTCCATGCATGCTCCGCCTGGGATTCGCGCAATATGTTTGCGTGACCTCAAAGCATTTTGAACAAAAAGGCCAGCAATTACGCAGGAAAAGGTGGCCGTCTCACCAGTTATATCGATTTAGCTGGGGAAGACGGGATGCGGAGAAGTTTATCTGGTCTGAAGTCGACCTGAAACCAGATCGAGACAGCGCTGCTGAGGCGCATCCCGAAAAGTATGAGGCGATTTTCGGGATGCGCGTCAAAATGCATAGACAGGGCATTTCCAAGGTTTCATCCTGAAAAAAGAAATGCTCGATGAAATATTTAGGAGCAAGAAAATGGCTGCGATTCCATTCGATCAACGGGACGGATTTATCTGGCTGGACGGAGAATTCGTCGACTGGAAAGATGCAAAAATCCACGTGCTGACCCATGGTCTGCATTATGCGAGCGCGGTGTTTGAAGGTGAACGCGCCTATGGCGGCGAGATCTTCAAGCTCAATGAGCATACCGAACGCCTGCATGAATCTGCACGCATTCTCGGTTTCGAGATTCCTTTCAGCGTTGCAGAAATCAACGATGCCTGCCGCGAGCTTCTGAAGAAGCAGGGTTTTGAAGACGCCTATGTTCGCCCGATTGCCTGGCGCGGTTCGGAGTCACTGGGGGTCTCGGCGCAGAACAACCGCATTCATCTTGCCATCGCCATCTGGCAATGGCCGAGCTATTTCTCGCCCGAAGAAAAGATGAAGGGCATCCGGCTCGATATCGCTGAATATTGCCGCCCGGACCCGCGCACTGCGCCGTCGCGCTCGAAGGCTGCCGGTCTCTATATGATCTGCACGATCTCCAAGCACGCCGCCGAAGCCAAGGGCTATGCCGATGCATTGATGCTCGACTGGCGCGGACAGGTTGCGGAAGCAACCGGTGCAAACGTCTTCTTCGTGAAGGACGGCGCACTGCATACGCCGAAGCCTGACTGCTTCCTTGACGGTATCACGCGTCGCACGGTCATTGATCTTGCCAAGCGTCGCGGCATTGAAGTCATCGAGCGGGCAATCATGCCGGAAGAACTTGCCGGTTTCTCCGAATGCTTCCTGTGCGGAACAGCAGCGGAAGTGACGCCGGTATCCGAGATCGGTCAATACCGTTTCAAACCTTCCGAAATTACAAATGTTCTAATGAATGACTATTCTGCGGAAGTTCAGCCAAAGCGGGCGGCAGCCGAATAGTAGGTGCCGAACCAAGTTTTAAACAGAAAAAGAGCGGTCTTAGGGCCGCTTTTTTGTTATTCCGTCGCTTATTGTTTGACATTGGAAAGTTTCGGCACAAGATTTTTTTACCGGAGTCGCGCTATTCCGGTTTAAAACTCAGATGGGGTGACGATTATGGAATCTCTACTACCTATCATTCTCCAGCTTGTGGCTGGCGCGGTTGGTGGCAACATCGCCGGAGCAGTGAAGAATATCAGTCTGGGCACCACGGGTAACACGGTGGCAGGCGGCATCGGTGGTGTCATCCTCGGGCAGCTGCTTCCGATGTTGTCTGGCGGTGGCCTCGATTCCGTTCTCAACGGTGTTGTCGGCCAGCTGGCAGGCGGCGGCATTGGCGGTATCGTGCTCACGGCCGTTGTCGGCCTGATCAAGAACGCGATGGCTGCCAAGGCCTGACGCACTAAGACATCCCGAAAAGTGTGAAGCGCCTACGCAGAGAAATCAGTCCACTGGACTGATTTCTGATCCCGCTTCGATCGGGTAACATGTGCGTGAAAGCAAACAGTTGGAGCGCCGGTCTGATTCAATCAGATCGAAATGCGCTCTGGAGACTGCATGGTTGTGGGGACAACCGGTAAGACGAACTGTCGGGGCCTATCCCGGAAACCGTGAAACGGTTTTCGGAGTAGGCACCTCGAACAATCCTGGAGAGGGAAAACGGGCGGCTATCAGCCGCCCGTATCTATTTAAAGCTTCACCTGGCGGGCACAGGACACTATCTCTGTGTCAGAAAGCACCTTCCGGACCGCTATTTATTCAAGTGGAGTAAGACTATGGGGCAATTGCAGGCCATCATCGTTCCCGTCACGCCTTTCCAGCAGAATTGCACCATTCTGTTCGATGGCGAGACCAAGAAGGGTGTTGTGATCGATCCGGGCGGTGACCTGGATCGCATCCGCGAGGCGATTGATTCCCAAGGGATCGATGTCGAGGCCATCTGGATCACGCATGGCCATATCGATCATGCTGCGGCAGCCCTTGATCTCAAGGAAGCCCTGAATGTGGACATTATCGGCCCGCACAGGGATGATAAGTTCCTGCTCGATAATCTGGAAGCGACCGGCCTAAAGTATGGCATCACTGAAGGCGTGCGCAATGTTACGCCGGACCGCTGGCTGGATGAAGGTGACAAGGTTTCCGTCGCCGGGCACGAATTCGACGTCTTCCACACGCCGGGCCATGCGCCGGGGCACGTCGTGTTCTTCAACCCCGAAGCGCGGTTTGCGATAGTCGGTGATGTGCTTTTCAACGGCTCGGTCGGGCGCACTGATCTGCCAGCCGGTGATCACGCGGCGCTGATTCGCTCCATCAAGGAAAAGCTGCTGCCGCTCGGGGACGATATAGGTTTCATTTGCGGGCATGGTCCCGGTGGTCGGTTCGGTGATGAACGGCGCTCCAATCCATTTTTGAACGACATCGGATATGCATAAAAAAAGCCGCCTTTAAAGGCGGCTTTTCCTCGGGATGGTTTGCTTTGGAGCACCGATCTGGTTGAAGCAGATCGGTGCTCTAATCACTTGTTTTGACGCGCATCTTATCCGAAAACCGTTTCACACTTTTCGGGATGTGCTTTAATTTGCGGAGCAGAAGTGATCACGTCCGTCATAACCGCGATAGGTGCCGGTATTCGGATTGAATGACCGGTAACGGTCGGCGCAATACTGGTACCAGCCACGGCTCCATGGCTCATAGCTTGAGCGATAATAAGTCGCCTGACGAGCCGGGGCTGCCGGGTAATAAGCTGGCGGCGGCGGAGGCGGTGCATAGACCGGGGCAGGCTGCACATAGGTCGGTTGTGGCTGGCTCAGCGCGCTGCCGATGAGGGCACCTGCTGCAAGGCCGATCACACCTGCGGCAACGGCGTCGCCATGGTTGCGATGCCGGTCGCGGTAGTAGGGACGATCCCAGCCGCCACGATCCCAGCCATGGCGACCCCAGGAATCTGCCGATGCTGTTGCAAGCGGTGCGGCAACTGCCGCAAGGGATGCCGCTGCCAGAATGGCTGTTTTCGCAAATCGGTTCATTGTTCGCTCCTTCAGAAGCTCGACTGTAATTTCTCCGATACGCTCGCCGAACGGGCACACACGTATCGTTTATGAATAACTAATTAACTGTTTCGACATGAATGGAGGCTGAACAATGGTGAAGGGCGATGGAAAGCTGTCAGTTTCCGGTCAATTACATGCAGCATCTGTAATATTTCGCGCCTGAATGATCATCCGTTCAGGGTTGCATACTGGCAATAAAAAACCCCGGCAAAAGCCGGGGCAAGTGGTAGGTTCTTTTATGAACGATCAGCCGGTAACGGTGATGTTCACGGCCTTCGGGCCTTTGCCGCGACGATCCGGTTCCGTCTCGTAGGAAACCTTCTGATTGTCTGCGAGGCCAGTGAGGCCAGAAGCCTGTACAGCAGAAATGTGTACGAAGATGTCAGCGCCACCGTCGTCCGGCTTGATGAAACCGAAACCTTTTTCGGTATTGAAGAATTTGACCAGTCCGGTCTGTGCCATGGGATCCGTTCCTTTTCCTTGGCGCCACCGCTCTTGTGGAGACAGTGGTATTACAAATTCTGCCAAGCGCACCACACACCCGGCAGAGGGTTATGCAGGCAGTTCTCGACATTGGGAAGGAACCGATCATTGCCGAAGGGGAGCCTTCGACCCGGAACTTATAGCGGCCCCGGCGCGCCGTTCTTCCAGTCTTCCATTTGTTCGCTAAATGCCCGAACAGGTGGAGACTGATCTATGAAGCGGTATTTGGCAAGCAAATTCTTTGGGGGGAACATGATTGGTTATCTTTGAACCGGTATCGTCAGAATTTTTTACGATTGTTTCAAGAAAATCATCGACTCAATCCCAAAATAGAACAGGCTAACCCTAATATATCGCGAATTTAAACGGATATGTCCTGGTATTTTCATCGATTGCGCGAAACTATGCATGCGCCACCGGCGGCGCGCAGCTTCGCACAAATGCTGTCGGCTTCTCCGCGGCTGTTGGCGCCGATGCGTACTGCATAGATGCCACGGCGTCCCATCGGCGTCCGTATCCGGCTGATAACGGGGTCGTGGCCTGCCAGCACGGCGCTGAACTGCTTGCGCAGGCGCACCCATTGATTGGCAGCGGCGCTGCGGCGGAAATTGCCAGCGACCTGAATGCCCCATGGCTTAGGTTTCACGCGCGACATCGGAATTGTGGCGCTGCGGATGATCGGCAGGCGCTTGCAGGCATCGACGAAGGCGAGCTTGGGATCGAGCGGGCGGTTCACGACCTCCTTGCCTGCCGCGAAATCGTCGGCAGGTGCGCCGGTAATGTCCAGCACGTAATTTTCAGTTTCGAGCGGCAGAAATCCGCCGGACCGCATCCAGCTGGAAACACGCCCGGCCCCTGCATTATAGGCGGCGGCTGCAAGGCCCCAATTGCCGAAAGCGCCTTTAAGGTCGCGCAGGAAACTCGCCGATGCGGGAATGGCCTGTTCTATGTCGAAAGGGTCGGCAAGCCCACGCTCCTTAGCAGTATAAGGCATGAACTGCGCAATGCCTTCAGCGCCGACAGGGCTGACCGCGTTGTGATCGAAACGGCTTTCTTTCCAGATGAGCCGGGCGAAGAAGTCGCGCGGGATGCCGTGGATGTCGGCATTGGCACCGATGAGCTGGCAGATGCGGCCAACGGTCGGGACTTTCTTCTCCGGCGGTAAAGGCGGCGCATAGACTGGCGGGTTTGGCTCGCTCGCTGCATAGGATGCAGCCACGCCGGAAGGCAGGCTGAAAAGCTGCGAAGCCAGGATAAATGCTATGCCGTGCCGATAACGTTTCATGCTGCCTGTTCCGCCCCTCAACTTCGGCCAAAGTAACCTATATGGGCGGGTTGTCGATATGATCTGCAAGGTTTTGCACTTTTACGAAAAGACTTGCTCTTATCGTAGGTTGCGCCATTTTAGTGACCGGGACAGATCGGATTTATCCGGACAAGGGAGAGGAAAATGCAGTTTCATCGATTCAGACAATTGGCTGTGCTTGCGGGCGCTCTGCTTCTCGCCGGTTGTGTTGCCGAAGGCGGCCCGGATTATGGTCCGCCGATTCGCCCTGGACCGTCGCAGCCGCAGATGTGCCCGATGATCTATGCTCCCGTCTGCGCCACGCGCGGTTCTTCGCGCAAGACCTTCGGCAATTCCTGTCAGGCAAGAGCTGAGGGCTATCGCGTCATCGCAAATGGCCAGTGCTCATCAAGACCGGGTCCGGGATGGGGCGGCGAAGGCGGCATGCGTCCGCCGCATCAGGGCAACAGACCGGGCAGGCCGGGCGCGGGTGCTTGCACGCGGGAATATATGCCTGTTTGCGCAAGACGCGGTAACGACAGGCGCACTTTCCCCAACCGTTGCGAAGCCGACCGTGCAGGCTATCGCATTATGAATGGCGGGCAGTGCCGCTGAGTATAGAAAATCGAATGGCCGTTCGTGATGTGTTGGAAGATCGGTAAGTATTCCAACACATAATCAACGATCTCGGTCACCGTCCCGGTCGGCCTGTCTTGCCGGGGCGGCGTTTCTTGCGCGCTGTTTCGGCAGGGTCCTCGTAAGACCCGATGCCTGCGCGCTCACGGCGGATTGCGGCATCGTCGCCGCCACTTGGCACTTCGGTCCGCTTGACCGTCATTTCATCGAGTGTGTTCTTGCGGAAGAGCGGTTTTGCCATGTCGGTGCCCGGTCCCATATCGTCAAGCGACGGCTTCTGGAACAAAGACGGCTTACCAAGCGGGCGCGTCGTATCGGCGCCCATTTCATCCAGTGCCGGTTTGCGGAAACGGGAATTGCCGGTGGGTTTGCCCTTGTTGCGGCCTGCGCCTGCATCGCCCGCCTCAAACTCGCGTGCCAGCGGGTCGTCGGCAATAGCCAGTTCCGTCTCACGCAGCCGCTTGATTTCGTCGCGCAGGCGCGCGGCCTTTTCGAAGTCGAGATCGGCAGCGGCGTCGCGCATCTGCTTTTCCAGATGCTCCAGATGGGCGGCAAGATTGTTGCCCATCATCGCGCCTTCTTCCGCAAAGCCCGAAATATCCGCGCGGACATGATCGCGCTCGTAAACCGAGCCAAGAATATCCGAGATATTCTTCTTCACCGAGGCAGGCGTGATGCCGTGCTCTTCATTATAGGCAACCTGCTTCTCACGGCGGCGGCTGGTTTCATCCATCGCGCGCTGCATCGAGCCGGTAATATTGTCGGCGTAGAGAATGACCTTGCCGTCAACGTTACGCGCTGCACGTCCAATGGTCTGAACCAGTGAGGTTTCCGAGCGCAGGAAGCCTTCCTTGTCGGCATCGAGAATGGCGACGAAGCCGCATTCCGGAATGTCGAGACCTTCGCGCAGGAGGTTGATACCAACCAGCACATCGAAGGCGCCGAGACGCAGATCGCGAATGATTTCGATACGCTCCAGCGTGTCGATATCGGAATGCATGTAGCGAACGCGCACGCCCTGTTCATGCAGATATTCCGTCAGGTCTTCGGCCATGCGCTTGGTCAGCACCGTGACCAATGTACGGTAACCCTTCTGTGCCGTTTCTCGAATTTCGCCGAGTACGTCATCGACCTGTGACTTGGCAGGGCGGATTTCGACGGGCGGATCGATCAGCCCGGTCGGGCGGATGACCTGTTCTGCGAACACGCCGCCAGCTTCTTCCATTTCCCAGCCGCCCGGCGTTGCCGAAACGGCAATGGTCTGCGGGCGCATGGCGTCCCATTCCTCGAAACGGAGCGGGCGATTGTCCATGCAGGATGGCAGACGGAAACCATATTCGGCAAGCGTTGCCTTGCGGCGGAAGTCGCCGCGATACATGCCGCCGATCTGCGGAACCGTGACGTGGCTTTCGTCGATGAAAACCAGCGCATTGTCCGGAATATATTCGAACAGCGTCGGCGGCGGCTCGCCGGGATTGCGGCCGGTCAGATAGCGCGAATAGTTTTCAATACCCGCACAGGAACCGGTTGCTTCCAGCATTTCGAGATCGAATGTCGTGCGCTGGTCGAGGCGCTGGGCTTCCAGCAGACGCCCGGCATTGTTCAGTTCGACAAGGCGATGCTTCAGCTCTTCCTTGATCGACTTGATCGCCTGATTGAGGGTCGGGCGTGGTGTCACATAGTGCGAATTCGCATAAATCTTGACCGATTTCAGATCGCCGGTCTTCTGGCCGGTGAGTGGGTCGAACTCGGTGATGGTCTCGATCTCATCGCCGAAAAGCGAAATGCGCCAGGCGCGATCTTCCAAGTGAGCCGGGAACAATTCGATCGTGTCGCCGCGCACGCGGAACGAGCCGCGCACGAAATTGATGTCTTGCCGCTTGTATTGCTGGGCCACGAGATCGGCGAGCAGCTGGCGCTGATCGAGCCGGTCCCCGATCTTCATTTCGAAGGTCATGGCCGTATAGGTTTCGACCGATCCGATACCGTAGATGCACGATACGGAAGCGACGATAATCACATCGTCGCGTTCGAGCAGCGCGCGGGTGGCCGAGTGGCGCATCCGGTCGATCTGTTCGTTGATGGACGATTCCTTCTCGATATAAGTGTCCGAGCGCGGCACATAGGCTTCCGGCTGGTAATAATCGTAGTAGGAAACGAAATATTCGACGGCGTTGTTCGGAAAGAAGCTCTTGAACTCGCCGTAGAGCTGTGCGGCCAAGGTCTTGTTCGGCGCCAGGATCAGGGCAGGGCGCTGCGTCCGCTGGATGACCTGCGCCATGGTGAAGGTCTTGCCCGAACCGGTGACACCGAGCAGGACCTGCGTGCGGTCGTCGTTGTCCAGCCCTTCCAGCAAATCGCGAATAGCCGTTGGTTGGTCGCCAGAGGGTTCGAAACTGGTTTCCATCTCGATGGCGATGCCGCCTTCGGATTTATCCGGACGTGCCGGGCGGTGAGGCGTCCAGAGTTCGCCGTTCTTGAACAGCGGATTGCCGGAAGCAATCAGGTCCGACAGGGCCTGAACTGTTGCGGTTGCACCGGACGGGTTCAGTCCGGCAGCGTCTTCCAGACTGATGTCGAGACCGGCAACCGGATTGAGGCCAGCCGCCGCCCGCTCCTTGGCGGATGCAGCTCCGCCCATGGACGTACCGCGCCCGCTGCGCGACGCTTCCTTGCTGCGCTCGGGAATTTTCTTGGGTTGTTTTGGGTTTTTCGCGCGTGGTTTCGCAGCCTCGTCGCCGATTTCCTTCGCCCAATCAGCAATGGGGCCGGCGATGGAGCCGGAAAGGGGCGCACCGGAAAGTTCGGCTTGTGGTGCTTCACCGAAGCCGCCAGCCTTGTCGTGCGAATCCTGGGAGTGTTTGTCTTTTGAGGAAGCCATGCCCTCAATATGGATTTTCAGCGTCCAAATGAAAAGAGTGCGGAGGCGAAATCCTCCGCACCCTTACTCTATCTGGCGATGCTCCTGACAGAAGGTTGTCAGGAGGTGTGGTTCCAGAGGCGGCTTTACAGCCTGCCGCCGGGACGCATGCGAGGGCCGGGGCCAAAACCATGCCCGAAGCCGGGGCCAAAACCGGGATGATAGCCCGGATGATCGTTCCAGCCGGGACGGTCCGTCCAGTGTGGGCGTGCTGGTCCCCTGTTCGACTGGCAATTACGCCCGATGCAGCCATTATAGACATTGCCGCCACCGTTCCAGCCGCGATAAGGACCTGGACCCCAGCCGGGGCCCCAGTAGGGGCCGCTGTTGGCCGCCAGTGCCGAACCGATGGCGATGCCTGCGATGAGCGGTATGCCAACCGCTGCGGCGGTCGATCCGAAATTGTCGTTCGTCGTGTAGCCGTTGCCTGTCTGAATGGCGATGTAGCTCGATGCAGCCCAGCCGGTCATGCCGCCATAGGTCACCTGACACCAGCCATAGCCGCTGGTGCAGCCAGCCACCGTAATACCGACGCCATTCGGGATCGCCCCGATGGTTCCGTACTGGGTGCCCGGGCCGACGCGAAGATTAATTGTCGATGTTACAATTGCCGATGATGCATAAGCATTCGTTGAAACAAGAAGTGCTAATGTAACTATGGAGGACTTAACCGATAGTTTCATATATCATTCCTCTAATATACTTTCTTTAATTACTTATAACATGAAGATTATTATTTACGTGCATCACGATTTTTCGATTTCAATTCATGATTAATGAATATCGACCTCTTGAAATCGGCTTTCACACTAACGGTTTAAGCGCTTCATGCGGTACTTTTCTTCGTGGCGGGCTTGTCTCATATTAAAGGGCGACTCTCTCAAGCACTTAAGGACCGACTTCGATGAATACTGATAATGCGCCGAAGGGCATGCTGACATTGCGCGTTCCGGCCATGCCCAAGGATGCGAATGCGGCGTTCGATATTTTCGGCGGCTGGGTGATGGCGCAGATGGACTCCGCATCCGGCATTCGTGCTGCAGAACGCGCCAAGGGCCGCGTGGTGACGGCAGCGGTTCGTGAAATGTCCTTTGCCAAGCCGGTGAAGATCGGTGACGCGCTCTGCGTCTATACCGAGATTACGCGGGTTGGGCGCAGCTCGATCACGCTGCGGGTGGAAGCCTGGGCACAGCGTTACCTGACCCAGCAGATGGATCTCGTGACCCATGGCGAATTCGTCATGGTTTCTCTGGATGAAAATGGCAAGCCGACGCCGGTGCCGCCGGAGGAATAAAGCATCGTCAAGCCCGGCATTGTGCCGGGCTTATTTAGAGCGGTTCCGGTTAAAACCGGTGGTTGGAACCGCTCTATCTATTTGTTTTCACGCATTATCCTACGCAAAACCGCTTCGCACTTTTACTGGAAATGCTCTATTTGCAGGCGCGATAGCCGCTGCGGCGCTGCATCAGGTCGAAATGGAAGTGATCGGCATGTTCCGGGTTATAGCCGGGGCCGAGAACTGTCGAGAAATAGCCGCATGCATCGGAGCGAACGCTGTTGAGCAGGCCCTTTTCGCGGAAGGCGAAGAAGCCCGGCTTGCGCACCATGATGTTCTTGCCGTTGTTCAGCACGATCTTGGTGACATCGATGGCGTTGCCGCGTGAATGTTCCGACATTTTCGCGCCGCGACGGCTGTTCATGGTGCGGCAGGAATAGCCCCCGGCATTATAGATCGTGCTCACGCCGGACAGATAGCGCATCCGCGAGGCAGGTTGCAGGTCGCCCTTGATCCAGCGGGCAAAGGCCTCGGTCACCTGACAGTTCAGTGTTGCCGCCGGTTTGAACGCGATGGCGCCGCTGTTGAAGCCGGACACCTCGATGGGATTTGCGATCTGGCAGGAACTGCTGCGATAGATCGGCGGCTTTTCCTTGAAGACGACGCCGAGCCGTTTTAGGCGCGTGCGGCAGGCGGTTTCCGCATTGGACATCGTATAGATGTTTTCGGCAGCTGTTACCGGATTTTGAATCGGGGCTGAGAAGCCATAGTCGCCGGAATATTGCGGCTGGCTCTGCTGCGTGGATTGCGTGACGTGGTTCTCTTCCTCCTCGGCAAGCCCGACGATGCGTTCTTGCTGTGGCTCCTGCATGACGGGTGCGTCTACAACCGGGGCAGCATTTGCAATCGGTGCATCGGGAACCATCACGTCGGAATTGCCGACACTGGCCTGCGGGCGCGGGGCGCTTTCACCGGAACAACCGGCGATGATAGCCAGCAAGGCGAGGGACAAGGATGGGGCCAGACCTCGCAACCGGGAGCGCTGGCGGCTGACTGGAGCGGTGGCGGACAACGCAGAACTCATGTCCATACCTTTTCTTCAGGAGACCAGACCGATGGCGTTCCACGAATATTAGCTTGGAAGCGTAAAGGAAGAGTCAGCGCTCGCGTTAAGTGCTGTGGCGTAATCAGGGCAGCGGCCAGAGCATAATTTGGCTGGTGTGAAACGCGCTCCAGCGCGCAGGATTGGCAAAATGCCGCCTTTGTTCTATCACCATGCAGCGGTTTCGGGCCATGCCGCCGACAACATCCTCCCGGTCCCTGAAGTCATTTCCATGTCAGCACTGATTTCGCCAAGCGTCCTGCCGATCCTGCTTCTCATCGGCTCGAACGTTTTCATGACATTCGCCTGGTACGGGCATCTGAAATTCACCAGCACGCCACTCGTTACCGTCATTTTCATCAGCTGGGGCATCGCTCTGATCGAATATTGCCTCGCGGTTCCGGCCAACCGCATCGGGCACGAGGTCTATTCAGCGGCGCAGCTGAAGACCATTCAGGAAGTCATCACGCTGGTGATCTTCAGCCTGTTCTCGGTGTTCTATCTCAAGGAAGCCTTCACCTGGCATCATCTGCTGGGCTTTGCGCTCATAGCGGGTGGGGCAGCTCTTATTTTCAAGGGGTAGAGGCTGTTCCAAAAGTCGTCCTGTGTGGCTGCAAATGGCAATTATCTGCGTGCCGACGCTCATGTAGCTTTCTCTGGTGCATAGTCTTATCCGAAAAGTCTGCAACTTTTCTGGACCATGCTCAAAAGTACACTACGCTCCGGTACTCGAAAATCACCATTTTGATTCAGGCTCTGACGCACTTTACTCGGCAGGTTCAGGAACAAGAGCCGACTTGCGTTTCCAGAACATGGGAATGAGTTCCACCGCCATCATGGCGGCGAAGATCAGTCCGCAGCCGATAAAGCCTATGAAGGTCACCCGCTCGCCGAGGAAGAGCGCGCCGAACAGGGCCGCAAAAAGCGCTTCCGACGACAGGAAGATCGCGGCCTGTGCGGAAGTCGTATAGCGCTGTCCTATGGCCTGCAAGGTGAAGGCAATGCCGGACGAGAAGACGCCGGTGAAAAGAATTTCCTTCCAGGTGAGTGCGATGGCCGTCCAGTTGAAGTCTTCGATCATGGAGGCGATAGCAAGGCCTGCGAAGGCGCTGGTTGCGAACTGGATGCAGCTCAGTGTTATCGGCCGTCCTGCACGGTTTGCCCTGCTGATCAGGACCACCTGCAAGGCCCAGAAGACCGCGCCGCAAATGACCAGCCAGTCACCTTGCTTGAGCGCAGTCAACGTTCCGCCGGAAAGCAGGAATATGCCTGCCAGACATGCCGCCGCACTCGGCCAGACGACAGGATGCGGCCAAGTGCGGAACAGGACGACGCCAAGCACTGGCACCATGACGACATAGAGCCCGGTCAGAAAACCGGCATTGGTGACGGATGTGGTGATGAGCCCGATCTGCTGGAGAACAAGCCCGGTGAACAGGCTCAGTCCGATGAACATGAAGAAGAGATAGTTCGAGCGGCTCAGGCTGGTCCTTGCCCGACGGCCCTCGGCTACGGCCCATGGCAGGACAGTAAGGGCGGCGATTGCCGAGCGGATACCGATGAACAGAAACGGGCCGATACTGGCCATTGCCGTCGATTGGGCGACGAAACCCATGCCCCAGATGACGCCTGCCAGAAGCAGCAGCATATTGGCCTGTACGCGCGTCATCATTACCTCGGTTCGGGATATGTCATTGCAGAAAGAGAAACCGGACGCTTTTCAGCCTTTCCCGGTCGTCATGCTATAGGCAATATTATGGGCAGGCGGCAAGGGAACTTCCGATTCTGCGACATTCATGCATAGTCTGATTATAATTAGAGCGATTTCTTACCGACGGAGTGTTTTATGCTCTCTTTAAATCGTCAATCCGCTGTTGTGGCATCGATTGCCACAACGATGCTGTTTCTGGCGGGTGGGGAATCGCAGGCTGCTTTCAAGAAGGTTCGCGACACGCTGGTTCTGTGCGATTTCGCGCAAAACTGCACTTTGACCCTTACGCCGGTCGCAAGCGATGGCGCGCCGGGGCTTGGCATCTTTCGCAGCAGCCAGTCAGGCTCGAAGCCGCTACTCCGGCTTTCCTATGTCGATCCATCACAGAAAACTGGCAAGTTGGAGATTTCCATCGACGGTCAAACACTGCTCGATGTCGATGTCTCGGCTTTGAAGGCGCAGGACGATCAGCTGGATTATACGGGCGATGTGGTCAAGGCGCTCGACGGGATGAAGAACGGTCAGAGACTGCAACTGAAATTTGCCGGAAAGACCTCGACCTATTCGCTTTCGGGCCTTGTCGGCGGGCTGATCTATGTGGACGAACAGCAATCGCGCGACGGAACTGTCGAGGCATTGCAGGTCAAGGGCAGCAAACCGGCGCCTGTTCCGCCACAGCTCAAGCTGATCGAAACGGTCGAGCAGATACCGGCTGACATCCGCAAGGATTTTTCCGACGAGGCGGCGGTCTGTGGCGGGGCAAGCCCCGGCACGTTCCGCAATGCAGGCGGTTTCGAGACGAAGATTGCCGATGGCCTCGATCTTATCGGCCTGCCATGCGGATCGCCGGGCGCCTACAATCAGCCTTATGCCTTCTACAGCCGCTACGAAAACAAGACTGTGCCGATCTCGCTACCGACCATTTCCGACGATGGCCCGACTGTGACCGACACGGCATGGAACATCGACTGGACCCAGAAAACCTTGACGCTGGCGGCCTTCTTCAAGGGGAGAGGGCTTGGAGATTGCGGCATTTACGATGTCTGGAAAGCTACTGACAGCGGCGAGGGCCGGGTGCGTTTCGTTCTGGTGCAGGAACGTTCAAAAGGCGATTGCGATGGCAATTATGCCGGAGGCCCGGAGAAGTGGCCCGCGAGCTGGCCGGTTAACGCGCAATAGGTGCCGCTTAAGGGCACAGTTGACAGAGATATATTTTTCCGCGTGAAATGGTTGATGGAAATGCTATAGTTCTGTGAACGGCTATTCGAACGGTTCCGAGGCGGATGTTTCGGTGACCGTTTTCTTTTTGTGTGTCGGAGGCTGGTTGGCCTTCGAAAAGCGCCTCGCACTATCCAAGCATTGCGCGAGGTGAGGCGGGCAAATCAAGATGCCGGTGCGTGCAGGACCTCGGGGAGAGGTGAGTACCGGACGAAGGAAAGGACTGGGTATGGAAAAGTTCCCTATGACCCCTGGCGGTTTCGAAAAGCTCAAGGAAGAGCTGCGCTGGCGTCAGCAATCGGAGCGCCCTCGGATTATTGAGGCGATCGCCGAAGCACGTGCGCATGGCGATCTGTCGGAAAACGCCGAATATCATGCTGCGAAAGAAGCCCAGAGCCTGAATGAAGGTCGTATCAACGAACTGGAAGATCTGGTCGCGCGCGCCGAGATTATCGATGTCTCGAAGCTGTCGGGTGACCGCATCAAGTTCGGTGCCACCGTCACCATGATTGACGAGGATACGGATGAAGAGAAGGTCTACCAGATCGTTGGCGATCAGGAAGCCGATGTGAAGGAAGGCCGCATCTCCATTTCATCGCCGATTGCGCGTGCGCTGATCGGCAAGGGCGAAGGCGATACGATTGAAGTCAACGCACCGGGCGGTTCGCGTTCCTACGAAATCGTCGGTTTGAAGTTCGTCTGATTTCCGTGTCCGTGCATAAGCCAGATTCCGGACCGGTTCGGGTTCAGGACGTCGAGGTAGTGGCGCCGAATTTCAAGCGCCGCCTCTCCGGTGTCACATCGACAATCGTTCAGCTGATCCCCTTGCAGCGCGCAAAGGGGCTGAACATTGCGACGATGGGGCCGGGCCTGCCGGATACGCTTCCGCATCTGGGACGGAGCGCTCTTTGGTCCTTCTGGTCAAAGCCAGCGACGAAACCGTTCCGCATCTGGCATGCGCGGCGCAATATTGAAATGCTCGCCGGTATTTTCATGCGCGATGTGCTGCGCATGAAACTGAGGCTGATCTTTACCTCAGCTGCACAGCGAGACCACAAGCCGTTTACCAAATGGCTCATCCGCCGCATGAATGCGGTGATTGCAACGAGTGGTCGCTCGGGAAGCTTTCTCGAAGTCCCGCATCAGGTCATCATGCATGGCGTGGACTTGGAGCGTTTCCATCCTCCTGTCGGCGATGAGGACAGTTTCGCGGCGTCGGGCCTGCCCGGAAAATATGCGGTCGGTTGTTTCGGTCGCGTGCGTTCCTCCAAGGGAACAGACCTTTTCGTCGATGCGATGATTGCGCTGTTGCCGCAATATCCGGACTGGACGGCCATCATCACCGGACGCACGACTGCAGAACACCAGTCTTTCGAGGATGCGCTGAAGGCGAAGATCGCCGCTGCCGGTTTGCAGGACCGTATCCTCATTCTGGGGGAAGTGCCGGATATCCGCGTCTGGTATCGCCGCCTGACGCTTTATGTTGCGCCTTCGCGCAATGAAGGTTTTGGGCTGACACCGCTGGAAGCCATGGCGTCGCAAACGGCAGTCGTTGCCAGCGATGCGGGTGCCTATGCGGAAATGATCGTGGAAGGCACCGGAACATCGGTTGCGGCCGGTGACGGAGATGCCCTGCGCAAGGCTATCGAACCTTATCTGGCAGATCCGGCACTGGCGGAACGCGATGGCGAGAATGCTCTCAGGCATGTTCGCGCGACTTTCCCGCTCGAAAAGGAAGCAGCTGCCATCAGCGCTGTCTACGAGCGCGTATTCGCCGGGAAGTAACAAGTAATGACAGGGCGCTGCGATGCTGACGCATCACGCCCTGAAAATGCTCAATTGCCGCACGGGCTTAACCAGGTCTTGATAAGGCAAGCTCATCCAGACCCGGTATAATTCCCGGCGCAAACCGTCGAAATATCAGAGAATCATCAGCGGTTCGTCCTTGACCGGACGAATGGTCAGTGCGGTGCGCACGGAATCCACATTGGGAGCGGCGGTCAGTTCCTCGATCACGAAGGTCTGGAACGTGTTGAGATCGCGCGCGACGCAATGGAGCAGGAAATCGGACTCGCCCGAAACCATCCAGGCGCGGCGTACCAGAGGCCACTGCTTGGATTTCTCGGCAAAAGCCTTGAGGTCGGCATCGGCCTGGCGATGGAGGCCAACCGAACAGAAAGCAACCAAATCCTGTCCAAGGGAATTGCCATTCAGAATGGCCCGATAGCCCCGGATAACGCCGCTTTCTTCCAGCTTGCGCACACGGCGCAGGCAGGGCGGAGCCGAAATACCGACGCGTTCGGCCAGCTCGACATTGGTGATGCGCCCGTTATTCTGGAGCTCCCGAAGGATTTTCCAATCGATTTCATCCAGATCGGCCTTGATCGGCATGCGTAACTCCGCGCGCAAGGAAATTTCATTCCGGGGTAATTATAGAACATTCGTCGCCATTGTGGCGCAATCTAATCCTGCTCATATCAAATGAAACGGGCGGATGTAAACTGCCTAACGTTCTGTCAACGCACCCAAAAAGTGCGAGTGAACAGGATATACACGGTAACGAGCTCCAGACGCCCTGCCAGCATCAGGAAGGAAAGGACCCACAATGCCGGGTCGTGAATGGTGGAAAAGTTGCCGACGGGGCCAATGGTGTCGCCAAAGCCGGGGCCGATATTGGAGAGCGCGGTCAGTGCGCCAGTGAAGGCCGACACGAAGTCGAGGCCCAGTGAGGCAAGCAGCACCGCGCCTATAATCAGCGAGGCGCAGTAGAGGAACAGGTAGAGAAGCACGTTCTGTGCGATTTCGCCGGAAACTTCCGAGCTGCCGTAGCGGATCTTGATGACAGCATGCGGCATGATGAGCCGGGCAAGATTGGCGCGCGTCAGGCTCCAAAGGATGATGAGGCGGTTCATCTTGATGCCGCCCGACGTCGAACCGGCGCAGCCACCCAGAAATGAAGCGAGAAAGAAAATTCCAATCGCGGGTGGTCCCCACAGGAAATAGTCTTCCGTGGCATAGCCTGTTGTCGTCATGACCGAGACAAAATGAAAAGAGGCCGAGATCAGCGCGTCGCCGAAAGGCACATCGGACCCAAGTCGCAGAACCACCGCGAGTGCAAAGCTGAAGCTGATTGCGATCGTGAAGAACAGTTTCACCTGCGGGTCGACAAGCGATTCCATGCGGCGTGGCATGAAGGCCTTGATATAGAGCACGAAGGGCAGGGCCGAGAGGGCCATGAAGATCGTGGACACGACCAGGAGCGGGCGGTTTCCCTGATAGAAGCCGATGGAGCTGTCGTGAGTGGAAAAGCCTGCTGTCGCAATCGTCGTGAAGCCGTGGTTGATGGCGTCGAACATGCTCATGCCGACGGCAAAATAAGCAATGATGCAGGCGGCGGTCAGGCTGAGATAGGCCAGCACGATGCCGAGCGCGATCTGGTTCATGCGCGGGAGAATTTTTTCCGACTTGTCGGAATTCTCCATATGGAAGAGCGCCAACCCGCCCGCCCGCAGGGACGGCAGCATCAGCAGAGCCAAGCCGATAAAGCCGATACCCCCGATCCAGCAGAGAAGCGAGCGCCACAGGAGAATGCCACGCTGCATGTTGTCGAGCCCGGTCAGCGCGGTCGCGCCGGTTGACGTGACGCCCGACATGGCCTCGAAGAAGGCCGTCGCATAGCTGATCGGCAAATGCGAGAAATAAAGCGGTATCGAACCCAGAAAACTCGCTGTCAGCCAGAGGCACGCCGTCAGCAGAAAGCCAAGGCGCGGGGTGAAGCGCATCGTCTGGTTCTGGGTGGCCAGCAGAATCAAGGCAGAGAGCGCGCCGGTTGCCGCAGCTGAACGCACGAAGATCAGCCAGTCGTCACTTCCGTCGCGCAGGTCGATTGCTGCAGGCAGAAGCATGGCTACCGCCATGAGGAGGCCGAAACGCGCACAGATATTGGCGACTGTCTTATAAATGGCGGACGGCTCCGAGGTTAGGCAAATTTTCCCTTGTTTAGCGTGAGATCGATCCACCCGCAATGCGCTGGCTGTCAAAGGCTTTGCTTAAAGGTCACAAGCTGTGGCTAAAGCACAGCAAATCCCTGTGGAACCTTGCAAACATTGAGGGGCAGACCTACCTTGGCCATAATGTCGGGGCATTGGCCAAACAGGCGCGAAAGCGATTCTGGTGAGCCGGAACCCGTCGCTTTAAATCGATTTTAGAGTACCCCCCAAAGTGTGGAACATTTTGGACAAGGTACATGTGAAAACAAACATGTGGAGCGCTGATCTGGATCAATCAGATCAAAACGTTCCGGGACCGGAGAGAACTTCATGTCACAGCGTCACGCGCCAGTCATAGTCATCGGCTCAGGTCCTGCTGGTTATACCGCTGCGATTTATGCTGCTCGCGCCATGCTGAAACCACTCATCATTGCCGGTCTCCAGCAGGGTGGTCAGCTGATGATCACCACCGATGTGGAAAATTATCCGGGCTACGCCGATCCGGTGCAGGGGCCATGGGTGATGGAACAGATGGCAAAGCAAGCGGAAAATGTCGGCTCCGAAATCGTCCATGACATTATTACCGAGGTTGAAACCGCGGTGCGCCCTTTCCGCCTGAAGGGTGATTCCGGCACGATCTATACCTGCGATGCTTTGATCATCGCGACGGGTGCGCAGGCCAAGTGGCTTGGCCTCGACAGCGAGCAGACCTTCATGGGCGGTGGCGTTTCTGCTTGCGCGACCTGTGACGGTTTCTTCTATCGCGGCAAGGATGTGGTCGTTGTCGGCGGTGGCAATACCGCTGTTGAGGAAGCGCTTTATCTTTCCCATATCGCCAAGAGCGTGACGGTCGTGCATCGCCGCGATGGCTTCCGTGCAGAGAAGATCATGCAGGATCGCCTGCTTTCGCGCCAGAACGTCTCGGTGGTCTGGAACAGTGTGATCGACGAAATCCTTGGCACCGAGGCAAAGCCGCCGATGGGCGCAACTGTGACCGGCGTACGCCTCAAGAACGTGGTGACGGGCGAGACGCAGGAACTCGACACGCACGGTGTTTTTGTCGCTATCGGCCACGCACCTGCGGTTTCTTTGTTCGAGGGCAAGCTCAAGCAGAAGCCGAACGGCTATCTGTGGACTGCACCCGATTCGACGGCCACCGACGTTCCGGGCATTTTTGCTGCGGGCGACGTCACGGACGATATTTATCGGCAGGCTGTGACTGCCGCCGGTTTGGGTTGCATGGCTGCTCTGGAAGCTGAGCGCTGGCTTGCCGCACAGGAACCGCTGCACGAAGCTGCGGAGTAAAGCATTTCCAAGCCAGAAGTGTGAGGCGGTTTTGCGTAAGGTGAATGCGGTGAAAACAATGAGAGGGGATAATCGTGGTCGCTCCGCTCGACTGGGATAAACTGCGCATTTTTCATGCTGCGGCTGAGGCTGGGTCGTTCACCCACGCAGCCCAGACATTGCATCTGTCGCAATCGGCTATCTCGCGTCAGGTGAGCGCGCTGGAGCAGGATGTCGGCGTCCCGCTGTTTCATCGTCATGCACGCGGTCTGATCCTGACCGAGCAGGGCGAAACGCTTTATCGCACTGCACATGACGTGCTGATGAAGCTTGAGAATGTTCGCTCGAAGCTTGCCGAGAGCAAGGAAAAGCCGACGGGTCGTCTTCGCGTGACGACGACTGTTGGTCTTGGCTCCGGCTGGCTGATCGAGCGGATTCAGGAATTCGTCGAGCTTTATCCCGATATCCAGCTGCAGCTGATCCTCGACAATGAGGAACTGGACCTGACGATGCGTCATGCGGATTGTGCCATCCGGTTGCGGCAGCCGCAGCAGCCAGACCTGATCCAGCGCCGGCTGTTCACAGTGCATATGCATGTCTATGCGTCGGCTGGTTATGTTTCGAAATATGGCAAGTTGAATTCGATCGATGAGATTGATCAGCATCGTGTCGTGACTTTCGGTGAACCGGCGCCAAGCTATCTGACAGGCCTGAACTGGCTGGAGATTGCTGGACGTGCCGATGGCAGTACGCGCATTCCCGCGTTGCAGGTGAACAATCTGCTGTCGATCCGTCGCGCTGTGCAGCGTGGCGTCGGCATCGCCGTTCTGCCCGATTATATGGCCGACAAGGAATCCGGTCTGGTGCAACTTCTGCCGGAACTGGAAGAAATACCGTCCTTCGATACTTTCTTCTGCTATCCGGAAGCCTTGAAGAACTCCGCGAAACTGCACGCTTTCCGCGACTTCCTGTTCTCGAAGGCCCGCAACTGGACCTATTGATCGTATCTTACTGTTCATAGAAAAGGCCGCGCTGATCGCCAGCGCGGCCTTTTTGCTTATGGCGATGGCTGGTTATTTGCGTGGCAGCAGGCGCTGCACTTCCTTGGATGCATCGGCAAGGGCGTCTTCCGGCGTGGCGGATTGCTCGACGACGCGCGAAAGATTGTCCACGATGGTTTGTGTCACCTTCACGCCGTTCGAACCCGGGAAGGCATACCACGGGATCATCAGTGACATCTGGCTGAGACCGGCCTTGAACAGCGGATTTTCCGCGTAGAATTTGCCGAGATATTCGTCGGACTTTGCAGCCAGTTCGTTGTTCGGCACATAGCCGGTGCCGGGAACGACGACGGAAGCGCCGTAAGGGCCGGCAGCGAACTTGGCGAATTTCCATGCCGCATCCTGCTTGGCCTGATCTTCGGTCAGGATGACGACTGCGTTGCCACCGGTTGGCAGGTGACCCTTTTCAGCATTGATAAGAGGAATTTTGGCAGTGCGCAGATCGAACTTGTCGCCGACATTCTTGATCGTGTTGCGCAGCGCGCCAGTCGTCTGGAACGAGAAGCCGACTTTGCCAGCCGCGAAAGCCTGCTCACCCGCTGCCTTGGTCAGAACCGGCATGCCGCCTTCCTTCACCATGCGGTCGACCAGCTTGAAGGCTTCGAGCCCTTCCGGTCCATCGAAGGCGACCTTCTTCTCGTCTTCGGTCAGCATGGTGCCGCCTGCGCCGAACAGAAGCGCCGAGAACATCCAGTCGTCACCCTGCCAGCGGAAATCAATGCCTTCATTGCCGTTGCCAAGCGCCTTGATCTTGCCGCCGAGCTCGATCACTTCGTCCCAGGTGGTTGGAGGCGTGTCGGGATTGCCGCCTGCAGCCTTCAGGAGATCAGCATTGTAATACATGATCGGGTTGGAGGTCGCGAAAGCAAGACCAACTTGACGGTCGCCAACGCGGGCGAGGCTCAGCAGGTGATCAGTGAAGCCCTGTGCTTCCATGTCGGTTTCTTTTTCGACCAGCGGCTTCATGTCGACGCCGATATTGCGCTCGGCCAATACGCGCAGGCGGTTCAACCCGGTGAAGGTGATATCCGGCATTTCCGACGTTCCGGCCTGACGCATGATCGTCTGGATTCCTTCTTCGTAGGTTGCCGAGGGGCTGACGAAGTTGATCTTGATGTCCGGATTTTCTGCCATGAACTTTCCAGAGATGTCAGCCATGACATCCTTGAAAAAGCCTGGCATCGGATAGTGCACATTCAGCGTCGTTTCGGCAAAGGCGGGCGAGCCGAGACCTGTTGCCATTGCCAGAGCGGCGAGTGCACTGGAAAAGCGTTTCATGTTTGAACTCCTGTGGAGGATGGGAGGGAAGAATTCAGCCCTTGAGGCCGGTGAGGGTGATGCCTTCGATGAAGCGGCGTTGGGCGGCAAGAAAAGCAAGCAGCAGCGGCAGCGTGATGATGAGGGTTGCCGCCATCAACGCCCCATAATCGTCGCCTGCTTCCGCAGCGCGGAAATAGAGGAGGCCCAATGGTGGTGTGGCGCGCTCCATGCCGTTGATAACGATCAGCGGCCAGAACAGATCGTTCCAGTGCGCAACCACCGAGAAGATCGAGAAGGCGGTGATGGCGGGCCAGGCATTGGGTACAATCACCCGCATGACGATGCCCGCCTCTGACATGCCGTCGAGACGCGCGGCGCTGATGAGATCATCCGGCATGGCGCGGAAGAACTGCAGAAACAGGAATATGCCGAAGACCGAGATGAAGAACGGAGCACTGAGAGCAAAATAGCTGTTGAGCACGCCGAGCTGATTGAAGCCGACATAGAAGGGCAATGCGGTGGCATGGATCGGCACGAGCAGGCCGAGCATGACCATCATCATCATAGTACGCTGGCCGCGGAAATTGAGCTTTGCCATGGCATAGGCGCAGGGAATGGCGACCACGACCTGAATGACCAGAATGAGCGCGCAGACGACTATGCCGTTGAACAGCAAAAGCCCCATCGGCACACGGCTGAATGCCTTGGCAAGATTATCCAGGAGTGCCCAGTTGTGCGGGATCAGCGACAGGGAGGACGAGAAAATATCCTGCTGCGATTTTGCTGCCGTCGACAGCATGAAGATATAGGGCGCGAGAAAAAGCAGGGCACCCAGTGAAAGAATGCCAAGACGGAAAGAACGAGCCAATGTCATCCGGGTTTCCTCAGTAATGGGTGCGACGGTCCAGCACGCGGAACTGCAACATCATCAGGATCACCAGAACCGCGAGAAAGATCACCGTCATTGCCGAGGCATAACCAACGCGCAGATAGACGAAGCCTTCCTGATAGATGGTCCAGAGCAGGACTTCCGATGCCTTGTTCGGGCCGCCTTCGGTCAGCGTCTTGACCGTCTCGAACACCTTTACGGCATTGATGATGCTGATCGTCGTGACGAATAGCGTGGTTGGGCCGAGCAGGGGCCATGTGACCAGCCGGAAGCGCTCCCAGCTGTTTTTCACGCCGTCGACTTCAGCGGCCGAATAGAGTTCTCGCGGGATGGCCGTGAGACCGGCCAGAAACAGCACCATGTTGAAGCCGACGCTCTGCCAGATGCCGATCAATGCGAGGCTGAACAGCACCGTCTCGCTGGAGCCTAGCCAGTTTGGACCGGCGATGCCGATCATGCCCAGCATGGCGTTGACGGGGCCGAGTGTCGGATGCAGCAGATATTGCCAGACGGTTGCCATCGCCACGAGGAGCGATGCGACCGGCAGAAAATAGACGGTGCGGAAGAAGGATTTGCCGCGAACTTCGCCTTCGATGAGGAGGGCCACGCCGAGGCCGAGAAAGACGGAAGCTGGTGCCACGATCACGGTATAGATGGCGGTGTTCTTCAGCGAGACCAGAAACGTCCGGTCGCTGAAGAGTTCGGCGTAGTTTTCCAGTCCGATGAATTCGAAACCGTCATAGCCAAGCTCGAAATTGGTCAGGCTCCAGAAAATGACGGCGGCTGTCGGCAGGAGGATCAGCAGCCCCGTCAGAATGATGGCCGGAGCTGCCAGTTTCCAGGCCAGCCGTTCTTCGCGGCGGCGGGCTTCATCAGCCGCCGTGCGCGCGCTGGTGGCCGCAGGGCCGGATAGCGTAAAATCAGACATGAGCGGCAGCCTTTGCCGGCGATGCAGGTTTGACGATGTTCCCGGCGGGCTGGCGCAGGCGCAAACCATCTTCTCCGAAGAGGTGGGCGTGGCTGGCATCGAAATGCAGGCCCACCGGCAGGCCGACGACAATGTCACGGGCTTGTTCGGGTGTGAGCTTCACAGTGAAATCTTGTGAGGCGCCGGGAGCCTTGAGATAGACCAGTACTTCCGAGCCGAGAAATTCGATCCGCGATACCGTGCCCGCAATGCCTGTCTTGTCATGAGGCTTGAGCTGAAAATGCTCAGGACGAATGCCGATGCGGATATTGGTACCGGAATGGGCGGCGACGTCCTGCAGGATGGGGCGACCGGCAAAATGCACCATGCCGTTGTCGCTGACCAATGCTTCCAGAATATTGATGCGCGGCGTGCCGATGAACTGTGCGACCTCGATATGGCGCGGATCGTTATAGATTGCGGTTGGCGTGTCGATCTGCAGCAGTTTTCCGCCCATCATCACTGCAACGCGGTCGGCCATGCTGAGCGCTTCGGCCTGGTCGTGGGTCACATAGATAGTCGGGACACCGGCGCGGCGATGCAATTCGACGATTTCCGCACGGGTGTGAACACGCAGATTGGCATCGAGGTTCGACAATGGTTCATCCATCAGGAATGCACCGGGCTGGCGGACGAGCGCACGGGCAAGGGCCACGCGCTGGCGCTGGCCGCCGGACATCTGGCCCGGCTTGCGGTCGAGCAGATGGTCGATCTTGAGGCTTGTTGCGGTTGCCCTGACCTGCTTCTGGATGGCGGCGCGCTTCCTGCGCTGGCCGGGAATGAAAGCGCCGATCATTGGCAGGCGTTCCACAGCGGTCAGATCACGCATTGCAAGCGGCACCGCGATGTTCTGCGCTGTCGTCAGATGAGGGTAGAGCGCGTAGGACTGGAACACCATGGCGATGTTGCGGTCGGCAGGGTGGGCGCCAGTTATGTTACGCCCTGCCAACTCCACGCTTCCTTCATCCGCATGGTCGAGACCGGCCAGAATGCGCAGTAAGGTGCTCTTTCCGCAGCCCGACGGGCCGACGAGGGCGATGAATTCGCCTTCTGCTGCTTCGATGGAAATGCCATCGAGAATGCGATTGCCTCCGTAGGATTTGCCGATGTCGCGAAGGACGAGCGTGCTCACTGGCTTGCCTCCTCAACGACTTTCTCGCCGTCGCCAGCGTGGTGTGGATAGACTTCATGCACCACGTCATCGATGACATAGGGCGTCAGCTCATCGATGCGGACGATGCTGCTTGTGGCGACTTCATCGAGATCGTGAATGGCGGCTCCGAGGATACGTTCGCCGGGGAGATCGCGTTCCATCGGCCCGACGATGAAGGCTGCGGCAGGCGCCCAGACATAATTCGTGCCGAAGGCGTCGCCCGACCATGCACGATGCAGGTGGCCGCTGGCATGAAGCTGAACATTATACTGAGCGAAGAGATCATAAAGACGTTGGCGCGGGGCAGGGCGAATGCCCCAGTAGCCGCTGTCGCCTTCATCCGGATCGTCCACGAAGAGCGGCTTGTGGGCGAAGACGGCGACGGGCTTGCCATCGCTGTTCTTCAATTCGTCTTCGAGCCACTGGAACTGTTCTGCTTCTTCGGCTTCACCGGAACCGATGACGAGACTGTTGAGGCCGATGATGCGCCAGTTGCCGAAATTTTCCGCCCAGCGGTCCGGACCGATATGACGACGCCAGCGCATCAGGCGCTGCGGATTGACCGGCTGGTGGCTCTCGGGAAGATGGCCGATATCGTGGTTGCCCGGAAGACTGAGAACACGCGCCGGAAGCTCGTTCAGGCAGGTGCGGCAGAACAGAAGATCAGCCTCTACGTCTGCGCCATCGACGGTCAGGTCACCGGTGTGAATGACGAGATCGGGCTTTTGCTGATCGATCCAGGCAACGAGCGGTTCCCAGTTGCGATTGAAGTGCGGCTTGATGGGGCTGAGGTGGGTATCTGTAATCTGAACGATCCGCACGGCTACGATCCTTCTCGGGTCTGTCTATTGTCGCAGCACTTTTCGCGCGCTGCACATCCGCCAGGCGCGTTATGCGCGGCGTCTTGCCGGGGCTTTTAGGCGCGTTGTGTGACAGGCCCGCTGCATAGCCGTGACAGTTGCATGACATCTGCTTTGAGCGACTCAGAAAGGGCGATTTGCCAAATTTGGAGGCATCGTTGTTTTGTCGATGCTCATGCTTTAGGCGGCTAATTTGCACATTATAATATTACGAAGTAATTCAATTTGCTGTAAGCTTTTGTTTTTAAACAAGTTTCTTGCTTAATCTAGTCATGCGTAAAATGCATAGCTGCATTGCGCTAAAGTCGCATTGCAAAAACAATGGGCAACAGGCATATAAAGATCATCTCAGCGCTGCGTTTCCTCCTCCCATTTGCGCAGGCTGAGTGTTCCCCTCTGGAGGTTTGCCTCAAAGGCACCTTCAAAACTCAAAGCCAGACATTTGTCTGGCTTTTTTTTTGGCTTTTTGCCAAGCCGCCTCTTTTTGTGAGAAATACAGAAACGAAAAAGGGGCCTTTCGGCCCCTTCGTCATTCCATTTTGTTTTGTTTAGCGCAGGCTGGCGCAGAAGCGCTGGATGCGGGTGCAGGCTTCTTCGAGAAGCGCGTCCGACGTTGCATAGGAAATACGGAAGTTTGGTCCAAGACCGAAAGCCGAACCGTGAACGACGGCGACGCCTTCTGCTTCCAGCAGTTCGGTGACGAAGTCTTCGTCGCTTTCGATGACCTTGCCAGCTTCCGTCTTCTTGCCGATGAGGTCAGCACAGGACGGATAGACGTAGAACGCACCTTCCGGTGTCGGGCACTTGATGCCTTTGGCCTGATTGAGCATCGACACGACCAGATCGCGACGGGCCTGGAAGATTTTCTTGTTTTCCGGAATGAAATCCTGGGTGCCGTTGAGTGCTTCGACTGCGGCCCACTGTGCGATGGAGCAGGCGCCCGAGGTCTGCTGACCCTGCACCATATCCATGGCCTTGATGAGCTGCAGTGGTCCTGCCGCATAGCCGATACGCCAGCCGGTCATGGCGTAGGCCTTCGACACGCCGTTCATCGTGAGCGTGCGGTCGTAAAGCGAAGGCTCGACCTGAGCAGGCGTCGTGAAGACGAAGTCTCCATAGACCAGATGCTCATACATGTCGTCGGTCAGGATCCAGACATGCGGGTGACGAACCAGAACGTCGGTCAGGGCCTTGAGTTCCGCTTCCGTGTAAGCCGCGCCGGTCGGGTTCGACGGCGAGTTGAAGATCAGCCACTTGGTCTTGGGCGTGATGGCCTTTTCCAGATCGGCGGCGGTCAGCTTGAAATTGTCTTCGATCTTCGTGTTGATGAAAACCGGGTTGCCGCCGTTGATCGCTACCATTTCAGGATAGCTGACCCAGTAAGGGGCAGGGACGATGACTTCATCGCCGGGGTTCAGCGTCGCCATAAAGGCGTTGAACAGAATCTGCTTGCCGCCAGTGCCGACGATGACCTGTTCCGGCTTGTAGTCGAGACCGTTTTCACGCTTGAACTTGGCAACGATGGCCTGACGCAGTTCAGGAATACCGGCAACGGGCGTGTACTTCGTTTCACCGCGATTGATCGCGTCGATGGCAGCCTGCTTGATATTTGTGGGCGTGTCGAAGTCGGGCTCGCCCGCACCGAGACCAATCACGTCCTTGCCCTTGGCTTTCAGCTCACGTGCTTTCTGGCTGACCGCGATGGTCGCAGATGGCTTTACACGAGAAAGGGCGTCGGCGAGAAATGCCATGATAGATCTCCATAGATGGCAGGCTCTGTTAACCGGCACCGGGCGCGTCCGGTTTTGCGGATTTTCTATGTCCCATCGGCGCAGGAAGCGCAACAGAAGGATTGTGATTTCATCGGCAATTGCTGGATTTCGCAAAAATGTGTTGCCGAAACGAACAGATCCATCAGCAATGCTGACATATTAACGCAACGAAACTGATCGGACCGGGCGATATTGCGCGTCATCCTGCCAGGAGGTCTCGCAAGCTGCGCGTGGCCATTACTTTATAGGCCTCTATCAGCGTCATGCTTTCCTCTTCCGAAACGTCGACGGCGATGCGCATGGTGGATTCGCCAAAATGCATCAGGAGGAAAGCAGTCTCGTCCAGTTGTGCGGACACCTTGCCGGGGGCAATCCGGCGGATCGTATCAGCAAGCAACTGACCATTCTGCCTGCTTTCGGCAATTTCCAGTTTTGACAGGGACTTGTCGGTCTGCGTGGCCGACCAGATGTCGCACATTGCCGGTTCCTGACGCATCAGTGCCAGATATTCATCGATCAATGCATTGAACGCGACAATCAGCTCATCGGCAGAATGGGCCGCTGCAAGACCTTCCTCGATGCACTGGCGCGATTGGGCATTGCAGCTTTCAAACAGGTAGCGGATCAGGGCGCTTTTATCGGGAAAATACTGATAGAGCGCGCCAATCGAGATGCTTGCCTGCTGGGCGATCTCACTCATCTTGAGACTGTCGCTGCCTTTGGCGGCGATCAGCGCCGTGGCGCATTCAGCAATGCGACGAATCTTTTCCTGCGCCCGGCTCTGGCTGGGGGTGCGGCGCAGGATCGGTGCACTGGTTGATTCTGTTTCCGTGGCGGAATTCTGCTTCATGGCGGACTCACATTTTTCGCTCTTGACAGAATATGAGAGTTGCTCACATATTGCAAATATGAGGGTTGCTCATATTTTGGGAGACGGAAGATGAATACACATCGTAATGATCGTTATCTGGTGATTGGCGCCAACGGCAAAACCGGCAGGCGTGTCGCTGAGAGGTTGTGGGAGAAGGGGGTGTCCGTGCGTTCTGTGTCGCGGAGCACCGAGGTTCCCTTTGACTGGGCCAACCAATCCACCTGGGCTGCCGCGCTTGACGGCATCGACAGTGCCTATGTGTCATACCAGCCGGATCTGGCCCTGCCGGGTGCCGTTGATGCCATTCGCGCATTTCTTTTGGCGGCAAAGAAGGCGGATGTGAAGCATGTCGTGCTTCTGTCCGGGCGAGGTGAGGAGGAGGCGGAAATTGCGGAAAAGGTTCTGCAGGATTCCGGGCTGGACTGGACCGTGTTGCGCGCCAGCTGGTTCATGCAGAATTTCAGCGAAAACTACATGCGGGATGAGCTGCTTTCAGGCTCGCTGACCCTGCCGGTCGGGCCGACGAAGGAACCCTTCATCGATGTTGACGATATTGCCGATGTCGCCGTTGCTGCCCTCACCGAAACGGGACATCGCAACAAGCTCTATGAACTCACCGGCCCGGAACTGTTCAGCTTCAGCGATGCAGTAAGCGAGATTGCCAGGGCGACTGACAAAGACTTGTCGTTCAATTCGGTCTCATACGCCGATTATGAGGCGGCGCTGCGCGAGCAGGCCTTGCCGGAAGATGTCATCACGCTTTTGCGCTATCTTTTCGTCGAGCTTTTCGATGGCCGCAATGCCAGTGTGGCACATGGTGTGGAGGAAGCTCTCGGGCGCAAGCCGCGCCGGTTTGCAGATTTTGCGCGCAAGGCTGCCATTGAAGGCATATGGGAGGGACAATCATGACGATGAGTTCTCAACTACTTGTTCTGCTGACGGCATGGGGGAGCGCGATTACAGGCGGCATCTTCTATGCGTTCTCAAGTTTCGTGATGGCCGCGCTGGCACGCATTCCGGCCAATGCGGGCATAACGGCGATGCAGTCGATCAATATCACCGTTATCAACGGAACGTTCTTTGCCGCCTTTTTCGGCACGGCATTGCTGTGTCTGGTGATTATCGTACTGGGATTAATGGGCTTTGGAAGCTTGTCGAAATGGGCGGTGAGCGGCGCTGCCGTCTATCTTGTCGGCACTATTGGCGTCACGATGGCTTTGAATGTGCCGCTGAACAACCAGCTCGCGGCGATGGATGCCAGTGCCGCCGCGTCGGCCGATGTCTGGCTTACTTATGTGCGCGACTGGACCCTATGGAATCACGTCCGCACCATTGCTGCGCTGATTGCGGCCTTGATTCTGGGCGCGAGCGCGCTGGCAAGGGTGTGAGCAGAAAAGCGGACAAACAAAAAAGGCGGGTCCGAGGACCCGCCTTTTCTCTGCCTTACGGCAAAACTTATGCTGCGACGAGGTTGTCGGCAGACGAACGGCCCGAACGACGGTCCTGTACGATTTCGTACGAAACCTTCTGACCTTCATCGAGCGTGGCCAGACCAGCGCGCTGAACGGCGGAAATGTGGACGAATACGTCCGTGCCGCCCTGATCAGGCTGAATGAAGCCGAAGCCCTTGGTCGTGTTGAACCACTTAACTGTTCCCGTAGCCATGGGAAATTCCTTTGTAACATTAGTAGTAGAGTAGTCCGTATGCTTCGCACACGTCCCTGTGAATCGAATTTATGGACAGGAGATCGTCAGGAAGCACGGCGGGCCGCACGGGTCGCAAAGTCACTTGACCGAAAAATCGATGCGCTAACTATATGCGACAAATTTGACCAATACAAGACAGCTAAAATTGTCAGCTAAAAACTGATTTTACTGAGGCTTTTTGCCATTCCGAGCCCGAGCCGGATTTGCGCGCTCAATCGGTCGAGCCAGAACAGCCGGAACAGAATCGGGGCGTTTCCGTCGCAGGGCGACATTTCATAGTGATCCCAGGTTTCGGGTACGGCGTTTCTCAATCGCAGATGAAAGCAGTGGCGGCGGTGAGGCTCTGTCTGCCCCTGTTCGGGATAGTCATAATCGACGGTTTCGAGATGGATCATGCCATCGTCATAGACGAGGCCGGTTTCCTCGGCGAATTCGCGATAGGCGGCGGCGAGAATGTCTTCTCCCGCATCGACCGTGCCGCCCGGCACCTGAAGCGGCGTTTCAGGAAAATCCGGTTCTTCAAAAACCAGAAGCCGGTCGTTCCATGTCGCGTAAATGAGTACTTTGTCGATGGGTTGGATTGTAACGGTCATGGACTTTTCCGGCAGGGTTAGCGTTCAGACCATAATTGCAACGAATGATTTGCGGTAAAACCCGCATATTGTTGTGGGTCATCGCAGCTGGCGCGCGCGAAAAGCGTGTGCTCTCCTATCTTTGACTTCCACGTGACGTAGATATTCAGCATGTTGCAAACATATCTGCAAAATTGAGCGGGCGGATGGGCAGCGAGGCAGGACATGACGTCTGAACCAGACAAGGACAAGACGAAGCGGAGTGCGCCCAAGAAAGAGCGCCGCCGCAAAAAGCCCAGGCGCAGTGTCTCGGAGCGTCTGCGCAAGAGTTCGGCCAAGCTGATTGGTGGTTCTCCGTCACGCGACGGAACCGATCTTTTCTCCCAAGTCTCGATGATGGTGGGAGCTTTTATGGTCTCGCCGGTGCGCAATACGCTGATTGCGCTCGGGACCGGTATTTTCGTTCTCATCGTGCTGATCGCCATCGGACAGGTTGCTATCAATCGCTGGAACGAACCCTTCTACGATGCGCTTGCGCGCAAGGATTTGCAGGCTTTCTTCCATCAGCTGATGGTTTTCTTCGGGATTGCGGGCAGCCTGCTTGTGCTCAACGTTTCGCAAACCTGGCTCAACCAGATGTTCAAGCTCAAGATGCGTGAAGGACTGGCGCGCGATCTCGTGGGGCAATGGCTGGTGCCGGGTCGGGCATTTCGTCTCGCCAATGCCGGCGAGATCGGCATCAATCCCGATCAGCGCCTGCATGAGGATGCACGTCACTTTGCAGAAATGTCGTGCGATCTTGGGATCAACCTCCTCCAGTCGACCGTCATTCTGGTGAGCTTCGTCGGTGTCCTGTGGTCGCTCTCAAGTGGCTTTGTGTTTCATGTCGCGGGCTACAGTTTCTCCATTCCCGGCTACATGGTCTGGGCTGTCATTATCTACGCGGCCTCTGCCTCATGGCTGACATGGATCGTCGGGCGCAGTCTGGTCAATATCAACGCCAATCGCTATGCGCGCGAGGCGGATTTCCGCGCATCGCTGATGCGGGTCAACGAACATCTGGATGCCATCACCCTGTCGCGCGGCGAAGGGGATGAGAGACGTCGTCTCGATCTGGATATCGATGCGGTTCTGGCCGCAATCCGCAAGATCGTCTATGCGACCACGCGATTGACCTGGGTAACGGCCGGTTACGGCTGGCTGACAATTGTGGCACCGATCCTCGTGGCGGCTCCGGTCTATTTCGGCGGTGGTCTGACATTCGGCGGGCTGATGATGGCCGTCGGCGCATTCTCACAGGTGCACAATGCGCTGCGCTGGTTCGTCGACAATTTCGGGGCGATTGCGGACTGGCGGGCGACGCTGCTGCGTGTCGCGAGTTTCCGTCAGGCGGTGCTGCGCATGGACGAGCTTGGTCATCTGGACCGGCAGATCGATCTTGAGACGAACGAAGATGACAGGCTGACGCTGGACGGTGTTTCCATCGCCGCCCCCGATCAGTGCCTGAAGCTCTCCCGCAAGGCTTTTTCGGTAACACCCGGCGAGCGGGTGCTTGTGACGGGCGGGACCGAAACGCAAAGAACGCTGCTGTTCCGCGCATTGGGCGGGCTTTGGCCATGGGGCGAGGGGCGGATCGGCATGCCGGTTGGCGATGGTGTCGCCTTCATGCCGCGCGCGCCTTATTTCCCGCCGGGCAACCTCAAGGGCGTGATCGTCTATCCGCTTGATATCAAGAAATTTTCTGAACAGGATCTGGAAAATGTCCTGCGGCGTGCCGGGCTTGAACGGCTTTCCACGAGCATGGATCGTGTTGCGCGCTGGGATCGCGTGCTGACGGACGATGAGCGCCAATGTATCGCCTTCGCCCGCCTCATATTGCAGAAACCGCAGTGGATCGTGATTGACGGTGCGCTCGATGGTCTCGACGCTGAAGCCTATGACAGGATTCGCGACATGCTGAACACCGAATTGAAGGATGCAGCCGTGATCCATCTCGGCAAGCCGCATTTGCATGACGGTCTTTTCACACAGCAGATCAATCTGGAAGACGATCCTTCAGGAAAGCCTCTGGAGCTGCCAGCCTTGAAAACAGCATGAAAAAAGCCGCCGGGATGACCGGCGGCTTTTTTGTTTCGGGATGTCTTCAGGCTATCAGCGGAAGTAGTCCTGCAGCGGGCGCACTTCCAGCGATCCGGCCTTGAGCGCAGCGATAGCCTCAGCAGCGGCTTCCGCTCCCGCCATGGTCGTGTAGTAAGGCAGCTTCTGCATCAGCGTTGCGCGGCGGATCGACTTGGAGTCGGAAACCGCACTTGCGCTGTCCGTCGTGTTGAAGACGAGATGAATCTGGCGATTGCGGATCGCGTCTTCCACATGCGGACGGCCTTCGATGACTTTGTTGATCTTGGTCGATTCGACGCCGTTGGCTTCGAGGAACTTCTGCGTTCCGCCGGTTGCCATGACCTTGAAGCCGATGCTTGCAAGCTTGCGGACCGCACCGAGCACGCGTTCCTTGTCCTCGTCGCGAACAGATACGAAGACCGTGCCTTCACGCGGCAGTTCAACGCCTGCGCCAAGCTGTGCCTTTGCGAAGGCCAGAGCATAGTCGTAGTCGAGCCCCATTACTTCGCCGGTCGAGCGCATTTCCGGTCCGAGCAGCGTATCGACGCCCGGGAAGCGGGCGAACGGGAACACAGCTTCCTTGACCGCGATATGCGGGCGGGAAGGTGTCTTCGGCTTGCCGCCATAGGCGCCGAGTGCTGCTTCCAGGCTTTCACCGGCCATGACGCGGGCTGCGACCTTCGCAATCGGGGTGCCGACCGTCTTGGCGACGAACGGAACCGTACGTGATGCGCGCGGATTGACTTCAAGAATGAAGATTTCGCCGTCCTTGATGGCGAACTGCACATTCATAAGACCGCCGACATGAAGCGCCTTGGCAAGCGCTGCCGTCTGGCGTTCCAGTTCAGCAACGGTTTCAGGCGAAAGTGTATGCACCGGCAGCGAGCAGGCCGAGTCGCCCGAATGGATACCGGCTTCCTCGATATGTTCCATGATACCGGCGACAAAGCTGTCCTTGCCGTCACACAGGCAGTCGACGTCCACTTCAATGGCTTCCGTCAGATAGGTATCGAACAGAAGCGGGTTCTTGCCGAGCAGCGTGTTGATCTGGCCGGTCTTGTCGTTCGGATATTTGGCCTTGATGTCTTCCGGCACCAGTTCCGGCACGGTGTCGAGCAGATAGCTCTGCAATGAACGCTCGTCATGGATGATCTGCATGGCGCGGCCACCGAGAACATAAGACGGGCGCACGACAAGCGGGAAGCCGAGGTCGGCTGCGACGAGGCGTGCCTGCTCGACCGAATAGGCAATGCCGTTCTTCGGCTGGTTGAGATCGAGCTTGATCAACAGCTTCTGGAAACGGTCACGATCTTCCGCAAGGTCGATGGCGTCAGGCGACGTGCCAAGGATCGGGATACCGGCCTTTTCAAGCGCATTGGCGAGCTTGAGCGGGGTCTGGCCGCCAAACTGCACGATAACGCCGTGAAGTGTGCCCTTTTGCCTCTCAACGCGCAGGATTTCCAGCACGTCTTCCGCCGTCAGCGGTTCGAAATAGAGACGATCCGACGTGTCGTAGTCGGTCGAAACCGTTTCCGGGTTGCAGTTGATCATGATGGCTTCGTAATCGGCATCATTGAGCGCAAAAGCCGCATGGCAGCAGCAATAGTCGAACTCGATGCCCTGACCGATGCGGTTCGGACCACCGCCGAGAATGACGACCTTCTTGCGATCCGACACCTCGGCTTCCGAGCGCGGCTGGCCGACGAAAGGCGTTTCATAGGTCGAGTACATGTAGGCAGTCGGCGAAGCGAATTCGGCAGCGCAGGTGTCGATGCGCTTGTAGACCGGATGCACGTCGAGTTCGCCGCGCAGCTTGGCCACGTCTTCCGCGTCCTGATCCGTCAGGCTTGCAAGGCGCGCATCGGAGAAGCCCATGGCTTTCAGCATACGCAGGTTTTCAGCGTCCTGCGGCAGGCCGTGTTCGCGGATGCGCTCTTCGGTCTTTACGATGGCTTCGATCTGTTCGAGAAACCACGGATCGATCTTCGATGCGTCGTGCACCTGCTCGGTGGTCAGGCCGAGACGCATTGCCTGCGCGACCATGCGCAGACGATCCGGCGTCGGCGTGCCGATGGCAGCGCGGATGGCGTTCTTCTCGTCGCCTTCCTCGATATTCGGGATGGCAATTTCATCGAGGCCGGTCAGGCCGGTTTCAAGACCGCGCAGCGCCTTCTGCAAGCTTTCCTGGAAGGTGCGTCCGATGGCCATGACTTCACCGACCGACTTCATGGCGGTGGTCAGGATCGGCGAGGAGCCGGGGAATTTCTCGAAGGCGAAACGCGGGATTTTGGTGACGACATAGTCGATCGACGGTTCGAACGAGGCAGGCGTCGCACCGCCGGTAATGTCGTTATCCAACTCGTCGAGCGTGTAGCCGACGGCAAGCTTGGCCGCGACCTTGGCAATCGGGAAGCCGGTCGCCTTGGAAGCAAGCGCCGAAGAACGCGACACACGTGGGTTCATTTCGATGACGATCATGCGGCCATTGACCGGGTTGATCGCGAACTGCACGTTGGAGCCGCCGGTTTCAACGCCGATCTCGCGCAGCACCGCAATCGAGGCGTTACGCATGATCTGGTATTCTTTGTCGGTCAGCGTCAGCGCCGGTGCAACGGTGATCGAGTCGCCGGTGTGCACGCCCATCGGATCGAGGTTTTCGATCGAGCAGATGATGATGCAGTTATCCGCCTTGTCGCGGACGACTTCCATTTCATATTCTTTCCAGCCCAGAACCGACTCTTCGATCAGAACTTCGGTCGTCGGCGACGCATCCAGACCGCGCTCGATGATTTCGAAGAACTCCTGACGGTTATAGGCAATGCCGCCGCCAGTGCCGCCGAGCGTGAAGCTTGGGCGGATGATGGCAGGCAGGCCAACAACGTCGAGCGCCTGCGCAGCCTTTGCAAGCGCGTGCGTCATGTAACGCTGCTTGCGTTCGACTTCGCCGAGCTGCCATTCGGTTTCAAGCTTGTCGAGCGCCTTGTCGAGATCGTCACCCGAAAACTGCGCCTTGACTTCGGCGCGCTTGGTTTCGTGGCGCTTGCGGTCTTCGTCCTTGATTTCGGTGGCGTTGGCGAGTCTGGATTCCGGTGTATCGAGGCCAATCTTTTCCATGGCTTCGCGGAAAAGCGCGCGATCTTCTGCCTTGTCGATGGCTTCCGCATTGGCGCCGATCATCTCGACATTGTAGCGCTCAAGAACGCCCATGCGGCGCAGCGACAATGCGGTGTTCAGCGCGGTCTGGCCGCCCATGGTCGGCAGCAACGCGTCCGGGCGTTCCTTGGCGATGATCTTGGCGACCACTTCCGGCGTGATCGGTTCGATATAGGTTGCATCCGCCAGATCGGGATCGGTCATGATCGTGGCCGGATTGGAGTTGACGAGGATGATGCGGTAGCCTTCCTCTTTCAACGCCTTACAGGCCTGGGTGCCCGAATAGTCGAATTCACAAGCCTGGCCGATGACAATGGGGCCCGCGCCGATAATCAGGATCGATTTGATATCTGTACGTTTCGGCATGGGCGCTCGTCCTATCTTCTTCGCGCGCATGATCTTGTCCGAAAACCGGTTCCCATTTTTCGGGATCATGCTCTTGTTTTACGCATGTCTTTGTCTCGAAACCGCTTCCCACTTTCGAGAGACATGCTGCTTAGCCTGCCAGAAAAGCCCGCACGGTTTTCCGGCGGGTTGGCAGCGTATGAATTCTGTGGGCTAAGCGGGCCTTATAGGCAATCGATTCCGAAAGCGGAACCCCACAAATCGTTTTATTTCAAAGAAAGTGCGGGCATTCACGAAAATTCTTGCCCGCCTCATACTTTCTCTGTCGATGTTATGACCGAAACACAGTGCTCGCGGGCCGTTCAGGCTTCTGCCTGAGCGACCTTCAGCGATGGTTTGTTGCGCTTTGTGAGCATATGGCCGAGCCTGTTCGACGGTAGTTCGATCAAGCGATAGGAAATCTTTGCTGCGATGATCGCACCAATCACGATGGCAGCCATGCCGGCGATCTCAAATGTGGGGCCGAGGTTCAGCTTCCGCATCACCGCCCAGCCAAAACCGACCACGAACATATGTGTCAGGTAGAGCGAATAGGAAGTCGCCCCGAGATCGACAAAGAAATTGTCTCGCAGGTCGCCGAGCCAGCGCTCGATGCCCAATGCACCGGCAACCAGTAAAACAGCCGCACCGCACATGATGAGATAAGTGAAGAAGTTGTTGAACGCGACCAGTGGGGTGGAGAAGGTGCCGTAAAGCGCCGCTATGGCGAGGACACCAATTCCGGCCAGCGCGACCGGGGACAATTTTTCCCACAGGCGATGCTTTTCCGCTTCGGCCAGCCACATGCCGCACATGAATGTCAGCAGGTTCTTGTGAAGATAGAATGCCGCGATGCTCGCCGATGGTTCGACGAAGAAGCTTCCGATGACACATGCGCCGAAGATACCGGTCAGCAAGATCGTGCGCTGCAAGGCATTCTTGCACCACCAGAACAAAGCGAACACAAGATAGAAGAACAATTCGTAGTTCAGCGACCAGCCGAGTTTGAAGATCGGGCGCCAATCGCTTGGGTCACCCGGTGTGGCGGCGGGTATGAAGAACAGCGATTTGATGAAATAGCCCACATCCGGAACCGTCGTCTTGAACAGTGACGGCAGATAGAGAGCGCAGATGAAAACCGTGATCGTGCAGAGCCAGTAAAGCGGCACGATGCGGAAAACGCGGCGCAGCAGAAAGTCACCGGGCCTGAACGGGCCGTCGGCATTGACATAGGCGATGATGAAACCGCTGATGACGAAGAACAGTTGAACGCCGAAAACACCCAGCATCGTGATGGCATTGTTTGTTTCTGCGCGCGGATGTTCGATCGTATGGGCGATCAGGACGGCCGTTGCCGCAAGACCGCGTAATATCTGGATCGAATAAAGCTGTTTTCGATTCTGCATCGTCTATGCCCCCATTGACAGAGCATGCTTTAGCGAATGCCGCGCATTTCCGCAATTACTAGCGTATAGATTGTGGAGGCTTCGCCTTCATGTTTGTGACATTGTGAAGGAAGCCGTCAATTTTTCTAGGATCCCTTCCATTGATGCTTGTTTTGACAGGTTTTGTCTATCGAAGCAGGAGGGGATTTCTATTGTCCAAACTATTGCGAAAGAGTCTTCGTTTGTGATTGACACTGCCATTTACTTTTTATGTTGCCGTGCCAACTCTTTATGCGACAATTACATGTATAGGTTGGTGCTGCTTCGTCGAGAGCGGCACGGTGTAGGGGAGTTGGTCAATGCGCTGGCAAGGCCGTAGGCAAAGTGACAATGTGGAAGATCAGCGCGGGGCGCAGGGCGGTGGCATAGGTGGCGGCTTCGGTCGCGGCGGGGGCCTTGGCGGTCCCGGCTTTCGAATCGTTCGCGGTGGCGGCATTTCCGGTATTCTCATTCTGGTGGTGATGTTCTTCGTGCTGCGTGCGGTTGGTATCGATCCGCTGCCGATCCTGTTCGGCGATGGCAGCATGGGGCCAAGCGTAACCCAGCAAGCCGGTCAATCCGGACGGACCGCTGCCGAGGGGGGCGCGGTTGCCAATGATGAGACAACGCAGTTCGCCCGCACCGTGCTGGCCGAGACGGAAGACGTCTGGAGCGGCATTTTCAAGTCACGCGGCCAGACCTACACGCCGCCGACCATGGTGCTCTTTTCCGGACAGGTTCGTTCGGCTTGCGGCTTTGCTTCCGCGGCGTCCGGGCCGTTTTATTGCCCCGGCGATCGCAAGCTCTACATCGATCTGAGTTTCTATAAGGAACTGGCAAACCGTTTTGGCGCTTCCGGCGATTTCGCACAGGCCTATGTCCTTGCGCATGAGGTCGGGCACCATATCCAGAACCTGCTTGGCATTCTGCCCAAGTTCAACCAGATGCGTCAGCAGATGAGCGAAGCGCAGGCCAACCAGATGTCGGTTCGTGTTGAGCTTCAGGCCGATTGCTTCGCCGGTGTATGGGGTTACTACACGGAGCAGAAGGGTATTCTGGAAGCAGGCGACCTTGAAGAAGCTCTGAATGCGGCACACCAGATCGGTGATGACACGCTGCAGCGCCGTAGTCAGGGTTATGTTGTTCCGGAAAGCTTCAATCATGGCACATCCGCCCAGCGCGCCAAGTGGTTCCAGCGCGGCTTCGATAGCGGCAAGCTGGAATCCTGCGATACATTCAGCGGTGATGTTTAAAGTCGTTCTGATACTGTAGAAAAAGGCGGTTTCGACCGCCTTTTTCTTTGTGGAGGAAAAACGCCCGTTCTTTTTGTCGAAAGCCTGCAATATTCGCCTTGTCGTGAAATAATTTTCCAGATAAATGCATTCGCACCGGCGCGGCCTTTTTCCGATTTGCAAGCGTGACGCTCAATTTTGAGCGGCGATGGCGCGCGAGTTCTCCAATCAACACAATTTATGAATGTTCCACCTTTTCAGTCGTGGAGCATATTTCAGGTGTCCCATGCATGATCCCCAGTTTGTACGGCGGGGCTTGTTACTCGTCTTTATGACACTGTTCCTCGACATTATCGGCATTGCGATCATCATGCCGGTTCTGCCGACTTTTCTCGAAGAGCTGACCGGCGCGGATATCAGCACTGCAGCCGTCGATGGTGGCTGGCTTTTGCTGGTCTATGCCGGAATGCAGTTCCTGTTCGCGCCGATGATCGGCAATCTGAGCGACCGTTTCGGGCGCCGGCCGGTGCTGCTCGCCTCGATTTTCACCTTCGCACTCGACAATCTGATCTGTGCGCTCGCAACCACCTATTGGATGCTGTTTGTCGGTCGTGTGCTGGCAGGCATCAGCGGAGCAAGCTTCGCGACGGCATCCGCCTACATTGCCGATGTCAGCGATGACAGCAATCGTGCGCGCAATTTCGGCCTGATCGGCATTGCTTTCGGTGTCGGCTTTGCGCTTGGTCCGGTGCTGGGCGGCTTGCTGGGGGAGTTCGGTCCGCGCGTTCCGTTCTACGGAGCGGCGTTCCTGTCGTTCATCAACTTCATCCTCGCCTATTTCCTGTTGCCGGAGACGTTGACGCGTGAAAACCGGCGCACCTTCCAGATCGCCCGCGCCAATCCGCTGGGCGCGCTCAAGCAGATGCGAAGCTATCCCGGCATCGGCTGGGTGGTGCTGGTCTTCTTCCTGTTCTGGCTGGCCCATGCCGTCTATCCGTCCGTCTGGGCCTTCGTCGGTGCTTATCGCTATAACTGGAGCGAAGCCCAGATAGGTCTGTCGCTGGGGCTTTTCGGTATCGGCGCGGCGTTCGTGATGGCGCTGGTTCTGCCAAGGGTCTTGCCGGTGCTTGGCGAGCGGCGCACAGCGATCACAGGCGTGCTGTTTTCCTGTCTTGGCATGATTGGATACGCCATCGCATGGGAAGGCTGGATGGTTTATGCCGTCATCTTCCTGACGGCGCTGGAAGGTCTGGCCGATCCGCCGCTGCGCAGTATTGCGGCAGGCAAGGTTCCGCCTTCCGCGCAAGGCGAATTGCAGGGTGCACTGACAAGCGTGTCGAGTATTACGACCATCATCGGCCCGCTCATCTTCACGCAGCTTTTCGCCGTGTTCACCGGCATGAATGCGCCGTTCGTCTTCGCTGGAATGCCCTATGCTGTGGGAGCCGGACTGGTTTTTCTGGCACTGGTCATCGTGGTGGCGCGGGTGCGTCCAACGCCCTTGGCCAAGCCCTCAGAGGTTTGATCGATACGGAAAATGAAAAGGCCGGAGTTTTTACTCCGGCCTTTTACTTCGATAATTCTTTTGGATGGCTTAGAGCGCGTTTCGATCTGATTGAATCAGATCGGCGCTCTAACTGTTTGTTTTGACGCGCATCTCTTCCGAAAACCGTTTCACACTTTTCGGGATGCGCTCTAAGCCGCCTGTTCGCGTTCCGGAAGCGGCGTTTCGCCCTTCTTTTCGCGGATCAGGTTGATGAAGCGGCGGAACAGATAGTGCGAATCCTGCGGGCCGGGCGATGCTTCCGGATGGTGCTGCACCGAGAATACCGGCTTGCCGACGACGCGCAGCCCGCAATTGGTGCCGTCGAAGAGCGACACATGCGTTTCCTCGACATTTTCCGGCAGCGAGTCTGAATCGACCGCGAAGCCGTGGTTCATCGATACGATCTCGACCTTGCCGGTCGTGTAGTCCTTCACCGGATGGTTGGCGCCGTGATGGCCCTGATGCATCTTCTCGGTGCGTCCGCCAAGGGCCAGCGCCAGCATCTGGTGGCCGAGGCAGATGCCGAAGACCGGAAGGTCGGTTTCGACAAGCTTCTTAATGGTTGGAACGGCATATGCGCCGGTCGCTGCCGGATCGCCAGGACCGTTGGACAGGAAGACACCATCCGGGTTGTGGGCCAGAACGTCCTCAGCCGTTGCCGTTGCCGGCAGCACGGTGACCTTTGCGCCGAGGCCGGTGAGCAGGCGCAGAATGTTACGTTTCACGCCGAAATCGAGCGCCACCACGTGATATTCCGGGGCGTCCTGTTCGCCATAGCCGTCTGCGAGCGTCCATGGCGTTTCTTTCCATGTGAGGCTCTGGCCAACCGTGACGTCCTTGGCGAGATCGAGATTTTCAAGACCGCTCCATGCGGCGGCGCGTGCCTTGAGTGCTTCGAGGTCGAACTTGCCGCTCGGATCATGAGCAATGACTGCGTTTTGTGCGCCGCGCTCGCGGATGAGCGAGGTCAACGCGCGCGTATCGATACCGGTCAGTGCAATGACGCCGCGGTGCTTCAGCCACGCATCCAGATCTTCCGTTGCGCGGAAATTCGATGGTGACGTGATGTCAGCCTTGAAGATCGCGCCGACTGCGCCGTGGCGATTGGCCGGCGTCAGGTCTTCAACGTCTTCGGCATTGGTGCCGACATTACCGATGTGCGGGAAGGTGAAGGTTACGATCTGACCGGCATAAGACGGGTCGGTCAGGATTTCTTCGTAACCGGTCAGCGCCGTGTTGAACACGACCTCGGCTTCAATCGCACCGATTGCACCGAGGCCTTTGCCTTCGATCACGGTTCCGTCTGCAAGTACGAGGATGGCGGTTCGCTTCTCAACAGTCCAGGGTGCTGTTTTCGGTGTGGTTTCTGTCATGGTCTGCACTCCTGATTGTTAGCCGCGCGCCAGCGTGTGCTGTCATTTCGTTGTCAGCTAGAGCGTCGAACTGATGGAATCAAATCGACGCTCTAACTGTTTGTTTTCGTGCATGCCGTTGTCCCAAAACCGGTTCCCACTTTTGGGCGGCATGCTTTATGCGGCACGCGTTCGTGTTTCAACCTGCCACCGGAAGGGTGGCTTGAAAGATGAAGCGTCAAGGGTCATATATGCGCCAAAAGGCAGCGGGGATTTTAAACCTCCCGCCGCGAGCACGTGCCGATGTCCTGCTAAGCCTTGAGCAATAGAGAAACTTGGACGCCGGGTCAATCGTCCGAGGCTATGCTTTCCTGAAATAATGACGATAATCGTCGTATTATTATTTCTCGGGATGGTGGTTCGGACAGCTCGGCGATTCTATTCGCTTGTTGTATAGATGCAGGAAACGAACAACAAAGAACTTACACCGTCAGGAGAGACGTTATGCTTCGCCAGGAGATTTCCCAGGCCCTCACGACCGCGCTGAAAGCACAGGAGAAGCGTCGCATGTCGACGCTGCGTTTGATCCTGGCTGCGGTAAAGGACCGAGATATCGCCAACCGTACTGCTGGCAAGGACCCGGTCGGGGATGAAGAATTGCTGGGTATTCTCGGCAAGATGGTCAAGCAGCGCGAAGAATCCGCCCGCATCTATGAAGAAGGCAGCCGTCTTGAGCTCGCTGAAGCGGAGCGGGAGGAAATCACGATCATTTCCGAATTTCTGCCGCAGCAGATGAGCGAGGATGAGGTCAAACAGGCCTGTGCGGATGTGATTGCCGAAATCGGTGCTCAAGGTCTGCGCGACATGGGCAAGTGCATGGCCGTTCTTAAAGAGCGCTATGCAGGCAAGATGGATTTCACCAAGGCCAGCGCCATCGTGAAATCGCTTCTGCAGTGAAAGCGTGAGGCATAAGTGCCTTTCGCTTTTGTTTCAGCCCCCGCTCTGACGGGGGCTTTCTATTGTTTGGCGCTATACTCAGCCCTGCTTGACGGCTTTCAGTCGCGTATCGCTGAGAAGGCCCTGTTCTTCGAGGACCGGATAGGCCATTGAAGCGAGAAGCGAGTTGATCTGCTTGAGGTCGCGGATCGTGTCGAGATGGATGCTGCTGGTCTCGATGCTGCGGGTGGCGCCTTCGCGCAGTCGGCTGAAATGGCGCATGCTGGTCTGCTTTTCCAGTTCACGCAGCTGGTCCTTTTCCTGCACGAGCTGACGGGCCGTACGGCCATCGCGTGAGACAATCACATTGAATGCCAAGTGCGCATTGGCCAGAACCATGGCGTGGAAATGGCTGAGTTCCTTCCAGCCTTCTTCGGTGAATTCCAGCTTGTGATCCATCTTCTTTTGAACATGCGCCAGCATGTTGCGCACGATGATGTCGCCGACCTGCTCAAGCTTCACACATGCGCCCAGCAATTCCTGCATGCGCAGCGACTCGAAATCGCTCAGCTCATGGGTTGCAAGCTTGGTCAGATAGAGCTTGATGGCAGCATGGCGCTTGTCCACGCGGTCATCGAGAGCTTCAAGTTCATCGATCCGCACCTGATCGGGCTTCTCATAAAGCTCGATGATCCGCCGCAGCATGACTTCGATCGTGTCGCAGACGCCGACCACTTCGCGGGTTGCATTGGCAAGCGCCTGCGAGGGCCGGTCGAGCACGGCAGTGTCGAGCGCGCTATATTGCTCGATCTCGATGGGCTGCTGCGAGGCGGGGCTGCCCTTGTCCGCATTGAGATTGACCAGAGCCTCGGTTGCGCGCAGCACGAGGCCAGAAAGCGGAATACCGGCAATCATCACGATGACATTGAACAGGATATGCGCATTGACCACCTGCGAAACCGGATCGGTGCCGAGAAAGGCGACCGATGGTTTGAAGGTCTGGTAAAGCACGAGCATGATGAGTGACCCGGCGCCGCGCATCAAAAGGTTGCCGAGTGGCACGACGCGGGTTTCAGGTGGCGCATGCCGGGTCAGGATCGGGGCGATGATCGAAGACCCCAGATTGACGCCGAGAACCATCACCACGGCGAGCTCTGGATGGATCAGCCCGCGCGAGGCAAAGGTGGTCAGCAGGATGACGGCGGCAACGCTGGAATGAAACAGCCATGTCATGAGTGCTGCGAGCAGATAGGCAGTGATCGGGTCGCTTGACAGATAGTCGACGATGACCGGCAGCAATTCGCTTTGCCGCAGCGGCTCGGTGGCCTGTCCGGTCATTTCCAGTGACATGATGAGCAGGCCGATACCGACCAGAATGCGTCCGATCTGCCGCCAGTCGCGGCGTTCGGTGGTCATGAAGATGCCTGTGCCGATGACAAGGCAGAGCGGTACCAGAAGCGTGAGGTCGTAGCTCAGGATCTTGACGACGAGGGCGGAGCCAAGCTCGCCGCCGCGCACGGCCATGAGGCCTGCAACGCCGCTTACGAAACCTGAACCGACAAATGAACCGACGAGAAGCGTAACCGCTGTCGAGCTTTGCAGGGCGACAGCAAGGGCAAGGCCGAAGGCGACGGAAAGCAGCGGGTTCTGCATCTGGTTGCGCAAGCGTCTGCGCAGCCGGTCGCCATAGGCACGCTCCACCCCGGTCCGGACCATGCGTGTCGCCCAAAGCAGGAGCGCAACTGCACCGGCCAGATGCAAAAGGACCAAAGAACCATTCACGGCAAAATCCCTTCGGGTTGGAGGTTGACATCTGTGATTGAGCTAACGCAACAAATGAAGAAAAAATATGTTCCGGCTAATCAATTCTTCAAGAGATATGGGCTTGTTCGCAATTAAAAGCAATCCATTCCCGCAGCGTCATGACGGATATATGACAGTTTTGTGACAGCGGGCTTGTTTGGCAGCGACATGTGATTAGCGGGGAGGGACATGCCTGCACGATGGACTGTCAGAACGGGCGCGCCTATATACTCTAAGGAATACACTCCCGCTGTCTGAACGAACTGAAAGTGAAATCTGTAATGCGTTTTCCGCCCTCCTTTCTCGATGAGATCAGAGACCGCGTCCCGATCTCGACGCTGATAGGAACGCGCGCTTCGTTCGACCGCAAGAAGAGCAATCCTCCGAAGGGTGATTTCTGGGCCTGTTGTCCGTTTCATGGCGAGAAGACACCAAGCTTTCACTGCGAAGATCGCAAGGGTCGCTATCATTGTTTCGGTTGCGGTGTGACCGGTGATCACTTCAAGTTTCTAACCGATCTTGAAGGCCTGAGTTTCCCGGAAGCAGTGGAGCGTGTGGCCGATATGGCAGGCGTTCCGATGCCTGCGCGCGATCCGGAAATGGAAAAGCGTGAGGCACAGCGCGCGACGCTTTATGATGTCATGGAGCTGGCTGCGCAGTTCTTCGAAAACCAGCTGCAAAGCGCCGTTGGAGCCAAGGCACGCGCCTATCTGCGGGATCGCGGACTTTCGACCGCAACGCAGCAGTCGTTCCGCATTGGCTATGCGCCAGAGTCGCGCAATGCCTTGAAGGAGTTTCTGGCTGGCAAAGGCGTGTCGCGCGAGCAGATCGAGGCGTGCGGCCTTGTTGTGCACGGCGAGGGGATTGCCGTTTCCTACGACCGTTTTCGCGATCGCGTCATGTTCCCGATCGAGGATTTGCGCGGGCGGATCATTGCTTTCGGCGGGCGTGCGCTTTCTGCGGACGCTCCGGCCAAATATCTGAACTCGCCGGAAACCGAACTCTTTCACAAGGGGCGGGTTCTCTATAACGGATTGCGGGCGCGCAAGGCCTGCCAGCCGCAAGCTGGAGAACCGGCCAAATCCATCATCGCTGTTGAAGGCTATATGGATGTGATCGCGCTTGCGCAGGCGGGTATCCATCAGGTGGTGGCTCCGCTCGGTACGGCGCTGACGGAAGAACAGCTCGAACTTCTCTGGCGCATCAGCCCTGAACCCGTTCTGTGCTTCGATGGCGATGGTGCGGGGCTTCGCGCTGCCTATCGCGCCGTCGATCTTGGATTGCCTGCCTTGCAGCCCGGCAAATCGCTGCGCTTTGCACTATTGCCGGAAGGGCAGGACCCGGACGATCTGGTCAAGGCGGAAGGCCCAGCCGCATTTCATGTGGTCCTGCGTGACGCCAGACCGCTGGTCGATATGGTGTGGACGCGGGAAACGACGGGCGGTGTGTTCGATACGCCGGAACGCCGCGCCGAACTGGAGGCGCGGCTGCGTGAAATTACCAGCCGCATCGCGAATGAGGATATCCGGCGCCACTACAGTCAGGATATGCGCGACCGGGCACAAGCCTTTTTTGGCCAGGGGCGTCAGGGGTATCAAGTCGGCGGACAGCGCAATTCGTCTTTCAACCGCAGGAATGATGGCGGACGGGGACGCGGCGGACCGGCGGGCGGCAATGGCCGCCTTGCGATTTCCGACAGTCTGGTGCGCTCCACGCTGGTAAAGGGCGGCAGGCCGGGCGCTGGATCACATGCCCCCTTGCGCGAAACTGCCATCGTGCTGACGCTTCTCAATCACCCACGGCTGATTGAAGAGGATTTCGAGACGCTGGCGGCACTCGATCTGGGACATGAGGCACTCAAGTCGCTGCATCTGGCCATGCTGGATGTGCTGGCTGCCGGCCATATGGAAGATGGTCACGCCATGCGGCACGCACTGGTCAATGCCGGTCATGGCGAGCAGATTGAAATGCTCGAACTCGTGGTGAAGGGTGCGAAACTCTGGACTGCGACGGCTCTGGCCGCAGAAGACGACGCGCGCGAAGCCCTTCGTCAGGCGCTTCACTTGCATCAGCGTGCGCGCACACTACATAAGGAGCTGCGGGCCGTTGAGGCCGCACTTGAAACAGACGAGACGGGCGAATTGTTTGCACGTCTCAGAGATATACAAAATCAGATTTTGAAAGCTGATGCGACTGAAGCTCTGATCGACGGTTTTGGACTGTCTTCGGGGCGCCCACCCGGCGGTTTCTGATTCGGATTTCCGAATCAGTTCTGCGAGAACAGCCGGAAATGCGGGGTTGCGATCCGGAAAACGTGCTCTATCTGGCCAACGAAGAGGTCGCGACAACAAATGATTCGCTTTTTAAGCCCGAATCATGTGAGTCGCTCTTGACGTGTGGCGTAAATGACGGAATCACGACAGTTCGAATAAGGAAAAGAACAGAAACCGGTGATATCCGATGCTGCAAGGCAGCAAGCCGGATTTGGGCCGGAAAAGTGGCCCGGAAAGTGGCGTTGTCTGGTTGACCGCCTGATCTGCCCACAAGAAATCGGAGATGAAGAAGCCCGATACCGATGGCAAGGTTAATCCGCCATTAACAGGAAATCGGCTACTCGCAGAATCAACTGACGGATTGCGACCTCGCAAAACTGTCCGAGAACTCTATATATCTTAGAAGCGACCGGGGTCGCCTGGAGAAGAACATATGGCAACGAAGGTTAAGGAAAACGAAGAAGCCGAAGTCGAGCGCGAAGGTGCTGCCGACGGTCCGCTTCTCGACCTTTCTGACGATGCTGTCAAGAAGATGATCAAACTCGCGAAGAAGCGCGGCTACGTCACCATGGACGAGCTGAACGCCGTGCTGCCTTCCGAGGAAGTGACATCCGAGCAGATCGAAGACACGATGTCGATGCTTTCCGATATGGGCATCAACGTCGTTGAAGATGACGAGCAGGACAACGACCGCGAAGAAAACAACGACGACGACTCGGAAGAGGGCGGCGATCTGGTCGAATCCGGCGGTACGGCTGTTGCCACCACCACGACCAAGAAAGAGCCGACCGACCGTACCGACGATCCGGTGCGCATGTATCTGCGCGAAATGGGGTCCGTCGAGCTTCTGTCGCGCGAAGGCGAAATCGCGATTGCAAAGCGCATCGAGGCTGGTCGCGAGACCATGATCGCCGGGCTTTGCGAAAGCCCGCTGACCTTCCAGGCGATCATCATCTGGCGTGACCAGCTGAACGATTCCAACATTCTGCTGCGCGAAATTATCGACCTCGAAACCACCTATGCCGGTCCGGAAGCCAAGCAGGCTCCGGTGATCGAGCGCGTGGAAGAGGAAAAGCCGCGTGACGACAAGCCTCAGCGCCGCCGTGACGACGACGACATTACCAATGTCGGCGGCGACATGCCCACGGAAGAAGAGGAAGAGGACGAAGACGAAGCCAACCTGTCGCTGGCGGCCATGGAAGCCGAACTGCGTCCGCAGGTCATGGAAACGCTCGACCTCATCGCCGATACCTACAAGAAGCTGCGCAAGCTGCAGGATCAGCAGGTCGAGGGCCGTCTGGCCGCGACGGGCGAACTGTCGTCGAGCCAGGAACGTCGCTACAAGGAACTGAAGGATCAGCTCATCAAGGCAGTGAAGTCGCTGTCGCTGAACCAGAACCGTATCGAACAGCTCGTCGAACAGCTTTACGACATCAACAAGCGTCTGGTTCAGAACGAAGGTAAGCTGCTGCGTCTGGCCGAATCCTTCGGTGTGCGTCGTGAGGAATTCCTGAAGGAGTATCAGGGCCACGAGCTGGACCCGAAATGGGTAGAGCGCGTGAGCACGCTTTCAGCCCGTGGCTGGAAGGAATTTGCAGCCAAGGAAGAGCGTGCCATCGACCGTCTGCGTTCTGAAATCCAGATGCTGGCGACCGAAACCGCGATTTCCATCGGTGAATTCCGCCGCATCGTCAATCAGGTGCAGAAGGGCGAACGCGAAGCAACTATCGCCAAGAAGGAAATGGTGGAAGCCAACCTTCGTCTCGTCATCTCGATTGCCAAGAAGTACACGAACCGTGGCTTGCAGTTCCTTGATCTCATTCAAGAAGGCAATATCGGTCTGATGAAGGCGGTCGACAAGTTCGAATATCGTCGTGGTTACAAGTTCTCGACCTATGCGACTTGGTGGATTCGTCAGGCAATCACCCGTTCGATTGCCGATCAGGCGCGCACCATCCGTATTCCGGTGCACATGATCGAAACGATCAACAAGATCGTCCGCACGTCGCGCCAGATGCTGCATGAAATCGGTCGTGAGCCGACGCCGGAAGAACTGGCTGAAAAGCTCGCCATGCCGCTCGAAAAAGTGCGCAAGGTGCTGAAGATCGCCAAGGAGCCGATCTCGCTCGAGACGCCGGTTGGCGACGAGGAAGATTCACATCTGGGCGATTTCATCGAGGACAAGAACGCGCTTCTGCCAATCGATGCAGCGATTCAGGCCAATCTGCGCGATACGACGACCCGTGTTCTGGCTTCGCTGACGCCGCGTGAAGAACGTGTTCTGCGTATGCGTTTCGGCATCGGTATGAACACCGACCACACGCTGGAAGAAGTCGGCCAGCAGTTCTCGGTTACCCGCGAACGTATCCGTCAGATCGAAGCCAAGGCGCTGCGCAAGCTGAAGCATCCGAGCCGTTCGCGCAAGCTGCGTTCGTTCCTCGATAGCTAGGGCCTGGATAGCTGAACTGAACAAAAACATACGGGAAGGGGAGGCGATATGTCTTTTTTGAAGCGTCTTTTCGGTGGAGGCTCTGCCTCCGAGACACCGGCAGAGCCGAAAGAGGCGGGTCGCCTTGAACACAAGGATTTTCTGATCATTGCCACGCCCTATAGCGAGGGCGGGCAGTATCAGGTCTGCGGCGTCATTTCCAAGACGATCGATGGCGAAGTGAAGGAATATCGCTTCGTTCGTGCCGACCGTTGCCCCGGCATCGAAGATGCCGCCAGCATTTCGCTGAACAAGGGACGGCAGATCGTGGATGAACAAGGCGAAGCTATTTTCCGCTGAGCCGCCTGCAAGAGAATTGAAAAAGCCGCGCATCAAGATGCGCGGCTTTTGCTTTTTTAGAGCATAATCCGACCGGAGTGAAACGAGGATCGATAAGATTATGCTTGAAATAGAAGACGTTAGAGTGCCGATCTGATCTTATCAAATCGAAACGCGCTCTAACTGTTAATGCGGGTCGCACACCATGGCGACCATTCTGCGCACGATGGGCAGAATGGCGAGGAGAACTGGAAAGGCGACCACCCACGAAAGGGCCCATGCCGACATCCAGCTGGATGCGAGATTGGGATGGGCAATGCCAAGGCTCTTGGCGGTTGCAATCAACGACACGATGAATGTCATCATGATCGATAGGATGAACGGCATCACAATAGATGCATAACGTGCAGGCAGCTTCCTGCGGCGTGCGCATTCAAACTGAGACATGTGTATTCCTGTATATTCTGCGGGGAAGGCGCAACGAAACATCAATGCGAATTGCCGTTCCCGGCGAGATTGATGCGTTGCCTAACGTAAGACGCTTACGGTCATGATGATGACGAGGGTCTAATAGCCCGATCCGGATCGAATATCAAGTGTTCTGAAATGGCGGCGATTTGTCCACGCCATTCCCGACATAATTCCATTATACGCTGCATTATGAACGACAAACCATTCTGGCGCACCAAGACCTTGAACCAGCTCACCCGCAGCGAGTGGGAGAGCCTGTGTGACGGTTGCGGCCAATGTTGCCTGCATAAATTGCAGGATGACGACACAAACGAGATTTACTGGACCAGCGTTGCCTGCACGCTGCTCAACCCGGACAGCTGCCAGTGCCGTGATTATCCGAACCGCAAGAAGACGGTGCCGGACTGCGTTTTTCTGACGCCGGAGATCGTTGACGAGGTGGACTGGCTGCCTGTGACGTGCGCCTACCGTCTGGTTGCAGAAGGTTCGGATCTCTATTGGTGGCATCCGCTGGTTTCGGGTTCACCCGACACGGTGCATGAGGCAGGTATTTCCGTTCGCGGCAAGGTGACGGCTTTCGATCACGATCTGGAAGATGACGACGATTATCTCGATCATATGGTGATGCCGAGCCACCGCTGATGGCTCGTTTGCGTTTTTCAAACATTGCGTAAATTTAATCTATGCTTCAAATATCGCAGTGTGGATTTTGTTTCCTTATAATACATTGAATTTATTCAGTTTATAAAATCAGTGAGCAGGCATCCCTTCTACTTCATATGAAGCTGAACGGCACATGAACGTTGGTTTTTCATTCTGTTCATCTATAGGGCGCTACTTCTCGGGTGCCTCAGGCAAGACCTGAAAACAAATCGAAGAGGTTCAAAGATGTCTGCTATTTCGCTCAAGTCGTTCGTCGTAACCGCTGCTCTTGGTGTTGCCGCCATCTTCACGACGGCAGCTTCCGCCAGCGCTGCCTCGCCGGTTGTCGCTCCAGCCATCAGCACGTCGGCAAGCTCTGCCATCGTGAATATCGATTACCGAGGCTACCACCATAGCCGTCCAGCTTATCGTGGTCGTGCCTGCTCCATCGAAGGCGCCAAGATGAAGGCTAATCGCATGGGCATCCGCAATGCGCGTGTCGTCTATCGCGGCAAGTCGGTTCAGGTTCGTGGCTTCCGTCATGGTCGCCCCGCCGGTGTCGTGTTCGCAAATGTTCGTGGTTGCCCGATCATTCGCTAAGGCGCACGGCTTAAGTTTCAAAAGCTCCGGCCTGAGTAAATCAGGCCGGAGCTTTTCTTTGTGGCGGGTAAAAGAAAAGGGGCGCTGGAGCGCCCCTTCGCAATTGCCAATTGGATTGCCGTTATTCCTTGATTTCGAAAACGACATTGACCGAAACGTTATAGCTGTTCTCGCCAGCTGCAACGGGCACGGCATCTTCCGGCGCTGCTGCGGCCATGGTCTTATACTGAGCACGAGCGATTGGCATCGGCATGGGTGGGCGGCTCTGCTCGTTGATCTCGACAACGCGGCCAATGCCTACACCGGCAGCATCGGCAAGGGTCTTTGCCTTGGCGATGGCGTCGGCAACGGCACGCTTGCGCGCTTCATTGATCGTGGCTGCCGGATTGTCGTTGACGAAACTCAGATCGCCACCCTGATTGACGCCGAGCGTGACGGATTCATCAAGCACATTGCCGACCTTGGCCAGATCGCGCACGCGTACAGTCAGGCTGTTCGAAACCGTATAGCCGGTAATGCTTGGTTCTTTCAGACCATTCTTGTCGTCCGGATAGACGTAGCGTGGCTGGATGTTGATGCCGCCGGTCTGAAGATCGCGATCTTCGATACCGGCTTTCTTCATGGCTTCGAGTACTTTCGCCATGGCTTCGTTGTTGGCGGTCATAGCTTCGCGAGCGGTCTTCGCCTCGCGCAATACGGAGAGATTGAGGATGGCCATATCGGGCGAGGCGGTCATGGTGCCTTCGCCAGTGACGGCGATACGCGCAGGCTGCTTCGTCATCTGATTCTCCTGTGCCAGAGCTGGCAGCGTCAGCGCGCCTGCGAGCATGATTGCAGAAAAGGAGGTTGCAAGAAGAGTGGTAGCGCGGTTGTTCATAAAATCTCCTGTAGAGAAAGTTGAGGCAGCTCTGGCAAAGCTGGTTGCACCGGAGCGGCTGGCCACTTTGCCTTTGAAATCGCTTATTTCTTAAGTTCCCTCTTATGTATGAAGCCGACGATATCAGATTCGAATTGCGTGCCAATTACAACTGCTGGTTCAAATCAGAAATACCGTGATTTTAGAGCGGTTCCAGTTAAAGCGGAGTCGCTGGAACCGCTCTAACTATCTGTTTCGTCGCATTATCCTAGGCAAAACCGCTTCGCACTTTTGCAGGAAATGCTCTAGGTTGTATGCATCGCAACTGAATATGTGCGCATTAGGGCAACTGATGCATTTGACAGCTTGTATCCCGGCTTTCTTTAGGGTAGGTCAACGTTGCGTGGGGCCTGTAGCTCAATTGGTTAGAGCCGGCGGCTCATAACCGCTTGGTTGGGGGTTCGAGTCCCTCCGGGCCCACCATTTTCTCCCTCAGTAATTTATTTGGCTTATCTTTGGCGAGTTCGCCGTTCTGTGCGTTCGTTTGCAACGCTAAACGAGGCTCAGCCGAACCATGTCCAGTTGGTACAAGTAAAGCGGCTATTCAAGTTGATATTTACAGCAATTAGTGTTTGCATATGATTGAGCATATTCAAGCTCCTTTAAAGAGTATTATGCTGGACTGATACGGATGCCGAATAATCGTTTTCGCTGATCCCGCAGATTCGTATGAGAAGCACTGATTTCGTTGAAACAGACAGATGAAACATCCGTTCTGATTAGCAAAGTGGCTTTGGGTGACAAAGACGCTTTCGCCTCACTTTATAAGGATACTAGCCCGAAACTATTCGCGATTTGCCTTCGTATATTGAAAGACAGATCGGAGGCAGAGGAAGCTCTTCAAGACGTCTATATCAAGATTTGGAAACGTTCGAGTACGTTTGGGATTGGTGAAAGCGTGGCTTCAGCTTGGTTGGCTACCATCGCCCGCAATCATTCAATAGACGTCATTCGAGCAAGAAAACCTGTTACGGAGGATCTTGACGAAATTCATGATCTGGCTGACGACGTCAATCCAAGCCCCGAGAAGGAGGTGTTGGCAAGAGACGAAGGACGCCGGATAGATGATTGCATGCGAGAGCTCGATCAAGTTCATGCGAAAGCGGTTCGGCAAGCTTATGTGGAAGGTCTCAGCTATCTTGAGCTCGCCCAGGAATTACAAGTGCCTTTGAATACTGTACGCACTTGGTTGCGACGCAGTCTATTGAAACTGAGAGAGTGCATGCAGCGATGACATCAAGCGAGCAAAATCATGGCAAACGCGGTCAGGATGACGTGCTGGCTGGTGAATACGTGCTCGGCGTTTTGTCAAATGAGAAGCGTCGCCAAGTAGAGCAAAGGATGCTTCATGACAAGGAATTCGCGTTACTAGTTGAGCGATGGCAGATCAGTTTCTCGCGTTTCAATGACGACTATCAAGAATTGCCAGTGAATGAAAATATATTCGGAGAGATAGAGAATCGATTGTTTGGATCGACACAGGATGCAGGGCATACTGTGTCGTTATGGAGTTCTGTTACCTTCTGGCGATGGGTTTCTTTGGCAACAACAATCGCTGCCGGTGTAGCGATTATCTTCGCTTTCGGCGGTAATCTAACATCTAAGAACAGCGGTCCTCTGGTTGCCGAACTGTCAGCAACAGACGTACGTGTGAATTTGCTCGCTTCCTATGATCCGGCCAGCGGATATCTTCAAGTCATCCCTGTTGCAGCTGGAGCCTCCGGCGAGAAATCGCTTGAACTTTGGTTGGTACTGCAAAAAGGCAACCCCGTTTCGCTGGGTATCTTTAAGCCAGGCAAACAAGGGGAACTTACCATTCCGCTTGAACTACGCGACGATATTACAGCGGGTACGACACTCGCCGTCAGTCTTGAACCATTTGGCGGGTCTCCAACCGGGGTACCATCTGGCCCAATCGTGGCTAGTGGTATTGTGCGCCCATTGTAAAGTGCCGCAAGTTTGGCTTGGCTCCTGAAACTTTTCTCTTTCTAATCTCGTCTTCCTCATTGGCTACCTTTTCAGGAGCTTCTGGGCAGGTGTTATCTCCCAGAATTGTTTGCTTTAGGAGGAGACAGACTATGAACCCCTTTACGTTCCGTGCACTTTCAGCAGCAACTGTAATGCTGGTTGCTGCCACATCTGCTTATGCCGAAAACCCCAATGTCGGCGGCTCGCCAATGTATGCGAACAAAAACATAGTTGAAAATGCGATGAACTCCAAAGACCACACTACATTGGTTGCAGCAGTAAAGGCCGCAGACCTTGTGGAAACGCTGAAAGGTAAGGGGCCATTTACAGTGTTTGCACCAACAAACGAAGCGTTTGCCGCACTTCCAAAAGGCACTGTTGATGATCTGCTTAAGCCTGAAAACAAGGCAAAGCTAACCAAGGTTTTGACTTGCCACGTCGTTGCAGCGGACGCGATGTCAAAGAACATCAAGAAGATGATTGCCGATGACAACGGCTCGCATGATGTGAAGACAGTCGGTGGTTGTATTCTCAAGGCAAAGGAAAGCGGCGCTAAGATTACGTTAACCGACGAGAATGGCAATGTTGCGAACGTAACCATTGCTGATGTGAAGCAGTCAAATGGCGTTATTCATGTAATTGATAAGGTCTTGCTGCCAAAGTTGTAATCAACGCGTAACATTGAGATATGCCGATCTACATATATACGTGGTCGGCATGTCTTCATGGACTTTTTTGAACTTAACTGTATTCGCAACTGTCGGGTGCCGCGTTATCCTGTGCAATGCAGGTAAAAACGGCAATGTGGTACCAGACCAAATATTTCGGGAGGTCCAAGGCGACTTCTTGGGGATTGCGATGTCTCCTTCAATCAATTTTGTCGCGATGCGCAATATTTCCATTGGAGCTGTTACCTTGTGCGGTATCCGGTCTGTTCCAACAGACCGGTGTTTTTGGTTTCCATCGCAAACTTTCAACAAATTTTAGCAGTTCGTTAAGAAAATAGTAACGCAATGAAACAATTTTTTAAGTGACGTGAACTGGCGACAAAATGGAGGTTTTGGGCGATGAGAAAAAATGCAACCACCGTTGCGCTGGCATTGGCAGGGTTGGTGGCGAGCTCTCTCGCGGCTTCAGCGAAGACGAGTTATTTGGGTGAATTCCGCGATTGGGGCGTTTACCAGAACACCGAGCTTGCGGGTAACAAATGCTATGCTTTGACTGTACCGATCAATTTTCAGCCGACCGGCGTGCAGCACGGTGATAATTTCGTGATTATTTCCAAGGCGGATGGCCAGTATAGCCCTCAATTGGTGATGGGATATCAGCTGAAAGCCAACAGTTCGGTCAATGTGATGGTGGATGGCGCGCGCTTTCCGTTCTTCAGCGAGGGCAATCGCGCCTGGGCGGAAAATGTTGCCGACGAAGCGAAGCTGATGCGGGCAATGCGCGCGGGCAAAACGCTCAATGTGCAGGCAACATCGGCACGCGGTACGCAGACCCGCTATACCTTCTCCCTGATGGGGCTTTCCGCCTCTCTGCAGCGCGTGGATGGCTGCCGGTGATAATTGAAAAAGCCCTGCCAATGGGCAGGGCTTTCTCTTGAAGGATGCGGCTTTATGAAAGCCAGGTCTGGCGATTGTACCAATCATCCAGTTCAGAACGTACGCGGTCTTTTTCTATGCCGTAGCGTTCCTGGATTTTGCCTTCCAACTGCTCGCGCCGGCCATTGATCTGGTCGAGATCGTCATCGGTGAGTTTACCCCACTGTTCCTTGATCTTGCCCTTGGCCTGTTTCCAGTTTCCTTCAACGCGATTCCAGTCCATTGGTTGGTCCTCCGTTCTGGGTTGGTTATGGATAACTAACGCAACGGAGCGTGATTGGTTCAGCAAAAAACTGTAGAACCAGCTCAAAGACCGAGGAACTTGAAGGGCTCGCTTTCCTTGAAACTGTCGTTGACGACGCCATTGAACGTGTTGGTCTGATTGACGCCGAGGTCGAGTTTCTTGACCTTGCCGGTTTCTGGCGAAAAGTCGATTTCCTTGAGATCAACCCAGAAGACATTGGGTGTCAAAGCCGATTCGAAGAAATACAGCATGCGCTTCTGGTCGGCCACCGTCCGCCAGCGTGTCGAGGAAATGTTCGGCTGGTCAGGTGTTGTCAGGCCGAAAGGCACCGAGGTGTTCCGGATGACGCTGAAAACACTGGCAATCGACTCAACAGGGTCGTCGGTTTTCGGGACGGCGTTTACATAGAACGATGCGCGCGCAAAACGGTCGGCGGCGCGATTGGTGCCCGGCAGCATGACAGTGCCGCCGATCTGGGTCCAATAGGAGTTGAGCGCAAGCTGCTCGTCGAATGTCGGCGAATTGGTCATCACCTGATATTGCTTGCCGTGATGGATCACCTGCTTGCCGTTGATATATTCGATGACCGCGCTGTCGCCGCTGGAATCGGATATGGCCAGATGCAACGTGGCCAGTCTGTCTTCACCGGGGACCTTGTCCGTCACGATGGTGAAAGGTTCTGCGCGCAGAGTTTTGACCGCCTCGTCGACTGTGGCAAAGTTATCAAGCACATATTGCGCCCAAGCCGCGATGCTGAGGCCCGGTGTGGTGCCGTCATATTTCGGATATTCCGATTCAACGAGCCACAATGCGCCAACGGAAAGTCCTGCTTCGTTCAGTCCATCTGTCGTGGAAATGTCGTAACCGGAGGCGATCACACTGCCATATTTGGATGTCCACTGAAGCGAGTTCTTGCCGGCCTCGCCGGAACGTTTCATGCCGCGTGGAAAGACCCAGAGATTGGTCGCAACATCCACTTTCCAATCCATGGATCGGGCGGTCATCACCTGATCGTTGGCCCCGTGATACACGAAACGTGTGCAAGCTTCGGCAATCGGTGCGGCGAGCATGCTGCCTGCAACGAGCGCTGTAGTGCAGATGCTGGAAAAAGACCGCTTCAAAATCGGCATAGATCGTCCCCTCTGTGATGCCCGGTAATCTCTAGGGCAGGATGCCCGTTCGCTATTGAGTGAATGCCCTTCGCAGGGCGATATAAGGCAGTGATTGTAAGTGGAAAGACGGGCGAACGGGTTTTAACGCTCGCCCATATAACCGCGCTGCTTCCATTGCTGCAGCGGCATGATGTCTGGCGGTCCGCCGCCTGCCTCATACCAGGAATCGACGGCCCATTTCTGGCCCTGCTTGTCTTCGACAACTGCCGTCCAGTGCGGATATCGTCCATCGAAGAAAGCGCCGCGGGACGTGCGTCGCGCGACAGTGTGGTGCTTCAGCCAGCCGCCTGATTGCAGGTAGCGCAGGAAGTTATCGGTATTGGTCGATTCATCGATGCAATCCATCTGGCCCTTGATTCGGGCCTTGCCGAATTGCATTCTCGGCTTGTCCCGGACGCCAATCGCTGCGGTGCCGCGCTGTTCGAAGATAGCAACTGCCGTTCGCAGTGCTTTCCGTTCGCCATCTGCGCTGCGACTGCCATTTTGCAGAAGGTTCCGGATACGCTGTTGGTCCTTCGCGGTCAGCGTAACCTTGGTCCGGTAATGGCATTCATAACCGTGGCAGACGCTGAAGGTTTGTGCAGAAGCCATTCCGACCGGGAAGGCCAAGCCTATGAGGGCGCCAGCGCCCAGCAGTTTCATCAAATCGCTGCTCCGCGTTCGATTGAGAAGATTTCCCTGCAATTTCAGCAGGATAAAATAAATCGAATCTTCAGCTATCTTAACCGTGCTTGTGGCTGGTGAAAAGCAGGGACGGTTCAAGGCGTTCCAGCCCCTGATAGGGATTGGCGTGGATTGCGAGAATCCAGAGGCAGAATGAGGCTGTCAGCGAATAAATGACGAGCGCCTTTACACCAGCTCGCACACGGTCCGCATGGGTCGCTGCAATGGTTATCGCCGTGAGGAATGTAAGAGAAAGCACGAGATACCATTTGTAATAGTCGATTGAGGTTGATCCGACAGCCAGACGGGTATTGCGCGCGTCCTGCAATTCATCGAAATCGTTGATGAGTTGGGAGATAACGGGTGACGGCACGTCGGCGCGTGCCAGATTGATGATCTCGCGCCGGATACTCTGCAACGCCGTTTCAACGGAAGCTGCTGGCTCGACATTGATCTTTTCGCGCCATTCGTCATCGATTACGGCAAGGCGATAGCCGGTGAGGGCGGCAGTAAGTTCAGGCGCATTCAATATCTCGGCCCTGGACGTTCCGATCAGACGGGAAATGGCCGAGCGTTCTTCACTGATCGCCTGATCTGCCCGGGAATTGACGCTCCAGATATCAGCGGCAACAAAACCGAGCGACAAGGCCCAGGCCGTCGCAATGGTGCTGATGAAAGCACCGATCGGAATGGACAGAACGTCGCTGGCTGCATGTTTGGACAGCATGTCGAGCGCGAAACGTCCAACCGCATAGAACACAATTCCAAGTACGGCGAAGGCCGTAAAAGAAAGATAGATCGGCAGCTCGAAGATATAGGTCATTCATTCCCCCACATTATTCCCCGCTTATTATTACCGGAAGTCGTTGAATTTTACTTAGAGCTGATCAAGGGGAGAGAATAGCAAAAAACCCGCCGGTTTTGCCGGCGGGTCAAACAACAGAAACTAATTTGTTGTGAACTAGAACGAGACGGAGAAACCAACGACTGGCCCATGCTGGGTCACGTCATACTTGAAATTCTCAACCGTATCGTTGTCCTTGTAGTCCTGATAAAGCGCCCGGTAGCCGACACGGAATGTCGTGGGAATATCGAAAACCATTGTTCGATATCCAAGATAGATTTGGCCATTGGCGCTGAGTTTGGTTCCAGCTCCGAAACCACCAATGTCGGCTTCTGCAAAAATGTTCCACCGGTCGTTGATGTCGTAGAAGACACGCGCGCCTACGAAAGGATCAGTCCATTCTACCTTGCGCGATCCGCTGTACGGACCGACTTCAAGTCCGGCTTCGAGCCTTGTCCAGCGAACGCCGAGGGTTGGTTCAATCGCGAAGATACGCTGGTTTCCGAAGAGCGTCGTTCCCTCGAGCTGCTGTTCATATACGCGATAATAAGCGCCAGCTGCCAAGGTGGTTGTCTTGATATCGAGGGCGAGTTCGTTGTCGCGGAGGTTTTCATCCTGACTGGTCTTGACGTACTGACCGTCGATGAAAAAACCAACCGTGCCGTTGCTGATATCGACATTGCCCATGAAAGTCATATCGAGATTATCGAAAATCTCGCGGAATGGGACGTTAACATCCGTGCTGCGGCCCAGCAGACCTGCAGTGCCGTTCAACGATGCGCCCCAGACATATGGGCTGAAAATCACGCGCCAGCGCTGCTGGTCCTGAATTTCTGGTTGTGGTGTCACGGCATCTGCCGCGAACGATGTCGCTGACATACCTATTAAAACAGTTGATGCTAATATAATACTTCTGGAAAATTTTAACAGTAAATTCCCGTTCTGGTTACGCGATCTTCCGTCTTTCACCGAAAAAACCCCCTGGATTATGTATTAGCAATTTCGATAATACATCAGATTTAAATCTTTCTCCATATATATGTTAATCATTCAGGGAAATAAACTGAAAATTGATACTTATATTAAGGTTTGTTCTGTTGACTTTCATCAGGTGCAACCATTTATTCGGAATGGGAGCGGCGCCTCTTTTCTCATTGAGGTGAGGCGAGGAAGTTATTTTGGCAATTCTTAATATGACAAATCGTGGAGTAACGAGGTCATCATGAAAACGAAACAATCTATCTGGAAGTCGTCTCGCCGGATGTTTGCGCGGGGCGCTGCAACCGCTCTCATCGCTGCAGCTCTGGTCGTTCCTCAGGCAGCTTTCGCCTGCACCAGCTTCGTTCTCCCGACGAGCGACGGTGGTATGGTCTATGCGCGCACGATGGAATTCGGGTTCGAACTCAAGTCCGATATGATCGTCGTTCCGCGAAACTATGCTTTCACGGCGACCGCCGCCGATGCGAAACCCGGCAAGCAATGGAAGAGCAAATATGCCGTGATCGGCATGAATGCATTCGGCATTCCGGCTCTCACGGATGGCATGAATGAGAAGGGACTTGCGGGCGGCATCCTCTATTTCCCGGATTACGCCAAGTTCCAGGATCCTTCCACGGCCAAGGCGGAAGACAGCCTTGCTCCTTGGGATGTTCTGAGCTGGGCCCTGACCAATTTCTCCACCGTGGCGGAAGTGAAGGCAGCTCTTGGCAGCATTGCCGTCATTGATGTCAAGCAACCCAATATGGGTTTCGCACCACCGGTGCATTATACGCTGCACGATGCGACGGGTGCATCGATTGTCATTGAACCCATCGACGGCAAGCTGAAGGTTTATGACAATCCGCTCGGAGTGATGACGAATTCGCCGTCCTTTGACTGGCACATGACCAATCTGCGCAATTATGTTCACCTGTCGCCGGACAATACCAAGCCGCTCAAGGTCAATGGCGCTACTTTCACGCCATTGGGTGAAGGATCGGGTATGCTGGGCGTGCCTGGAGACACGACGCCTCCATCAAGGTTTGTGCGCGCAACGGCTTTCGTTCTGTCGGCGGCAAAGGTGCCGAGCGGGCCGCAAAGCGTTCGTCTGGCCGAGCATATCGCCAACAACTTTGATATTCCCAAGGGCTGGATCGTGGACCCGGCAACGCCGCTCGAATACACGCAGTGGACGACCATTGCCGACATGAAGAACATGACTTACTACGTCAAGACCTATGACGATCAGGTTCTTCGCGGTGCTGCTTTCAAAGATTATAATCTTGAAGCCAAGGATCTGGTGACGATCAAGATGCAGGAGCGTCTGGATCCGCCGGCCCTGACTGACAAGTAAGTCTTTTCAGGAATTGAGAGTCTGGAGCGCCGATCTGATTGAACCGGGTCGGCGCTCCAACTATTTACGCGGTCGTTTTCAGGACGCGCTATCGAAAAGCCTGCGCTTGCTACGGCACCTCGTCGGAGGCAGTCGGGCCGCCCTCGTTCTCCAGATTGGCAATGCGTTTGGTCTCGGAGCGATTGAATTTCAGGCGTACCCCGACACCGCCACCATTTTCGGGAATGAATTGCGCTCCGGCTTTTTCCAGCGCATTGGCCAATGCCTGTATCTGTTCGCCTGTTGGCGTACCGAGCTTGCGCTCAAACTGCTCGATGGTCGCTGCTTCAATCCCCGATAGTTGGGCCAGACGGTCGCGTGAGAATTCCACAAGCGCTCTGGCTGCACGGCATTGAGGTCCGGTTATCATCATCTGTGTCTCCCCTTGCAGTCATGTATCGAAAGAAAATACTGGAAATGCGCTCTAAATGTTTGTTCTAACGCACATCTAATGATGGTCGGAGTTACCGACCTTTTTCCCAGCGCCATTGATAATCGTTTCGAGCAGCCAGGGCTTGTGGTCGATTATTTCGGAAAGCTCCTGCAGACCTATTTGCGAACCGGCTTCCTTCAGCAGTGCGTCGGCCACCGAGGCTGATCCGTTCTTGCCTTCCTGCGCTAAACGATGCGCCCGCCGGATCAGAAGTTCCGGTTGTGAAAAACTGCTCTCGGCAAGTCTTTTTTCTATTCGGCGCTGTAGCTCTTCCGGAGCAATCATCTGTTGAATTCCCTTATTCCTGAAAGGCCCGCAACCGGCAGCGGTGCGCAGCCCACATTATAAATCTATGTTGTGATGAAGTTTTTGCCACGTGATAATTCGTACAAATCTGACGTTCCGGCAGATTTTACTATGAGGGCGAGTAGGTGGAGCTGTGAGGCTGTTCTACTTTAGTATCACGGAATAGTAACGAAATATTTCAGCACATCAAATCCGCAAATTGGCCAAATTATTGCCACGCTTTCTCTTGTTTGCATCTGGCAAGCTACTTACATAGCCGGTACGCCTTGGCGGGAAGAGCAGTGGTCAGGTAGAGCGCGCGACGGGAAGCGGATTTCGCTTCACGGCAGTGTGCTGTAGCGGCCAGTGTCTGTTTCCGTTTGATAAACAATAAGAATTCAATGGTTTGAAATGGCCACTCTTCGTTACTTTATTTGGCCCATGGTTTTTACCGTACTGGGTCTCGCTGGTGCCGTTTGGCTCGGTTTCGAAATGACCGGCACTTTTGGGGGAATGGTCTCCGTCTTCATCATCTGTGCAGTTTTGAGCGTTCTCGAAATATCGCTTTCTTTCGATAACGCTATCGTCAATGCGCGCATCCTGCGCGACATGACGCCGGAATGGCAACATCGCTTCCTGACTTGGGGCATTATCATTGCCGTTTTCGGCATGCGCATCATCTTCCCGCTTGCCATTGTCGCCGTTGCCATGTGGACCGATCCGATCTCTGCATTGAAACTCGCGATCTGGCAGCCGGATGAATATGCTCGCGTGATCTCGGAATCCCATACAGGTATTGCTGCCTTTGGCGGTACATTTCTGCTGATGGTCGGCATGAAGTACTTCTTTGATGTCGAGAAGGACGTGCACTGGATCAAGGCCATCGAAAGCCGTATGTCGAAGTTTGCTTCGGTGCAGGGGGTCGAGATCGGTGTGGCAATCGCTCTGATCATCTTCTTCTCGTACCAGCTTGATGCCGAACATTCGCACACCTTCCTGATCGCAGCCCTGTTCGGTCTCCTGACCTTCCTCGCTGTCGAAGGACTGGGCGAGGTTCTGGATGCGACGCAGGAGCAGATGGATATGGTCCATCGCGGTGGTCTCGGCGCCTTCATCTATCTTGAAGTGCTGGATGCCAGCTTCTCGTTCGACGGTGTTATCGGTGCGTTCGCGCTGACCACGAACCTGTTCATCATCGCTATCGGTCTCGGTATTGGTGCATTCTATGTGCGTTCGCTCACTATCATGCTTGTCGAGCGCAAGACGCTGGGTCAGTACCGTTACCTCGAACATGGTGCTTTCTATGCGATCCTGGTTCTGGCGGTCATCATGTATGTCCAGACGCTGGTACATATTCCGGAAGTCATTACCGGCCTTATCGGCGCGGCTTTGATCGGTCTCTCGTTTATGTCTTCGCTGCGCTACAACCGGCTCAATCCGAACTGGCAGGAAGAAGCCGAAGAGGTGACAGGGCACTAGTTGGCCTTGTATCCCTGGATTAGAAGGGCAGCTTCGGCTGCCCTTTTTGTTGGCCTTGACCGAATCGCCGGAGTTGAGGACCATCACCGGACGCGACTGACATCGCGCTTTCATGCTGCAGATCGTTTTCAGGGGATCATGATCGGCGCGCTGCGGCTCATTCGGGGAAGGGGATTTCCATGATCGTAACACGTTTGAGCAAAACCGCCTTTGTGGCGGCTATAGCCTTTTTCGCAACGCTGGTTTCGTTCGGTAATATCACCGATTACGACACGAATTTCGGCTTCGTGCAGCACGTCCTGATGATGGATACCATCTTTCCCGATGCCACGATCAAGTATCGCGCCATCACTAATCCGATGCTGCACAATGCCGCCTATATTCTCATCATCGCGGCAGAGACGCTGACGGCGATCCTGTGCTGGATCGGGGCGTTTGCGATGCTCGGTCGTCTGACTGACCGGGCGGTCAGCTTCAACCGTTCGAAGAAATGGGCCATTGCCGGTCTTGCACTCGGTTTTCTGGTCTGGCAGGTCGGCTTCATGTCGGTTGGCGGCGAATGGTTCGGCATGTGGATGTCGCAAACCTGGAACGGGATCGAATCCGCGTTCCGGTTCTTCATCACCATCATCGCTGTGTTGATCTTCGTCGTGCTGCCGGACGGCGAACTGGTGGATTGAATTTGACGTTTGAATCCCGACTTCATGAGATGCTGTTTCAAACGCCAAATTCGAAAAATCCACTAGATACATGAAGTTACCAGTGGTCTTTGCGATTCCGACATTTGCTCAGCGCCTGTATCAGAGGGACGCAAATGTCGGAATCAGACCACTAGAGTAAATGTGATGCTGAAACAGGCTCGTCAATCAACTCGACACCAGCCTGTTTCATCTTCTGCAGCATGATGTCCATTGAGCCATTAAGGTTGATCCCGCGGCACGCATCCAGACGGACGCGCACCTGAAAGCCTTCTGCAATGGCGTCGAGCGCCGAATAGGCGACGCAGAAGTCGGTGGCCAGTCCCGCCAGAGTGAGCGAACCAATGTTACGTTCGCGTAAATACCCGCCAAGACCGGTCGGCGTACTGCGGTCGTTTTCGAAGAATGCAGAATAGCTGTCTATGCCGATGCGAAAGCCTTTGCGAATGACGAGTTGTGCCCGCGTCCACTGCAAGTTGGCGTGAAAATCTGCGCCATGACGACCCTGAACGCAATGGTCGGGCCAGAGCGTCTGCAGGCCATAGGCCATCTCGATCGTATCGAAAGGCTGGGCGTGGGCATGAGTCGAGGCGAAGCTTGAATGATTGGCCGGGTGCCAGTCCTGCGTGAGGATCACGTGTTCGCTTTCATCGATCAGCCGGTTGACGGTGGGAATGATTTCGTCACCGCGATCGACGGCTAGCGCACCGCCGGGGCAGAAATCATTCTGGATGTCGACAACCACAAGTGCATGACCGATCATAGAATACTCGCTTTGCTTATTCCGTAACCGACTATAGCCAGACAGGGTTCACGAGACCAGCAATAAGCCGCGTTCTGGTATAACATCGGCAAGAGTGCTACGGACGGCTCAAATCAGACACCAGACAGGAAACCATCATGACAGATGTTATCGTCCGCGACAGCAATGGAACTCAGTTGAATGACGGCGATTCCGTTACCTTGATCAAGGACCTGAAGGTCAAGGGAACCTCCACGACATTGAAGCGGGGAACACTGGTCAAGGGCATTCGCCTCACCGGGAACCCGGACGAAGTCGATTGCAGCACCAAGCAGGTCAAGGGACTGGTGCTGCGGACCGAGTTTCTGAAGAAAGCCTGATTTTCAGAGCGCGCATCTTATTCCAAAAACCGCTTCGCACTTTTCGGGATACGCTCTAAGCATCGATCTCCACGCGACCGCGTGGGCGGCTGCAGCAGGCGAGGATATAGCCCTCGGCAATTTCGTCGTCGCGAATGCCGCCATTGTGGTTCATCTCGGTCTCTCCGCCGAGGCACTTCACCTTGCAGGTGCCACAGATTCCGAACTCGCAGGCGCTCGGAATCTTGAGGCCGCCACTACGGGCGGCAAGCAGGATTGTGTCGTTTTCCGTACATTCGACTTCCACGCCGGAAAGGCTGAAGACGACGCTGGCTGCTGCCACGGCCGGGGCGATGGGTGCTGTCGCTGTGCTCGCCGGTTCGGAGAGCGTGGACGGCACCGGAACCGACGAAATCTCGCTGGCCGGATTAAAGCTCTCCTGATGATAGTTGGCCATGTTGAACCCGGCGTCTTCCAGCAGGCCACGTACACCGTTCATGAACGGCTCCGGTCCACAGCAGAAAACCTTGCGATGCAGGAAATCAGGTGCCAGCAGTTCAAGCCGGGCACGGTCTATTCGCCCGTGCAAGCCCGGCCAGACATGGCGTGCCGATGATTGCTCGACAATGAAGGCCAGATGCATTGCTTCCATGCGACCGGCAAGCAGCTCCAGTTCACGGCGGAAAATGATGTCGTCCGGCGTGCGTGCGCAATTGATGAACGCGACGTCGGTCGCAGGGGCACAGTCGAAGAGCCAGCGCGTCATGGAAACCATCGGCGTGATGCCGGAACCGGCAGAGACGAAAAGATACTTTTCGCCCGGATGATTGGCGAGTGAGAAATCGCCGTTCGGTCCGTAAGCCTTTATCTTCATCGGTGGACGCAGATTGTCGAGCATCCAGCGCGTGCCGATGCTGTCCTTCTGCGCCTTGACGGTGACGGAGACGTGGTAGGGGCGGGAAGGGGTCGAGGAAAGCGTATAGGTCCGCAGCACCGGGCCGAGGCCATCTGCCCGTTCAATCGGCAGTTCCAGAGTAACGAACTGGCCCGGCGTATAGCGGAACCAGTTGTCCTCGGCGGTCTTGAAGGAGAAGGTCATGACGTCTGGCGCTTCTTCGATGGCCGAGATGCATTCCAGCATCTGCAACCTGTCGTTCCACGGCAGCATCTCGTCCAGATATTTCAGAGGCTGCATGACCTTCTCACTTCTTCAACTGCATTTCAAAAATCAGGCGACGCGGCTGAGCTTTGCCGCTTCACCACGCAGGCGCGGCGTAATGGTGTTGGTGTACCATTCGAGGAACTGCATCACGCCGCCTTCATGTTCAACCGAGTAAGGGCCCGGCTGATAAGCGGGCGAGCGAATGCCCACCGCATTTTCTTCAACGATCTGCCGGTCCTGGTCATTGGTCTGGATCCACACATGGGTCAGTTCATCGAGATCATAGTCCACGCCTTCGACGGCATCCTTGTGGACGAGCCATTTGGTGGTGACAAGCGTTTCCTCGGCGCTGATCGGCAGAACGCGGAAGGAAATCGCATGATCTGCCATCAGGTGGTTCCAAGTTGATGGATAGTTGAACATCAACATTGCACCGATATTCGTGTTACCAGCTACCTGATCGCTCAAAGGCTTCTTGACAGCCGCCTTGCCAGACATGGTGTAGCTCACCGCGTCGCGCAGAAGTGGGATGCGGGTGATGCGATAGCGCCCATCTTCGGACATGTTGAATTCTGCAGGCAGACCGATGCTGGCGCAATTCTTCCAGAGCTGGTTGATCTCCGGATCTTCCATCACGCCCTGCACGCCGGTTGCCGACGGAGCTTCCGGATAGGTGCGGCAGAGTTCTGGATGGTTCGCGGCGCAGTGATAGCACTCGCGGTTGTTTTCCCAGACGAGCTTCCAGTTGCCCTTCTCGATGATCGAGCTTTCGAAGGCGACCTTTGCATCCTTGATATTGTGCGGTGCGAGATAAGGCTCGACCAGATTGCGGAATGCACCGAAATCGGGCGCTTCCTCGGCGACGCAGACATAGATATAGCCGGCGACGGTTTCGCAATGAACCGGCTTCAGGCCGTATTCGGCAGGCTTGAAGTCAGGGCCGACCTGACGCGCGAAAAGCAGACGCCCGTCCAGTTCATAGGTCCACTGGTGATAAGGGCAGACGAGCTTTGCGGCGGTTCCCTTTTCAGCCGCGCAAATGCGCGAGCCACGATGGCGACAGGAATTGTGGAAAGCACGAATGCCGCCCTGCGCATCGCGAACGATGACAACAGGATAAGCGCCGATTTGCACGGTCATATAGGAACCGGTCTTCGGCAGCTCGCAATCATGGCCGACAAACAGCCAGTCCTTGTAGAAAATGTTCTCCAGATCCAGCTTGTGATATTCTGGATCGGTGTAGAATTTCTGCTCCAGGCTGAAATTGGGGTCGCGCCCGGTCAACAGCCCCAGCATTTCGTTGCGAACGTCCATAGCCTCGAACCCTTGCTTTCCATCTTGGATCTGCCTTCTGCTGTTCTCCCAGCGACTATGGCTCGATCCGGTGTTCCCTTTGTCTTCCGGAAGCACGGCTTGTCCCGTTATCTCAATGGCTTGCTCACATCTCCCGAGGTCTGTGAACTAGCTTCCGTTATCCCGATTCAATCACTGAACTATTCTAAACGCGCATTGGGATGCGACATGGTTTTCGCGTAAAGACGACACGCCAAAATGTCGCTTTTGCGGCGTGATCAGATCGTCGCAAATATGTGTTACATCCGCCTTCGGAGCGTTTCCGGGATTGCAAATTGGTTTAAAAGCCAGTTACCACGTCAACCACATCCCAATCTGTTTCATTCCATGGGAGGCTCGGTGGCCATGAAACGTTCTGAAATCAACGAAATCATCCGCGAAAGCGACGCTTTCATCCGCTCTTTCGGCTATGTCATGCCGCCTTTCGCATATTGGTCGCCCGAGGAATTGAAGGCGCGGACCTCTTCGGATGCGCATGCCATTCGCGATGCGCGCCTTGGTTGGGATATTACGGACTACGGGCAGGGCAAGTTCGCCGATCTTGGCCTGTTCCTCTTCACCACGCGTAACGGCAACGCAGAAGACCTCAAGCGCGGCGGTGGCATGCTTTATGCCGAAAAGATCATGATCTCGCGCAAGAACCAGCTTTCTCCGATGCACCGGCATGTGGTGAAGGCCGAAGACATCATCAATCGTGGTGGGGGCACGCTGGTGCTGGAACTGTTCAACTCGCTGCCGGATGGCAGTGTGGATGAGCAAACCGACGTGACTGTTGCCACCGACGGACGCCTTGTGACGCAGAAGGCTGGTGCTCATCTGAAGCTGCAGCCGGGCGAAAGTGTGACGCTGCTGCCGGGCAATTGGCATGCTTTCTGGGGGGAAGGCGGCGATGTGCTGATCGGCGAGGTTTCGACCGTCAACGACGACCTGACCGACAATATTTTCCGCGAGCCGATTGGCCGTTTTTCGAATATCGATGAAAACGAGAAGCCGCTGCATCTTCTGGTATCCGACTACGACAAATGGCTGTGAGCCTACCGATATTTCGGTTCTAGCCGCCTGCAAATGGCGTTGTTTGACGTTTCCGGTCTGCATGTAACTTTAAGTGAACGATGCTCCGGTTCTCTAACGCTGCCATTTCCGGCAAACCGGGGCCGGAATCTCACGCGAAGCCAAACTGAAGGACTGAACATATGAAGCTGGCGATGATCGGAACGGGCTATGTGGGTCTGGTTTCAGGTGTGTGTTTTGCCGAATTTGGTTTTCACGTTACCTGCGTCGACAAAAACCCGTCGATCATCGAGCGGCTAAAGGCCGGGAAAGTCACCATCTTCGAGCCAGGGCTTGATGAGTTGATGACCCGCAATATTCGCGATGGTCGGCTGGAGTTCAGCACCGATCTTCCGGCAAGTATCGCCGATGCCGACGTCATCTTCATCGCTGTTGGCACGCCATCCCGTCGTGGTGATGGCGAGGCGGACCTGCAATATATCGAAGCAGCTGCGGATGAAATCGCCGCCGCCATGAAGCCGGGCGCCGTGGTCGTCATCAAGTCGACGGTCGTGGTTGGCACCAATGCGCGCATACGCGACCGTATCAAGGCTGCCAGTCCGGCTGTGTCGTTCTCGATGGTGTCCAATCCGGAATTCTTGCGGGAAGGCTCGGCAATAGAAGATTTCATGCGACCCGACCGTGTTGTTGTTGGGGTGGAAGACGAGCGCGGCAGGGCCGCGATGCAGCGCCTCTATCGTCCGCTTTACCTGCGTGAAACGCCGATGGTCGTCACGTCGCTGGAAAATGCGGAAATCATCAAATATGCGGCCAATGCTTTTCTGGCCATGAAGGTGACGTTCATCAACGAGGTTGCGGACCTTTGTGAGAAGACCGGCGGCAATGTGCAGGAAGTCGCGCGCGCCATCGGTATGGACAATCGCATCGGCTCGAAATTCCTGCATGCCGGTCCGGGCTTCGGCGGATCGTGCTTCCCGAAGGATACGCGGGCCTTTGCTGCGACGGGCAAGAAATATGATGCGCCGCAATCGCTGATCGAACAGGTCATTGCGGTCAATGAGACGCGCAAACAGTCGATGGCCGAACGGATCGTGACTGCGGCCAAGGAAAACGGTGCAGACACGGTTGCTGTCCTGGGCGTCGCCTTCAAGCCGAACACCGATGATATTCGCGAGTCTCCTGCGCTCGACATTATCGCGGCCATTCAGAAAGCCGGGATCAAGGTTCAGGCGCATGACCCTGAGGCCATGGACGCTGCCAGGGCGGTGCTTCCTGATGTTGTCTGGTGCAATTCAGCTTACGAAGCGGCGAAGGGCGCAGGCGTCGTTGCCCTGCTGACCGAATGGAACGCTTATCGTGCGCTGGATCTTAAGCGAGTGGCCAATGTCATGGCCGGAAATGTGCTGATTGATCTGCGCAATGTCTACAAGGCAGAAGATATTGCAGGCACCGGGCTAGATTATCGTTCGGTTGGGCGGACGCTTCGGGCCTGACTGGTGGTCTGATTCCGACATTTGCATCCCTCGGATATGAGCGCCGAGCAAATGTCGGAATCAAAAAAAACACTAGTAACTTTATGAATCTAGTGGATTTTTCGAATTTGACGTTTGAAACGGGATTTATATCGGACGGGTATCAAACGTCAAATTCAATCCACTAGAGCATTTCCAGCAAAAGTGGAAACCGGTTTTGCGTCCAGAAATGCTCTGGAAACGACCGGGGAGTTTACTCCCCGGCTGTCAGCCGCTTCTTCTCATTGGCGATGAGCCAGAGATTGCGAACATAGACGATGAGGCCAAGTCCTTGGCCAGCGATGAAGACCGGGTCTTTACGCTGGATCGCATAGATCAGCAGCAAAGTGCCACCGAAGAGTGAGAAGAACCAGAAGGCAACCGGCATGACGCTGCGTTTTGCCTTTTCGGAAGCCAACCACTGCACAACGAAGCGCATGGTGAAACAGGCCTGAGCGACGAAGCCCAGCACGATCCAGCCATCCCACTGGGCCACGAAAACCTCGTGCAGCCACTGTGACAGGCTGTTGAAAATATCAGTCATGGGTGATCTCTCTCACACGCGGAACGACCTTGCGGCGCTTCCGCAGCCACCAGACGCCATAAAGGTCCAGAATGCCACGCACTCCACGGTCTAGAATGCCGTAATTGGATTTGCCGTGGCGGCGTTCGCGGTCGACAACATCGACATGCACGACGTCGAAACCTTCGCGGATTGCCAAAGCAGGCAGATAGCGATGCCATCCGTCAAAGAAAGGCAGTTGCCGGAACAGGTCAGTGTGCAGCGCTTTCAGGCCGCAGCCGGAATCGCGGGTCTTGTCCTTGAGGATCGCGCCGCGCAGATTGTTGGCAAAGCGAGACGAAAGCTGCTTGAGTTTCGTATCCGTGCGCTTGAGGCGCTGTCCGGCTGCAATGCCGTAATCAGGCCCGGCCTTTAACAGTGCATCTGCCAGAACCGGGAGATAGGCGGGGTTGTTCTGTCCGTCGCCATCCATAGTCACGACGATCTTGCCGCGTGCCGCGAAAACACCGGAGCGCACAGCAGCGCTCTGGCCTGACGACCGGTCATGGCGCAGATGGCGGAGTGGCTTGCCGGCATGAATGCGGCCCGCGAGTACATCGCTGGTCGAGTCCGTCGAACCGTCGTCGACGACGATGACTTCGTATGCGCGGCCCTGCATGGCGGCATCGACTTCATCCAGCAAAAAGGCAAGATTGTCGGCTTCGTTGCGGCAGGGGATAACCACAGAAATCGTCGGTGTGTCCAAGCGGAGTGTTCCTTTATTCCTCGCGCTATCTGCTTAAGCTCGGCTTTCCTGCCCGGAAACCCGATAACGCGCAAGGCGCGCTCCATAGCATTGATTGGATGGCAAAGCCAAGACGGTTCAAGTAAACGTGAGTTCTGGCCCGGATAATAGCTTGATTGATCGGTTGACTGCCGTTTTTTAGCCGGACATTGCCGAATACGGAAGAGCCTCCGCCAGCCAGTCCAGAAAATTCTGTGTCACCTCGTCCCGGTTGATTTCATTGAGGCTCTCGTGGCGGGTGCCGGGCAGGATCGTGCAATTGATACGCTCGAAACCCATTTTCCGCATTCTGTCTGCCAGTCTGCGCACGGCGGCACCGTTCACCGTTGCAGGGTCTTCGGTCCCACCAACAAGATTGAAGGGCATGTTTCGCGGGATATTGGAAAAGTTCCGGTCGTCGGCGCCACGGCGGATCAAGCGGAAAATGTCGATCCATAACGCCACGCTGGCATCGAAGCCGCAAAGCGGATCTGCGACATAGGCGTCGACCTCTGCCGGGTCGTGCGAGAGCCAGTCGAATAGCGTGCGGTGGCCCTTTATGGATCGACCCCAGGCGCGGAAAGTCATCTTTGGCAGAATGGTACTCGGAACATCCGAGCCTTTCAGCATGCGCTCCATATAAAGAAGTGCGAGCGCTGCAGCGCTTTCCGCGCCACCATCGACATTGGCATTCCAGATCGCGGCGGCATCGACTGTGTCAGCGTAGTCCAGCACATAGTTCAGCGTGATCAGCCCGCCCATGGAATGTCCGAAAAGCACGACCGGAAGGCCCGGATGGTTCTCGTGAATATTCCGGTTAAGCGCCCGCACGTCCTCGATAGCCACGATATGGCCCTGCTTTTGTGCAAACATTCCTCTTGGCGCATGAGCGCCGATATTGGCGCCGTGGCCGCGATGGTCGTGGATATAGACGTGGTAGCCTGCTGCGACCAAGGCGGACGCGAAGCGTTCATAGCGTGCGGAATGTTCGGCAAGGCCGTGGCATATCTGGACAACGGCTCGCGGTGTCCCGGCGCGGACGGTGCGGAACGGGAGTTCTGATTTGTCTGAAACCGGCAGATGATGAATGGTTTTGAATGTCATTTCGCCATCTGATTTTATGCCGTGCAAATAGTCAATCTCCTCCGTTGCGGCGTCGCTTAAACAGGCACTGGAACGGAGTGTGAATGAATTTTAGGCAATTGCGTTTTTTGTGCAGATTCCGCTTGAAAAGCGCAAAAGCTTGGGCAAATCTAGCTTTGCAGACGGGGTTTTTGAAGGGCAATCAGGGGCGTTTTAAACGGGATTCCACGTCATAACTTGCAGGCCGTCCGATGAAAGGGAGGAAACTTTCGCGGACGGTGGCCAGAGGGGAAACCGGGTGACGGAAATATCCGCGCCCGGTTTCATTATTTATGGTTTTCATCAGAGTTTGATTTGCGGTTCCGGCTGCTTCCGTTTGGTGGGTTGCCGTTTGCGTCCGGGGCATATTTGGCCTACATACGCGTCAGCAATTTCCGCGCGGTTCGGCAATGTTAAGACCGATCGCGCTTCTCAACCTGCGGAGACGACGCGCTTTATGGCACGCCAGTTCATTTATCACATGTCCGGCCTCAATAAGGCCTATGGCAACAAGAAGATTCTGGAGAATATCCATCTCTCCTTCTATCCCGACGCGAAGATCGGCATTCTCGGCCCGAACGGCGCCGGTAAGTCGACCATCCTCAAGATCATGGCCGGTCTCGACAAGGAATATACCGGCGAGGCCTGGCTGGCCGATGGCGCGACCTGCGGTTATCTTGCCCAGGAACCGGAACTCGATCCTTCCAAGGACGTGCTCGGTAATGTGATGGAAGGTGTGGCCGCCAAGAAGGCGATCATCGACCGTTACAACGAACTGATGATGAACTATTCTGACGAAACTGCGGATGAAGGCGCGAAGCTTCAGGACATCATCGACAGCCAGAACCTCTGGGATCTCGAAAGCCAGGTTGAAATGGCCATGGAAGCGCTGCGTTGCCCTCCGGGCGATGCCGACGTGACCAAACTATCGGGCGGTGAAAAGCGCCGTGTGGCACTTTGCAAGCTTCTGCTTTCGAAGCCTGATCTGCTGCTTCTCGACGAACCGACCAACCATTTGGACGCCGAAACGACTGCATGGCTTGAAAAGCACCTGCGAGAATATCCGGGTTCAGTGCTGATCATCACCCACGATCGCTACTTCCTCGACAATGTGACGGGCTGGATTCTCGAGCTCGACCGTGGTCGCGGCATTCCTTATGAAGGCAATTATTCCGCCTATCTGGAAGCCAAGGCCAAGCGCATGCAGCAGGAAGGCCGCGAAGAGGCTGCCCGTGAAAAGGCGCTGTCGCGTGAACGTGAATGGATTTCTGCAAGCCCGAAGGCCCGTCAGGCCAAGTCCAAGGCGCGTATCAAGGCCTATGACGAACTGGTCAAGAGCGCGGAAGAACGCCGCCCCGGCGATGCGCAGATCATCATCCCGGTTGGTGAACGCCTCGGTCAGGTGGTCATCGAGGTCGAGGGTCTGTCGAAGGGCTATGGCGACCGTCTCCTGATCGACGATCTGAGCTTCAAGCTGCCAGCAGGCGGCATTGTCGGTGTGATCGGCCCGAACGGTGCCGGTAAATCGACGCTCTTCAAGATGCTGACGGAGCAGGAGCAGCCGGATAACGGTTCGGTTCGTATTGGCGATACGGTTCATCTTTCCTATGTGGACCAGAGCCGCGACGCGCTCGATGCCAACAAGACCGTCTGGGAAGAGATTTCCGGCGGCAATGACGTCATCAAGCTCGGCAAGTTTGAAATGAACTCCCGAGCCTATTGCGGTGCGTTCAACTTCAAGGGCGGCGACCAGCAGCAGAAGGTCGGCAATCTTTCCGGCGGCCAGCGCAATCGCGTTCACCTTGCCAAGATGCTGAAGTCCGGCGGCAATGTCCTGCTGCTCGACGAACCGACCAACGATCTCGATACGGAAACGCTCGGCGCGCTTGAAGATGCGCTGGAAAACTTCGCTGGCTGCGCCGTTATCATCAGCCACGATCGTATGTTCCTCGACCGTCTGGCAACACATATCCTCGCATTCGAAGGCGACAGCCATGTCGAATGGTTCGAAGGCAACTTCGAGGACTATGAAGCTGACAAGATCCGTCGTCTTGGACCGGATAGCGTCAACCCGAAACGGGTGACCTACAAGCCGCTCACACGGTAAGGTTCGAGATGTTCAGGCTCTGGCGGTCTGCAAATGGTGTGGTTCTGCGCTTCAGGTGCTCACGTACGCAAAGTACGCTCCGCTCCGGTTCTCGAACCTCACCATTTTCGTCTCGCCATAGCCAGAACCTCAATGAACCTTTGGCGCTTTAAAGTTAAGGCCGGTGCATTGCACCGGCCTTTTTATTTGATGAAGGGAAACATGATGAAAGATTGGTCTGCAAAGCAATATCTGAAGTTTGAAGACGAACGCAGCCGCCCGGCACGTGATCTTCTGGCCCAGATACCGGTCGATAAGCCGCGCAAGGTTGTCGATATCGGCTGTGGACCGGGTAACTCGACGGAGCTTCTGGTTGAGCGTTGGCCGGAAGCTGATGTTTCCGGCTTCGATACATCGCCAGACATGATCGAGAAGGCCAAGGTCCGCCTGCCGAAGGTGGATTTCACCATCGGCGATGTGGCGAGCTACGAGCCGGATGCGGAAACCGATGTCCTCTTCTCCAATGCCGTTTTCCAGTGGCTGCCGGATCACATCAAGCAGATGAAACGCCTCTTGTCGCTGCTTCGTCCCGGCGCGGTGCTGGCCGTCCAGATGCCTGACAATATGGGCGAGCAGACCCATGTCGGTATGCGTGACGTCGCAAAAACAGAGGCCTTTGCTGCCAAGATCGGCGCCAAGGGCAGGGGACCTCTGCCCCCGGTGATGGAATATTATAATGCGCTCGCCGGTCAGGCCGCCCGGCTCGATATATGGCACACGGTCTATAACCATCCGCTGGATGGCGTTGATGCGATTGTGGAATGGGTAAAGGCGACCGGATTGCGACCGTTTCTCGATCCGCTCGATGAACAGGAGCAGGCCGACTATCTGAAGGCTTACAAGGCGAGGATTGCGCCGCATTATCCGGTGGCAGTAGACGGGAAAGTCCTGCTGCGTTTTCCGCGTATTTTCTTGGTTGTTCAGAAGAGATAGTTGCCCGAAGATCGCTCTACACGGGGAATTGATCGATTGCCCGTGTAGGAAAATACAATTATTTTATAATTATTTCAATGTCTTATATTGGCAGCTCATCGCTCGGCAACGTCAATCGTTCATTTGAGCAATTTCTAATATTGGAATAGATTGCATGCAAACGATTTTGTTCCTATGGTCTGGCCGCGTCCTGAAACCGCTCTAAATATGAGCCGTCATGATCGTAACGCCGCGATGCGCGCCATCCCCGTTGCGATTTCGTTCAGGAGGCCGGTTTCGATGCTCTTGCTCCGTTTTTATTTTTCAATGGGAATGAACGCCGAGGCCGCCGGTTCAAGGACTGTTTCAGGCGTCTTTGCGTCTTCGCAATAGATCCAAGCAGCGTGATTTCGACCGGGAGGACATTTCAAATACGAGCCTGCTTTCGGGTTGAAATGCAGTTCGTAGTTTTATGTTTACGAAGTGAAACAATCGCCGATTTCGGTAATCCCTGCTTGGGGTCGGCGGCTTGCAGGCTGTTTGAGAACCGCCTGCTATCGGGAGTTTTCAGAATGAACAATGCAGAAATGCATGCTGACGCCAATGGCGAGGTCGAAGCGGCACATGATGCCCATGACACGCGCCGCCGCGTCTTTGCCATCGTGGCCAGCGCATCGGGTAATCTGGTGGAGTGGTACGATTTTTACGTCTATTCCTTCGGTGCGCTTTATTTCGCATCGCAGTTTTTCCCTGCGGAGGACCAGACCAGCCAGTTGCTGAATGCGGCTGCGATTTTTGCGGCTGGCTTCCTCATGCGCCCCATCGGTGGCTGGCTGTTTGGTCGCATTGCCGACAAGCTTGGTCGGCGCACATCCATGCTGATTTCGGTTACGATGATGTGCCTTGGCTCTTTCGCCATCGCCATTTTGCCGACCTATGAAACGATAGGTGTTCTGGCGCCATTCCTGCTGTTGATCGTGCGCCTCTTGCAGGGCCTTTCCGTGGGCGGCGAATACGGCACTACCGCTACCTATATGAGTGAGGTGGCGCTGGCCGGGCGCCGTGGCTTCTTCTCCTCGTTCCAGTATGTCACGCTGATTGGCGGGCAGTTGCTCGCTGTTCTTGTGATCGTGGTCCTGCAGTTCTTCCTGACATCGGACGAGCTTCATGCCTGGGGCTGGCGCATTCCATTCGCCATTGGCGGTGTTGCAGCCATCGTCGCGCTTTTTCTGCGGCGGACCCTTCACGAGACCTCGACGGAAGAAACCCGCAACAACAAGGCGGCGGGCAGCTTCGCCAATATCTGGAAGAACCATCGCAAGGCCTTCCTTGTCGTCGTCGGCTTCACGGCTGGCGGTTCGCTCGCCTTCTATACTTTCACCACGTATATGCAGAAATATCTGGTCAACACGGCTGGCATGAGCAAGGAAACGGCCAGCGAAACCATGACCTTCGTGCTGTTGGCCTATATGTTGATGCAGCCGCTTTTCGGCGCGTTGTCCGACAGGATCGGCCGCAAGACGATGATGATCGGCTTTGGCGGCATTTCAATCTTGACCACAATCCCGCTCATGACGTTGATCGGTTCGGTGCAGAGCTCGACCTGGGCATTCATCTATATCGTGATCGCTCTGGCGGTTGTCAGCATGTACACCTCCATCAGCGGCATCGTGAAAGCGGAATTGTTTCCGGCGGAAGTGCGGGCGCTGGGCGTCGGATTTTCCTACGCCATCGCCAATGCGATCTTTGGCGGCACGGCTGAATATGTGGCGCTCTGGTTCAAGCAGCAGGGCATGGAAAGCGGCTTCTTCTGGTATGTGACCGTGATGATGGTGATCGTCTTCGTCGTCAGCCTTGTCATGCCGAACCCGCGTGAACATGGATATCTGCAAGGCCACGGCACCGAATAGCCGGTGTTCTATCGCGTATCAAACGCCGCCTCCGGGCGGCGTTTTCACATCTCCACGGCTTCGTCGTCTTCGGGCGACAGAAGGCGCGTGGCGCGCCATTCGGTCAGCTTGGTGTTGATCGCATCCAGCACGAAGAAACGCGCTGAATCCTTGTCATATCCATCATCCCGCAGTGCATCGTAATCAGTATGCGTGTGGCGCACATGCGCGACTGTCGCCAGCCACACGGCAGTAGATGGTGGCAACGTCTTCATATGGGGGCTGAGCGCCGCAGCGCGGATCGGTTCTGAATCCGAATAGGGTACTGCCGGAAGCAGGAGCGTCAGCGATTTGGCGATTGCCTTCTGGCGCATTGTGCCTGCACGCATGGCTTATCCTTACAGTCAGTTATTGAGGCGAATCCTTCGTCTGCTTCATTGTGCCACGAAAATCGCTTGCGCAGGAATTACTTTTCATATAAACATATCTTTATATCTTTACGGATTGCCGCGATGGGCCGTAAATGAGGTGATGGATCAATCAAGAGCGGAAGGCATGACCGGTTTGCAACTGCAACTCGATCTGATGGTAGATGTGCTGAAGGCGGTGGCTGAACCAAGCCGCTTGCGTATTTTGGCGCTTCTTTCGCGCGGTGATCTCACCGTCTCCGACCTGACGACGATATTGGGGCAATCCCAGCCGCGGGTTTCGCGCCATCTGAAGCTGCTTGGAGAAGCCGATCTTATCGATCGCTATCAGGAAGGCGCGTGGGCCTATTTCCGTCTCGCCGACAATGCGATCAGTGGCGATCTTGCACGTGGGCTTTTGGCTCGTCTCGACAAGGCGGATGCGCTGGTTGAGCGCGACATGGAACGCCTGTCGCAAGTGAAGTCCAGCCGTCAGGAAAAGGCGGCCGCCTATTTCAGCGCCAATGCCGGCAGCTGGGATCAGATTCGCAGGCTGCATGTTTCCGAGAATGCGGTTGAAGTCGCGCTTAAGAAAGTTATCGGTGACAAGCCGTTTCAGGCGATGCTGGATGTCGGCACCGGCACGGGTCGGTTGCTGGAGCTTTTTGCCCCGCTTTACCTTCGTGGTGTCGGCATCGACATCAATCGTGACATGCTGTCTGTAGCGCGAGCCAATCTCGATCTTGCAGCCATCGGCAATGCGCAGGTTCGCCAAGGCGATGTCTATGCGCTGCCTGTAGAACGTGAGAGCTTCGATCTGGTGACTATTCATCAGGTTCTGCACTTCCTTGATGATCCGCTTGCAGCCATTCGTGAAGCGGCGCGGGCTTTGCGCCCCAACGGACGGTTGCTGATCGTCGATTTTGCGCCGCACAAGCTCGAATTCCTGCGTGAGGAACACGCCCATTTGCGGCTTGGATTCAGCGACGAGCAGATGCTGGGCTGGATGAGAGATGCCGGTCTTGAGCCGGAAAAGACACTGGAACTGGAGCCGAAGGCGGCCAATGGAGAAGAGGGGCTGACGGTGAAGCTATGGCTCGCCCGCGACCCACGCCTTCTCATTGCCGATCCGGCTTCGCATGTCTCCCAAAAGTGGGAACCGGTTTTGGGATAAAGACAATGCGACAAAAGCAGATAATGAGCATGACGGAGACAGTTTGATGGGTTTTTACGGTCTTTCCCGCCGACCGGATGTTGGCCAGACCACCCGGGTATCGTTCGAATTCTTCCCGCCCAAGTCGGAGGAAATGGAACAGCGTCTCTGGGATACGGTGACGCGGCTCGCTCCGCTACAGCCCGAATTCGTCTCCGTGACTTATGGTGCCGGTGGTTCCACGCGTGAACGTACGGCGCGTACCGTGGCGCGCATCCTTAAGGAAACCGATGTCAAACCAGCGGCGCACCTGACTTGCGTGGATGCGACACGCGAGGAAGTCGATCGTGTCGTGCGTGAATTCGCGGCTCTCGGTGTCAACCGCTTCGTGGCGCTGCGCGGCGATCCGGCGGCGGGTATTGGTGAGAAATATGTGCCGACGCCGGGTGGTTATCAGAATGGCGCTGAACTGGTTTCCGGTTTGCGCAATATTGCCGATTTCGACATTTCGGTTTCCGCCTATCCTGAAAAGCATCCGGAAAGCCCGGATTTTGCGACCGATATCGATATGCTGAAGCGCAAGGTCGATAATGGTGCGACGCGGGCCATCACGCAGTTCTTCTTCGAGAATGACCTTTACGAGCGTTATGTCGAGCGCGTGCGCCGTGCCGGTATTTACATCCCGATCGTTCCAGGTGTCCTGCCGGTGCATAATTTCAAGCAGGTCAAAAACTTCTGCGCGCGGTCGGCGACGCATATTCCGAGCTGGCTGGCGGAGCGTTTCGAAGGACTGGACAATGATCCGCAGACGCATCAGCTGGTCGCCGCGGCAATTGCCGCCGAGCAGGTGATGGATCTGATCGAACGCGGCGTGCAGGATTTCCATTTCTACACGATGAATCGCGCCGATCTGCCCTTTGCGATCTGTCACATGATCGGCATAAGGCCGAAGACGGAAGCAGCTCTGGAAGTTGCCTAAGATAAAGAAAGCCCGGCGGTGACGCCGGGCTTTTCATTTTCGTGCGGGTCGGCCTATCCTCAAAACCGAAGCCGCCGTAATGGTTTAGGCTAATTCCCCTAAGGGATGACGCCTGCTATCAACGCTGCAACAAATGCAAATGCCGCACAGATCATGAGGACATTCAAAGATCGCGTAAGTCCCATTGGTCTGTCTCCTTCATATGCGCCCGGGTGACCGGACGCGCGCTGGTAGGAAGCTGGAATCTAAGCGCAAAACGCCTCGAACAAAAGAAGATTTCGTGCTGCAATCTGGCGTGATGGAGAAATAAACCTATCGTTTACCACCTAAACTATTGAAATATTTGACTAGAAAAATTTGTTCACATTTCATGAAAAAGACACCGAACTGCCACGTTTGGTACTGTTTTCGCCGTAGTTGCCACCGGCTTTTGGCGATGTTTTTTGCGCTTTTTAGCGAATTAGCGCCAAATATGCCGACAAGGTGAGGATAGATATCACTGTCGAGTAGAGGATGACGTTGGAGGTTATCGCCGCCTCGCGACGATAATGCTCAGCCAGCATGAAGGGGCCCGTGCCGGTCGGAAGTGCGGCAAGAAGAGCAGCGCTTTGTGCGAGCAGGGGAGGCAGTCCGAATACATAGACCGCCAGCAGCCAGGTTGCGAGCGGCTGGACGATGAGCTTGACCGAAACAAGAAAAGCGATGGCATTGACGCTTTCGCGTTCGATCTTGCGCGGCTGGGCGAGGAACAGGCCAAGCGCCACCAGTGCGCAAGGAGATGCGGCACCACCGAGCATCTTCAGGAAGGTTTCGGCCGGGGCAGGGATGGTGAGTCCCAGAAAGGACACCAACGCGCCGAGCGCCGGAGCGACAAGCAGTGGATTGCGGATCAGGGACCGCATGACTTTCCAGATGAGATGAAGCGGCTTCTTCTCTGTCTGCAGGCCGATTTCGATCAGCACGATCGCAAAAGCAAACGTGACGCAGACGGTGATGATGATCGAAATGGTGGTTGCTGCCAAAACGCCTGACCCGAAGGCGATCATCGAAAGCGGAATGCCCATATAGCCGGTATTCGGGTAGGCGGCGTTCAGCCCGTCAAGCGCGGTATCCGCCAGAGGTAGCTTTCCACGCCGTCGCACCAGAAAGGGCAATGCGAAAGCAATGGCGCTCGAAAGCAGAAACACTGCGATGAAGCCCGGCTGCCAGAGTTCGCTGCCATGCGTATTGGCCATGATGTCGAAGAGAAGAGCAGGCAGCGCCAGATAGACGACGAAACGGTTCAGCTCCGCTATCGCATGAGGCCCGAGTATTTTCAGCTTGAAGGCACCCCAGCCGGAGAAAATCAGCGCAAAAACAGGAAGGACGACAATCAGCGTTGTGAGCATGGGGCGCATTTCACTTCAGGAAAAGAAAAGGCGCGGTTTTTTGAACCGCGCCTTGTCGAGTTAGAGCCTATCGAGAAGCTCTTGTGTCGGCCATGAATCGGCAGGCATTCCAAGGCGCATCTGTTCGGCGCGCACGGCATCGCGGGTCAGGAGACCGAACACGCCGTCGATCTTTTCGCCCATGTCGTAACCGCGGGCCTGGAGTTTGGTCTGAAGTTCCTTTAACTGGTCCTGTGTCAGACCCGGAACTGGATTACCCGGATCGAAGGCAGGTGCACCAGCCAGACGTGTTGCGAAATAAGCAGCCGTTGTGGCGTAGACGATGGACTTGTTCCATTCCACGAACACGTCGAAGTTGGGATAGGACAGGAAAGCCGGTCCCTTGCGGCCCAGCGGCAGTAGAAGCGACGCGTCGCCATCATCGGGGCCGAGTGGACCGTTGAGGCCCATCACACCTTGCTCAGCCCACCAGGAATGTGGCTTGCGGTTGGTGCGGATCGCTTCTTCCCAAGGCAGATCCTTGGTCAGGCGAACTTCCTCCAGCCAAGGTTGGCCACGCTTCCAGCCGAGTTCCGAAATCATGCGGCCTGCGGTCATCATGGCATCGGGAACGCTGCTCTTCAGATCGACCTTGCCATCGCCGTCGCCATCGACGCCACGTTCAAGATAATCCTTCGGCAGAAGTTGCATCATGCCGATTTCGCCAGCCCATGCGCCGGTTGTTGCTGCATCGACGACGCCTTGATCGAATAGCTTGAGAAGGGCAATCAACTGCGGGCGGAACAGATCCGGACGGCGGCAATCATAGGAGAGGGTGACAAGTGCATTCAGCGTGTCGAAATCACCCTGAATGGCGCCATAGTCGGTTTCAAGCCCCCAGAACGCGGCAAGGACTGGCCCCGGAACGCCATAGGTATCTTCAACCTTCTTGAAGACGTCGGCATATTTGGCCAGATTTTCACGACCCTTCTTCAAACGCGCTTCCGAGATGAGGCGCTTGGAAAACTCGGTGAAGGTCAGGTTGAAAACAGTCTGCTTGCGGTCGCGATCAAGCACCTTTTGCTCAAGCATGGCCTTGTGCAATTCGGCGATGCCCTTTTCGCCGACACCGGCGTCGCGGGCTTCCTTGGTCAGATTGTCCATCCACTGGCCGTAATCGATCTCGCATTCCGGCTTGGGAAGATTGACGGTGTTTTCAGTTGGCGTCGCAGCAGGCGCCGGAGACGCGGCGGCCTGTGCACCCGACATGGTTGTCGATGCAAGCAAGGCGGCTGCGATAACTGAAGCAAAAAACTTCATTGGTAACTCACACTAATAGATTGGGAGCAAAAGGCTCCCTTTCGGGGATTGTTTTAGCTATTGCCCCAACAAGCCCCGGAAATGAAGCAAAACTTGGTGTGAACTGCCAAACTGCGCCGTGTTAGCGGACCTTGTTGCTTTCCAGCCACTTTTTCCACGAGTTGGTATCGCCTGCGAAGACATTGATATCGGCGTCGCCCTTAATGCCGGGAATGGAGCCGGTGCCGGTATATTGCCAGAACGTCCACGGATGCGGGCCGTACTTCTCGTCCGGATGACCGGCAACGGAGCGCAGCCAGAACGGATAGTCTGCCATCTGCCGCAAGTCGTTGTCATCGAAGAAATCGACCGTCGTGTAAACAATCGGGCGTTTGCCGTAATGCTTTTCCAGCGCCTGCAGGAAGATGCGCATTTCCTTGCGCACAACGGCTGCGTTGGGGCGCAGCTTGCAGGTTGGCGATTGCGGGTTCCACTCCATATCGAGAACGGGTGGAAGCGCGCTCGGATCACGCGGCACGTTCTGGATATACCAGCGGGCCTGTTCGATGGCCGGGCGGCAGAAATAGTAGAAGTGATAGGCGCTCCGTGCGATGCCTGCCTGATGGGCGCCGTTCCAGTGTTCCTTGAAACGGTCGTCGACGCGGTCACCGCCCTCTGTCGCCTTGATGAAGGCGAAGGAAATGCCGCTGGCGCGCACGGCGCTCCAGTCAATGTTGGTCTGATATTTGGAAACGTCTGTGCCGTGAATCGGATAGTGCCAGGGCGTTTTGCCGGTCCAGTCGTGCGGGTCGCGATCACCGAAGCGCGGTGCCTTTACCGAGCCGGACGGCGGTGCGATCCGGGCCACCGAGCTGCCCGATTTCTTTACGTCGGAAAAGTCGTAATCCACCGTCGTGCAGGCGGAGAGAAGTAAAGCGCCGAGGGCGAGAATGCTGCAGCTGGCCAGACGGTTCATATAGTGGTTCCGTGTCGCGAATCAGTCCTCTAACGGTTACGCGATCCGGAGGCGGACGTCACCAGTCTGGCGGGCAAGTTTGGTGCTAATCTGTGGCAGAGGGTGGCATTGTCGAACGAACAACCGTTATCCAGGCAAAGCCGCGATAAAGAATGCGCTTCTCAACGACAGCACTGCGTTCCTGCGCAAGCTGGTCGCAAACCGCGAACAAGTCGCTGCGCGGTGTGACATGGAACCATTCCAGCCATTGGAAGAGTGCCTTTCCGAACCAGCGCGGCAGCCGGGCCTGATCGCCAAAATCGACGATATGCAATTCTCCGCCCGCATTGAGGTGCCGGATGCTTTCACGAATGACCGACTGCCATTGCGGTATCATCGATACGGCATAGGAAATGAAAATCCGGTCGAAGCCAGCTTGCCCGAACAGTCGTTCTGGATCGAACTGGGCCGCATCCGCACGATCAAGCCGGACGCGATCTTCGATGCCAGCGCGCTCCGCCGCCCGGCGTGCCGTATCCAGCATTTCTGCTGAAATATCGATGCCGAAGAGTTTTGCATCGGGGTAGTTTTCTGCAGCTTTTATCAGATTGCGGCCGGTGCCGCAGCCGATCTCCAGAACTGTGCCGTCCTTGGGTACGGACAGTCCTGCGATCATGGGGTCGCGACCCAGAAGATAGTATTTGCGGGTCGCGTCATAGAAGTGTCGCTGACGACGGTAGACCCGATCCATGAGGTTGGCATGGTCTATACCCTGAACGCTCCATGGGCTGCGCGACATGTCAGGCATCCTTCAGCGCATAAAGATGGAACCCGCCATAGATCGACGAGCGATCGCGGTCGTGCAGGGTGCGGGATTCGTCGGCTTGATATTCCCAGCGATCCAGAATCTGCGGTGCCACCCGTCCTGGAAGCAGGCTCGGTTCGGCTGCGGTACGAAAGATGACACGGGCATTTGGTGCTGCCGTACGGGTGATTTCACTCCAGAGGGCATTGAGCTGCTCGTCATTCATCCAGTCCTGCGCATCCAGCAGGATATAGCGGTCGACGGATGCCGCAGGCTTGGCAGCGAGAAAATCGGTATAGCTTGCGTTCTGTACGGTCATGCGATCAGCGCGTGTGCGTACTGTTTCAAAATTGGAGCGTGACAGATAGGGCGGGAGAGGCCCGGTTTCCTCATTGCCGCTATAGCCGCGCCCGAACGCCTGCCAGGCGAAATAATTGTCGGTAAGGGGGAAACCGCAAGCGAGTTTCTCAAGACGACTGCGCAGGACAAGCGCCATGTCGCCGTTTCCTGCAGTGGCAAGGGCATCATATTGCTGTGGCGGTATGCCCAGTCCGAAAAGGGATGATTTGCGGGCCGTGGCCCAGCGCACCATGCGTTTTTCAAAGAGCGGGGCAAGCGCCGTGTCGAAGAAGCTACGCTGCTCTTCCATTGTGCGCGCCTTCAAGATGTCGCGCGGATCGATCCCGTAGAGGCGCGCCACGCGATGGCCCATGCCGATGAAGACGCCAAGCAAGCCGTGGCGATAGAGGTCGCGCCAGAAAATGGAAATACGTTGGCGGCCATTCCATTTGCGTTTTTCCCAATAGTCGCGGCTTTCGCTGTCCAGATGCGGGCGGATGAAGCGCTTGTAGGCGGCAAGATTGGTCTTGTCGTCGGCTTTCCCGTAAAATCGGTAGAATGCATCGTAGTCGGGCAGGTTTTTGACAGCCGCAAGCTTCAGCCGGTTGAACGCGACGTGTGCCTGATTGAGATCGACCGCCTCCACACGTGCCGGATCGGCGGTCAGGTAGGACATGGCATTGCATCCGCCGGACGCGATGGTGACGATGCGATGGTCCGGCTCTATAGCCAGAGCTGCCATATCAACTTCCGGGTCTTCCCATATCTGCGGATAGACCAGCCCTTTGAACAGCCAGGCAAACAGCCTTTCAGAAAAGCCTGCCCGCGAGAGGGCGCTGTTCTGGGTCACGGCCTGCTTTAGAATTGTGTCGGCTGATGCTTGCTGTGTCATCAAAAATTCCCCTAATGCACGAATCCCGACTTTGATTTTGCCAAGTTAAACATCGTCCAATGACAGGGGCGTGACGAATTAATTGCGGGTTTTTAAACCAGATGAATGCGGCTATACGCCTGTAATACTGTCGCTTTATTACGGTCGGTAAGACTATTTGAGAGAACTTTTTCGCGCCGTTGCCGTTTTCTTGTGTGACGGTCCGAGTCGACGGGATTTCTGTGTCGATGAGTGACCGTAAAGGTGATTGGCCGGATCAACCGGTCACGCACGGAGAAAACAGAGAGAGGCGTTTGGCAATATTGCCATTTAATGCCTGAAACCAGGCCAACGAGCCTGATCTAGGAAGGAGAGCCAACGTGAAGAAGTTTCTGATTGCTTCTGTCGCCGCCGTATCGCTTCTCGGCCTTGCAGCGTGCAATGACAAGAAGGACGACACGAGCAACGCACCGGCACCATCCGCGCCGGCAGCGCCCTCGAACAATGACACGACGACGACGCCAGCCCCGGCAACTCCGGCACCGGCTACCCCGGCGCCAGGTACAGGGACAGCGCCTTCCAACTAAGGTTGGGAAGTCGTGATGCACTAGCATGCGGGTGGCGATCCGGTTTCCGGGTCGCCATTCGTGCCAATAGGCTTCGGTCAAAGGCTTTAGACCAATGGCTTTAAGCCAATGGTTTTAGGATTGAGATGAACGTTAAAGCAACCATGTCGGGAAAAGACGGGCATTCTGCGTTTTCCGTGTTTCAACGCAGGCTCGGTTCGGTTATGGCTTTTGTCATGAACCGTAACTTCCTGTTTTTCATCTCTGCGATTGTTCTTGTTGTGCTTGCCGCTTGCGGCAAAGGAGACGACGAGATTGCTGCCACTACGAATGGCAGCGAGCAGGGCGCCGCTGCTGTATCGCAGCCTGCCAAACCGGCAGAAAGTGGAAGCACGGAGAAAGGCCCCGATCTGGTCAAGTCGCTCCGCGACAGTTCCGGTGTGGTGAGCCCGGAAGAGAAGGCAGCAGCCATTGAACGCGCACGGACCAATGCCGTTGCCGCGGCAAAATCTGTCGGTCAAACGGATCAGCAGGCACAGACGGCTGGACAAGCAGCAGCCACGGCCGCACAGCGTTCCTTCGACGAACGCGAACCCCAGCAATAAGCGTTCGTTGCGGAACTCGGCAACAATCTAAGCCAATGTCCTGATATTCTTTCTAAATGTTTGTTTTTTAGACTTTCGCTCGCCTGGGCGGTTTTCAGTTCATTCGGAATTCTATAGAAAAGTCCCATGTCGATTTGGGTTCGCATCGGTGAGTTTGTCACTTACGTGGCGTCGAATGCCATTACTGGCGTTATCGAAGCCGTGCGCACCGTTTTCGAAGGTGACGCCGATACACGGCGCCGGGTGGCCTTCTCCATTGCGATGATCGCGCTTTCAGCCAAGATGGCCAAGGCCGACGGGGTCGTCACACAGGACGAAATCCGCGCCTTTCAGGATATATTCGCCGTGCCGAAGGAAGAGACGGCGCATGTTGCGCGGCTCTACGATCTCGCCAAGCAGGATGTCGCTGGCTATGAATCCTATGCGCGTCAGCTCGCCGGATTGTGTAGTGAAGGACAACCCGATTGCCATCTGCTTGAGGATATCCTCGACGGTCTTTTTCATATAGCCACCGCTGACGGCTATGTGCATGAAAAAGAGATGGCCTTCCTTGCAGGCGTTGCGGATATTTTCGGCTATGATGAAGTCGCTTTCGATCGTATCTCGATCCGGCATGTCCAGCGCGGTGCTGACGATCCTTATGCCATTCTGGGGCTGGAGCGCGGCGTTTCCTTCGAGATGGCCCGCAAGCGCTATCGTTCGCTGGTCAAGGAACATCATCCGGACCGGCTGGTGGCAGAGGGCTTGCCGCTTGAATTCATAACCATTGCCAACAGGCGTCTGGCAGCGATAAACGCTGCCTGGGCAAGCATTGAGAAGAATCTGGAGGCTGCATGAGCAGCGTGCGCGAAATCGAGAGCGAGTTGTTGCGGGAGCTGGCGCTTGACCGGCCCGATTTTGCCGGTGCAACGCTTGATCCGTCACCCAATTTCGGTCCGCGTCGCGACGGCAAGGTGCCCGCCTTTCTCATTCTCCATTATACCGGTCTGGCGACTGCCGAAGAGGCCGTGCAGGTTCTTAAATCGCCAGATATGGAAGTTTCCGCGCATTACCTTGTCCATGAAGACGGGCGGATCGTGCAGATGGTTTCGGAAAAGGCCCGTGCCTGGCATGCGGGCAAGAGCTTCTGGAAGGGCGAAACGGACATCAATTCGGCCTCCATCGGCATTGAGATCGTCAATCCGGGTAATCTTGAAGACTATCCGCCGTTCAAGGATGCGCAGATCGATGCGGTCATCCGCCTCTGCCGCGATATATGCGAGCGTTATACCATCAAGCCGGAAAATATTCTGGCCCACTCCGATATTGCACCTTCGCGCAAGACAGACCCGGGCCATAACTTCCCCTGGAAGCGGCTCCACGAGGCGGGTATCGGCCACTATATCGAGCCGACGTCGATCCGCGGCGGGCGGTTTCTGGCACGTGGCGAAAACGGCCAGCCGGTCGAGGCGTTGCAATCCATGCTGGCACTTTATGGCTACGAAATCGCCATCACTGGTGTCTTCGATGAAGGCACCGAGACTGTGATTAAGGCCTTTCAGCGACATTTTCGGACACAAAATGTGGACGGGGTGGCTGATGTATCTACTATAGATACCCTCTACAGGCTAATTTTTTCCCTGCAGAATGTTACCGCCTGACGAGATGCAGGCGGTTAATCTCTCTATCCAGCGTTGATTCGTATTTCTGTAATGATTTCATAAAAATAGATCGATCCAGCCCGGTTGCAGAAGGGTTGTGACGAAGGTTTACGCCGCGTTTGCGTGAATCACGAATGTTACAACCTGTAAGACTATTTTACTTTTACAACCAATCTTCGGCTGCATTTGCCCGGCACTTCATCGCTCAATCCCAGCGGACAAGGGCCTGACAACCCATATCGGGCGGGATCAAAAAACAGGACTGTTTTTACCCAAGACAGACAGTCTGAGAAAAGAAACGTTCCAAGACGGTAGGTTATGAAAATTAAATTTGTTGTTGTTTGCGCCCTTGTTGGCGCGATGAGTTCGTTTGGCCTGAATCCAGCACTGAGTGCCCCTTCAACTGAACCGACCAACCTCGCAGCTCTCCTCAAGGCACGCCAGCAGAACAAGACTGCCGAGGCGGAAAAGCCAACCAAAGCGCCGAAGAAGGCATCGGTCGTCAGCCGCCGTGCGGCTCCGACTGCCAAGAATTCTACGGGCAAGGGTTCTGCTGCTAAGCGTTCGCAGTCGAAGGACACGACTGCCCGTAACGCCAAGAGCGGCGGCGCTTATTCAAGCATCATCAATCGTTACGCATCGACCTATGGCGTGCCTTCCGCACTTGCCCATGCGGTTGTGCGTCACGAAAGCAATTTCCAGCCGAATGTGCGTGGCAAGGCCGGTGAAATCGGCCTGATGCAGATCAAGCTCTCGACCGCACGTGGCCTCGGCTACACGGGTTCAGCCAAGGGTCTCTATGAGCCTTCCACGAACATCCAGTTCGGCATGAAGTATCTGGCCCAGGCGCAGAAGCTCGGCGGCGGCAGCACTTGCGGCACGATCCTGAAGTACAATGCCGGTCACGGCGCAAAGCGTATGAACCCGACCTCGGCGAAATATTGCAGCTCGGTCAAGGCCTATATGCGCGCGCTCTGATGCATTTTCAGGATGCGAATGCAGATTTACGTCGGCGGTCGCGTAGAGTACAGGCCGCCTGATGTGAACGGAAAGCCGACAGTGGAGACACTGTCGGCTTTTCTGTTTCCGGTGACTGCAGATTTTTTCCGGAATCCGGTTCCACTGTTCCGCTATCGTTGCTATATGCGCGCTGTCAGTCGGTCGGGCAGCCGCGCTTGTCATATGCCGAAAGGCGGCAGGTGAGGAAAGTCCGGGCTCCATGGAAACACGATGCCGGGTAACGCCCGGCGGGGGTGACCCCAGGGAAAGTGCCACAGAAAGCAGACCGCCCCGTCTTCCGTACCGTTGCGCAACGAAACGGCAGGGATGACGGGGTAAGGGTGAAAGGGTGGGGTAAGAGCCCACCGCGTCTGCAGCAATGCAGACGGCACGGTAAACCCCATCGGGAGCAAAACCGAATAGGGACGGCGCGCTGGCTCGCAAGGGCCGGCAATCGGTTTCCGGATCAGCCGTCCGGGTGGGTTGCACGAGGCGGGTGGCGACATCCGTCCCAGATGAATGGCTGCCACGTCGGGCGAAAGCCCGGCCATACAGAACCCGGCTTACAGACCGACTGACAATTTTTTCTAGAGCGGCTTCTATTTTAAAAGAAGCGTTGGAACCGCTCCAACTGTTTGTGTTGTCGCATTGCCCTACGCAAAACCGTTTCATGTTTTTGCTGGAAATGCTCCTAATCGACTGCTTCAGCATTCAAACGCAAGAAACGGATAGTTGCGTTACTGCCGGGACTTTAATTGGGACCTCCACGAAATCACGGAGGTTCAGTATGTCCAGTTTGAAAGACAAGGTCGCAATCATCACCGGTGCATCGTCGGGAATAGGGCGGGCTGCTGCATTGCTTTTTGCCAGAGAGGGCGCAGCCATTGTGCTGAATGCTCGCGGACTTGCCGGTCTAGAACGTGTTGCGGAGGAGATCGCGGCGTTTGGCGGAAAGGCGCATTGTGTTGCTGGCGATGTCTCGGAAGCTGAAACGCATGAGGTACTTGCTGCGGCAGCGAAGGATACATTCGGCGGCCTTGATATAGCCGTCAACAATGCTGGCACGGTCGGCCCTATCGCGCCGCTTGCCGAAATCGCGCCCGATGATTGGGCGGGGGTGCTGGCAGGTAATCTGACCTCGGCGTTTATGGGAGCGAGATCACAAATCCCTCTGATGCTTGAAAGGGGTGGAGGCTCGATTGTCTTCACCTCGACATTTGTCGGCACGAGCGTCGGCATTCCGGGCATGTCGGTTTACGGAACCTCGAAGGCAGCTCTCATGGGTATGGTGAAGGGCATAACCGCCGATTACGGCGCCCGTGGTATCCGGGCAAATGCGCTCTTGCCGGGTGGTGTCGATACGCCGATGGGCGGAGATGAAAAGCACAAGGAATGGGCTGCAGGCCTGCATGCGATGAAACGGATCGCCCAGCCCGAAGAAATCGCTCAGGCCGCGCTGTTTCTGGCAGGCCCGATGTCGAGTTTTGTCGCGGGTTCGGCGCTTTACGCCGATGGCGGCAATGCGGCGGTGAAGTAAAAGAATGGGCGGCTTCAAGATACGGAGCCGCCCATTCGAAAAGCCTCGGGAGGGGCTTAAATTGGCACGCCGGACAGGAAATCGTAGATCAGCTTCATATTCAGCACGACGATGATTGCAGCGGTAATGGCAGCAAGCAACGTCACCCAGCGCGGCGCGACCAGCGATCCCATCTTCTTTTTCTCCGCCGTGAACATCACGAGTGGAATGACGGCAAAGGGTAGCTGAAGGCTCAACACGACCTGAGACAGGATCAGAAGCTCTGTCGTTCCCTGCGAACCGTACATGATCGTCACGACGGCAGCGGGAACAATGGCCACGAAGCGGGTGATCGCACGGCGCAGCCACGGCTTCAGGCGAATATCGATGAAGCCTTCCATGACGATCTGTCCGGCCATCGTCGCGGTGATGGTCGAGTTCAGGCCACAGCACAGAAGCGCAATCGCAAAAAGCGTTGGCGCAAGGGCTGATCCCAGCAGCGGGTTCAAAAGAGCATGGGCCTTGTCGAGATCTTCGACCGCAGTATTGCCGGTGGCGTTGAAGCTTGCAGCAGCCAGGATCAGGATTGATGCATTGACCAGCAGCGCGAATGTCAGCGCAATGGTGGAATCCCATGTCGCAAAGCGTATGGCTTCGCGCTTTTCAGCGGTCGTGTGGCCGTAATCGCGTGTCTGGATGATGCCCGAATGCAGATAGAGATTATGCGGCATGACCGTGGCGCCGATGATACCAAGGGCGATATAAAGCATGTCCGGATTGCGGATGATGTCGGTTGTTGGCGCAAAGCCCTTGATGACTGCGCCCCATTGCGGCTGCGCCATCAGAATCTGAATAAGGAAGCAGAGCGCAATCACGCCCAGAAGGGTGATGATGAGCGCCTCGACACGGCGAAATCCCTTGTTCTGGAGATAAAGAACCAGAAGCACATCGGCAGCAGTGATGATGACACCGATTTCCAGCGGAATGCCGAAGAGCAGGTTGAGGCCGATGGCGGTGCCGATGACTTCCGCCAGATCGGTGGCGCAGATTGCCAGTTCGGCCAGGAACCAGAGCGGCCATGCGAGAAAGCGCGGATAGGCATCGCGGCAAGCCTGTGCCAGATCGCGGCCGGTTGCGACGGCAAGACGTGCGCAAAGCGCCTGCAGGAGCACGGCCATAAGATTGGACAGCAGCACAACGGATAGCAACGTATAGCCGAAGCGAGAGCCACCAGCGAGCGAGGTGGCCCAATTGCCGGGGTCCATATAGCCAACGGCTACCAGATAGCCGGGACCGAAGAAGGAAAGTGCGCGACGGAACTTTGAACCTGAACGATTGACTCGGATCGAGCGGTGGACATCGGACATGGATGCTTCGCCGCGATCACGTCGCCAGCCTTCAAATGTTACTTCGCCAGCGCCGGAGGGGCCTGCTCCATGGGGTGCCATACTCAATGCCTTGGGTGTTTATGCAGTTGCAAACTATTTGCATTAAATATGCCAATGATGGGAGGGCGTCAACCGGGGGCGGGGCATCACAAATCATAAGCTTGTGATGCATAGTGTGTGGGTCCATCGCATTTGGATTGAAGCAAATGTCCGTTTTCGGGCAACTGCTGAGCGCAAACCGCCTTCAAAAAATCCCTGTTGAAAATTATGGGGCTGGCACAGTTCTGTAGAAGTGCTGAGCCAAAGGATAACGCTTCATTAAGCTTAATATCCGATAACTGACGAACGAATCCGCCATGTCGCCACGTTGACGGCAAATGGGCGGAATCCGCAAGCAAAACACGAAAGCATGTTTCCTGAAGTTGGGAACCGATTTTGGAACAAAACATGCGTGAAAACAAAAGATTGAAGCGCGAGACGCTTTAAAAACGGGCCAAGTACCCGGGAAAGGATCGGAATGATGGCAAGCCTCGGCGGAGACAATTCTCAAGCCGAAGGGGCTGAAGTCCGTCACGTTCCGGTGCTGATCGCCGAAGTGATCGACGCCCTGAAGCCTGTATCTGGCGCAGTGATTGTCGATGGGACATTCGGTGCTGGCGGGTATACGCGTCGCATACTGGAAGCGGGAGCGGACGTGATCGCGATTGACCGCGATCCGACCGCAATCGAAGCCGGGCGGGCGATGGAAAAGCAGTTTCCGGGCCGGCTCGATCTGGTCGAGTCCCGGTTCTCTGCTCTTGATGAAGCAGTCTCGAAGGTTAAGGGAGCAGGCAGCAAGGTGGACGGCGTTGTGCTCGATATTGGCGTATCGTCGATGCAGATCGATGAGGCCGAGCGCGGCTTTTCCTTCCAGAAGGATGGTCCGCTCGACATGCGCATGTCGAAAAAAGGACCAAGCGCTGCCGATGTGGTGAACCGTCTCAAGACCGGTGATCTTGCCCGCATCTTCAATTTTCTGGGCGAAGAGCGCCATGCAGGCCGCATTGCACGCATGATCGACAAGCGCCGGACCGCACAGCCTTTCACGCGTACGCTCGATCTTGCCAATGCCATCGAAACGCTGGTGGGACGCAATCCGAAGGATCGCATCCATCCGGCGACGCGGGTTTTTCAGGCGCTGCGGGTCTATGTGAATGACGAGTTGGGCGAACTGGCGCGGGCGTTGCTTGCTGCCGAACGCATCCTGAAACCGGGCGGCCGGCTGGTTGTCGTGACCTTCCATTCGCTCGAAGACCGCATGGTGAAGCGCTATTTCGCTGACCGCGCCGGCGGTAGTGCCGGATCGCGTCATCTGCCGGAAACACATGTCCGTCTGCCGAGCTTTACGCCCGCGGTCAAGGGCGCTGTTGGCCCGACCGCAGAGGAAGAAGAACGAAATCCACGTGCGCGCTCGGCGAAGCTGCGCGCTGGAATAAGGACGGAAAATCCGCCACTGGAAGACGATTTATCGCTTTTCGGACTGCCCAAACTGCCCGAGACGAACGAACTGGCCCGGAGTTGAACGAGTGCTGCGTACTTTCGACATCATCATGATAGCGGCGATGCTGGTGGCGGCGACCGTCACCTACACGATCAAATATGACGCGGAAAAGCAGATCGCGGTGATCGCCAAGCTGAAGCGACAGATCGACTCCGAAAAGGACACGATCACGCTCTTGCGCGCCGACTGGGCATTGATGACCCAGCCTGGTCGCCTGCAAAGTCTCGTTGGTGTCTACGAAAAGGAACTCAACCTCCAGCCGATCGAAGCCGAACAGCTTGTGCTGGGTGTCCACGAAATTCCGGAACGTCCGGTTGACGATATCCAGAAGATCATCTCCGGCAGCGACGAACTGCTTGCAAGCGGCGTGCTTGAAAAGGATGCCATCACGACCGGCAGCGTCAAGAAAAGCGGGGCGAGGCACTGATCATGCGGCTGAGACTTTTCGGGAAAAAGAATATGCAGGCAGATGACGGTGTTGAGCCGGTTGGCGATGAAAAGCTGGCCGGCAACATGGCGTTTGTCGGCTCGCGCAAAAAGCATGGCAACCGCGCGCGCAATCGTCTCTGGATGGCGATCGCCTGCTTTGTCGGCATCTATGGTGTGATGGGTGGCAAGCTCATCTATTTCGGTGTCATCGGCGGCGAAAATGAGGATAATGCAGGCCCGGCGGTTCACCAGCTCGCGTCGCGCCCGGATATTCTCGACCGTAACGGCGAAATCCTCGCGACCGACATCAAGACTGCTTCGCTCTATGCGGAGCCGCGCAAGATCGTCGATCCCGACGAAACCATCGAAATGCTGTCGACGGTGCTGCCCGATCTTGATTGGGAAGCGACATATAAGCGTTTGAAAAGTGGCGCCGGTTTCGTCTGGATCAAGCGTGGACTGACGCCCCGCCAGCAGAGCCAGATCATGGCGCTCGGCGTGCCGGGCATCGGCTTCCGTACGGAAAAGCGCCGCTTCTATCCGGGTGGCCCGACCGCGTCGCATATCCTCGGTCTCGTCAATGTCGACAATCAGGGCATTGCGGGCATGGAGAAATATATCGACAGTCAGGGGCTGACCGATCTGCGTTCTGTCGGCCTTGCGACCGGACAGTCGCTGGAGCCGGTGCGCCTCTCGATCGATATTCGTGTACAGCACATCATGCGTGACGTACTCGTCAAGGCCATGGAACGCTACCGGGCAATTGCTGCCGGTGCTGTGGTGCTGAACGTCAAGACCGGCGAAGTGATCGCCATGGCATCGGTGCCGGATTTTGATCCGAACAACCCGGTCCATGCTCTGGACAAGGACCGCCTGAACCGCATGTCGGCAGGCACCTATGAAATGGGTTCGACCATCAAGAGCTTTACCACGGCGATGGCGCTCGATTCCGGTAAGTTCAACCTGCAGTCGAAACTCGATGCCAGCCGTCCGCTGGTGTTCGGTCGCCAGACGATCCGTGACTTCCACGGCAAGGGCCGCTGGTTGACGCTGCCGGAAGTCTTCATCTTCTCGTCTAATATCGGTTCGGGCCGCGAGGCGGATGCCGTTGGCATTGAAGGCCATCGCGCATTCCTGAAGAAGATCGGCCTTCTCGACCGCATGCAGACGGAGTTGCCGGAAGTGGCGCGTCCCGTTGAACCGCGTGTGTGGAAGAAGGTCCATTCGATGACCATTTCGTTCGGCCACGGCATGATGACGACGCCGTTGCAGACGGCGGTCGGTGCGGCTGCGCTGATGAATGGCGGCAAGCTGATGGAGCCGACTTTCCTGATGCGCACGCAGGCTCAGGCTGATCAGGTGGCCAAGCAGGTCATTCATCCACAGGTTTCTGCGGATATGCGTTACCTCTATCGCCTCAATGCGACCGCCCAGGGCGGCTCCGGCAAGCGGGCCACTGTTCCGGGCTATCGCGTCGGCGGCAAGACCGGTACGGCGGAAAAGGTGGTGCATGGCCGCTATTCGAAGGATGTGCGCTTCAACGCATTTCTGGCGTCATTTCCGATGGATGATCCGACCTATGTCGTGCTGACCATCATCGACGAGCCGAAGCCGGAAGAAGGCAAGTTCAGCGCAACCGCGGGTCTCAATGCAGCACCGATGGTTTCGGAGATCATCCGCCGGTCTGCTTCGTTCCTCGGCGTGAAGCCCGATTTCCAACTCGAAGCCCAGCCAGCAATGGTTAGCAATTTAAGCGGCAAGCCTGATTTTCAACAGGAAGTGCCGCCAGCAATGGTTTCCAACGAATACGACTGATTCGCATAAAGCAGCCCTTGCAGCGAAACGCGCACAACTGAATCTGGATTTGGTATGACCATGAAACTGAAGGAAATCGCTCTCTTTAAGGAACTGGCCTCCGGCGATGCCGGTGAGGTGGAGATCACCGGCGTCACGTCGGACTCCCGCAAGGTCGAACGCGGTTTTCTTTTCGCAGCGTTGAAAGGCGTGAAAGCAGACGGTGCGGCTTTTGTCGCCGATGCCGTCAAGCGCGGCGCCAGCGCCATCATCGCAGGCAAGGATACGGCTATCGCTGACGCAGGCGTCCCGGTTCTTCATGTCGATGATCCCCGCCTTGCATTGGCAGTAGCTGCGGCGCAGTTCTATGGCAAGCAGCCACAAGTTATGGTTGCAGTTACAGGCACCAGCGGCAAGACTTCCGTCGCGTCCTTTACCCGGCAGATTTGGGCCTATGCCGGTTTTCCGGCGGCGAATATCGGCACGACCGGCGTGTTTTCGCCGACGCGCAGCGACTATAATTCGCTGACAACACCCGATCCGGTGGAGTTGCATCGTGTTCTGGCAGAGCTTGCCGATGAAGGCGTGACCCATGCGGCCATGGAAGCCTCATCGCATGGCCTTGATCAGCGTCGTCTCGATGGTGTCAAGCTCGCTGCCGGTGCGTTTACCAATCTCGGTCGTGACCATATGGATTATCACGCGACCATCGAGGAATATCTTGGCGCGAAGATGCGTCTCTTCAACACGCTTTTGCCGAAGGGTGCGCCAGCCATCATCTTCTCCGACGATCATTTCTCGGCGCAGGCCATCGAGGCGGCGACGCTTGCTGGATGCGACGTGAAGACGGTCGGACGAAAAGGCAATTTCATTGCTCTCAAGCGGGTCGAGCACGAGCGTTTCCGCCAGCATGTCGAAGTGCGCATCGGCGATGAGATTTTTGAGATCGAACTGCCGCTCGCCGGAGATTTTCAGGTCGCAAATGCGCTGGTTGCCGCAGGGCTTGCCATGGTTACGGGCGTTCCGGCTGCGGCTGCAATGCGTGCCTTGGCGCTCCTCAAAGGCGCACCGGGACGGCTCGATCTCGTCGGTGCGACGGAAGATGGCGCTCCAGCCTATGTCGATTACGCCCATAAGCCTGAGGCGTTGGAAAATGTTCTGACTTCGGTGCGTCCGTTCACGACGGGCCGGGTGATCGTGGTCTTCGGTTGTGGCGGCGACCGCGACAAGGGAAAGCGTCCGATCATGGGCGAAATCGCCTCGCGACTGGCGGATGTGGCAATCGTCACGGACGACAATCCGCGCTCGGAGGTTCCAGCCCAAATCCGCTCGGAAATCATGGCAGCAGCGCCGGGCGCGACCGAAATTGGTGATCGTCGAGAGGCTATCTTTACCGCTGTTTCCATGATGCAGGCGGGCGATACGCTGGTCGTTGCAGGCAAGGGGCATGAAGAGGGCCAGATTGTCGGCAGCATTACCTTGCCGTTCTCTGATCATGCGGAAGTTGCAGCAGCACTTGCTGCCCGCCTTGAGGAGCGCTCGGAATGAGTGACTGGCTCTGGACATCCAACGATATGGTTGAAGCCATGGAAGGCAGGCCCTTTGGCAACCTTCCCGGCGGCATAACCGGCATCTCAATCGACAGCCGTTCGCTGAAACCGGGCGAGGCTTTTTTCGCCATCAAGGGCGAACAGTTCGACGGGCATGATTTCGTAACCAGCGCCATGGCCGCTGGTGCGGGTCTTCTTGTGGTGGCCGAGCATCGTCTGCCCGCATTCGGCAATTCCAAAGTACCGATGATCGTGGTCGAGGATGTGCTTGAGGCCCTGACCAAGCTTGGCATTGCCTCGCGGGCACGCTCGAAGGCGCAGATCATCGCGGTGACGGGTTCCGTCGGCAAGACGACGACCAAGGAAGCCCTGCGTCACGTTCTTTCGGAAGTCGGCAAGGTCCATGCTTCTGTGGCGTCGTTCAACAATCATTGGGGTGTGCCGCTGACGCTTGCGCGCATGCCTGCCGATACGGATTACGGCGTTTTCGAAATCGGCATGAACCATCACGACGAAATTCGTCCGCTGGTGAAGATGGTGCGCCCGCATGTGGCGCTGATCACGCTGATTGCACCGGCACATCTTGGTCATTTCGCCAATCTGGAAGAAATCGCCGTTGCCAAGGCGGAGATTTTCGAAGGCATAGTTCCAGGCGGCTATGCGCTTCTCAATCGTGATGACAAGCGCTTCAAACAGCTGGAAGAACTGGCCGAAAAGGCTGGTGTCGAACACATTGCCACATTCGGCGAGAACGCCCGGTCCGACTATCGTCTGCGCGAAGTGAAGCTGCACCCAACCTGCTCTTGCATGACGGTCAAAATCGGAACGCATGAAGCAGCCGTGAAGGTTGGTATGCCGGGCCGTCATATTGTGCAGAACATGCTCGCCGTTCTTGGGGCCGCTGATCTGGTCGGAGCTGATATCGCCAAGGTGATGATGGCCATGGCGACGCTTTCTGCCGAAGGCGGTCGCGGCGCGCGCCATGTGCTTCAGCATCCTGAAGGAACCTTCACGCTGATTGATGAGAGCTACAACGCCAATCCGACCTCGATGCGCGCAGCCCTGTCGTTGTTGCATTCGACCACACCGGAAGGCTCGCGTGGTCGTCGCATCGCAGTTCTGGGGGACATGCTGGAGCTTGGCCGTCAATCGGGCAAACTTCATGCCGATCTCGCGCGCCCGATCGTGGATGCTGAAGTGAACACGCTTTTTATCGGTGGACCGGACATGTCGGCGCTGAAAAATGCCTTGCCGGTTGAAATTCAGACCGAGTACAGGCAAAGCACCGACGAATTGTTGCCGCTGGTGATCAAGGCGGTCCGTCCGGGCGATGTCATCATGGTGAAATCGTCGAAGGGGATCGGCTTTTCCAAAATCGTCAAGACGTTGATCAGCCAGTTTCCGCCGGTGGAACCCGCGGAGTAAGCGGTATTTGAGGGATTTTTCTCTACATGTTGATGCTTCTCACCTTCTTCGCCGAACATATGACACCGCTCAATGTGTTCCGCTACATTACCTTCCGCACCGGCGGCGCGATGATTACATCGGCGCTGATCGTGTTCCTGTTCGGCCCGTCGATCATCAACTCGCTCCGGGTGCGTCAGGGGAAAGGCCAGCCGATCCGCGCTGACGGTCCGCAGACCCATTTCAAGAAGGCCGGTACGCCCACCATGGGCGGTCTTATGATCATGACCGGCATTCTTGTGTCGTGCCTGCTCTGGGCCAATCTGGCCAGCGTCTATGTCTGGGTCGTTCTGCTGGTTACGGTGGGTTTCGGCGCCATCGGCTTCTATGATGATTATCTCAAGGTGACGAAGCAGTCTGACAAGGGCTTTTCCGGCAAGGCGCGTCTTGGCATCGAATTCCTGATCGCCGCTGTTGCCGCTTTTGTCATCATGCGGGCAGGGCAGGAGCCGTTCTCCTCTTCGCTGACATTTCCGTTTGCCAAGCAGTTCGTCGTCAATCTGAGCTGGTTCTTCATTCCGTTTGCAGCCTTCGTCATGGTTGGCGCAGGCAATGCCGTAAACCTGACAGATGGTCTCGACGGGCTTGCAATTGTACCGGTCATGGTGGCCGCGGCGTCTTTCGGCTTCATTGCCTATCTTTCCGGCAACGCGATCTTCGCTGACTATCTGCAAATTCATTTCGTGCCGGGCACAGGTGAACTTGCTGTGGTTCTTGGCGCTGTTATCGGCGCGGGCCTCGGCTTCCTGTGGTTCAATGCGCCTCCCGCCGCTATCTTCATGGGCGATACGGGTTCGCTGGCGCTGGGTGGTATGCTGGGCACCGTTGCGGTTGCAACGAAGCATGAAATCGTTCTCGCCATCATCGGTGGCCTGTTCGTCGTCGAAGCGCTTTCCGTCATCATTCAGGTTGGCTCCTTCAAGCTGACCGGCAAGCGTGTCTTCCTCATGGCGCCTATTCACCACCATTTCGAAAAGAAGGGCTGGACCGAGAGCCAGGTCGTGATCCGGTTCTGGATCGTTGCGATCATTCTCGCGATGATCGGTCTTTCCACCCTGAAGCTCAGATAACAGGCATATCGAATGATCCCGATCACCGCCCTCAAGGATAAGACAGTCGCCCTTTTCGGACTGGGCGGGTCGGGTATCGCGACCGCCAAGGCCATTCTTGCGGGCGGCGCAAAGATCATTGCCTGGGATGACAATCCCGACAGTGTTGCCCGTGCCCAGAGCGCGGGCATTGCCACAGGCGATCTGCGGCAGGCTGACTGGTCGCAATTTGCGGCTTTCGTGCTTTCGCCGGGCGTTCCGCTGACCCATCCAAAGCCACACTGGACTGTCGATCTGGCTCATGCCGCAGGTGTCGAAATCATCGGCGACGTGGAGCTGTTTGTCCGCGAGCGCAATCACATTGCTCCCGATTGCCCGTTCATCGCCATCACCGGCACCAACGGCAAATCGACGACGACCGCTTTGATCGCCCATATCATCAAGGCTTCCGGTCGGGATATGCAGCTTGGCGGCAATATCGGCACCGCAATCCTGACGCTGGAGCCGCCGCAGGCAAATCGCTTCTATGTGGTCGAATGTTCATCCTATCAGATCGATTTGGCGCCATCGCTGAACCCGACGGCGGGCATTCTGCTCAATCTGACACCGGATCATCTCGACCGTCATGGTTCGATGGAAAACTATGCCGCGATCAAGGAACGTCTGGTGGCGGCGAGCGACACGGCAATTGTCGGCGTTGATGATGATTATTGCGAAGCCATTGCGGACCGGCTTTATCGCGATGGTGTACACGTCGTGCGAATTTCCAAGGAAAGGCACCTCGGCAAAGGCTATTTCGCTGACGGCGCAAAGCTGCTCTGGTCGCAGGACGGGGAAATTGACGAAATCGCTTCCCTGGAAGGTATCGGTTCGCTGCGCGGCGCGCATAATGCGCAGAACGCGCTTGCGGCTGTCGTCGCGTGCCTGTCAGTGGGCTTAAGCCTTGAAGAAATCGATGCGGGATTGAAGAGCTTTCCCGGCCTGGCCCATCGCATGGAACAGGTTGGGCATCGCGGAAAAGTACTGTTCGTCAACGATTCCAAAGCAACCAATGCGGAAGCAACGGCTCCGGCATTGTCGTCCTTTCTGCAGAACATCTACTGGATTGCAGGTGGTGTGCCGAAAGCTGGCGGAATTGCTTCGCTGGCCGGGTTCTTCCCGCGGATTGCCAAGGCCTATCTGATCGGCGAAGCCGCAGCACAGTTTGCTGCAACGCTTGGCGATGCGGCGCCGTTCGAGATTTCCGACACGCTTGCAGTCGCTGTCGAGCACGCTGCCCGCGATGCCGGTAACGATGCTGCTCCCGAACCGGTTGTGCTGCTGTCGCCTGCTTGCGCGAGCTTCGACCAGTTCCAGAATTTTGAAAAACGCGGCGATGCATTCCGCAGCGCTGTTCTGGCGCTTCCGGGTGTTGAACCTATAGGAGGAAAAAGCTGATGGTAAGCCGTGTCGATCGCGGTCCTGTCGCCAATTGGTGGTGGACAATAGACCGCTTCTTCCTCGCTGCATGTCTGGCCCTGATGGGGCTTGGCATTCTGCTGTCATTTGCTGCAAGTCCTGCCGTGGCCCAGCGTATTGGCCTCGACGGGTTCCATTTTGTCGAGCGCCAGATTTTCTTCATGCTGCCGGCAGTTGGCGTCATGATCGGCGTGTCGTTTCTGTCGCCGCGCCAGATCAGGCGATTTGCTTTGATCCTGCTCGGCATTTCGCTTGTATTGATGGTTGCCGCACTGTTCTTCGGTATCGAAGTGAAAGGTGCGCGGCGCTGGGTCAATCTGGCGGGTATCTCTATCCAGCCGTCGGAATTCATGAAGCCTGCTTTCGTGGTGGTTTGCGCCTGGCTGTTCTCGGAGCGTGAACGCGGTGGCGAAATGCCCGGCAATTTTCTTGCCATGCTGCTGTTCGGCACCGTTGCTGCTTTGCTCGTCCTTCAGCCTGACCTTGGCCAGACAATGCTGACCACAGGCACATGGGGTGCCATGTTCTTCCTCGCCGGTCTGCCGATGTTCTGGATTCTGGTTCTTGGCGGTCTTGCGGTTTGCGGCGGCATCTCAGCCTATTTCATGTTCGATCACGTGGCGGGTCGTATCAATCGGTTCATGACAGGCGAGGGCGATACGTTCCAGGTCGATGCCGGACGCGAAGCGATTCTGCGTGGCGGCTGGTTCGGACAAGGTCCGGGCGAAGGCACCATCAAGCGCATCATCCCGGACAGCCATACCGATTTCATTTTCTCGGTTGCAGCAGAAGAATACGGCATCATCCTGTGCATGATCATCATGCTGCTGTTCGCATTCATCGTCGTGCGCGGCCTTTCGATTGCGCTGCGCGAGCGTGATCCGTTCACCCGTCTGGCCGTCTCGGGGATTGTCATTCTGTTCGGCTTCCAGTCGATCATCAACATGGCCGTGAACCTGCATCTCATGCCTGCAAAGGGCATGACCCTGCCGTTCATTTCCTATGGCGGTTCCTCGCTCATCGCCATTGCCATCACGATGGGCATCCTTCTGGCTCTGACGCGCCGCCGTCCGGAAGCCCGCATGACCCATACGGTCGGCAGCGGTGTCGACATGGGCAAACGCATTCCTGCGCTGTGAGGGGTCGATGGTAAAAGGCGTAATTGTACTGGCCGCCGGTGGAACGGGCGGTCATCTTTTTCCGGCGGAAGCGCTGGCGCATGAACTGAAGGCGCGTGGTTGGGACGTTCATCTGGCGACCGATGCGCGCGCGCAGCGTTTCGCGGGTGCCTTCGCGGAAGATCATGTTCATGTCATTCGTTCGGCAACAATTGCAGGCCGCAACCCGATAGCGCTCCTGAAGACGTTCTGGTCACTATGGCAGGGCAATCTCGATTCCCGTAAATTGTTCCGCCGGCTGAAGCCCAAACTCGTCGCGGGCTTTGGTGGCTATCCAACACTGCCGCCGCTCTATGCCGCGAGCAACATGAATATCCCGACGATGGTGCACGAGCAGAATGCCGTCATGGGCCGCGCCAACAAAGGGCTTGCTGGCCGCGTGAAAGCGATTGCAGGCGGTTTTCTGCCCGAGACCGGCGGGGTCTATGCCGAAAAAACGGTCACGACCGGCAATCCTGTGCGTCCTCCAGTTCTGGCCGCGGCTGAGACTTCTTACAAGCCGGTCAAGGCGGATGAACGTTTCCGCCTGCTGGTTTTTGGCGGTAGCCAGGGCGCACAGTTCTTTTCGACAGCCATTCCCGCTGCCGTGGCCTTGCTGCCGGATAGGGACCGGGCGCGGCTGCTGATCACCCAGCAGGCCCGCAAGGAAGACGAAGCCGCTGTGCGCGAAGCTTACAAGAAGCTTGGTGTTCCCGCTGATGTTGCGCCGTTTTTCAACGATATGCCAGCACGCATGGCGGATGCCCAGTTCGTGATTTCGCGGTCCGGTGCTTCGACCGTTTCTGAGATCACCGTGATCGGTCGTCCGGCGATGTTGGTGCCGTTTCCGCACGCGCTCGATCATGATCAGGCAGCGAATGCGGCAGCGCTCGCGGCTGTCGGCGGTGGCGAGGTTGTTCGCCAGTCGGAATTGTCGCCAGAACGCCTTGCCGAGATACTCCAGGCTGCGATGAATGAGCCACAGCGCCTCGAAGCACAAGCAAAAGCTGCAAAAAGCGTTGGTAAGCCGGATGCAGCGCGGTTGCTTGCTGATCTGGCAGAGGCTATTGCAGCAGGTAAATCTGTTCAGGAATTCAAAGAAGGAACTCGGCCATGAAAATGCCGCTGAATATCGGGCTTGTCCATTTCATCGGAATTGGCGGCATCGGCATGAGCGGTATTGCCGAAGTGCTGCACAATCTCGGCTATCATGTGCAGGGCTCGGACCAGTCCGACAGTGCCAATGTGCAGCGCCTGCGTGAAAAAGGCATTGAGGTCTTTGTCGGCCACAAGGCTGAAAATATCGGCGATGCCGAAGTGGTTGTCGTTTCGACGGCGATCAAGAAGAACAATCCCGAGCTGGTTGCTGCACGCGAAAAGCTGCTGCCTATCGTGCGCCGCGCCGAAATGCTGGCCGAGTTGATGCGCTTCCGTCATGCGGTTGCGATTGGCGGTACGCATGGTAAGACCACCACGACCTCAATGGTTGCGGCTTTGCTCGATGCCGGGCACCTCGATCCAACGGTTATCAATGGCGGTATCATCAACGCCTATGGCACCAATGCCCGCATGGGCGATGGTGACTGGATGGTGGTGGAAGCGGATGAAAGCGACGGTACGTTCCTCAAGCTTCCTGCCGATATTGCGGTCGTCACCAATATCGACCCGGAACATCTCGACCATTACGGCAATTTCGAAAATGTGCGCGCGGCTTTCGCGCAGTTTGTCGAGAATGTTCCATTCTATGGCTTCGGCGTGATGTGCCTTGACCATCCTGAAGTGCAGGCTCTGGTGAGCCGCATCGAAGACCGCCGTATTGTGACTTATGGCCAGAACCCGCAGGCTGACGTGCGTTTTGTCAATCACCGCATGGATGGCGCGGCGAGCCTGTTCGATGTCGTGATCCGCTCCCGCAAGGGCGAGGCGACCGAGATCAAGGATCTGCGTCTGCCGATGCCGGGCCAGCACAACGTATCCAATGCGACGGCAGCAATCGCTGTCGCGCATGAGCTGGGTATCTCTGCCGACGATATTCGTCGCGGTCTCGGCTCGTTCGGCGGCGTGAAGCGTCGCTTTACCCATACGGGCACATGGAACGGCGTCGAGATATTCGACGATTACGGCCATCACCCGGTTGAAATCCGCGCCGTGCTGAAAGCTGCACGCGAAGCCACGAAAGGTCGTGTTGTCGCCATCGTGCAGCCGCACCGCTATACGCGTCTGGCAAGCCTGTTCGACGAATTCGCGGCATGTTTCAACGATGCCGATACGGTCATCGTGACGCCGGTCTATACGGCAGGCGAAGACCCGATCGAAGGCGTCAATTCCGAAGCGCTCGTATCACGCATCAAGACCGCAGGTCATCGCGATGCGCGCTATGCCAGTGGCCCCGAGGCGCTGGCGCCGTTGGTCGCGTCGATTGCAGAGCCGGGCGATTTCGTAGTCTGCCTCGGCGCAGGCAATATTACGCAGTGGGCATATGCACTGCCGAAAGAACTGGCAGAACAGGGTAAGAAGTAAGATGGAAAGCGGCGAGACGCTTCTGAAGAAGCTCGACGGCAAATTGTCGGGCTTGCGTGGTCGGCTGACGCCCGATACCGGCATGGACAAGATCACCTGGTTCCGCGCTGGCGGACCGGCACAGGTTCTGTTTCAGCCTGCCGATGAAGAAGACCTCTCCTCATTTCTGAAGGCTGTGCCGGAAGAGGTACCGATTCTCGTGGTTGGCATCGGCTCCAATCTGCTGGTGCGTGATGGCGGTGTTCCAGGCTTTGTCGTGCGGCTTTCCGCAAAAGGCTTCGGCGAAGTCGATCAGGTTTCTGAGACGCAACTGCGGGCAGGCGCGGCGACGCCTGACAAGCGTGTGGCCGCAGCGGCGCTGGAAGCGGGGCTGGCTGGCTTCCACTTCTACCATGGCATACCCGGCGGCATGGGCGGGGCTTTGCGCATGAATGCAGGCGCCAACGGCGTGGAAACGCGCGAGCGCGTCGTGGAGGTTCGCGCCCTTGATCGCAAGGGCGAGGTGCATGTGCTTTCCAATGCGGATATGGGCTACGCGTATCGGCATTCCTCAGCATCGTCGGATCTGATTTTTACCTCTGTCTTGTTCGAGGGAACTCCCGGCGAGCATGAAGCGATCAAACAAGCCATGGACGAGGTGCAGCATCATCGCGAGACGGTGCAGCCTGTACGCGAAAAGACAGGCGGCTCGACCTTCAAGAATCCGGAAGGCACATCGGCCTGGAAGGAAATCGACAAGGCAGGTTGCCGCGGTTTGCGCGTCGGCGGCGCGCAGATGTCCGAAATGCACTGCAATTTTATGATCAATACAGGCACCGCAACGGGGCTCGATCTGGAGACTTTGGGCGAAACGGTTCGCGCCAGAGTTTTTGAAAATTCGGGTATTCGCCTTCATTGGGAAATCAAACGTCTCGGTTTGTTCCGCGAGGGCGAGGCGGTAGAAGAGTTTCTTGGAAAATTTTGATAAAAAAGTTGCCCGGATTTTCTACCTGATATTCCGGGCTTTTTTGCCTTCACAAGCGACGCGTAAGGTTCGTCCCTTTCTATAGGGTCTTGTCACGGAATCAATCCTCTGATTCTTTAGGGTTAACCACACAGTGATTTGATTCGGCAGGATTTTCCTGCCGCGGGTGCCTGCGGCCTTTGCTGCTGGGTTACTCGGATTCTGTTTAATTGATGCGCAGGGGATTGCGCAGAGGGGATGCTAACATGACGGGAAAGCACGTCGCCGTTTTGATGGGCGGTTTCTCTTCGGAGCGCCCGGTCAGCTTGTCCTCCGGAACGGCTTGCGCTGCGACCCTTGAAGAGCGCGGCTATTGCGTGACGCGTATTGATGTGGATCGCAATGTTGCCAGCGTTCTTGCCGAACTGAAGCCCGACGTTGCGTTCAATGCGCTGCATGGCCCTTTCGGTGAGGATGGCGCTATTCAGGGCGTTCTCGAATATCTCCAGATTCCCTACACGCATTCGGGTGTGCTCGCATCGGCGCTCGCCATGGACAAGGACCGCGCCAAGAAGGTTGCGGCTGCTGCCGGTGTTGCTGTTGCTTCCTCGCTTCTGCTCAACCGTTTTGAGATCGGCACTGAGCATCCGATGGAGCCGCCTTACGTGGTCAAGCCTGTTCGCGAAGGTTCGAGCTTTGGCGTCGTGATCGTCAAGGAGGATCAGACGCATCCGCCGCAAATCATCAGTTCGGCTGAGTGGAACTACGGTGCCGAGGTTCTGGTCGAAAAATACATTCCCGGCCGGGAATTGACCTGTGCCGTGATGGGTGACCGCGTCATGGACGTGTGTGAGATCATTCCGGTCGGTCATCAGTTCTACGATTATGATTCAAAATATGTTGCAGGCGCGTCATCTCACGTGTGTCCGGCAAAAATTTTACCAAATATTTACCAAAAAATACAAACAATGGCCCTTACGGCGCATCGGGCAATCGGGTGTCGGGGCGTAAGCCGGTCAGACTTCCGTTTCGACGATCGTTTCTCTGATGATGGCGAAGTTATCTGGCTGGAAATCAATACCCAGCCGGGGATGACTCCTACCTCGCTCGTGCCTGATATCGCCAAAGCGGCTGGTATCTCTTTCGGTGAATTGTTGAGTTGGATGGTGGAGGACGCGTCTTGTTTGCGTTGAACGGAAAATCGGACGGATATGGGCGCTCGGGCTCGATGCGGGATGCATCGGGAGCGACGGGTGCTGCTTTTGTCCTGCCGCGTTTCCTGCGCAAGCCGTTTCGCTTTGCTGCTCGCCTTTTCCAAGGCAATGTAAATATTCCGCGCCATGCAGGCACTGTCGGCATGCTGGGTTTCCTTGGTGCTACCGGCCTTTATGGCATGGCGGTTGGCGGTCACACGCCGGAGGTGGTCAAGGCGACTGCTTCCACACTCGGTTTCGCAATTGAGGATATAAAGGTCGTCGGCAACAACGAGACGTCCGATATCGATATTCTGGGTCAGCTCGATCTCGATGGCGAGACATCTCTCGTCGGTCTGAGCGCTGAAGAAGCGCGCCAATCCATCGACAAGCTGCCATGGGTTGAAAGCGCAGAAGTTCGCAAGGTTTATCCTGGTACGGTTCTTGTCTCGTTGCATGAACGCAAGGCGTTCGCCATCTGGCAAAACGACAAGGATTTGGCGCTGATCGACGCCGCCGGCGATACCATCGTTCCGTTCCGTCCGGGCCGTTACAATTCGTTGCCGCTCGTCGTGGGCGAGGGCGCGGAAAAGAAGGTCAAGGGCTTCGTTGATGAAATCGCTGCCTATCCGGGTCTGGCCGGAAAGGTTCGCGCCTACATCCGTGTCGGCGACCGTCGCTGGGATCTGCTTCTGGATAATGGCGTGCGCATCATGCTGCCGGAAACCGATCCGCTGAAGGCGCTCGCGCAGGTCGAGAAGCTCGATCAGGACCAGCATCTTCTGTCGCGCGATATCGCTGCGGTCGATCTTCGTCTCGATGATCGCGTGACTGTTCAATTGACTGCGAGTGGCATGGAGCAGCGCCAGAAGTTTCTGGCAGAGCGTAAAAAAGAACTATCCCGCACGGGGAAGCGCGTATGAGTATTCTGGGCGGCAAGGGATCATCACAAGGCGGAGCTGCAGGGCGCAAGGTGCGCCTGTTAACGGTTCTGGATGTTGGATCGAGCAAGGTTTCCTGCGTCATCGCACGGTTGCGTCCGCATGAAGGCGGCGCACTGCTGCCAGGTCGCACGCACCGTATGGAAGTGCTCGGCATCGGCCATCAGCGTTCACGCGGCGTCAAGTCGGGCGTCATCATTGATCTGGATGCGGCAGAGCAGTCGATCCGCCTTGCGGTCGATGCAGCTGAGCGCATGGCTGGTCTGACCGTCGATAGCCTGATCGTCAATATTTCAGCCGGTCGCCTCAAGAGCGAAACCTTCACGGCAAGCGTTAATCTGGGCGGCCATGAAGTCGAGCAGACCGATATTCGCCGCGTACTGGCTGCCGGTGCCAAGCAGGCGCTCGCAGCCGAGCGTCACCTCGTTCATTCGCTTCCGGTCGGCTATACGCTCGATGGCGAACGCGGTATTCGCGATCCGCTCGGCATGCTGGGCGACAGCCTTGGCGTCGATATGCATGTGCTGACTGCCGATGCAGCGCCACTGCGCAATCTGGAGCTTTGCATCAATCGCTGCCATTTGTCGGTGGAAGCCATCGTTGCAACGCCTTATGCCAGCGGTCTTGCCGCTCTGGTCGGCGACGAAGCTGAAATGGGCGCGGCCTGCATCGATATGGGCGGCGGCACGACGACGATCTCCGTCTTCTCCGAAGGCAAGTTCATTCACGCCGATGCAGTGGCAATCGGCGGCAATCACGTGACGATGGATGTGGCTCGCGGCTTTTCCACCCGGATGGAAGATGCCGAACGTCTGAAGGTTATGTATGGCTCCGCTCTGCCGAGCGCTGCCGATGACCGCGATCTCATCTCCGTTCCGCCCATCGGCGACGATGAGCGTGATGTACCCAATCAATATCCGCGCTCGGTGCTGACGCGGATTATCCGTGCAAGAGTGGAAGAGACGCTGGAACTGGTGCGCGACAGGCTTAACCAGTCAGGTCTTGGACATATTGTCGGCAAGCGTGTGGTTCTGACCGGCGGCGCAAGCCAGCTGCCAGGAATGCCAGAGGCAGCCAGGCGAATCCTTGCAAGAAATGTACGAATCGGGCGTCCTCTAGGAATAGCGGGATTGCCTGAGGCGGCTAAGGGGGCAGCTTTTGCCGCGACCGTTGGACTTCTGATTTACCCGCAGGTGGCCGGGATAGAAGAGCGGTCGGTGAAAGCGGCTTCCTCCGGTCTCATGACCGGTACGGGTGGGCGCATTCAACGTGTCAGCCAATGGCTGAAAGAGAGTTTCTGAGTAGTAAGTATTGTGTAAGCTGTTGAAATAGCGTGTTGAATTATTGGGGCGTGACCATCTGGGTAACAACCAATCCACACCGCGGCGGCGAAGCGGTGGTAAGGCTTAAGAGGAACAAGGACCTATGACTATCAATCTGCAAAAGCCGGATATCACCGAGCTGAAGCCCCGCATCACCGTATTCGGTGTCGGCGGCGGCGGCGGCAATGCGGTCAACAACATGATCAATGCCGGTCTGCGCGGCGTGGATTTCGTCGTGGCCAACACCGACGCTCAGGCTTTGACGATGTCGAAGTCCGAACGCATGATCCAGCTCGGCGCTGCCGTTACAGAGGGTCTTGGTGCTGGTTCCCAGCCAGAAGTTGGCCGTGCGGCTGCTGAGGAGTGCATCGACGAAATCGTCGATCACCTGAATGGCACGCATATGTGCTTCGTGACCGCCGGTATGGGCGGCGGCACCGGCACCGGCGCTGCTCCGGTCGTGGCGCGCGCTGCCCGTGAACGGGGCATCCTCACCGTTGGCGTCGTGACCAAGCCTTTTCATTTCGAAGGCGCCCGCCGCATGAAGACTGCCGATCTCGGCATCGAAGAACTGCAGAAGAACGTCGATACGCTTATCGTCATTCCGAACCAGAACCTCTTCCGCATTGCCAACGACAAGACCACCTTCGCCGATGCTTTCGCAATGGCTGACCAGGTGCTTTATTCGGGCGTTGCCTGCATCACCGACCTGATGGTCAAGGAAGGCCTCATCAATCTCGACTTCGCTGACGTTCGTTCGGTGATGCGCGAAATGGGCAAGGCCATGATGGGTACGGGCGAAGCTTCCGGCGAAGGCCGTGCAATGGCTGCTGCCGAAGCTGCAATCGCTAACCCGCTGCTCGACGAAACCTCGATGCGCGGCGCGAAGGGCCTCCTGATCTCGATCACCGGTGGTCGCGACATGACCCTGTTCGAAGTCGACGAAGCTGCTACGCGTATTCGCGAAGAAGTCGATCCGGATGCGAACATCATCCTTGGCGCAACCTTCGACGAAGGCCTCGAAGGCGTCATCCGCGTTTCTGTCGTCGCTACCGGTATCGATAAGCAGTTAGGAGACGCGGCGCCTGCGCCGCTGGAATTTCGCCAGCCGGTAAAGCAGACTGCACAGGCGAAGCCAATGGCTCCGCATGGCGCACTTCGTCCTCCAGTTGTTGAACAGCCGCGTCAGGTCGATCCGATTGCCCAGGCGATCCAGTCTGCCGAAGCTGAAATTCCAGCCGCACCGGCAGCTCCTGCGGCTTCTGCTGAGCCGGAATTCCGTCCGCAGAGCCGCATTTTCCAGGCTCCGGCACCGGAGTCCTTCGAACGCGCTCCGGTTGCCCGTGCACCGATGCCGCAGGCACCGGCAGGTCATCAGGCAGCACAGCCACAGGCCTACCAGCAGCCGCAGATGCATGAACAGCCGGTTCGTGAACCGCGTCCTGCTCCGCGCATGCCTGCCGTTTCGGATTTTCCGCCGGTTGCACAGGCTGAAATCAATGCCCGTCGTGCTCCGCAGCAGCCTGCACAGGAAGAGCCGCGCGGCCCGATGAGCCTCCTGAAGCGCCTGACTCATGGTCTGTCGCGTCGTGAGGAAGATCAGCCTGCAGCCCGTCTGGAACCGGCTCAGCACCGTGAACCTGGCATGCGTCCGGCTGAACGTCGCGCTCCGCAGCAGGACTCGTCCATCTACGCACCGCGTCGCGGCCAGCTTGATGATCAGGGTCGTCCGCAGCCGCGTGCAGCTTCGGAAGAAGATCAGCTCGAAATCCCGGCCTTCCTGCGCCGTCAGTCGAACTGAGCCATTTCGGTGAGTGAATAGGAAAGCCGCGGGTAACCCCCGCGGCTTTTTCGTTTCAGTAAACAAAATCAAAACATTCGTAAGAAAGCGTGATTTTGTTCAAGTCACGCAAATTATTATTTTAATTGTAACGGGGTATGGTTCGGGCAGCACGAGTTTGTGAACCCTCTGTATTTCCTGTCGCAATTTTAGCTATATCTATCCATATAGACGCAAAGAATTGCGAAATGGGCTGTGTTGAAATTCCGTTTAAACGGCCTGTATTCATTTTATTCAGCAGATTGGAACTCTCTTGAGCGCTTATCAAAAGACAATTGGTCGTGCGGTTACGCTTTCGGGCGTCGGCGTTCATGGCGGAGCTCCAGCTTCGGCGACGTTTTTCCCGGCCGATGCCGATACGGGAATCGTATTCCAGCGTTCAGATCTGAAGGGAAAGGCGCCGGAAGTGCGCGCCCATGTCTCACAGATTGGCGCAACAGACCTCTGCACGTCGCTCGGACCGAAAGAATCCAAGATTGACACAGTCGAGCACCTGATGGCGGCGGTCGCTGCGCTGGGCATTGATAACCTTGTCGTTGAAATTGATGGTCCTGAAGTTCCCATTCTCGACGGCACTTCTGCTCGTTTCATCGAAGCTTTCGATGAGGCAGGTATCGTCACGCAGGAAGCGAAGCGCCGCTTTATCCGTATTCTGAAAACGGTTCGCGTCGAAGCTGGCGGTTCCTGGGGTGAATTCCGCCCCTTCGCCGGTACGCGGTTTGAAGTCGAGATCGACTTCGAATGCCCGCTGATCGGTCGGCAGAAATTTGCAGACGACGTGGACGAAGCGACTTTCCGCAAGGAGCTTTCCACCGCGCGGACGTTCGGTTTCATGAAGGATGTGGAACGTCTTTGGGCCTCCGGCCATGCGCTTGGCTCGTCGCTCGACAATTCGCTTGTCATTGGTGACGACAATTCTGTCATCAATCCGGGCGGGCTGCGTTTCAAGGACGAATTCGTTCGTCACAAGACGCTCGATGCCGTCGGCGATCTGGCACTTGCCGGTCTGCCGTTCATTGGCTGTTTCCGGTCCTACCGCAGTGGTCACAGGCTGAATGCGGAAACGGTGAAGGCGCTGCTGTCGGACAAGACGGCGTTCGATATCGTCGAGGCTTCGGGTGTTCGCCAGAACTCGAGAGCATCGGATTTCGTTGCTGTGAAGCCGAATATAGCGGCTCCATGGGCGCTCTAAATTTAGCCAAGAAATAGTATGTATCGGCGCATGGCCTTAATTGAGCCGTGTTCGCCGGTTCACCTCACAATTGAGTCGGTGCGCCGTTCTACGGTGGATTGATCGGGGAGCAACTACCCATACGGGTAGCCAATACCGGGGACAATTCACACTGGTTACGCGTTTCGATACGCCGTCCGGCGGATTCAGACCACTAGACGATTGCCGATTTCGCCTGCATGTGGTTTATGGACGGCCAAAACAGCGTCAGCTATGTTCGTACATTCGCTGAAGCTGAATGATTTGTATGGATGGAGCTGCCGTGCAGTGCTAGAAGCACGCAACTCCAAACAGGAATGACGCTGTCAGAAGGCCGGAGACCGCATGACGAGTTTCAAATTCAAGGGTGTGACGAAAACCGCGCTGCTGACTGGCGCTATCGCCGTTCTTATCCCGCTCGCCGGTTGTGCCAGCAAGGACGACGACATCGATCTCACCAAGTATGTCGAGACGATTGATCCTGCCGACAAAACCTACAATGAAGGTCTCGCCAATCTGGACGCAGGTCGCCTTGATGAAGCTGCGAAGAAGTTCGCCGCCGTCGATCGCCAGCATCCCTACACGGAATGGGCACGCAAGTCGCTCGTGATGGCTGCCTTCACCAACTACCGCAAGGGCAATTACGAAGAAGCGATCTCGATGGCGAAGCGTTACAACACGCTTTACCCGACTTCGCCTGAATCGGCCTATGCCTATTACATCATCGGTCTTTCCTACTTCCGCCAGATTCCGGACGTGACCCGCGATCAGGCTGCAAGCCGTCGCGCAATCGCTGCGATGCAGGAAGTGGTCGATCGTTTCCCGGATTCCGAATATACGGATGATGCCAAGGCCAAGATCCGTTTCGCCCGCGACCAGCTCGCTGGCAAGGAAATGCAGGTTGGCCGCTATTATCTGGAACGCAAGGAATACCTTGCCTCTATCAAGCGCTTCCGCGGCGTTGTGGAGGAATATTCCAATACCCGTCAGGTGGAAGAAGCACTGGCTCGTCTCGTCGAAGCCTACTATGCGCTTGGCTTGACGTCGGAAGCCCAGATGGCCGCTTCGGTTCTCGGCAAGAACTATCCGGACAGCCCGTGGTACAAGGACAGCTACAAGCTTCTGCAGAGCGGTGGTCTTGAGCCACGCGAAAACGGTAATTCGTGGCTGGCCAAGGCTTCGTCGCTCATCACCGGCGGCGGCTCATAAGCTGATTCTCACATGCTGTCGCACCTGTCGATCCGCGATATTGTTCTGATTGAAAGGCTCGACATCGAGTTCAAGACAGGCTTGTCCGTACTTACCGGTGAAACCGGGGCGGGCAAGTCTATTTTGCTTGATTCGCTTTCTCTGGCGCTTGGCGCGCGTGGCGACGCCTCGTTGGTGCGTCATGGTGCCGATCAAGGGCAGGTGACTGCAGTGTTCGATGTGCCGGGCGCACATTCTGCCCGGGTTTTTCTGCGCGATAACGGTTTTGACGATGATGGCGACATCATTCTGCGCCGCCTGCAGATGGGCGATGGTCGCACGCGTGTCTTCATCAACGATCAGGCGGCGAGCGTCGCGCTCCTTCGTGATCTCGGACGCAGGCTGGTGGAAATCCATGGCCAGCATGACGACCGCGCGCTGATCGATACCGATCTTCACCGTACATTGCTGGATGCTTTTGGCGGTCTCGAGCCAGAGGCCGCAGTGGTTCGCGAGCGTCACAAGGCTTGGCGCGATGCGGAAACAGCACTTGCCAAGCATCGTGCCCGCGTCGAGCAGGCCGAGCGTGAAGGCGATTACCTGCGCTCTTCGGTTGAAGAACTGACCAAGCTCGATCCGCAACCCGGCGAGGAAGAAGAACTCGCCGAGCGCCGTGCGATCATGATGAAATCCGAAAAGATCGCCGGTGACGTGAACGAAGCTGGCGAGTTGCTCTCGGGGCAGGGATCACCTGTACCGACGCTGGCGAGCCTTGTGCGCCGTCTGGAGCGCAAGATTCCGGAAGCACCGCATCTGCTGGAGCCGGTTTGCAGGGCAATCGATGAGGCGCTTAACAGTCTGGCTCTTGCGCAGGACGGCATAGATCATGCCATGCGCGAGATCGATTTCGATCCGCGCGTGCTGGAACAGGTCGAGGAACGGCTTTTTGCTTTGCGCGCTGCCGCACGCAAATATTCTGTCGCGGTGGAGGGATTGCCTGCGCTGCGCGACAAGATGGATGCTGATCTCGCCGACCTGGACGCTGGAGCGGAAAAGCTGATCCAGCTTGAAGGTCAGGCGAGCGAAATGCGGGCGGCCTATGACACTGCGGCGGCTAAGCTTTCCGGTTTGCGCAAGGAGACGGCGGAGCATCTGAAGGCTGCCGTAATGGCTGAACTGCCTGCACTGAAGCTTGAGCGTGCTGAATTCATCGTTGAAATGTCAACTGATGCGCAAGCGCGGGCGGCGGAAGGCATCGATACGGTTGAATACTGGGTGCGCACCAATCCGGGCACGCGGGCCGGGCCGATGATGAAGGTCGCTTCGGGTGGTGAGCTTTCACGTTTCCTGTTGGCACTGAAGGTGGCGCTTGCGGATCGCGGTTCTGCTCCGACGCTCGTATTCGATGAAATTGATACCGGCGTGGGCGGTGCGGTGGCAGATGCCATCGGGCAGCGCCTTGCACGGCTTTCCGGGCGCGTGCAGGTGCTTTCGGTCACACATGCGCCGCAGGTGGCGGCGCGTGCTTCCACGCATTTCCTGATTGCCAAGTCTGCGACCAATGAAGACCGTATGTCTACCTCGATCCGTTCCATCGGGGTGGATGAGCGGCAGGAAGAGATTGCCCGCATGCTGGCCGGTGCCAGCATTACCGACGAAGCGCGCGCAGCAGCAGAACGCCTGCTGGCCGAGAATTGAGCATTTCCAGCAAAAGTGCGAAGCGTCTACGCGGGGAAATCAGTCCACTGGACTGATTTCTGATTCCGCTTCGATGCGTCGGATAATGCGTACAAACAAAGAGATAGTGCGCTCGTCTCCTGACATGACGCTGTCAGGGGATATGCATGTTCGTAATGTCGGGTCGGTGTAGGCGCGATGCCATTTCTTGGCTATGTTGAGCAAAATTGAATCAGCAGGTTTTGCTCCGCTTATGACCGATACTCCCGTCGAAAAACTGACTGAACCTGAAGCCGCTTCAGAACTGGAACGGCTGGCGCTTGAAATTGCGCATCACGATGAGCTTTATCATGCCAATGACCGGCCAGAGATTTCGGATGCCGAGTATGATGCGCTAAAGCGGCGTAACGATGCGATTGAAGCGCGCTTCCCGCATCTGGTGCGGACAGACAGCCCGTCCTTGCGTGTTGGTACAGCACCTGTTTCCAAATTTGCGCAGGTTGTTCATGCACGCCCGATGCTTTCGCTCGGCAATGCGTTTTCAGACGATGACGTCCGCGATTTCGTGGGCAGTGTCTATCGCTTCCTGGGGCCGCTGCCGGATAATTCCATTGCATTTACCGCTGAACCGAAGATCGATGGGCTTTCCATGTCGATCCGTTACGAGAATGGAATTCTGATTAGCGGCGCGACGCGCGGTGACGGCACAACCGGCGAGAATGTCACGACGAATATCCGCACCATTGCCGAAATTCCGAACCGGCTTCCGGCTGGAGCGCCTTCCGTCGTTGAAGTACGCGGTGAGGTCTATATGGCCAAAAGTGACTTCCTCGCGCTCAACGAACAGATGGCCGCTGAAGGCAAGCAGACTTATGTGAACCCGCGCAACACGGCAGCAGGTTCCCTGCGCCAGCTCGATGCCAAGGTGACGGCGAGCCGCAAACTGAAATTCTTTGCCTATGCCTGGGGCGAAATGTCGGACATGCCTGCCGATACGCAGATGGGCATGGTCGAGATTTTCCGCGAATGGGGTTTCCCGGTCAATCCGCTGACGAAGCGGCTTCACGGTGCAGACGAATTGCTCGCGCATTACCGCGCCATCGGTCTTGAGCGCGCTCAGCTCGACTACGACATTGACGGTGTCGTCTATAAGGTTGATCGGCTCGATCTGCAGACGCGGCTCGGTTTCCGCTCGCGCAGCCCACGATGGGCCATTGCGCACAAGTTTCCGGCAGAACAGGCTACGACGATCTTGCGCGGCATCGACATTCAGGTCGGGCGCACCGGCGCGCTGACGCCAGTGGCGCGGCTGGAGCCAATCACCGTCGGTGGTGTGGTCGTCACCAATGCGACGCTGCACAACGAGGACTATATCAAGGGTATCGGACTCAAGGGTGAGCGTATTCGTGCTGATGAGCATGATATTCGCGTCGGCGATACGGTCATCGTGCAGCGCGCAGGCGATGTGATCCCACAGATTGTCGATGTCGTGTTGGAGAAGCGCAAAGCCGATGCAACGCCGTTTGTGTTCCCGCATGAATGCCCGGTCTGTCACAGTCATGCCGTGCGCGAAGAGGGCGAGGCGGTCTATCGCTGCACCGGCGGCCTGACCTGTGCTGCGCAGGCGGTCGAGCGCATTCGTCATTTCGTATCGCGCAATGCGTTCGATATTGAAGGCCTTGGCGAAAAGCAGGTCGAATTCTTCTTCCATGCCGAAGATGACAAACTGAAGATCAAATCGCCTGCGGATATCTTCACGCTGCAACAGCGACAGGCTGAATCGCCTCTCAAGAAACTGGAGAACATTGAAGGTTTCGGCGCGACTTCCGTGAAGAAGCTTTATGATGCGATCAATGATCGGCGCGAGATTGCCCTGCATCGCTTTCTGTTCGGCCTTGGTATCCGTCATGTTGGTGAGGTGAATGCCAAGCGCTTTGCGCGCGCCTATCTGTCTTATGCTGCCTTTGAAGAAGCTGCTCTGGAAGCAGTTCCGCCAAAAGAGGGTGACCGCACCGACAAGGGCAATGAAGCCTGGCAGGAACTGATTGCCGTTGAGGGCATCGGTTCCATCGTTGCTGAAGCTGTCGTGGATTTTTATGCGGAGCCGCATAATCGCGAAGTATTGGACAACTTGTTCAAAGCAGGAGTGACTCCTGTAGACGAAGTTGCACTCGTATCGACCGGTTCGCCGGTCGAAGGCAAGACGGTGGTATTTACCGGCAGTCTGGAACGTATGTCGCGCGATGAGGCAAAGGCCATGGCTGAGCGCTACGGAGCAAAGACGGCTGGATCGGTTTCGAAAAAGACCGATCTTGTGGTGGCCGGACCGGGGGCGGGTTCCAAACTCGCCAAGGCATCCGAGTTGGGAATCGAAGTCATTGATGAAGACGCCTGGTTTACACTGGTCGGAGAAGAATAATGGCCCCGTTCAGCGGTTTTGGTGAAAAAGCGATCCCGTTTCTGAAAGCTCTGGATTTTCACCAGAATCGCGAATGGTTCGTCGAGAACAAGGATATTTTCGAGCAGCAATTGAAGGAACCGCTTGGCGATCTTGTCGAGGAATTGACGGGTCGTTTTGAAAAAGCCGGTTTGCCGTTCAAGGGCGACCGTGTGAAATCGCAGTTCCGCATCAAACGGGATACGCGGTTTTCCAAGGACAAGGCCCCCTATAACCGTCACCTGTCTGCGCTGCTGTCGCAATCGGGTACCAAATGGGACGAGAGTGGCTGCTTCTATGTCTGCATCGGCCTGCCAGGTGTCCGCGACTGTTACGCCTGTGTGGCTTGGTGGGGCCTAAAGAAGGAACTGCTTCTGGCTATACGCACGGCCATTGCAGAGAAGCCGGAAGAATTCCGCGCCATGGTCGCGAAACTCAAGAAAAATGGTTTGAAAATCAGCGATTACGACCGGCTGAAACGCACGCCACGTGGTTTCGAGGCCGTGACCGATGATGATTTGCTGGAAGCAATTCGCAATCGGCATTTCTCGGTGCGGATAGAAATCGACCCTGAAACGATTACCCGTGCCGATCTGGCGGATCGTCTTGTCGACTTCACCGAACGGGCTCGTCCGCTCGTAGACTGGATGCACAAAATCGAAAAGACCGTTCCACAACAATCATAATCGTTCATGAATGCATCAGCCGGATTTATGAGTGATGCGCAAATGCGGCATTGCTGTTTAATAGTATGATTTTTTGGGAAATCATATTCCAACGGGCCGCAGAATTTCCTAACTACTCTTCATTCGGAGGAGTGAATATTCGTGGATCAGACTTTTCGGCCCGTAAGGGCTTCAGCGCGCGCCGATATTATTGACGGTGTCCGGCGCGGACTTCCGCTTGTCGTTGTCGGCGCGCCCTTTGGCCTGCTGTTCGGTGCGCTTGCTGTCGATAACGGATTGTCGCTCGCCGAAGCGGTGTTCATGAGTTCCATCATCTATGCCGGTGCCAGCCAGATGGTCGGGCTCGATCTTTTCGGCCAGAACATTGCGCCGTGGATGATCGTCATGTCGATCTTCGCCGTCAATTTCCGGCACGTGCTTTACTCGGCGAGCACAGGTCGGCGTATCCGTCACTTCAAGCCATGGCAGAAGGCACTGGCCTTTTTCGTACTGGTAGACATCCAGTATGCGGAAGTTGAACAACGAGCGGAAGCCGGTAAGCCGGTCACCTTCGTCTGGTATATGGCCATCGGGCTCACATTCTATCTGACCTGGGTTCTCGAAGCGCTGATTGGCGGGCTGTTCGGCAATCTGATCACGAATCCCTACGCCTTCGGCATCGATTTTTTGTTGCCGATCTATTTTCTCGGCATGGTGATGAGTTTCCGCCATCGGCAGAACTGGTTGCCGGTCGTGATCGTCAGTGCGATTTCAGCCGTGGCAGCCTACAAGTTCGTGGGGTCGCCGTGGCATGTTTCGCTGGGTGCACTCGGCGGCATTGTTCTTGCGGCGATTATTGCCAAGCCACGCGAAGGGGAGGCGTAAATGTCCACCACGATTTGGATCATTCTCGTAGGCGCGCTCTGCACCTATCTCACCCGTATTGGCGGGCATCTGGTCCTGTCACGCTTCAGCCGTGTGCATTACCGGGTGGAAGCGGCGCTCAACGCCGTGCCTGCAGCCGTTCTGACGGCCATCGTGGCCGCGCCTGCTTCGGATCATGGCTGGCGGGAACTGCTCGTGCTCGCGGTTTGCATCGTGCTTTCGTTGCGGCTCAGCATGATGACCATGTTCTTTGCGGGCGTAGCGCTTTTGATCGCGCTACGCCATTTCACGGTGTGAATGCATTATCAAAGCGGCGCGGTTGCCGCTTCAAGCCATTTGCGTTCAGTGTCCTTGAGGTGGCCGGACAGCTTCTCGCGCACGCTGGCATGATAGCGGTTCAGCCAGTCGATTTCCTCCTGCGTGAAAAGCGACTTGTCGATCAGACGACGGTCGATAGGGCAGAACGTCAGTGTTTCGAAGCCCATCATCGCAATGTCGCCGCCTTCCGGCACTTCCGGTTCGGTAACGATGATAAGGTTTTCGATGCGGATGCCGAATGAACCGGGTTTGTAATAGCCCGGTTCATTGGAAAGGATCATGCCTGGCAGCAGTTCCTGCGCGCCCTTTTTCGAAATGCTCTGTGGGCCTTCGTGCACTGACAGGTAGGAGCCGACGCCGTGGCCGGTTCCGTGCGCATAGTCGAAACCATGCTTCCATAATGCGATGCGCGCCAGAACGTCGATATCCTGCCCGCGTGTGCCTTTCGGGAAGCGAGCCGTCGTGATCGCAATCACACCTTTCAACACGAGCGTGAATGCCTTGATCGTATCTGGCGTTACCTTGCCGATGGGGACGGTGCGGGTGATATCGGTAGTTCCGTCGCGATATTGTGCGCCGGAATCGACCAGATATAGCTCGCCATCTTCAAGCGTTCTGTTGGTGTCGGTATTGACGCGATAATGGATGATTGCGCCGTTCGGCCCCGCACCGGAGATCGTGTCGAAGGATATGTCTTCCAGCGGCATTTGGAAGTCGCGCCCGGCATCGGCACGCGATTCTTCCAGCTTCTGCGCTGCGCTGATTTCATCGATTGTGCCGGGCTTCTGGCCGTCGACCCATGAGAGGAAATTGACCATAGCCACACCGTCGCGCTCATGGGCGGCGCGTGAGCCATCAAGTTCAGCCTTGTTCTTGATTGCGCGTGGAATACGGGCAGGGTCTTTGCCTTCGATCACACTGCCGCCTGCGCTGGTGACAACGAGGCGGAGCTGCTCAGCCGCAAGAGTCGGGTCTAGAAGAATAGCTTCTGCCTTGGCCGCGAGAGCACTGAGATGCCCTTCCAGATCGCTCGGTGCCGAGAGCTTGGCGAGCTGGGTCAGATAGGCGCGCGGTTCAATGGCAAGTTTGCGTTCATCGATGAAAAGCTCTGGCTCACCCTTCGCAGGAATGATGGCAAAGCTTAGCGGAAGCGGCGTGTTGGATACGTCCTTGCCGCGGATATTAAACACCCATGCGACTGATGACGGGTCAGTCAGGACAGTTGCGCTGGCGCCGCTTGCGGTAACGGCTGCCTGTATTTCCTTGATCTTGTCTTCCGCTTCATGTCCTGCGAAACGGGCCGGCTGAATTGTGACCTCTGCCGTTGGCACTTCAGGCTGATCGTCCCATACGGCGTCGACAAGATTGGTTTCGACCGGGACCAGCTGACCGCCCTGAGCCTCCAGTGCTTCACGTAAATTGCGGGCTTCGGAAATGGTATGGAGCCAAGGATCGAAGCCGATATGCAGGCCCTTGCCGTTTTCTGCCAGCCAGGAAGCCGGCGGATTTGTAACGAGGCTTTCATAGGAGAAGACCTTGGGGTCCGTCTGGGCGCGGACCTGCAGTTCATAACGCCCATCGACGAAGATATAGGCGCTATTCTTGAGGACGAGCGCGGCACCGGCCGATCCGGTGAAGCCGGTCAGCCAGGCAAGGCGCTGCGCATGGGGCGGAACATATTCACCCTGATGCTCGTCTGCGCGAGGAACCAGAAATCCGTCAAGGCCAAGTTCGGCCATTTTCGCGCGCAGCTTCGCAACGCGTGGGCCGCCATTGGCCGGATTTGTGGTGACGTCGAAACTCTGAAAAGCCATAGGTTTAACTCGCTCAAAACAGGAATACGCCGTGGTTCAAACGGCCTGTTATTTCAGATGAATTGCTACCCAGCCTTCGCGATGCAGCGTCTTTTGGTGGGTGAGTCCCTGTGCCTGATAGGCAGCGAGCACTGCATCGTGTTGACTGTCAAGTATTCCGGAAAGAACGATGGAACCGCCGGATGCCAGATGCTCCTTGAGGGAAGGTGCCAGCTCGATAAGCGGATTGGCAAGAATGTTGGCGACGATCAGGTCGAATGGCGAATAGGAACGGAAGATCGGGTGGCCGAAGCCTTCCGCCGTTGCCGTAACGATATGTTCTGCCACACCGTTCTTGGCGGCATTCTCTGCGGCGACGGTGACGGCGACAGGATCGATATCGGTAGCCAGTACAGGAATGGGAGCGAGCTTGGCTATGGCGATGGCAAGAACAGCGCTGCCGGTGCCAAGGTCGAGCGCATTGGTCGGATGTTCGCCGTTGACAGTTTCCTCGATCAGTTCAAGGCATCCTGCCGTCGTTCCGTGATGGCCGGTGCCGAAGGCAAGACCAGCATCGATTTCAATGGGGATGTCGCCTGCTTCGATCTTGTCGCGGTCGTGCGAGCCATGGACAAAGAAATGCCCGGCTCTGACAGGCTTCAGACCTTCCAGCGAATGCGTGACCCAGTCGATGTCGGGCAGTTCTTCAACGGAGAAAATGTCCGCACCCACCAACGCATCGATCCGCTTGGCGACATCTTCGGCATCGTCCTCGACATAAACCGACACCTCGAAAATCTGCCGGTCTTCATCGATTTCGGTGATAGCGATGGGGAAGCCGTCTTCCTCGAAAGCCTGTTCGAGAATGTTGTAGACGCGCTCGGCTTCTGCCTTATCCGCCGAAAAGAAAAGTCGTGACTGGGCCATGAAGTAATAAAGCTCTCTATCTTTGAGAGTCTGTACCAAAAGCCGACCTGTATGGTTGCAAATGGCAATTTTTCTGCGTTCCGGTGCTCATGTAGCTTTCTCTGGTGCATAGTCTTATCCGTAAAGTCTGCAACTTTTCGGGACCATGCTCAGAAGTACATTGCGCTCCGGTACTCGAAAATCACCATTTTCGCACACACATGCCGCTTTTTGATTCAGGCTCTGACGCATTTCCGATGGAAATGCTTCGTAGATTCTATTTAGCTCTTTGCAGCGCCTTTGGCCAGATTCTTCAACTTTTCCAGAGCCGTATCCGGGTTTTCCTGATAGGCGATTGTGCTGCGGAAGCGACCGCCTTTGTCGAGCAGAAATACCGATGCTGTATGATCCATCGTATATTCGCCGTCTTCGCCCGGAACCTTCTTGGCATAGACGTGGTAGGATTTGACCATATCAGCAATATTCTGTGGTGTACCGGTGATGCCAATGATGCGGTCGGAAACGTTACCGACATAGGTCTTCATGACTTCCTGCGTGTCGCGTTCCGGATCAACGGTGATGAAATAAGCCTTGATGTCACTGGCTTCCGGCCCAAGCTGCTTCAGCCAGCCATCAAGCTCATAGAGCGTGGTGGGGCAGACGTCCGGGCAATGGGTGAAGCCGAAAAAGATTGCTGCTGGCGCAGCGCGCAGGTCATTCTCGGTGAAAGGCGTGCCATCCATGGTCACAAGGTTAAGCGGACCGCCGAAGGGTTCTTTAGCCGCTTCCTTGTCTCGGAAAAGATTGAGACCCGCAGCGCCGACGATAACGACGATGAAGGCGATGATGAAGATGGGCAGGAATTTTTTCATGTCCAGTCAGCCTTGAATTTCCGTACGCGCCTTGATGCGCTGATCAACAATCTATCTTTTCTTTATGCGCTGCAGAACGGTCGATATAGCCGCATCCTGCATCATGAAGAGCATGGCGGTAATGTACGGCCATTTGCTCAATTTTCAATAATTTCTGAAACTTTTGACTATTTGTCGCGCGGTGGATAATGGCTCTTCGCACAGTTTGGCTCCTGTCTCATCCGCGTGACCAAAGTTGAACAGCTTCTTCGTTCTTTCTTTTTGCAAGGTTGATCGAACTGATATATTTCGGTCATAAAATTGCAATTTCTTGTGAGGGCAATATTGGAAGTCGATTACGTAATCGCTTGGGTTGACGGGCAGGATCCCGCGCATATGGCTGCCAGAAAAAGGTTCGCGCCAAATTCTGATCGCACGCATTTCGAAGCCGTTACAAACGAACGTTATCTCGATAATGGCGAGATTTATTATAACATCGCTTCCGTCATCAAATTCGCCCCGTTCATCAAGCGCATTTTCATCATCACCGATCATCAGAAGCCCCGTTTCCTCGATGCATTCAAGCATGAGGGCAAATGTGATGCTTCTTTTATCCAGATCGTATCACATGATGATATTTTTGATGGTTTGCCGGCTGCTCGCCCTTCGTTCAACGCCCGCGCTATTGAAGGTGCGATGTGGCGGATACCCGGGCTGTCGGAGCATTTTATTTATTCCAACGACGATTTCTTCGTGAATGCTCCGCTGACAGTATCCGATCTTTATGAGAACGAGCGCCCTGTTCTTCATGGCGATTGGGTGCGACCTGAAAACACACGCTGGAAGTACAAGCTGCGCCATTTGCTTGGCAAGATATCGCGGTATGAATATACGTTTCCGAAATTCCGCATGGCGCAATGGAAAGGCGCTGTCACTGCTGGCATGAAGGATCGATTCATGTCGATCCATCATCACCCACATCCGTTGCGGCGCAGCACGCTGGCGGCTTTTTTCACCGAACGTCCCGATGTTCTGAATCGGCAGGTCGGTTTTCGATATCGCGATATCGAACAGTTCAATACGGTTGCTCTCGCCAATCATCTGGAGATTTTGCGGCACAAAGCTTCTGTTCGTCCGGCGAGAGAACTGGCTTATCTGGATTTTGTCCAGGAAAAACATTGGGCGGAAGAACTTGAGGCGATCGAGGCCGGTTCAGCGCCCTTCGGCTGCGTGCAGGGTTTTGAGCGTTTCGAGCCCGCTTTTCGAGCCCAAATTCACCAGGCCCTCATTGCGAAGTTTGACGATGTTCTGCCGAATGTTATCAAGGATTATCTTTCCGGCGAGCAAGATAGTTCGCAGGAAGCGGCTTAAGCAGTTCGTTCCAGAGCTGACTGCGCTGCAGGGAAGCTTGAGGTGAGTTTGCAATGATGTCGTCAGATGATCTCCGTTTCCAGAACAGCGAACCCCGCATTCATTCGACGGCTCAGCTGAAATCCGTCAAGCTGGGACGGTATGCCGATATTGGCGAGCGTGTGATTCTTCGTGAAGTCACGGTCGGCGACTTCACTTATTTCGAGCGGAACGGCGAGGGAATCTATGCCGAGATCGGCAAGTTTTGTTCAATTGCTGCGAATGTTCGCATCAATGCTCTCGAACACCCGATGGAGCGGCTCACGACTCATAAAGTCAGTTATCGACCGAATGAATATTTTCGTTATCTGGGCGTTGATGGCGAGTTCCGGGCAAGCCGTCAGGAGCAGCGCGTGATCATCGGTAACGATGTATGGATCGGCCACGGCGCGGTCATCACACCGGGCGTTCAGATTGGCCACGGTGCCGTGATTGGCGCGAATGCGGTCGTGACGAAGAATTTGCCACCCTATCATGTGGTCGGCGGTGTTCCCGCTCGTTTCATCCGCAAACGCTTCGATAATGCTGTCATAGACCGACTGCTCGAACTCGAATGGTGGAACTGGTCGGTGGAAAAGCTCTATGAAGCGGTTCCAGACATCCAGACGCTCGAAATCGAGGCGTTTCTGGAAAAGTGGAGCGGCTGAATTCCGGCTCTTGCAAAGCCGCAATTGTTTACCCACCTTGGCATCACAACAGTTCTGGAGGCTGGAAGATATGGTCGGACTGAAGCGTTTTGCCGGGTTGTTGCTTGCTCCCATGTTGGTCGTTGCGGCTTCGGCCGCTCCGGCTGAAGAAGTTGGCAAGGTTGGCGTCGACTGGCTTGGAAACGATATCGTCATCGATGCGGTACAGGACCCGAAAGTGCAGGGCGTAACCTGTCATCTGGCGTCGTTTTCGCGCGGCATGATCGACCGGCTGCAGAAAGGCAACTGGTTTGAGGACCCGTCCAATGCGTCCATCTCTTGCGAGCAGACAGGGCCGATCACTATCGCAGATATCGATCTCGGTAAGGGCGGGGAACGGGTGTTCTCCGAGCGTACAAGCTTGATCTGGAAGAAGCTTGTCATCACGCGCATATACGACAAGACAAACAATACTCTGCTCTATCTCGCCCATGCGACACAGGTTCAGGACGGTTCAGCGAAAACGTCGCTTTCAACCGTGCCGCTTTACAAGGGTGACGTCACATGGGCAAAGGGCAAGCCGGAATAATCCGGCTGCCCTGATCCTTCATCTGTGATGGAAACTAGATCGGCTGGACGAAACTATCGAGAACGCGCTTCTGTCCGGCCTTGTCGAAATCGATGGTCAGCTTGTTGCCGTCAATAAGCGAAATCGTTCCGTTGCCGAACTTGATATGGAACACGCGGTCGCCCGCCTTGAAGGCCGATGGCTTGTCGGCCACTGACTTAGCCACCAGTTCACCGTCAATCGTGCGTCCCTTGATGGAGCCACGACCAGCTCCAAAACCGGAATCGGTCTCGCCATAGCCGATGCGTTCCACTTTGCTGCCCGAACGAGAACCCCAGTTGTTACGGGTGGCATCGGAGCGATTCTGCTGCGCGCGCTGCCAGCCGGGTGTCGAATAGGAATTCTGGAATGGATCAGCCTTGTCGAAGCGGGACTGTCCATAGCCTCCGCCATAACCGCCGTAATTGCCTTCCAGTTCGGCCACTTCCACATGCGCTTCCGGTAGTTCTTCCAGAAAACGGGAAGGAATGGTCGATTGCCACATGCCGTGGATGCGTCGGTTGGAAACGAACCAGATATGCAGGTTTTTCTTGGCGCGGGTCACGCCGACATAGGCGAGGCGGCGCTCTTCCTCAAGGCCGGAACGTCCGCCTTCATCAAGCGCGCGCTGGTGCGGAAACAGGCCTTCTTCCCAGCCGGGAAGAAAGACGGTTTCAAACTCCAGACCCTTGGCCGAATGCAGCGTCATGATGTTGACGGCATCCAGATCCTCGTTCTGTTCGGCGTCCATGACGAGTGCGACATGCTCAAGGAATCCACGCAGGCTCTCATATTCCTCCATGGAACGGATCAGTTCCTTGAGGTTTTCAAGCCGGCCCGGTGCTTCTGCCGATTTGTCATTCTGCCACATGGCCGTATAGCCGGATTCATCCAGAATGGTTTCGGCCAGTTCCGTATGCGGCGTGTTGTCGATCAGGGACTGCCAGCGCAGGAAATTCTCGACCACTTCGCGCAGTGCGGAGCGTGGTTTCGGCTTCAATTCCTCGGTTTCAATGAGATCGCAGGCCGCGGAAAACATCGAAATATCGCGTGCACGTGCATAGTCATGGATCTGGCGGATCGCGGCTTCGCCCAGACCACGCTTAGGCGTGTTGATGATGCGTTCCAGCGCCAGATCGTCTGCCGGTTGTGCAACGACACGCAGATATGCCATCGCATCACGGATTTCGAGCCGCTCGTAGAAGCGCGGGCCGCCGATGACGCGGTAATTAAGGCCGAGCGTGACAAAACGGTCTTCGAATTCACGCATCTGGAAAGAAGCGCGGACGAGGATCGCCATGTTGTTGAGGAGATGCCCCTGACGCTGGGCCTGCTCAATGGCTTCGCCGACAGCACGAGCTTCCTCTTCCGAGTCCCAGGCCGCATGAACTTTGACCCGTGGATCGTCTGGATTGGGTGCTTCGGTAAACAGCGTTTTGCCTAGGCGACCCTCGTTATGTGCGATCAGGTGGGCGGCTGCACCGAGGATATGCGCTGTGGAGCGGTAATTGCGCTCAAGCTTGATGACGACTGCGCCCGGAAAATCCTTTTCGAAGCGAAGAATATTGTCCACTTCTGCTCCGCGCCAGCCGTAAATCGACTGATCGTCGTCGCCGACGCAGCACAGGTTTACCTGTGCTGATTTGTTTGCGCTCACGCTGTCGCCGCTGCGCGGCTCGCTCCGCGGGGGCGCGCCATCAGGCGCGACGCCCGGTCGGGCTTGCCGACCTTCGGTCGGAATAGGCGCTGGTGCTGTGTTACGTGTCTGCGGCCTTTGCGCCAACAGACGCAGCCACAAATATTGCGCCGTATTCGTATCCTGATATTCGTCCACCAGAATGTAGCGGAACTTCGCGTGATATTCGCGCAGGATATCCGGATGATTGCGGAAGATACGGATCGGATGCAGCAGAAGATCGCCGAAATCGCAGGCGTTCAATGTGCGCAGGCGCTCCTGATAGGCCTGATAAAGCTCGCGGCCACGACCGTTGCCGAACGAGCGCGCATCGCCTTCCGGAATATCGGATGGCCCGAATCCCTTGTTCTTCCAGCCATCGATCATGTTGGCGAAGGTGCGGGCAGGCCAGCGCTTGTCATCAAGCCCTTCAGCCTGAATGAGCTGCTTGATAAGCCGGATCACGTCGTCGGTGTCGAGGATCGTGAAATCCGATGTCAGATTTGCAAGCTCCGCATGGCGACGCAAAAGCTTGACACCGATCGAGTGGAACGTGCCGAGCCACGGCATGCCTTCGACTGCGCCTCCGACCAGATGACCGATACGCTCCTTCATTTCGCGCGCGGCCTTGTTCGTGAAAGTCACGGCGAGAATCTGGCTTGGATAGGCAAGGCCGGTGGTCAGAATATGTGCAATACGCGTTGTCAGAACGCGCGTTTTTCCCGTGCCCGCACCGGCAAGCACCAGAACAGGACCTTCCGTCGTCAGGACTGCCTGACGTTGCTCGGGGTTCAACCCTTTCAGGTAATCAGGCTCGCCACGCTGCTGGTTGCGTGCTGCCATGGCACGTGCGGCAATGCCACCGGGAGCAGGCGTGCGGCCTGCCGGAGCGTCGTCATCGCCGAAAAACGGCATATCGTCGGGAAAGTCAGACATTTGACCCGAATGTAATGATTCGTGGCTGAAAGACCAGCGAAAGGGTTAAAATATTCGACTACTCTAATTGAGTGACGCGACGATCCGTAAAGTTCAGGCGATGCGAGGCCAGTGCTTCCACAAGTCCGCGCAGTTCCGGTTCGCGCTGCAACAGATCATCGAGTTCCGTCATCTGGTTCATCGCGATCAGCCGCAGAATGTCGTCCCGGATGGTCCCGTCAGCGCGCCGGGGCAGATGGGCAACCGGCTGGATCAGTTCAACCTTCTGGCCTTTCAAGCGCGCGCGCAGGCTTTTTTCGTCGGCGTTGAGAGTCTCCACGAAAGCATAGATGCCGACGCCCTTGGCTGGCAGCGAATAAAGCGCGAGAGCTACATCCGAGACACGCGGATCAGATTTGAGGGCCGCCTGAATTGCAGGACCTTCATTGTCGATCCGGTCACCGGTGCCTTCGCCGTCCGACCAGCTGAAAATGCCGCGCGTGATGAAGTTGTAGACTTTCTTGCCTGTCGCCAGCCAGATGCGCGACGGCAGCGAACGGCGCGCCAGAATGCGCTTTTCCGTTGGTGTCATCATGTCCTTTGCGAAAGCACGCTTCTGCTTGATGAGGTGGCGAAAATCCTCATAGGCCATCAGGCGATAGAGCGCGCCACGACGACGATGCACGCTTGCAAGCTGGAAATCGATGACTGCAGCTTCACCTTCAGGCGTCATCAGCCAGTTTTGCGGTTTGGCGAGGTCGTTGTGGGTAACGCCAAGACGGCGCATATCGCGCAGGATGCGGTGCGCGGTGCGATACCATTTCGGATCGGACGGGCGCGCAAGATGCAGCGGTGTGCCTTCCGTCCAGGATCGATACAGCCCGTCCTTATCGACGGCGAGGAGCTGCGGGACACCTTCAATGCCGCGTACAGTCTTGAGGCCACGGATTTCGCGCCGGGCCAATATCCATGCCAGCGGCTTCGACCACCAGGGAGCAGCGCTTACGACACGACGGATGATACGGGTATCGGGATCGCCTACGAAATAACCGGCATGGGTTTCCGAGAACACGTCGCGCTTGAACACGGCGGTTTCGACAAAATCCGGTATTTGATCGCCTTTCAGGGGCACATCTATATTGGGGTTCTGAACCATAAGGCTCCACTAGTGGATTGCATCCGATCAATCAAGTTTGATGGCGGACAACCCTTATTGCAATCACGTGATCGAAGGCGCACAAGGAACGCACAGATTTCGTGCGGCTCATCGGGGAAATGCAGAGAATGGCACAGGGCGACGACAGCAAGCAGGCGATTGCGCAGATCATCCGGCAGGAACAGGCGCTTATTTTTCCGTCATTTGACGAGAATGAAGCATTCGCGCTTGGTCATCGCATTCGCGATATCGCCGTGAAGGAAAAGCTCGGCATTGCCACCGAAATTTCCCTGTGGGACCGGCAATTGTTTTATGCGACGACCGCCGGAAGCACAGTGGACAATCAGGAATGGTTGCGCCGCAAGTTCAATGTCGTGCGCCGCTTTCATGCTTCGACCTATCGTCTTGTTCTGGAACAGAATCGCGACGATCGCATGTTTGCTCTCCATAAAGCATTGAATGTCGAAGATTACGCGCTGGCGGGCGGCGGATTTCCGATCCGCGTTGCAGGGGCAGGCGTAATCGGCGCAGTAATCGTATCGGGGCTGCCGCAGCGCGAGGACCATAATCTGGTGATCCGCGCCGTTGCCGAGCATCTTGGACAAGACCCGGTCGCATTGGCGTTGCCTGCCGTTTGACTATGAATTTCGGAGAATGAACGATGTCGCTTGAAAATGTTGTCGCGCTTGCACGCAATGAGAACGGTATTGCAGCAGCAGTGGGTATTCTCAAGCAGCGTTTCGGTGAGCGTGCGCAGACCGGTCAGGCTATCCGCGAGCAGCACGGTCACACGACGACCTATGTACCGACACAGGCGCCGGACATCGTCATCTTTGCGGAGACTGCGCAGGAGGTGCAGGATGTTGTGCGTATCTGCGCCGAACATCGCGTTCCGGTTATCGCCTTCGGCGCCGGTTCGTCGCTCGAAGGGCAGGTGAATGCGCCCGCTGGTGGTGTCTCTCTTGACCTCACGCGCATGAACAGGGTGATTGCGGTGCACGCGGAAGATCTGGATTGCGTGGTGGAACCGGGCATTACGCGCCGGGAACTGAATGAATATCTGCGCGATACGGGACTGTTCTTTCCGATTGATCCGGGTGCCAATGCCACGCTGGGCGGCATGGCTTCCACCCGTGCGTCCGGTACGAATGCAGTGCGTTATGGGACCATGCGCGAGAATGTGCTGGCGCTGAAAGCCGTGATGCCCGATGGGCGGTTGATCGAGACTTCCAAGCGCGTGAAGAAGACGGCTGCGGGTTACGATCTCACGAGGCTGCTTGTCGGAGCCGAGGGAACACTTGGCATCATCACCGAACTGACATTGAAACTACAGGGGATACCGCAGGCGATCTCCGGTGGTATCTGTCCTTTCCCGGATGTGGATTCGGCTTGCCGCACGGTGATTGAAACCATCCAGATGGGTATCCCCGTTGCACGTATCGAGCTTGTAAACACGCTTCAGATGCAGGCGCTGATCCTCCATTCCAAACTGCCTTATGAGGCACAGCCCTATCTGTTTGTCGAGTTCCACGGCACGGAAAGCGGCGTTGCCGAACAGGCGGAATTGTTTGGAGAAATTGCTGCAGGCAATGGTGGGGGCAATTTCCAGTGGACCCACGATGCTGAGGAACGCGACCGGCTATGGCGGGCGCGTCACGACGCCTATCTTGCGTCCTTTCTGCTGAGGCCCGGTTGCAAGGGCGTTTCCACCGATGTCTGCGTGCCGATTTCACGTCTTGCAGACTGCATCGGCGAGACGGAAAAGGACCTTGCCGAAACAGGTCTTATAGCGCCGATTGTCGGGCATGTGGGAGATGGTAATTTCCACCTTCTCCTGCTTCTCGATACAGAAGATGCCAGCGAGATGGAGCGTGCCGAAGCTTTCATGGATCGGCTGACCAAGCGCGCCATTGCCATGGAGGGAACCTGTACCGGCGAGCATGGCATCGGGCAGGGCAAGATGAAGTATCTGGCCATGGAGCTGGGCGAAGCCACGGACTACATGCGAACCATCAAGAAAGCGCTCGATCCCGACAACATCATGAATCCGGGTAAAATACTGATTTCCTGATTCAAATCAGCCGTTTGGACGGGTTTGCCAAGAGTTTGATTCAGGCAGGCGTGCATATCGATGTGGCTGTGATGCAATTTGCCTTGTTGTCGCCGGATCGATGCCGTTATGTTGCGCAGATAAAGACAGCGTGATTCACTCTTTGTTTCGCGCTAACTTGCAATCTGTTTGACCGGAGCTGGTTCTTGGGCCGCATATTCGTCATCGTCGGCGGGCTTTTCGTGCTGCTGTTGACGGCAGCACTTGTCGTGCCGCCTTTTGTTGACTGGAGCGGCTATCGTGCCGATTTCGAGCGCGAGGCCAGCCGTGTTTTGGGGCGCCCTGTCAAGGTCGCTGGTGACGTCAGCGCACGGCTTTTGCCGTTTCCTTCCGTCGCGTTCTCTGATGTGCGTGTTGGGCCTGATGCAGCTCATCCGGTGATGACCGTCGATACGTTTTCGATGGACGCCGAGCTGATGCCGTTTCTGCGCGGCCAGCTTCTGATTTTCGATATGCGTGTGGATCGTCCACAGGTTACAATTTCTCTCGACAAAAGCGGCAAGGTTGATTGGGCAATCCGCCCGTCGACGCCGCTCGATCCGACGAAAATCAGGCTGGAACGGCTTTCCGTCAGTGACGGAACAATTACCCTTCGCGAAGAGGCAAGCGGTCGCAGTCATACAGCTACCGAACTTGATGCTGTGATCTCCGCAAACAGTCTTGCAGGTCCATGGCAGGCAAACGGAAGTCTCGTTCTTCAGGGCGAAAAGCTGGCAATCGACCTAACGAGTGGCGAGGCAAAGCCGGACGGGTCGCTGCGCGTTCGCGCACGTATTTCGCCAAAAGCAATCCCGGCTACTTTCGAGACCGATGGCGATGTGACCGTGACTGAAGGTCGGCTCGACTATGCCGGTGACTTTTCGCTCCGCTCTTCCGATATGGTTGCCAAGACGACTAAGGATCAGAAAACGCCGACGGAAACACCCTTCTTCAGTGGTGTGCGCGTAACCGGTCAATTCAAGGCGGATCGCAATCGCTTCGATGCCAGCGAATTTCGGATGGAGCAGGGGCCTGCCGACAATCCTTATGTGGTGAATGGCAAGGCATTCATCGATTATGGCGACAAGCCGCGTTTCGAGGTCAGCGCCGATGGGCAGCAGCTTTTCTGGGGGCCGAATGAAGCCGCCAGTGAAGAACAATCCGGTTCCGTAATGCCGGTGGCTGATCGTATTGCGATAGCGCGTCGTGTTCTCGAACAACTGCCCATTCCGACTATACCCGGCAATGTGGATTTGCGTCTGCCTGCCGTCATTGCAGGTGGTACAACGATACGCTCAGTCACAGTGAGCGCGGAGCCTGACGGAAAGAACTGGAATATTCGTCAGTTCGCTGCTGATCTTCCGGGGCGAACCAAGGTGGAAGCCAAGGGCACGCTCTCGGTTGGCAAGGATTTTGGCTTTAAGGGTGATATGCTTGTTGCGTCGCGTCAGCCGTCCGGTCTCGCAAGCTGGCTGAACGAGACAGTTGACGATTCTGTGCGCAAACTCGAAGGCGCGGGTTTTTCAGGACAGGTCGATCTTCGCGACGGAATGCAGCGGATCGATAATCTCGAAATTGCGTTGGGAAAAACCACACTCAAAGGCTCGTTTGTTCGCGAAGTGAAAGGGTTGGCACAGCCTTCAATTACGCTGACGCTCAATGGCGGAGCGGTGGAAAGCGAAGCGCTGCAAGCTTTTACGGCCTTTTTCTCCAGTGGTGACGGGCTGGGTTTTCTCGATGGCCAATCGCTGAACCTGGCATTCAAGGCAGGGCCTGTCCGCTATCAGGACATGGAAGCGGCCAATGTCGACATGGCGCTCCGGCTGCATGACGGGCGCTTCGATTTCGACCGGCTGCTGGTTGGCGATGTAGCGGGCACGACGCTTACTGCAACAGGCACCTACGAACCCTTCTCCAATACGCCTTCCGGCTCGCTCGATGCGACGATACTGTCTGGAGATCTTTCGCGTTTCCTCTCGCTGATGGCCAACCGCTATCCCCAGCTACCGCTGTTTCATGCGCTTTCGTTGCGTGCGGCGAATTTCCCTGGGCTGTTCGAGGATAGCGAGATCAATGTCATCGCCAATGCGGTGGCGCCGTCCGTGCCTGTGGCGAACAAGACACCTGCTAAAGGCGCGGCATCCAAGGGTAAGAGTGCCCGGCCTGCTGAGGCAAACACCAAAAGTGCTCCCGGTGTCGGGGAGTTTTCGTTCAGTGTTACCGGGAAAACAGGCGGCATGAAGCTGGACCTGTCGGGCACGGCGAGCGGTGGCGAGGGTGAGGGCGAGCCGTTGCAGATGCAATTGAACGGCACGGCAACATCAGAGCAAGGCGAGGCGGTACTCGCATTGATCGGCTTGCCTGCCTTGCCGCTTGGGCTTGCTGGTGAACTTACCGCCGACCTGAGCATGCAGGGTGCGCCGAGTGCAGGCATGCGGACATTGCTCAAGCTCACGGCACCAGACGGCTTGGCGACTGCAGACGGTGTGATTTCGCTTGTCGGCGGGGATATCGCTGCCAGCGGCAAAGCCCAGTTGAAGTCTGCGGACCTGCAGCCTTTCATCGCAACGGCTGGTTTCGCGCTGCCCGGATTTGGTGAAGGGCTTTCAGCAGACCTTGCCAGCGATTTTCAGTTCGCAAAGGGTATCTTGCGGTTTCCCAATCTGACAGGAAAGCTGGATGGAGAAGATGTTTCCGCGCGGCTGGAGGCCAATTTTGCCGATAGCGGCCTGCCGCAGTTGAAGGGTGAGGCAAAGCTCGCGACGCTCGAGGTTGATAGTCTTGCTGCTATCATGCTTGGGCAGGATGCATTTGAGCCGGCCAAGCCCACCACGAAGACAATCTGGCCGCGTGGTGCATTCGCGGTCCGTCCGTCCCTGCCGTTATTGCTGGATATGAAGCTCAACGTGGCGCAAGCTCATATGGAAGGGTTCGGGACCGCTACGGAGTTTTCAACGCGGCTTCTGAAGACCATGGATAGTCTTCAGTTGAACGAATTGACCGGCAACTGGGCAGGTGGATATCTGGTTGGAAACGTTTCTCTGAGCAATAGCGACAAGAATGCACTCCTCTCGACAGAGCTCAAATGGAGTGGCGCAAAGCTCAAGGATTTTTACCAGCTAGAGAACGGTTCTGCACCGCTGGGCGGTGTGGTGAAAGCTGCCGTCAATCTGAATGGTAGCGGCGAGAGCGTTGCGGCGCTGGTCGGATCGCTGGCGGGAGCGGCAAGTTTTGACGTGGAGAATTTCACCGTCGACGGTCTGGATGGGGCGGCATTGCCTGCAATGATAGCGGCGGCCGATGCAACGGGCGATCAGTTCTCCGGTTCCGACAAGCTTGCTTCCAAGCAATTTGTCGGCATTGCCGACAAGGCAACCGGGCAGGGCACATTTGCGCCAGGCAACGCGCGGTTTGACTTTACGATCAGCGGCGGTGTCGCACGTATGGCTGCGGCAAATCTGAGCGATGGAAATGCTGCTCTTCTCAGCGATCTGCAATTCGACCTGTCGACACTAGGAATTGGCGGAAACGGTACTTTGACGTTCCAGAACGGGGATGGCGCCGATACAGGTATTTCTCCGCAGGTGGCCTTTTCTCTCGGCGGTAGTTATAGCGCGCCGGAGGTGTCATTCGACAGGCAGCCGCTTGTTCAGTTCCTGACCCAGCGTGCGCTTGAACGCGAACAGGAACGTGTTGAATCCATGCAGGCGAGTTTGATGGAGAAGCAGCGCCTCCGTCGTCAGCTTGGGCTGTTCGAAGCAGATGAAGTGGAACGTGATCGTTCGCAGCGTGAGGACGAGGCGAGACGCCGTGCCGAAGCCAGTGCGCGCGAAGCGGCTCGGAAAACCGCCGCGGAAGCTCAACGGCTTGAGGCTGAGAAGCCGCAAGGCGGACCGGCAGGTGGATCGAAAGATCCTCTGGCATCGCCGGAAGGTGGTCAATCCCTCAACGAATTCCTGAAAAGTCTGGAAACGACGCCTGTGGTGCCTGTACCTCAGCCTTGAATTATTCTGGATTTGAGCCAATCCAGAACATGAAGTCTAAGTGCGGAAGACAGATTGATTGATCTGTCACGCTTGCTGTCGACTTCTGCGATCAGGGCCGCTACGGAAAGCTCTCGTGTGGCCGCAATTTCCTCAACCAGTTCGAAAAACGGGTCTTCAAGCGTATAGCTGGTTGCGTGCCCGCGAATACTGACGGAATGTTTGCGTAAACCTCCTGACGAGTTCACTTTGTCCCGTCCGGCTTATCGTTTTTTTCCAGACGGTTCTGATCCAGAAAACGTTCCGCTTTTGTCGTCTCCGTGCGAGCGAAAGCTTTTTCGGTCTTCGTACGCCCGAATTGAATGCGGTTCTGGTCAGCCTGCTTTTCTTTTTCAGCGCGGGCTTTCTGCTTTTTGAACTGTCTGAGATTGACGATATCGCTCATGGAACCACGCGGAAATGTTGAAGGCTCCTGAAAAATTACCGCGTTTCGGCCCGGTCTCGCAAGCTCGTAATAGGCTGGCTCTACTTCTGCGGATCTTTGGGGTTGGTGAACCACCAGATGGCCAAGGACGCCAGAATCAGAAGTATAAGCCCAACTGTCATCTGCAGAAGCGGAAAGTTGGGTTCGTCTTTTGCCACGAAGAAAGCCGCGACAATGCCGCTTACCCACAATACTGCCTGAGCAATTGCACGAATCATCGAACTCAATCCTGAACTGGTTGCCGTCAGAACAGAGTATAAAGCGCCGGTTTGCTTTTCACCATTGATCACGATCAACAGTGAAACGGAACTGTCCAATCAAACAAACGGACGAAACCAATCGGAGTTCTGGCCCATTATTCACATGAGGATGGTGTGTGCGGAATTACTTTTTCCGGAAAGCATCCAGTGAAACAACATCGGCAGAAGGTTTGGCTTCCTTGTCGGTGCCATCATCTGCATTGTTGTCTTTGGCCGCAGCGGCTTCTTTTTCGGCTGCAGTCTTGCGCGACTTCGATTTAGGCTTTTCTGCCTTCTCGACCGGTGCTTCCGTGGGGAGGATTTCGATAGGCGCTACATTGCCGCCTTCGTCATTGTCGCTTTCTGGCTGTGCGATCGCGACATCGAATTCGAGTTCGAAATTGACCGAAGGGTCGTAGAAACCACGGACGGCAGAAAAAGGTACAGTCAGCTTTTCAGGAATATCACCGAAAGACAGGCCAACTTCGAATAGTTGATCCGTAACGAGCATGTCCCAGAACTGATGCTGTAAAACGATTGTCATCTGTTCGGGATATTTTTCCTTCAGGCGCGAGGAAATTCGCACACCGGGCGCTCCAGTCAGGAACGTGATGAAGAAATGATGGTTGCCTGGCAAGCCGGCCTTGGCCACTTCCGCAAGAACCTTGCGAATGACGCCGCGTAGGGCTTCCTGAGCGAGAATATCGTAACGGATTAGGTCCTGTACCATGGTTTGCTTATCCCACGGATTCGGAGGTCGATGTCAAGTTCGTTCTCGCCGGAACGGATGATATATGATCTGAAAAAGCAATAGGACGACGCCTGTGGCGGAAAGATGTGCAATTTTTGAACGCAATAGGGTGCGCTTGCCTCTATCGACTTCCGAAGGCCATCAGGAACGTGCGTACTCCGTTGACGGCGCTCTTTTCGATGATTGCATCGTCCACACCCTGACCGGTTAGCATATGGTAGTGCGTGTCGGCATTGATGAGCGCCATGAAATGGCGTGCGGCAAGGTCCGGATCGTCGACGCGCAGATGACCATCCATGGCGAGGCGCGCCAGACGGGCTGCTATGGCCGGGATGGCTTGTGCCGGGCCTTTGGTGCTGCAAATATTGGCTGCAAGCGGCAGGTTGGTCTCATTGGCCTGCATTACCTTGCGCAGAAACGCACCGGACGAATCGTATATGCAATTCCGGCTCATGCGGATCGAGAAAGCCACCAGATCGTGCTCCAGATTTTCGCCAGTCTGGGGGAAAGTGGCCAGAACTGCGAACAGGCTCGCGTTCATACGTGCAAGCGCATCCTCGACGACGGCAGCAAGCAAAGCTTCCTTATCGCGATAGTGATTATAGATGGTTTGACGTGACACGCCCGCTTCGTTGGCAATGAGGTCTATGCTCGCGCCTTGAAATCCGTCGCGATTGAAAACACGCGCAGCAGAACACAAAATGAAGTCGCGCTTCATGCACTGTCCGGGCTTTATCACCGCGGAATTCAGGCCCTTTTCGGATACAGCACGCTTCTCGGGCAGGGCGGCCATGTCGATAATGTCAGTAGGCTTCATAACTCCAACATAAGATAGCTTGACGTTTTGGACAATGGTGTCTAATTTGACATCAGTGTCAAATCTGTTTTGACGATGCGTATAGAATGCCTTTCGCTACAGAGTTTTCAAGTGTCGGCCGTAATGGAAAACAGGTCGATATCGTCAAGATGGAACGAAAACCGGTAGCGAATACAAATATTTATCTGTCCTGTACCGATTTTGCGAGCCCGATGGCGCCATCCTCCCAAGCAAAACCGGAGATTCGAAATCGGTGCGGGAACCTCACGAAACATTGATGAAAGCGCGTCCCCCATGGCTTCCAGTCTTGTGCGCAATGCCATTGTTCTTGGCCTTCTTTCCGCCATTGGCCCATTTGCGATCGATATGTATCTGCCAGCTCTGCCCACCATTGCCGCCGATTTGCACGCGGAAACTGGTGCGGTGCAGATGAGCCTTCTGGCCTTTTTCATTGCTCTCGCGGTTGCGCAGCTTTTCTGCGGGCCGCTGTCGGATATGGTCGGGCGTAAACTTCCGCTTTATGGCGGTCTGGTCTTGTTCGGTATCGGCAGCATTGGCTCCGCCGTCGCGACCGATATAGATGTGCTCGTGCTTTTCCGCTTCGTTCAGGGGCTGGGTGCAGCGGCCGGTATGGTCATCCCGCGCGCTGTCGTGCGAGACCTTCACACAGGTATCGAGGCAGCGCGTCTGATGTCGCTTCTGATGCTGGTTTTCTCCATTTCGCCGATTCTGGCGCCGCTGACCGGTTCCGTCATCATCAGCTTCTTTGGCTGGCGTGGTGTTTTCTGGGCGGTTCTGGTCGCTGCCGTTATTGGTATCATCCTGGTGGCCACTGCACAGAAAGAGACGCGGACGGCAGAGGCCCGGCTTGAAAGCAATCTGGGCAGCGCCTTGCGCGGCTACGGTCGTCTGCTTAAGGATCGCTATTTCCTCGGACTGGTCTTTGTTGGCGGCTTTGGCATCGCGTCCTTTTTCGTCTATCTCGCCAACTCGTCCTTCGTGCTTATCGACCATTACGGCCTGACGCCGACGCAATATGCCATCGCGTTTTCGGCCAATGCAGTATCGTTCTTCGGCGTTTCGCAGTTGAACGGCTGGTTGGGGGCACGCTTCGGGCTTCGCCGCGTCATGCGATTCGCCGTTTCCGGATTTGCAGCGGCAATGCTCGCCATGTTCGCCGCCGCACTCATGGGGCATCAGTCGCTCTGGTTGATCGCAGGCTTCCTGTTCGTAGGCTATGGTTTCCTTGGCCTTGTCATCCCAACAACGGCGGTGCTGGCTCTGGAAGACCACGGCGAGATTGCAGGAACTGCTTCTGCGCTGATGGGTACGCTGCATTTCGTGATTGGCGGCGTTGCCATTGGGGTGACAGGCTCGTTCTTTGACGGAACGGCTGTGCCGATGGTCGGCGGAATTGCCGGTTGTGCGCTCACGGCCTTCGTGCTGACGCAGATCGTTCTTTCGCGCAAGGCAAGTGAACTCGATACGGAAGCCGCCGCTGCATAAGTAATGTGAAAGGGAAAGTGGAGGCTTCTGTTGCCAGGTGCCTCCGAACCCCGCCTTAAGGGGCTAACCCTAAGGACTTTAGAGTGGGTTTCCCGCACCGCCATTAGGCAGCGAGAGCATAACCCTGAGCTTTGTTGTCATTTGCAACTACTCAATTGACCCGATAACGGTGGTATCATGCCGAGTAAAAGAGCGATCTTTACACCCTTGTCGATCCTGTTTCGCCCCCGCCACAATACAAACCGATAGGCTGATTTGTATTCTGGTGGAGGCGCCGGGTACCGCCCCCGGGTCCAATGGGTTTATTACACCGTCCATTTATCACCATAGTCAGCTTGCGCCGACACGCCGTATATAGGCGCGGTTGATCATGATTGGAAGAGGGTGCGTAGTTTTTAACGGGTTTTGCCAATAGGCTCCCGACAACCAGCCCTTGTGTTCATTTTTCATTGACAGCCTGCATTTGCTGGTCAATCCTCGCAACATATCGGGGTCGGCAAGTAAATTCTTATATAGCCGGATTCCGTGGCTGAAACGGGGTGCTGATACCCCATTCGAAGGAGAGTGGATATATGAGTGAATATCTCGCGGATGTCCGTCGCTACGATGCCGGTGCCGATGAAGCTGTAGTCGACAAGATCGTCAAGCATCTGGGTATTGCGCTGCGCAATCGCGATTCCTCGCTCGTTTCGGCAACGGACCCGGAAGAATTGAAGCGCGTCCGCACCAATTGGGTTGCCAAGAAACTCGGCGTTGATGACGAAGCTAAGGGTGACGAAGTCGTCGCGCATGTTGCGGAAGTCATGAAGGGTGATCGCAACAAGAATCGCGTTACCTTCTATTATCTGGTCGCCAAGCAGCTCGGAAAACTCGGCGGCCTTTGATCCACAGCGATCTGGTGAATCCGAAGCCCCGGTGCCTTACACCGGGGTTTTTCTTTATAGTGGCTTAAACGAATCGGATTCTGGATCATCCCCCATGCGCACCTATCTCGATCTTCTTCAACATGTGCTGGATAACGGCACCGACCGTGGTGACCGCACGGGTACAGGTACGCGATCGGTTTTCGGATATCAGATGCGCTTCAATCTCGAAGAGGGGTTTCCGGTTCTCACGACCAAGAAGCTGCATCTTCGCTCGATCATCCATGAGCTGCTCTGGTTTCTGAAAGGTGATACGAACATCGCCTATCTGAAGGAAAATGGCGTCTCGATCTGGGATGAATGGGCAGACAAGAATGGCGACTTGGGCCCGGTTTATGGTTATCAGTGGCGCTCATGGCCAGCGCCGGATGGCCGCCATATCGATCAGATCGCGAATCTTCTCAAGATGCTGCATGGAAATCCCAATTCGCGGCGCCTGATCGTATCGGCGTGGAACCCGGCGCTGGTCGATGAAATGGCTTTGCCGCCATGCCACTGTCTTTTCCAGTTCTATGTCGCCGATGGAAAACTCTCCTGCCAGCTTTATCAACGCTCTGCGGACATATTTCTGGGCGTGCCGTTCAATATCGCTTCCTATGCGTTGTTGACGATGATGATCGCGCAGGTTGCCGGTCTGAAACCGGGAGAGTTCATCCATACGCTCGGGGATGCGCATATTTACGCCAATCATTTCGATCAGGCGCGCCTGCAGCTTACCCGAATACCAAAGAAATTGCCGACAATGTGGATCAATCCGGATGTGAAGGACCTCTTTGCTTTCCGTTTTGAGGACTTCCAGCTTGAGGGCTATGAGGCCGATCCGACGATCAAAGCGCCGATTGCTGTCTGAGGCATTCCATGTCCGTACAAGAACCGATTGTTTCAATCATTGTTGCTGCCGCCGAAAACGGCGTCATTGGGCGCGACAATGATATGCCGTGGCGGCTCTCAACCGATCTCAAACGCTTCAAGGCCCTGACGCTCGGCAAGCCGGTTATCATGGGGCGGCGGACTTGGGAATCTATTGGGCGCCCCTTGCCGGGACGGCCCAATATTGTCGTGACGAGGGACAACGGATTTCAGGCTGAAGGTGCAAGTGCTATCGGTTCTCTCGAAGAGGCAATTGCGCTCGGACAAAAACTGGCCGCTGACCTGGGTGTCGGAGAGGTTTGCGTCATAGGCGGTGGGAAAATTTATGCGCAGGCTTTGCCTCTCGCGGACCATATTCACCTGACCCGCGTGCTGGCCGAGATCGATGGAGATACGCATTTTCCAGAAATCGACCTCCAAATCTGGCGCGTCGTTTCGCAGGAGGATGTGCCCGCTGGTGACAAGGATAGTCACCCAACGCGCTATTTTGTGTACGAAAAACGTGCTGTGTAAAGCATAGTTCACGAATTTTGTCGTCTTCGCGTTGAAAGCGGACCTCCCGATGCCTATAAAACGGAAACATTAGTTGATGACGGGAGTGGGCAGCTCGCTTTCCCGTCGCCTGGACGAGAGGTGAGGATGCCCTGGAGTAATCAGAATGGTGGCGGCGGCCCATGGGGTGGCGGCGGCGATAATAACAATAACAACAATAATGGCGGTCCTTGGGGACAAGGGCCAAAGGCCCCACGTGGCGGCGGCCAGAACACACCACCTGATCTCGAAGATATTCTGCGCAAAGGACAAGATCGTCTGAAGCAGGTCTTCCCCGGTGGTGGTGGCAAGGGCGGCAGCAATCGCGGCGTTCTTTTCCTTATTGGCGCGGCAGTTGTCGGCTTCTGGCTCTTCCAGTCCGTCTATACCGTGCAGCCGGACGAACTTGCCGTCGAATTGCGCTTCGGCAAGCCGAAGGAAGAAGTGTCCGAACCGGGACTGCATTTCCATTGGTGGCCGATTGAAACCTATGAAAAGGCGCAGATCGTCGAAAAGCAGATCAATATCGGTGGGCAGGGCAACCGAAGTGCGACGCAGGGCCTGATGCTGACGGGCGACCAGAACATCGTCAACGTTCAGTTCTCGGTTTTGTATCGCGTTTCCGATCCGCAAGCCTATCTGTTTAACGTCGATAATCCGGATGCGATGGTGCAGCAGGTTTCTGAAAGCGCGATCCGTGAAATCGTTGGCCGTCGACCGGCTCAGGACGTTTTCCGCGACAACCGTTCGGCAATCGCATCCAGTGTTCGCGATATTGTTCAGCAGACGCTCGATACCTACAAAACGGGTATCCAGATCAACGCCGTTTCCATCGAAGATGCAGCACCGCCGCGTGAAGTGGCTGATGCCTTCGATGAAGTGCAGCGTGCCGAACAGGACGAAGACCGTTTCGTGGAAGAATCGAACCAGTATTCGAACCAGAAGCTCGGTCAGGCTCGTGGTGAAGCAGCCCAGCTTCGCGAAGAAGCAGCCGCTTACAAGAACCGTGTCGTTCAGGACGCGGAAGGTGAGGCTCAGCGTTTCAGCTCCGTTCTGGGTGAATACCAGAAGGCGCCGGAAGTGACGCGTAACCGTCTGTTCCTCGAAACCATGGAACAGGTGCTGAAGAGCACCAAGAAAGTTATTGTCGAACCTGGAAAGGATGTCGTGCCTTATCTGCCGCTGAACGAACTCATGCGCCAGCAGCCACGCCCAGGCGTGAATGCGACCACGACGACCCCGAGCGGAGGTAACCAGTAATGGCTCAGAACAGGCTCCCAATCATTGGCGGCATTATCGCCGTCATCGCTTTCCTGATCTACTCCGCCACGTTCATCGTATCCGAGCGTCAGCAGGCTATCGTGCTTCGCTTCGGTCAGATCGTTGATGTGAAGACGGAACCGGGCATCTACTTCAAACTACCTTTTGGCTTCCTTGATGCAGATACTGTGCAGTTGATCGATGATCGCCTGCTGCGCTTCGATCTGGACGATATCCGCGTTCAGGTTTCGGGCGGCAAGTTCTATGACGTCGATGCGTTCCTCGTTTATCGCATTACCGATGCGCGCAAGTTCCGTGAAACCGTTTCGGGCAGCACGCTGCTTGCCGAGCAGCGTCTTCGCACGCGTCTTGATGCTGCATTGCGTAGCGTTTACGGCCAGCGCGGATTCGAAGCGGCACTTTCGGAAGAGCGTGGCGACATGATGCGCGAAGTGCGTGACCAGCTTCGTCCCGATGCAACGTCGCTTGGCTTGACCATCGCCGATGTGCGTATCCGTCGTACCGATCTGACGGCTGAAGTTTCGCAGCAGACCTATGACCGCATGAAGGCAGAGCGTCTTGCCGAAGCAGAGCGCCTGCGTGCCCGTGGCCGTGAAGCTGCCCAGCGCATCCGCGCTGTCGCGGATCGTCAGGTCGTCGAAACGATTGCAGAAGCACGCAAGGAATCGGAAATCCTTCGTGGTGAAGGCGATGCGCAGCGCAGTGAGATCTTCGCAGGCTCTGCAGGCAAGGACCCTGGTTTCTTCGCCTTCTACCGCTCGATGTCTGCTTATCGTGAAGCCCTTGAGACCCCGGATACAACGCTGGTTCTCTCGCCGGACTCGGAGTTCTTCAAGTTCTTCCGTGATGCTGGCGGCAAGCTGGCAACGCCTGCCCAGTAACAACCGGGTCAAACGCTCATGAGCGATTTTTTAGCCGCCGTAGGTCTTCTCTTCGTTCTCGAAGGGCTGCTCTACGGCGGCTTTCCTTCCTTGGCGAAGAAGCTTGCTCGTGAAGCGAGTGAGACGCCGGAGAACATGTTGCGCATTGCCGGGATTGCAGCGCTCGCAATCGGCGTCGGCATTGTTTGGCTTGTCAGGGGATAAGCCGCTTTCCTTCCGTTATTTATTGTCTGTAGTCTATGCGGGGCCGTAAACAGGCCGTATTTTGCAGCGATCAAGCCTTAGTACATCTATCGCTAATCAAACGACTGCAAGCAAACAGGAACGGAGCAGGGCTTCATGGCAATTGCACCAAAGGCGGGATTTGCTCGCACCCTTTTCGCAACCGTGGCATTGGGGGCGATGACCGTCGCTGGCACTCTTTCGGTAGGGACACCTCCGGCAATCGCGGCTCAGGGACCGGCTTCCGTTGCCGATCTGGCCGAAGGGCTGCTGGATGCAGTGGTGAACATCTCGACCTCACAGACCGTCAAGGAAGATGGCGAAGGTGACGGTGCGGTTCCGATGCCGCAGGTGCCGGAAGGCTCTCCATTCCAGGAATATTTTAAGGACTTCTTCGGTGACAAGGGCGGCGCGCAAGGCGACGAGTCGCGCAAGGTCCAGTCGCTGGGTTCCGGCTTCGTCATCGATGCCGAAAAGGGCTTCATCGTAACGAATAATCACGTCATCGCCGATGCGGATGAGATCGAAGTCAATTTCAACGATGGGTCCAAGCTGAAAGCGGAACTGGTCGGAAAAGACATTAAGACCGATCTGGCGATCCTCAAGGTGGATCCGTCCAAGCACAAGCTGAAGGCCGTAGAATTCGGTAATTCGGAAAAGGCGCGTATCGGCGACTGGGTCCTTGCGATTGGCAATCCCTTCGGTCTTGGTGGAACGGTGACTGCGGGCATTATTTCGGCCCGCAAGCGAGATATCAATTCCGGTCCCTATGATGACTTCATCCAGACCGATGCGGCCATCAACCGTGGCAATTCCGGTGGGCCGCTGTTCGATATGGATGGCAAGGTGATCGGTATCAACACTGCAATCATCTCGCCCTCGGGCGGCTCTATCGGTATCGGCTTTGCCATCCCTGCGGAAATGGCTGTGGGTGTTATCGACCAGCTCAAGGAGTTCGGTGAAGTTCGCCGTGGCTGGCTTGGTGTACGTATCCAGCCTGTTACCGAGGATATCGCTCAGAGCCTTGGACTGAAGGAAGCCAAGGGCGCGCTGATTGCCGGGCTGATCGAAAATTCCGGCGTCGACAACAAGGCCATTGAAGCCGGAGATGTCGTGATCCGCTACGAAGGCAAGCCGGTCGACACCGCCCGCGATCTACCGCGACTGGTTGCGGAAACCCCGGTCGGCAAGGACGTCGAGATCGTCGTGGTTCGTCAGGGTGAGGAAAAGACGGTGAAGGTCAAGCTCGGACGTCTGGTCGAGGATGACAAGAGCACCGAAGCTGCGACGGAAGATCAGGCTCCGCTGCCCGAGGGCGAGGGCGGTGATGAAGGTGCGGAAACGCCGGATACGTCAAAAAAAGAACAGAAGAGTGACGCTGCCCCGAGCGTTCTTGGAATGAAGCTCAGCGAGCTGAATGACGATGTTCGCGGAGAATTTGGCATTGCCGAAGATGTAGAAGGCGTTGCTGTTCTTTACGTCGCTCCTGGTTCAGCTGCTGGCGAGAAGCGTATCGAAACCGGCGATGTTATCGTCGATATCGGGCAGGTGAACGTGAAGACGCCGGAAGACGTGAAGAAGCGCATTGATGCGCTGCGCCGCGAAGGACGCAAGAATGCACTTATGATGCTGGCTTCTCGTTCGGGGGAACTGCGTTTCGTGACTGTCCGGATCAATTGATCCTCAATTGAATGTACTGCTGAAGCGGCATTGCAGGGAAATCTGCAATGCCGTTTTGTTTTGCGGTTTGAATCACTTGGCGCCAGAACCGTACAAAGAGATTCGAGTACTTCCTTATTTGTCGTTCGAAATGGCAGAGCCTTCTGTTTCATTCGCCTCCGGTATGCTATGGACCGGCGCCATTCGGAGTAGGGTGAGTTGGAAACAGTCGATATTGTGGTCATAGGCGCTGGCGCGGCAGGCATGATGTGTGCCATCGAGGCGGCCAAACGCGGGCGTTCCGTGCTGGTCGTGGATCACGCAAAGGCAGCAGGTGAGAAAATCCGTATATCGGGCGGTGGTCGCTGCAATTTCACCAATCTTCATGCAAGTCCGAAAAATTATCTCTCACAGAACCCGCATTTTTGTATCTCTGCTATGAGCCGCTACACGCAGCGCGACTTCATTGCGCTCGTGGAACGTCATCGTATCGCCTATCACGAGAAGACACTCGGGCAGCTCTTCTGTGATGGCTCGGCGTTGCAGATAATTGAAATGTTGCTGGGGGAAATGAAGCGCCATGGCGCGCGACTAAAGCTTGGTTGCAGTGTCAGTTCGGTCGAAAAATCCGCACATGGTTTTACGCTTCAGCTAACGGATGGACCTGTTCGCTGTCGATCACTGGTCGTGGCCTGTGGCGGGAAATCTATCCCGAAGATGGGAGCTACAAGCTTCGGCTACGATATCGCGACACAATTTGGATTGCGGATTGTCGAAACACGACCGGCACTGGTGCCATTGACGTTTGAACCCAACACACTTGAGCGGCTGAAACCGCTGGCCGGTGTTGCCGTCGATGCCGTTGTCTCCTGCGGCAAAACGAAATTTGCCGAAGCGATGCTTTTTACGCATCGTGGCATTAGTGGCCCTTCGATCCTGCAGATTTCTTCCTACTGGCGTGAAGGAGATGAAATCCGCATTGCGATGCTACCGGAGACGGACATTTTCGAAGCCCTGCGTGAGCAGCGCAAACAGAACGGCAAGCAGGCATTGCAGACCGCACTGGCGCTTTATCTTCCGAGGAAACTTGCGCAAACCATAGCCGAGGAAATTGGTGCGACCGGTCATCTGGCGGATATGTCGGACAAGATGTTTCGCCGTGTTGAGGCCGCGATAAACGACTGGCGCATCAAGCCCGCCGGCTCGGAAGGCTATCGTACGGCGGAGGTTACGCTTGGAGGGGTCGATACGCGCGATCTCGACTCCAAGACCATGGAAGCCAAATCCGTTCCCGGCCTTTTTTTCATCGGCGAGGTTGTCGATGTTACCGGCTGGCTCGGCGGCTATAATTTCCAGTGGGCATGGTCTTCGGGCTGGGTGGCTGGTCAGGCTGCCTGAATGCGGTAGACGGAATGAAGCTTCAAATGCGGAGTTTTATCCGGCACGCGCGGATGGTTGAAATCGCTCGACGGGTCGCCGGTCATGCCGATGCGACGCATGACGGCCGTAGACCGCTCATTATTATGGACGGCGAAGGAAACCACTTCGGTGAGGCCAAGGGTGCCGAAAGCATATTCGATCAGCGCTTTGCCCGCTTCGGTCACATAGCCTTTGCCCCAAAAGGGAGGGGCCAGCCGCCAGCCGATTTCAACGGTGCCATCCGGTAAATAAGGTTCAAGGTCAGTGCGGGCGAGACCGGCGAAACCGATGCACTGACCTTCTTCTTTTTCTTCCAGCGCATAGAAACCGAGACCCGTTTCAGAAATCATCTTCCGGAGGTGGTCGAACAGTTCATCCGATTGCGAGCGATTTCTACGAAAGGGAAAGAAACGCATGACTTCTTCATCTGAATTGATGACATGGAACAGGTCGCGGTCGTGATCTTCCCAGTTCCGGATGATGAGGCGTGGCGTTTCCAGAATGATCATTGAACGAAATCCGTCTTTCGATAGCCCTGAATATAGAGGAGGGCGGTCAGGTCGCCATGGTCAACCCGCATTCTGGCCTGCGCTGCCACAGTCGGCTTTGCGTGGAGTGCGACGCCAGTGCCTGCAAGCTGGATCATGCCGAGATCGTTCGCCCCGTCACCTACTGCGATTGCATCATCTGGTGTGAGACCAAGGCGCTCGGCGATTTCCTCGAGTTTCTCGACCTTGGCTTCCCGGCCGAGAATTGGTTCTGTGACCAGCCCGGTCAGATGCAAACCATCGTCGATCAGCCTGTTCGCACGTTCTTCGTTGAAGCCGATCATTTCGGCGATACGCTGGGTGAATGAGGTGAAACCGCCGGACACCAGCGCCGTGTAAGCGCCATGTTTACGCATGGTGCGCACGAGTTCCGGGCCGCCGGGCATCAGTGTAATGCGGGTTGAAATGACCTTGTCGATTACGTTGAGCGGCAGACCTTTCAACAAGGCGACCCGCTCGCGCAAGGCTGGTTCGAAAGCGATCTCGCCGTTCATGGCGCGCGCGGTGATTGCAGCCACATGCTCGCGCAGCCCGGCTTCCTCTGCCAGTTCATCGATGCACTCTTGCTGGATCATCGTGGAATCCATGTCGGCAATCAGAATTTTCTTGCGTCGGTGCTCCTGTTCCTGCACCACCACGTCGACCGGCGCGCCATCAAGCGAATGGCGCAGCAGGGTTTCGGCTTCGTCACTGCTGATCCCCGATGGAAGCGCAATGTCGCAGGCAATGTTGTCGGCCAGCCAGTAGAGTCCAGTTGCGTTCACTGCCGCTGAGGCTTTAATCCCAAGCGCTGATGCAAGCGAGGCCTTGGCCGGATTGGCAATCAAAGTGGCGACGAGAGAAACCTGTTGGGACATGGAGAGCAATTCCGACGATGAATGAGGGTGCGATCACGAATGCAATCCTGATAGCTGGCCCGACGGCCAGCGGCAAGTCGGCACTTGCCATTCGCATGGCTCATGAGACCGGCGGTTTCATCGTGAACACCGATTCCATGCAGGTTTACGATGTTCTTGACCTTCTGACTGCGCGGCCGAACAAAGCGGATCTGGCTGCGGCAGAACATCATCTCTATGGACACGTCGCGCCATCGATGTCCTATTCGACCGGACGATGGCTGGACGATGTAGCTGACCTGCTAACGCAACCTGCCATGAAGCACAGGACCCCGATCTTTGTTGGCGGGACGGGGCTTTATTTCAGAGCGCTTCTCGGTGGACTGTCGCAGATGCCAGAGGTGCCGGGTGATGTTCGCGCCTATTGGCGAGGACGGATGGAGATGGACGGTCCAGAAAATCTTCACCGGCTTCTCAGCGAACGTGACCCGGAGATGGCCGCAACCCTTCAACCTTTCGACAGCCAGCGCATCGTTCGGGCGCTGGAGGTTTTTGAAGGCACTGGAAAGTCGCTTCTTGTATGGCAACAGACGAAAGGGCAGGCACTGGTAGACGATCATAGCGCCCGCAAGATCGTCTTGCTGCCGGACCGGACATGGCTTTCAGAGCGTATTGCCCGGCGGTTTGCCCTGATGTGGGACAATGGTGCGATTGACGAAGTAAAGGCATTGCTGGTGCTTGATCTCGACCCGGCATTGCCTGCAATGAAGGCCATCGGTGTGCGTGAAATCACGGCATTTTTGCAAGGCTCGATGTCGCGGGAAGAAGCCATTGAACGTTCGGTTATCGCCACCCGGCAATATGCAAAGCGTCAGTCGACCTGGTTTCGAAATCAGCTTGATGATAGCTGGTGCACGCACGCAAATTCCGATGATGCCTTCGCTCAATTAACGACAACGAAATAACTCGCTGGCACTCTCTGAAACAGGAGAGGTGGGCGCGGGCTATGCGGTTTCATAAATCGGAACGGGCATTTTTTATTCTGATTGTTCTGATGTTCGGTATCGGGCTGTTGCTTTATCAAGCTCGTGTCGACATCGGACAATTGCAGACATTGCCTCTTGATGCGGGCGCCTATGAACTGGTTTCGAGACTCGACCAGCTGAACCACGTCACAATCTGGGTGCTGATTGCGACAATCGCTTGCGGGTTGTTCCTGATCTATCCCCAAATTCGCACCGATGCGCTGGACCACGGCAAACTGCAGGTCATCACGCAGGATCTTTCCGAACGGTCGCAGACCCTCGAACATGCTGCGTTGACGGACAGCCTGACTGGTATGCAGAACCGGCGCTATTTCGACGAGGCGCTAAAGGAATATCTGGTCCAGTTTGACCGTATACAGCGGCCTGTCGGACTGATGATTATCGATCTCGATCACTTTAAGGCCGTGAACGATACCTACGGACATGACATTGGCGATGTCGTGCTGCAGGAGGTGGCGCGGTGTCTCAAGGACTATACACGGTATCATGATGTTGTCGCCCGGCTTGGTGGCGAGGAGTTCGCAGTCCTTGCGCCGAACATGGACGCGGAATTGATGATCAAGCTTGCTAATCGTATTCGCAAGGCCATATCGACGCTCGAAATCGATCTTGGCGATGAAAAGCTTGGCGTTACCGTCAGTATCGGTCTTGCGATATGGGATCGGCGCGAGACCTCGAAAGATCTCTATCGTCGCGCTGACAAGATGCTCTATGCCGCGAAGAATATGGGCCGTAACCGCGTCTGCGCCTAGCTTCAGGCTGATAGGATTTTCGGATTCGCTACACTATCTAGCGCTCGCGATCCTTGCGAAAGCTGCGCACCAGTTCGCCCATCTTCTCAATACTCTGTTTTGTGTCGAGACTGAGTGATGTTTGTGGCCTCGGCGAAGAAGATGAGCGATGGTAAGCTTCGTCGGTAGGCGCTTGGTCACGGCGACTGGTAGAGACTGGGCTGCCCCACAGATTATCCTCGTCTCCGAGTTGGTCCACCGGTTCCGTCTGTGAACTGTTCTCAAAAGCACGTAATTTTTCAACGATACGGTCGAGGGATATCTTTTCGTCGTTGCGCCAGCTGGAAAGAGCGCTCTCGCTTTTGCTGCGTCCGGGAAGCTGATGAGGTGGGATGGTTTCGAATGTGAGACGCATCGGTGTTGAGAACGCTTCGCCGAAGGCTATCGCTTCGCGGTTGGCGATGGATGACAGGAAGCCTGCCATGCTCTGTGCGCCGCCGCGAATGGCACCTTTGATGATTTCCTGATCACGTTCATTACCGAGCCGCATCGCAAAAATCGAATTGCACTGTGAGAGGATCGTTGGATCAAGCTCGCCGGGGCGCTGGCTTATAACTCCGAGATAGGAACCGTATTTTCGACCTTCTTTGGCAATTCGGGATATTGCCTGCCTTGTCGGCCAGAACCCGGCGTCGCGGTCGGTTGGAATATAGCGGTGGGCTTCCTCGCAGATTACCAGTGTCTGTAGGCTGCCCTCACTTGAAAGGGCGATATCGAATGCCAGTCTGCACAAGACGGAAGCAACAGCGTTGACAACCTCGGATGGTAAGCCTGCAAGCTGGAATGTGCAGATGGGTTTTCCGTTCAGCGGGATGCGAAAAATCCGGCCAATGGCCTGTCGCATTGTTTCCGAGCCGCCAGTTACAGCGAACATGAAACGGAAGCGGGGATCGGCAGAGATCGATTCAAGCCGAGCTTTGAGGCTGCGCAGATAGGGACGTTCCGCCTTGCTGTCGAGGAGACCCATACGCTCATCGATGAGGGCTATCAGGTCAAGCAGACGGTAGGCGATGGGCGTGTCGGCGCTGACGCTCTGGCGGTCGGCAAGCTGCCGTCGCAATGTTTTCGCGGCTGACAGTTCTGTGCCCTGCATTTTTTCGCGGGCTAGCTGGACCAGATCACGCAATATATCGAGTTCCATCGGGTCCGGCGCGCGCCCGCGAAAGATCACATCTGCAAATTCATCCAGCCGCAGCATCCAGAATGGCAGTTCGATATTCGTCTGATCGACCGCCACGGCCAGATCGGGAAATGCGCTCGCGAACTCATTGTGTGGATCAAGAATGAGCACACGCAGATTGGGCTTTTCGGCGACGATCCGGCGTAGCAGCAGGATGACTGCGCTCGACTTGCCGACGCCCGTTGTGCCGACGATAGCGAAATGCCGGGAGATAAGATCATCGACCGATATGTAAGCCGGAACGGTTGCGTCCTGCGTGAGTGTACCGATTGAAACGCTGCTGTGACCTGTTTGCGCATAAATGGCGGCAAGGTCGGTGGCGCGGATACGGTGAGCAATAGCGCCGGGATGGGGAAACTGCGAAATACCGCCGTTGAAAGTGGTCTGCCCGGTCGGTTGCACGCGAACTTCACCCAGAAACTCGACATGGACATGGAGCGTGTTGTCACCGCCGCGTATCCAGACATCACCGGGAACAAGCACGTTGCGGATGAGTCCCACGACGCGATTGTCGCCTGCCTGAATGGATATAAGCTGACCTACGGCCCAATAATCGTCAGATGCTGCCGAAGAGGGGCCTGATAGCGCTGAGACGATGGCACTCTCGCCATCGCATTGGATGACATAGCCTTCCGTGCGATTGCGCTGCACATATTCGCTCTGTTCTCGCGCGTTGGAACTGTCCCCAATTTCGCTCATGCTGCCCACTCCGCCCCAACTTTCAACAGGAGGTTTCGTGTCAGGATAAGAATCTTCCGTTGAAATAAAGTTATCGTTTGGGGCGGGTGAGCCTAAGAAAATATCGCGGGCGATGTATTTATGCGTTGACGACGCCAAATCCGGCTATTAGTGTCCGCCACCATGAACACGATTATTATTCTTGTGGTACGGGCGCGCATGGGCAGGATGGTGTAACCATCCGGCGAAAGCTCCCATGCGCGAAAGACAGGCTCCCTCGGGGGCCTTTTTTATTATCCAAATCAGAAATGAAATGCAGACGACGGGAAGAGAACAATGACTGCAGGTAAACGTGAGGCGGACGCAAACGCCGCAGAAACGCAGGAAGCAAGCAATCCACGCGAAATGACCGGCGCAGAAATGGTCATTCAGGCTTTGATCGATCAGGGTGTGGAGAGCATCTTCGGTTATCCCGGCGGCGCTGTGCTTCCGATCTATGACGAACTGTTCCAGCAGGACAAGGTTCAGCACGTTCTGGTCCGACACGAGCAGGGCGCAGGACACGCTGCGGAAGGCTATGCGCGTTCGACCGGCAAAGTCGGTGTGATGCTTGTTACCTCCGGTCCGGGTGCGACCAATGCAGTTACGCCGCTGCAGGATGCCCTGATGGATTCCATTCCGCTGGTTTGCATTTCTGGTCAGGTTCCGACAACGCTGATCGGCTCCGATGCGTTTCAGGAATGCGATACGATTGGTATCACGCGCCCCTGCACCAAGCACAACTGGCTGGTGAAGGACGTCAACGATCTGGCGCGCATCCTGCATGAAGCCTTTCATGTCGCTTCCACCGGTCGTCCCGGTCCCGTTGTGGTCGACATTCCGAAGGATATCCAGTTCGCCAAGGGTATTTACACGCCACCGGAAACCGCGCCGCGCACCAGCTACCGTCCGGTTCTCGACGGCAAGGCGCAGGCAATTTCGGACGCCGTTCGTCTGCTCGTCAATGCAAAGAAGCCCGTCATCTATTCTGGCGGCGGTGTGATTAATTCCGGCCCGGCAGCTTCCCGTCTGCTGCGCGAGCTGGTTGAGATCAGCAATTTCCCGATCACATCCACGCTGATGGGGCTGGGCGCCTATCCGGCCTCCGGCAAGAATTGGCTCGGCATGCTCGGTATGCATGGCACTTACGAAGCCAACATGACCATGCATGACTGCGATGTCATGCTGTGCGTCGGTGCCCGTTTCGATGACCGTATTACCGGACGTCTGAACGCATTTTCTCCGAACTCGAAGAAAATTCATATCGATATCGACCCATCCTCCATCAACAAAAGCGTTCGCGTTGATGTTCCGATCATCGGCGATGTTGCGCATGTTCTGGAAGATATTGTTCGGCAGTTCCGTGCCTCTGACAAGAAGCCGGAAAAGCAGGCAATCGGTGCCTGGTGGGAACAGATCGATCGCTGGCGTGCCCGCAATTCGCTCGCCTATGCGCCGAACAAGGACGTCATCATGCCGCAATATGCAATTCAGCGGCTTTATGAACTGACCAAGGATCGGAAGACTTACATCACCACGGAAGTTGGTCAGCACCAGATGTGGGCTGCGCAATTCTATGGCTTCGAGGAACCGAACCGCTGGCTGACCTCTGGTGGCCTCGGCACCATGGGTTACGGCCTGCCGGCAGCGCTCGGAGTACAGATCGCACACCCTGATGCACTGGTTATCGATATCGCGGGCGATGCCTCGATCCAGATGTGCATTCAGGAAATGTCGGCTGCCATCCAGCATAATGCGCCAATCAAGATATTCATCCTGAATAACCAGTATATGGGCATGGTGCGCCAGTGGCAGCAGCTCCTGCATGGCAATCGCCTGTCGCACTCCTATACCGAGGCGATGCCGGATTTCGTGAAGCTGGCTGAAGCCTATGGCGCACATGGTATCCGTTGTGACAAGCCGGGCAACCTCGATGCCGCCATTCAGGAAATGATCGACATCGACAAGCCGGTTATTTTCGATTGCCGCGTGGCAAATCTCGCCAACTGCTTCCCAATGATCCCATCGGGTAAGGCGCATAACGAAATGCTGTTGCCGGATGAAGCAACGGATGAAGCTGTCGCCAACGCCATCGATGCCAAGGGCCGCGCGCTCGTCTGATCCGGAGGAAAGAAATCATGAATGCACAGAACCTAGCTTCCGGATCGGCCTATTTCATTGCAGCCGAAACGCAAACGCCGGAAACGCATACGCTTGCGGTACTCGTTGACAACGAGCCGGGTGTCCTTGCCCGCGTGATCGGTCTTTTCTCCGGACGTGGCTACAATATTGAAAGTCTGACGGTTTCGGAAACCGAGCATGAAAAGCACTTGTCGCGCATTACGATTGTGACGCGCGGCACGCCGCACGTGCTTGACCAGATCCGCCACCAGCTGGCCCGGATTGTTCCAGTTCACCGCGTCGTCGATCTCAGCCATCGCGCCTCTGAGCTTGGCCACGACCGTCCGGTTGAACGTGAACTGGCACTGGTGAAGGTTGCCGGCAAAGGTGAGGCGAGGGCGGAAACGCTTCGTCTTGCCGACGCGTTCAAGGCCAAGGTGGTTGATGCGACGACGGATCACTTCATCCTGGAGATCACCGGGAAGACTGCCAAGATTGATCAGTTCATCTCGATCATGAAGCCACTCGGACTGGTTGAGACCTGCCGTACGGGTGTTGCAGCCATGAACCGTGGCCCGGAAGGCATGTAAAAGCTTTCAACTGAAATCGATACAATATGTTTGAAAACCGGCACAATGTTTCGATTGTGCCGGTTTTTTATTGAGCTAATTTGTCCCCATAAATTGGGGCCGTCCTATGTCTGTTGAAATTTTTCTGGCGCTTCTTGTCTTCGCCTTCGTGTCGTCCGTTACGCCGGGGCCAAATAATCTCATGCTTCTGGCATCAGGCGTAAACTTTGGTTTCCGTCGAACGATCCCGCATATGCTGGGGATCGGTGTGGGCTTCTTCGTGTTGCTGCTTGCGATCGGCTTCGGGCTCGGCGCTTTGATCGAAACGGTGCCGTCATTCTATGCCGCGCTGAAATTCGCTGGTGGCGCCTATATGCTCTACCTTGCCTGGAAGATTGCTATGTCGCGTTCCATCGGAGAGGCAAAGCATCGAGATAAAGCTGAGCCAATGACTTTCTTGCAGGCAGCGGCATTTCAATGGGTCAATCCGAAAGCCTGGGTAATGGCGATCACGGGAATTGCCACCTATGCCAATCACGACAACTATTATGTCGCCGTGCTCCTGGTCAGCTCCGCCTTCGCGATTGTGAATTTGCCGAGCGTTTCGGTCTGGGCAGGGTTTGGCACATTGCTGCGCAACTGGCTTTCTGACCCTGTTCGATTGAAATGGTTCAACCTTATCATGGCCCTGCTGCTCGTTCTGAGCCTATGGCCGATGCTGAAATAGAGAATGAAGAGGCGAATTATGAACCAGCTTCCAACTTATGATGATGTTATTTCGGCCGCAAAGCAGATCGAAGGATACGCACACCATACGCCGGTGTTCACGTCGTCAACTATCGACCGCGAAACCGGCGCTCAGTTCTTTTTCAAGTGCGAGAATTTCCAGCGCATAGGTGCCTTCAAATTTCGTGGTGCTTTCAATGCTCTGTCGCGGTTTACGGATGAGCAAAAAGCGCGAGGCGTGTTGGCTTTCTCGTCCGGTAATCACGCGCAGGCGATCGCGCTTGCGGCAAAACTGCTCGGTATTGGCGCGACTATCATCATGCCTGAGGATGCGCCGCGCGCGAAACTTGATGCAACGCGAGGCTACGGCGCGAAGGTTGTGACCTATAACCGTTACGAAGAAGACCGCGATGTGCTTTCGAAGCGTCTGGCCGAAGACGGTGGGCTGACCCTCATTCCGCCATTCAATCATCCGGATATCATCGCCGGGCAGGGAACTGCGGCAAAGGAATTGATTGAGGAAACCGGTCCCCTCGATGCCCTGTTCGTCTGTCTTGGCGGTGGTGGCCTGTTGGCCGGTTCGGCGCTAGCGGCAAAAGCCTTGTCGCCGGAATGCGACGTCTACGGTGTCGAGCCGATGGCGGGAAATGATGGCCAGCAGTCGTTCCGCTCCGGCAAGATTGTGCACATCGACGTGCCGAAGACCTTGGCGGATGGCGCCCAGACACAAGCTCTTGGCGACATGACCTTTGCCATCATCCGCGAAACTGTTCGTGATATTCTGGCCGTTAGCGACGATGAACTGGTTGACGGTATGAAATTCTTCGCCAGTCGGATGAAAATGGTGGTCGAACCGACAGGCTGTCTCGCTTTTGCTGGCGCACGACAGATGGCGTCGAAGCTGCAAGGCAAGCGTGTGGGGGTGATCGTCAGTGGTGGCAATGTCGATCTTGACAGATTTGCAGCGCTGGTGAGCAAAACCGTTTGATCACGGTTTGATCTTGTTTTCGGGCGGCGAATCCTGTCTGAAAGGATCATGCAGTTTTCACCGGAACAGGATCAGGCGCTGAAGGCCGTCGGGCAGTGGCTCAAAGACGGCCGCAGCCCTATTTTCAGATTGTTCGGCTATGCGGGTACGGGCAAGACGACGCTCGCCCGCTATTTTGCCGAGCATGTGGATGGCGATGTGCAGTTTGCGGCCTTTACCGGCAAGGCGGCACAGGTGCTGCGCTCGAAAGGCGCTAGCAACGCACGCACGCTTCATTCGCTGATCTATCGCCCACGTGGCGAAGAAGCGATTGAGGACGAAACGACTGGCAAGACTTCCATCGCGCCGACCTTCTCGCTTAACCGGCAGAGCCCTGTCGCCAAAGCGGCGATGATCGTCGTGGACGAATGTTCCATGGTCGATGAGGCGCTGGGGCGGGATTTGATGAGTTTCGGCACACCCATCCTCGTTCTTGGCGATCCGGGGCAATTGCCGCCGATTTCCGGCGGCGGCTTTTTCACGGAACACGAGCCGGATTATCTTCTGACCGAGATTCATCGTCAGGCGCAGGACAATCCGATCATCCGTATGGCGCTTGATGTGCGGGAAGGGCGTGAACTTCCTTATGGTGACCATGGCGCTGCAAAGGTTATCGGAAAAGGCGACGTCAATCAGGAGATGGTGTTAGCCGCCGATCAGGTGCTCGTCGGTACCAACCGGACGCGCCGCCGCTATAACCAGCGCCTTCGGGAGCTAAAAGGCTTTACTGCTGATTACCCGCAGGCTGGCGACAAACTGGTTTGCCTGCGCAACGATCCTGCCAAGGGACTTCTCAACGGATCGCTCTGGAAGGTGATGACATCGTCCAAGGAAACGGTGAAGCCCGGTATCAATCTGCTGGTTACACCTGAGGATGATGATCGCGGTGTGGCGAAGATCAAGCTGCTGAAGGCGCAGTTCGAAGACCCCGACAGTGAAATTCCGTGGCAGACCAAGAAACGCTACGACGATTTCGATTACGGTTATGCTTTGACTGTGCACAAGGCACAGGGCTCCCAATGGGATGAAGTCGTGCTCTTCGATGAAAGTTTTGCGTTTCGCGATACGCGTGAGCGGTGGCTTTATACGGCGATCACGCGGGCTGCCGAACGTTTGACCATTGTAAAATAATTACTCGTCTGTCGGTCGGGCACTCAGCCATTCCCAGGCCTCGTTTTCTTCGTCTGCTTCGAAAGCGCGAAGTTCTATCGACAGGAAAGGCTGCATGAGGGTTATGCTGGCCTGTATCCACAGGGGGCCGCCGACGATTGCATAGTGGCGAAGCTTTTTCAGGGATTTGGAGCGCATGGACAGCATGCTTTCCGAGAATGCAGCCGTCCAGTCGAAACCTTCATATCCGGTTAGGCGGATCAGGAGGTCAATTTCTTCATGTGTTTCGTAAGCTGCGTCAAGAAGCCCGTAGAGGTTCTCCAATGACGCATCGTCGAGATGTCCTTCGATTGCAAAAGCAAAAACGTCTTCCCGGTTTGTTGGAATGCGGCGAATGACGGGTATGTCCTCATTTCGCATCATAGACCTCCATCATTGATCAGATTTAAACGTCGAAGCGGGGGCAAAGGTTGCGGACAGTCTCCAAATTGATGCGAACTGGAAAAACTATGCAAACCCAGATTGTTGCAGGCAGATTTCATGGTTGGGGATTGCGGCTGCGGTGCGACGGCAAAGCACTCACATTTTTTCGTGGCAGGCGTTATAAAGCGGGATATCTATCCGGGAGTCTCCAATGCCTGCGAAATTATCGGTCAATCTCAATGCTGTTGCGATGCTGCGAAATCGGCGTGATTTGCCTTGGCCAAGCGTTACCGGTCTGGGCCGCGCTGCGCTTGCCGCAGGCGCTGCGGGATTGACAGTGCATCCGCGTCCCGATCAGCGTCACATCCGGTTTTCCGATCTGGGTGATATACGCGCTTTGATCGATGATGAGTTTCCGCAAGCGGAGTTCAATATCGAAGGTTTTCCAAGCGAAGCATTTCTCGATCTGGTGGAGAAACATCAGCCTGAGCAGGTGACGCTCGTTCCTGATGATCCAACACAGGCGACCTCGGATCATGGATGGGATTTCGTGTCGAGATCTGACTTTCTGGCTCCTATCGTGGCCCGTTTGAAAGCGGGCGGAATGCGGGTGTCATTGTTCGCCGACCCCGATCCGCTTGGATACGAACGCGCAGCTGCTATCGGTGTGGACCGTGTGGAGCTCTATACCGGCCCTTATGGTGCTACCTATGATGACCCGGCAGCCGCAACACGTGAACTGGATCGACTGGAAAAGGCTGCAAATGCCGCTACGGCGCTAGGCCTCGATATCAATGCGGGGCATGATCTTACAGTAGACAACCTGCCGGCGCTGGTAAAACGTATCCCTCAGTTGAGTGAAGTTTCCATTGGACATGGATTGACCGCCGATGCACTCATGTATGGAATGCCGGTAACTGTAAGCCGCTATATTGCGGCATTGGCATAAGATGTTAGTTAATGCGCTTGGTGCATGGCTCGGGTTGAAGCTTTGCAAAAAGCGCATTTGCATTCGGGTGAGACAAGCTTTAGGCGTCCGCCACTATTCAGATGCGTTGGGGGACGCAGGATCGTATGAGGGAAGCATTGAAGCAGTTTTCCGACGTCTGCTTTCTGCGCCGAGGCAGTTCTATTGCGGTTGCATTCGGACGAATTGCTACGTTCAATCGATACCAAGCTTATGATTAAAGCTGATTTGGGAAACGGTGCGGCGACGATGCGGCAATTCGCAACTTTTTGCGAATACACTCATTATCTGAAATCGATCTCCAGTAACTCCAGCCAGAATCTTTTCAGGAAGTTGCGAGGTGCCTGCATATGAGCGGCGAGCTAAATGGCAATGACACGCCCACACAGGCCGCTATGCCTGCCGTTGGTGTTCCTGAAAGCGTCGCTTTTGCTGAAGATGCCGAGCAGCACAATGAGAGCATGAAAACGCTGGTGCTTGGGGCGCTGGGCGTTGTCTACGGTGACATCGGCACCAGCCCCATCTATGCTTTTCGTGAAGCCCTTCATGCGGCGGCGAGCGATGGCATTCTCGCCCGCAGTGACATTCTGGGTGTTGTTTCTCTGATCTTCTGGGCACTGACGCTGGTTGTGACCATCAAGTATGTGCTGTTTGTTCTGCGCGCCGATAATAACGGCGAAGGCGGCATTCTTTCGTTGATGGCTCTTGTCAGAGGTGCGTTGAAAGGCCGGCCTGACCTTATCTTGGGGGTAGGCATCTGCGGTGCGGCGCTGTTCTTCGGTGACGCGGTCATTACGCCCGCAATCTCCGTTCTATCGGCGATGGAAGGTCTTGAGATTGTCGCTCCTGATCTTACTCCGTTCGTTGTTCCGATAACTGTCGTCATTCTTGTGACGCTGTTTTCGGTCCAGAAACTCGGCACTGGCAAGGTGGCCATCGTCTTCGGACCGATTATGGCATTGTGGTTTTTGGCGCTGGGTGCGTCGGGTCTCTGGCATATTTTCGATGATCCTACGGTGATGGTGGCGCTGAATCCCTATTATGCTGTACGCTTTCTGATGATCAGCCCGGGCATTGCCTTTATCACGGTTGGTGCCGTGTTCCTCGCAATGACCGGTGCCGAAGCTCTTTACGCCGATCTCGGTCATTTTGGACGCAAGCCAATCGTTCGCGCATGGCTTTGGATCGTGTTCCCATGCCTTCTGCTCAACTATTTTGGGCAGGCAGCCTTCATCCTTTCACATGGCGAAGCCGCTGCATTGCCATTCTTCCAGATGATGCCGAGCTTCGCGCTGTTGCCCATGGTCCTGCTGGCAACTGCAGCGACTGTTATCGCTAGCCAGGCAGTTATTACGGGCGCTTATTCGGTGGCACGTCAGGCCGTTCAGCTCAACATTCTGCCGCGCCTTGAAATCCAGCACACCTCGGAAAAGCTGCACGGCCAGATTTATATTCCGCGCGTCAATCTGCTTTTAGGGCTGGCGGTGGTTATTCTGGTGCTCGGGTTCGAGAAGTCCAGCAATCTGGCCGCTGCATATGGCATTGCAGTTACCGGCAACATGCTGGTCACGACGGTCCTTCTCTATATCGTGATGACACGCATCTGGAATTGGCGCGTGAGCCGCGCCCTTCCGATTATTGTTGGCTTCCTGATCATCGATATTATGTTCTTCGGTGCAAATATCATCAAAGTCCATGAGGGTGGTTGGGCTTCGATTGGTATTGCTGCGATACTTGTTCTCATCATGTGGACCTGGGTGCGCGGAACGCGGCATCTCTTTAACAAGACCCGCAAGGCCGAAGTCCCGCTTGATCTGATCGTCCAACAAATGACCAAACGTCCGCCGACCATCGTGCCGGGCACGGCTGTATTCTTGACTGGCGATCCCAAAAGCGCTCCCACTGCGCTCATGCACAGCCTGAAGCACTATAAGGTTTTGCACGAGAATAACGTCATACTGACGGTTGTGACGGCATCGAAGCCATGGGTTTCAAGTGCCGACCGCGCGCGTGTATCCCAATATAACGAACGCTTCATGCAGGTGACGCTTACCTTCGGCTATATGCAGCAACCGAATATTCCACGAGCGCTCGGCATCTGTCGAAAGCTTGGCTGGAAATTCGATATCATGACGACGTCGTTCTTCCTGTCGCGCCGCTCGCTCAAGGCATCGGCCCATTCCGGCTTGCCGCTCTGGCAGGACAAGCTGTTTATCCTGCTTGCCCGAACGGCATCGGACGCGACCGAATATTTCCAGATCCCCACCGGTCGTGTGGTGGAAATTGGAACGCAGGTGAATCTGTAACTCATCTGAATTGATAGTTTTAAAGAGCGCTTTTCCGGTTTCGGGGAGGCGCTTTTTTGCATTTGTTGTCGATGAAAATTAATCCCGCTTTAGGCGACCGTAATTTTTGAAAACATGCTTGACCGCTGAAGAAACAGTAATTATGAATTGGGAACCGTACCGTACGGTACAAGGTGGAGGAAAAGACCCGTGACTGATACCAGCGACGAAATGCAGGCTCAAAAGCAGCAGGCTCTTTCGCCGCGTCAGAACGATGTTCTGGAGCAGGCGTTGCGCCTTCTAGTGGAAGGCGGGGACCGCGCTTTGACGACGGCAAGTATTGCTCGTGCCGCCAACTGCTCGAAAGAAAGCCTCTATAAATGGTTTGGCGATCGCGACGGTCTGTTGACGGCGATGGTTCGCTGGCAGGCATCGAAAGTTCGCGTCGTGCCGCTGACCCGTGAAAAGCTGGATGCGGAATCTCTTTTCTCGAGCCTGGAACATTTCGCGCGCGACTGGCTGCTGGTGCTGTCGGGAAAAACCTCCATTGCCCTGAACCGGCTGGCGGTGAGCCATGCGGCGTCCGGCAAGTCCACATTAGGTGATATCGTTCTGGCCAACGGCCCTGTGGCCATGGCCAAGCGCCTCAAGCCCATTCTCCATATGGGGCAGGAGGCACGTTTGCTGGCCTTCGACGATATCGATGAGGCATTTCGCACGTTTTTCGGGCTTGTCGTCCGGGACATGCAAATACGGTTGCTGCTTGGCGACCATCTGGAACTGACTGACGACGTGGTCATCCGGGACGCCCGGCGCGCCACCAAGCAGTTTTTCGCCCTCTATGGGGCCTAATCACATCGGTGAACGCAAGGAAGCCGAAGAACAATCTGAACGAAGGGAATAAGGAAATGCGCGTTTACTACGATCGGGATGCAGACGTTAACCTGATCAAGTCGAAGAAGGTGGTTATCGTCGGTTATGGCAGCCAGGGCCGCGCCCATGCGCTGAACCTCAAGGATTCCGGTGCCGCTAACGTGCGTGTGGCCCTTCGTGAAGGTTCTGCGACCGCGAAGAAGGCACAGGCTGACGGCTTCGAGGTGATGAATGTTGCTGACGCCGCCAAGTGGGCCGATCTCATGATGATGGCAACGCCTGACGAACTGCAGGCTGATATCTACAAGGAACACATTCACGACAATCTCCGTGATGGCGCGGCAATCGCTTTCGCTCATGGTCTCAACGTGCATTTTGGCCTCATCGAGCCAAAGAAGTCGGTTGACGTCGTCATGATCGCACCGAAGGGCCCAGGCCATACGGTGCGCGGCGAATACCAGAAGGGCGGCGGCGTTCCTTGCCTCATCGCCATTCATCAGGATGCCTCGGGCAATGCTCATGATCTGGCTCTCTCCTACGCTTCGGGCGTTGGCGGCGGTCGTTCAGGCGTCATCGAAACCACCTTCAAGGAAGAGTGCGAAACTGATCTGTTCGGCGAGCAGGCTGTTCTTTGCGGCGGCGTGGTTGAACTGATCCGCACCGGTTTTGAAGTTCTGGTCGAAGCTGGCTATGCGCCGGAAATGGCTTACTTCGAGTGCTTGCACGAAATGAAGCTGATCGTGGACCTGATCTACGAAGGCGGCATCGCCAACATGAACTACTCGATCTCGAACACTGCAGAGTGGGGCGAATACGTCACTGGTCCGCGCATCATCACTGCTGAAACCAAGGAAGAAATGAAGCGCGTTCTGAAGGACATTCAGACTGGCAAGTTCACTTCCGATTGGATGCAGGAATATCGCGCAGGTGCTGCTCGCTTCAAGGGCATCCGTCGCAACAACGATAGCCACCAGATCGAAGAAGTCGGCGAAAAGCTCCGCGGCATGATGCCATGGATCGCAGCGAACAAGCTTGTCGACAAGGCTCGCAACTAAAATCGGCGGGGTTCAGGTTCTGGCCGTCTGCAAACGACATGGGCGCCAGAACCAGAATGCCATCTGGTTTTCGGCCGCGATGAAGGTCGAAAAGAGGGGGCGCTTCTTGCGCCCCCTTCATAGTTGGCACTCTATGGCCGGGTTGATCGTCAACGTAAGGCGAACGAAAAGAACCCAAATTCTGTGCCAGATTTTTCGTTTCGTGCACTTTGAGGCCCAAAACAATTCCGAATATCTTTATTCCATAGAAGCATGGGAAAAGCTGTTCTCGCTTGCCGAAAAGTGCGCTAGAGCTTCACATCCAATAGCCAAGTTTTGAGGAGACTTAGCTATTACAAGTTCCGTAAAATGTACGGATAGTCTAATTGAGGAGATTTCCCGTGTTGGACTGGGAAAATGTATTTGCAACGCGCTCGAAACGTATGCGCGCATCGGAAATCCGCGAACTGCTGAAGCTTCTGGAACGCCCAGATATTATTTCGTTTGCGGGCGGAATTCCTGATCCGGCTCTTTTCCCGCACGAAGAATTCCAGGCAGCCTATAAGGACATTCTTACGGGTCCAGAAGCCAACGCAGCGCTGCAATATTCCGTTTCGGAAGGCTACAAGCCGCTGCGCACCTGGTTGGTCGGAGAACTTGCCAAGATTGGCATTCCCTGCACGGAAGACAATGTGTTCATCACATCGGGTTCGCAGCAGGCTCTCGATTATCTGGGCAAGCTGTTTTTGTCGCCCGCCGACACAGCACTGGTGACCGCACCGACCTATCTTGGCGCGCTGCAGGCTTTCAACGCTTACGAGCCCAATTACGATATGCTGGCGATCAACGGCAACCGCACGCCGGAATCCTATGCAGAGGCTGCCAAGAAAGCCGGCGGTCAGGTCAAGTTCGCTTATCTGTCTGCCGATTTCAGCAACCCGACAGGGGAAACCGTCGATCTTGCCGGTCGTGAGAAACTGCTCGCACAGGCTGATGAGCTCGATATTCCGGTTATCGAAGATGCGGCTTATCAGTATCTTCGCTACAATGGCGATGCGATTTCGCCAATTCTGGCGTTGGACATTGCCCGCAATGGCAGTGACATCGAGAAGACCCGCACCATCTATTGCGGTTCCTTCTCCAAGACGCTGGCTCCGGGTTTGCGTGTCGGCTATGTGGTTGCGTCGAAGCCAGTCATTCGTAAGCTTGTTCTCATGAAACAGGCTGCGGACCTTCATTCGTCCACGATCAACCAGATCGCTATTCAGCGTGTTGCGAGCGGCGGCTTTGGTACTCAGGTCGCGAAGCTGCACAAGGTTTATAAGCACCGTCGCGACAAGATGCTCGAAGCGCTGGCGAAATATATGCCTGAAACCACAAGCTGGACGAAGCCTGAAGGCGGTATGTTCATCTGGGTCACGCTGCCGGAAGGCATGGATGGCGCAGCGCTACTTGCTGCATCCATCGATAGCGAGAAAGTGGCGTTTGTTCCGGGGCGGGCATTTTTTGCCGATGGTAGCGGTGCCAACACGCTGCGCCTCAGCTATTCATGCGCCAACGACGAGATGATCGATGAAGGCATCAAGCGCCTTGGTCGTTTGATACGTGCTCATACGAAATCCGCTGCCGCCTAGGTTGGTGGAAATAAAAAAAGCCGGGTTCAGACCCGGCTTTTTTCTTACTGGAATGGCGAATTGCAGCCTGTTCTGGGACCAGCCAACGGCTGGAATGTATTGTCGGATGTTCGGTAGCTGCGATAGCGGTTTGAACACCACTGGATATGATTGCTGCTGGGGCGCGCGCCCGCAGCCGGTGGCTGCATCGTGCGTCGATATTGCAGAGCATCGCCGTTCTTGTAGTTCAATACGCCATGTTCGGTGATATAAGTTCCACTTTCCCGGCAAAGCGTTGAACCGTAGCAGTTGCGAGCGCTCGGATCTGTGCGATTGGCACCTGCCTGACCGCCGATAATCAACGGTCCGCTCGGTTTCAGCGAGGGAAGATATTGGCTGTTACGCAGTTCGACGGCTGAACCCACACTTGCAATGCCTGCAACGAATAGCCCTGTCAGTATCGTCAGGCGCACAATTTTTCGCATCGTTTCAGCTCGCTTTAATCAACGTTCTCCCGATATATGGGTATACTTTATATCCAAGTCACCGCTTCGGCAGAAATTTATTGGTTTCGGAAATCATCCTCTTGCCAATCGCCCAGCAAGCAGAGAGATTGCGAAGACATGTTTACCATAGCTACTTTCAATGTCGAAAATCTGATGCGCCGGTTTGATTTTTCCGGCTTTCGCAATGAATTGCATCAGGATCGCACCCTGCAATTGTTCGAAATCAACGATGAGGCGCAGTATCGCCTTCTTGAGCAGGCGCGCGCTGTGGCGCACGCAGACGACACACGCCAGATGACGGCTCTGGCGATTGCCGAAACGCGGGCCGATATTCTCTGCCTGCAAGAGGTGGATAATCTGGCGGCGTTGAATGCGTTTGAATATGGCTATCTTTTCAAGATGATAGGCCACGGTTTCCGACATAAATATCTCATAGATGGCAATGACAGCCGCGGCATAGATGTTGCCGTTATGATGCGCGACACGACACGGGACGGGCAGCCCATCGAAGTCGACGAAGTCACCAGCTATGCTTATGTAACCTATAATGATTTTGGCCTCTACGAGCCCGTACTTGGGGAACTTGGCCTGGAACCCCATGACCGAATCTTCAAGCGGGATTGCCTGAATTTGGATATCCGCATTGCCGGGAAGCCCATATCGCTCTTCGTTACGCATCTGAAATCGATGACGGGCGCGCGCAACGGATTTGACGGACGGACAGCATCTCTGCCGGTGAGACGCGCAGAGGCGCGCGCCATGCGCCGTATCATCGAGGATAAGTTCGGACCATCCAATGTTGCAGATCGCCGCTGGCTGATTTGTGGTGATTTCAATGATTATCGTGAGCGGATCATTATCGGGGGCGATGAATGGAACGGCTATCAGTTCACGCCAATGGTTGAAGAAGAAAGTGCGTTGGACGTGCTCTTAGCCGATGGGTTTGCGGTCAATCTGGTCGAGCGCCGTCCCGTTATGGACCGCTGGACGCTTTACCATACGCGCGGGCCGCAGGAGCGTCATCTTTGCCAGCTTGATTACATCATGGCATCGCCTTCTTTTGCGAAGAAAAATGAGAAGGCGGTTCCGAATATCATTCGGCGTGGCCAGCCTTGGCGCACGATTTTTCCACCTGATCAGCAGATCGAGCGTTATCCTAGAACAGGTTGGGATCGCCCGAAAGCAAGCGATCATTGTCCGGTTGCAGTGACATTGAACATGGTTTGAGCGATGAAGCAGGTTCGGGAAAATACTGTCCACATTATTGACAGTGCCGATGTCCGGGTACTGCCCGGTCCTTTATCATATACCGTGGATAACCACGAAGCGATTGCTTCGAACTGGACACGTGAGCGGGCGGCCAACCCTACTTTGTTCGATGGCGAATTCTATCTGGCACCACACGCAGAACTGATTGGCGGCGTGTTTCAGGCTGGCTTCAAGCGCACCAGTTTTGCAACGCTGATGCACTGGCGGCATGACGTATCGCAGGAACGTCCGTGGCACATTTTCGGTGTCGGTGTGGTCGTCTCGAGCGAAGGACATTTGATCGCCGGGCGTATGAGCACACAAAATGCCGGGGCGGGAAGGGTCTATTTTCCGGCGGGCTCAGTGGATGATAATGACATTGTCGATGGAGCTGTCGATTATGACGCCAATCGGCAACGGGAGGTTCGCGAGGAAACGGGTCTTGATCTTCTTGACGCGCGTGCGGAGCGACAGATCAATCTTGTGACAGGAAACCGTAGCATCGCGCTTTTCCGCCGTTATTATTTCGATGCGCCGTCAACCGATCTGGTATCACGGATTGAACGATATCTTTCTGCGGAGGAAGAACCGGAACTATCAGAGATCATACCAGTGAAGGCAGCTCGAACGATGGGAGACGCAACACCGTCCTATGTGCGAGCATTTGCCGACTGGCATTTCAACAATCTCTAAAGCTTGGCCAGACTTGCAGATGACAGCGGCGCGAAATTGGCTATGCTCGCAGACAATGCGAAGCATGAGACATTGGAGTGAAACCGACCTCGCAGTCGGTTTTGTGTGTAGGTCGAGGGGAGAATAAGGGATGAATGACGCCGCCGTTTCCGGCAGATTTTATGAGGTTTTCGACGTTTTCGCCGACAAGGCTCTGGCTGGAAATCCGCTGGCTGTCGTCCATGATAGCGAAGGTTTGACCGATGCGCGTATGCAGGCCATCGCACGCGAGTTCAATCTTTCCGAAACGGTTTTCATTTTTCCCCCGAACAATCCCGCACATGAAGCGGCGGTGCGTATCTTCACGCCTGATTATGAGCTTCCCTTTGCCGGGCACCCGACAGTGGGGGCTGCCGTGTCGCTGGCTCGCCGTCGTAAAACTGGTGATGAGACCGACAGGCTCGTGGCTTTGGAAGAGAAGGTCGGTATTGTTCGCTGCGGCGTGATATTGGGCGAAAATAGCGCCTTCGCCGAGTTCGATCTGCCCCGCCTGCCGGAGCGAGTTGATGTCAAGGTCGAGAAAGAAGAGGCCGCTGCTGCGATCGGTCTCGGTACACATGAGATCGGATTTGAGAACCATGTGCCTGGCGTCTGGAGCGCGGGCACACCTTATCTGCTCGTGCCGGTTCACAATCTGATTGCCGCAGCAAAAGTGTCCATTGACCCGGTCTATGTGAACGAAAGCCTCCCACACGTCGATGGCCGACCTTTGCCGATTTACGTCTATTGCCGCGAAACGATTTTGTTCGACAGCAATTTCCATGCGCGCATGTTTGTAACGGGGGCGAATGTCTATGAAGATCCGGCTACGGGCTCGGCTGCAGCCGCCTTTGCAGGCATGATTCAGAAGAACGACAAACCTGTTGACGGCAGTTCGCAGTGGTGGATCGAGCAGGGAATGGAGATGGGGCGACCTTCGCGGATTCGTCTCGAACTGGACGTTGCCAAGCAGCAGCTCACGGGAGCGAGGATTGGAGGCACGGCGGTCAAGATCGCGGAAGGGCGTTTGTTCGTCTGATAAATTAGCTCTACTTGTGTTTTGATTACAGTCAAAGCTGTAGGCCCGCCCTATGTTAGTTTGTTGGCAGATAAACAAACAGCGGAGGCGTGCCATGATGATCAGGGAAATGTCGGAATACGATATCCGGGACATGATACAGCACACCCATCTCGGGCGGCTGGCTTATGTTCTCGACAATCGTCCGTTTATCGTACCGCTTAGTTTCCGGTTCAGTGGCGGCTCGCTCTATTCTTTTACCACCGATGGGCAGAAGACCGAGGCCCTGCGCAAGAATGATGCAGTTTGTATCCTCTTCGATCATATCGAATCCCGGACAAACTGGCACACCGTTGTGCTGAATGGTCATTATCGGGAAATCGATCGTGAGGACGAAAAAAATGCGATCGTCGCGCTTATGGCTTCGGAACCGACCTGGTGGGAACCGGCATACATAAAAACGGTCGCGAAGGACGGACACGAACGCAAACTTGAACCGATCTTCTTCCGTATCGATATCGAAAGCGCGACGGGTCACCAGACTGGCTGAAAAGGAAGAAGGCCCGATAATTTCGGGCCCTTTCGATGTGGCTTTATTTTACCACTAGAACCGGTGTGTTGCTGCGTGTCAGGACTTCGTAGGTTTGACTGCCAAGAAGCATACCTTTCAGTCCGCGACGACCATGAGAGGCCATGACGATAAGATCGTTGCGCAGTTCTTTAGAAGTTTCAATGATCGATGTCGCCGGATGTGGGGCAACCACATGAAGCGTATGAACTTCGACTTCCGTTTCAGCCGCCAGTTCGCGCGCACGAGCGAGGGATTTATCGGCATACTCGTTCCATTCTTGCTCGAAGCGCTCGATGAAGGCAGGGCTATCAGTCCAGCCGCCAGGAAGCCCCGAAACGGAATAGGGAGCGGTCACAGTCAGTACCGTCGCCTTCGCGCCGACTGTTCGTGCCAGTTTAAATGCGTGGACGAGCCCGCGCTCTGCAAATTCTGACCCGTCGGTGGTTACGAGAATATTCTTGTACATGCTGCCCTCGCTGTTGCTTTTCCATCTTTAAGCTACAGCATCGGGCCAAAAATCGGGATCGATTTTTTGGAAAGCACAATGCGTAATTTCAGTAAATTAGAGCGACCTTTGCGCGTCCAAATGGACGTACGGCGCTCTGATGCGTTAAAGAACCATTTCAAACCCTTGCCTGACGAGTTGTTTAGACGGAACGATTTCATGCCCCTCGACTGCGATGCATTTCATGCCAGCTGGATAGCGACAGTTCTCAATCTCGACTGGCCGTCACGCAGTTCGTCCCGTATCGAGGACGATGCTGAACGCATAAAGCGTCAGAAAGAAGAGCTGCTCAGACTTTTCGATGAAGCATCTGAGCATGGTATCAATGCTGTCATCTTTCAGGTTTCGCCGACTGCCGATGCATTTTATCAGTCATCCTATTTGCCGTGGTCGTCCTATCTGACTGGAACTCTCGGTAAAGATCCCGGCTTTGATCCGCTGAAATTTGCAATTCAGGAAGCGCATAAGCGCGGCATAGAACTGCATGCATGGCTTAATCCCTACCGTGTTTCGATGGATACGAAGCCGTCTACCCGCAAGGAATTGCGGAATTCGTCAAACGAGTCGCCAGTCAGTGTTTTCAAGTCCCACCCCGACTGGGTCGGTGTTTCAGCCGACCGTTACGTCCTTGATCCTGGCATTCCGGCTGTCCGTGAATGGGTGACGAATGTGACGGCAGAGGTCGTCCAGAAATACGATATCGATGGGATTCAGTTCGATGACTACTTCTACTACGAGACAGCATCGTCGAAACTTGACGACGACAAATCATACGCACGGTTTGGGACACGGTTCTCGAGCAAATACGAATGGCGTCGCTACAATACCCATACGTTGGTGCGAGAGATTTCAGACAAGATAAAAGCCATCAAACCAAATGTTCGCTTCGGCATCAGTCCGAGTGGCGTTTGGCGCAACGCTGCGGACGATCCGCGTGGTTCTGCAACTCGCGCCGGGAAAACGAACTATGACGGAGATTTTGCTGACACCCGGCGCTGGGTGAAAGAAGGCATGATCGACTATATCGCGCCGCAGATTTACTGGTCCTTTGGCCGCAAAGATGTGTCTTACGGGACGATTGCGAAATGGTGGGCCGATACCGTTCGCGGCACGAAGACCGATCTTTATATTGGTTTGGCACTCTATCGGGCCGGTTCTGGAACCACACTTGAACCCAGTTGGCAGGCGGGCGAGGGCGTGACCGAAATCAAGCGCCAGCTAGAATTCAATGAATCTTTGCCGGAGGTGAAAGGGAGCATTCTCTTTCGTCAGGGTTTCCTCTCCGACCCGAAGCTGAAAGGTGTGTCGAACTATCTGAAAAAGACGTGGGGCAAGTGCAGGCCACGGAAAAACTAACGGCAAAAAAACGACGACGATTTGCGGAATTGTTGTTTGTTTGATTGAAATCAAAGAGCTTCGTTTGAGCGGGTGCTAACCAACAATCGTTGCCGGTTTCCACCAGAGTCGGTGACCCGGGGTGCCGAGGCCCTACTCGAATGGCACCCCGGCTAAATCAATCTGTCGAGCGCATGAGCGCGATCTTTCTGTAACGTCGTCTGTCGACAGCCAGCGGGTGCTGTCGACGTTACTCCCCTCTGTTTCATAAAATCAGCACCCGCGTCTCTAGCAACATTGTTCTGTATTTTAGCGGTTCTTGATCCTAATCAAGGCGGGCAGCCTTTACTCCGATTAGAGCAGGTTTAACCGGGAGTTTACGATTCTGGATCGCTTCCCCCAATTCACCGGTTGCTAAATGAAAAGGTAGTTCCATATCCTCCCGAGAAGGTTCTGGCAGACGCCGGAGGCGGGGCGGTGGGGACAATCAAAACCCTTGCAGGCAGCGACCGCTTGCCGGTGCTTCATTTGAAGACGGTATTGTGACGACGATGGCAATGAGGGTGTTTCATTATGGCTTTCAACCGTAAGCAATGGATACTGGCTGGAGCGATTATCGTCCTTGCCGCAGGCGGGTACTATGCCTGGAAAGCGCTGAACGGCGATGGGTTGCCGGACGGTATCGCCAAGGGCAATGGACGCATCGAGGCGGTTGAAATCGATATTTCGACGAAGAGCCCGGGTCGCATTCGCGAAATCCTCGCAGATGAAGGGGATTTCGTTCAGGCAGATGATATTCTCGCACGTATGGATACGGATCAGCTGGAAAGCCAGCGCAAGCAGGCTGAGGCGCAATTGCGCCGTGCTGAGATCGGTATCGAGACAGCGCGCAGTCTTGTCACGCAGCGCGAAGCCGAACACACGGCTGCAGAAGCGACGGTGGCACAGCGCGAAGCGCAACTGGATGCCGCCCAGCGCCGTCTGGCCCGCTCCCAGCAATTGACGCAATCGCGCACGGTTTCCCAGCAAGTCCTGGACGATGACCGTGCAACTGCGCAGGGTGCGGAGGCGGCTGTCGGTGCAGCCAAGGCGCAACTTGCGGCCACTGAGGCCGCCATTGGGGCTGCCAAGGCACAGGTCGTGGATGCCGAAGCATCGGTTGAAGCCGCCAAGGCGGCAATCGCGAGCATTGAGGCCGATATCAACGACGCCACTTTGAGAGCGCCGAAGCCGGGACGTGTTCAATACCGCGTTGCCCAACCGGGTGAAGTGCTTTCCGCAGGTGGGAGGGTGCTCAATCTTGTAGACGTCAGCGACGTTTACATGACTTTCTTCCTGCCGACGGGGCAGGCCGGGCGGGTGGCCATGGGGGCCGACGCCCGGATTGTTCTCGATGCCGCGCCGCAATATGTCATTCCTGCAAAGATCAGCTTTGTGGCCGATGTGGCCCAATTTACGCCGAAGACCGTAGAAACGGAGGAAGAGCGCCAGAAGCTGATGTTCCGCGTGAAGGCAAAAATCCCGCAAGAACTGCTTCAAAAATATATCCAACAGGTGAAAACCGGATTGCCGGGCATGGCCTATGTCAAGCTTGACCCCAATGCCGAATGGCCGAAGAATCTCGCGGAAACCGTGAAATGAATGGTTCTACTGTCAAAGCTGGCGCCAATGACGACAGCTTTGTCGTCCGGGCGCAAGGCGTAGGGCTGTCCTATGGGAAGACGCGCGCTCTGCGCGACGTCAACGTTGATATTCCCGTCGGCTGCATGGTCGGTCTGATCGGACCTGACGGGGTCGGGAAATCAAGCCTGTTATCGTTGGTCGCCGGAGCGCGAACGATGCAACAGGGATGCATCGAGGTTCTCGGCGGTGATATTTCGGACAAGCGTCATCTCCAGTCTGCCTATCCCCGTATCGCCTATATGCCGCAGGGACTTGGGAAGAACCTCTATCCCACGCTTTCGGTGTTCGAGAATATCGACTTTTTCGGACGGCTGTTCGGGCATAATCGAAAAGAACGTGAGCGTCGTATCGCCGATCTTCTGGCGCGCACGGGTATGTCGGCTTTCGCCGATCGTCCGGCTGGCAAACTATCGGGCGGCATGAAGCAGAAGACCAGCCTCTGCTGTTCGCTCATCCATGATCCCGATCTACTCATACTCGATGAGCCGACGACCGGTGTCGACCCCCTATCCCGGCGCCAGTTCTGGGAGCTGATTGATGATATCCGCAAGGATCGCCCCGGAATGAGCGTCATTGTCGCGACCGCTTATATGGAAGAGGCCGAGCGTTTCGACTGGCTGGTCGCGATGAATGATGGACAGATTCTGGCGACGGGTACACCGCAGGAATTGCTGCAGCGCACCAACACTCCAAATCTCGATGCGGCCTTCATTGCGCTCCTGCCGGAGGAATTGCGGAAAGGCCATCAGGACATAGAAATTCCGCACCGGGATTTCGGTGCCGATGCTGAAATCGCCATTGAGGCAGAACACGTCACCGTTCGTTTTGGCAGCTTCACTGCGGTGAATAATGTAAGTTTTCGAATTCCGCGCGGTGAAATCTTCGGTTTTTTGGGTTCCAACGGTTGCGGCAAGACCACGACCATGAAGGTTCTGACCGGACTGTTGCCTGCCAGCGACGGAACGGCGCGACTGTTCGGGCGAGAGGTCGATCCCAAGGATATCGATATACGCCGCCATGTCGGATATATGTCGCAAGCATTTTCGCTTTATTCGGAGTTGACCGTTCGTCAGAATCTGGAACTCCACGCCAAATTGTTCGATATGGCGCCGGATCTGACCGAACGCCGTATCAAGGAATTGACCGAACGCTTTGATCTCATTGAGGTCATGGATTCCTTACCCGATGCCTTGCCGCTCGGCATCCGCCAGCGCCTGTCACTGGCTGTGGCTTTGATCCATTCACCTGATATTCTCATTCTCGATGAGCCGACATCGGGTGTGGACCCGGTCGCTCGTGATGCTTTCTGGCAAATCCTCGCTGATTTGTCGCGCAAGGACAATGTGACGATTTTCGTCTCCACCCATTTCATGAACGAAGCGGAGCTTTGTGACCGGATTTCACTGATGCATGCGGGCAAGGTGCTGATCAGCGATACGCCGAAGGCGATTACCAAGAGTCGCAATGCTGAAACTCTGGAGGAAGCCTTCGTCGCATATCTGCAGGACGCTATTGGCGAGACAGAACAGTCAGCGCCATTGCCGGTAGCCAATTCAGATCAAATGGGAGAGGTAGGCGAAACACACCCAAAGAAGACTCCAGGCTGGTTGCCAGACCTGCGGCGAATGCTGGCTTACACACGACGTGAGGCTTTGGAACTGAAGCGTGATCCGATCCGCGCAACGCTGGCTATTCTGGGTAGCGTTATCCTGATGTTCGTTATTGGTTACGGTATTAACCTGGATGTCGAGGATCTGAAGTTCGCCGTGCTTGATCGTGACGATACGACGATCAGCCGCGATTACACGCAGCAGATTGCAGGCTCGCGATATTTTTCTGAACAGGCTCCCATAACCGATTATGATGATCTGGACCGGCGAATGCGCGATGGAGAGATCAGTCTGGCTATCGAGATACCGCCGAATTTCGGCGCAAATGTCATGCGCGGCCGCCCGGTGGAAGTTGCTGCCTGGATTGACGGTGCGATGCCCACTCGTGCCGAGACGATCAAAGGCTATGTTCAAGGCATGCACGCCAACTGGCTGACGCAAAAAGCCCGCGAGCTTTATGGCAATGCGGCGAATGTTGGCAGTTTCAACCTGGAGATACGCTACCGTTATAATCCAGATGTGCAAAGCCTCGTAGCGATGGTGCCGGCAGTGATTCCGCTACTGCTTCTCATGATCCCTTCGATGCTGGCAGTGTTGAGCGTGGTTCGGGAAAAGGAACTGGGGTCGATCATCAATTTTTACGTGACGCCGGTGACGAAATTCGAGTTTTTGTTCGGCAAGCAGTTGCCCTATATCGGGCTGGCATTTTTGAATTTCCTGATGCTGACAGCCTTTGCGGTGTTTATTTTCCGGGTGCCGTTCACAGGGAGTTTTCCGACTTATGCGCTGGCGGCGCTGCTCTATGTCACAATTGCGACCGGCATGGGGTTGGTGCTGTCCACCTTCATGAACAGCCAGATTGCAGCGATCTTCGGAACGGCACTTCTGACACTCATTCCGGCTGTGCAATATTCCGGTATCATTGACCCCGTATCGTCGCTGCAAGGTGCGGGCGCGTTCATCGGTAAAATCTATCCCGCGACTTATTTTGTGACCATTTCTCGCGGGGTTTTCTCCAAGGCACTGGGTTTTGTCGATCTGGCAGGTTCGTTTTTGCCGTTGTTAATCGCGGTGCCGGTTCTCATGGCGCTCGCTATCGTTCTTCTCAAGAAACAGGCGAGCTAAGATGCGGATATCTAACATATTCCAGCTTGGAGTGAAGGAACTGCGTGGTTTGGCGCGCGATCCGATGCTGCTGATCCTGATTGTCTATGCCTTTACGCTTGCGATCTATACGGCATCGAAAGCAATGCCCGAAACCCTCAACAATGCGGCGATAGCGATTGTCGACGAAGATCAGTCGCCGGTTTCGAGCCGGATCACGACGGCATTTTATCCGCCATATTTCGTGCCTCCGAAGCTGATTTCATCCTATGAAATGGATGCCCGGATGGATGAGGGGCTTGATACTTTCGCACTGAACATACCGCCGAATTTCCAGCGTGATCTTCTGGCGGGTCGTTCGCCGACAATTCAGCTCAATGTCGATGCAACCCGAATGAGCCAGGCCTTTACCGGTGGCGGCTATGTGCAGTCGATTGTGTCGAGCGAGGTAAGCGAATTCCTCAATCGCTATCGCGGTAGCGCACAAACGCCGGTTGAACTCAATCTCAGAGCGAGATTCAATCAGGATTTGAACAAGGGCTGGTTTGGTGCGATCAACAATGTGATTTCATCGGTTACGATGCTATCGATCATCCTGACGGGCGCGGCGCTCATTCGGGAACGCGAACACGGAACCATAGAGCATCTATTGGTAATGCCCGTGACGCCGGTTGAAATCATGGTCAGCAAGATTTGGTCCATGGGGCTTGTCGTGCTGGTTGCTTCTGCATTCGCATTGGTCTTCGTGGTACAGGGGCTGCTTGCCGTTCCTATCTATGGGTCGGTGTCGCTGTTTCTCGTTGGTGCTGCGCTCCAGCTCTTCGCAACGACCAGCCTTGGTATTTTTCTGGCTACGGCGGCCGGTTCGATGCCGCAGTTCGGAATGTTGCTCATGCTGGTGCTTTTGCCTTTGCAGGTGCTTTCGGGAGGGACAACACCTCGCGAAAGCATGCCTGAAATCATCCAGACAATCATGCTGGCAGCGCCGAATACGCATTTCGTCATATTGGCCCAATCGATCCTGTTTCGCGGAGCAGGGCTGGGTGTCGTCTGGCCGCAATTTCTGGCGCTGATCGTCATTGGCTCTGTGCTGTTCTACTTCGCGCTTCAGCGTTTCCGTGCGTTCCTGCGATAGGAAAATTCTTTAAAATCAGGAGGCTGAATCCATTCCCTGCGAATGTGATTCAGTTTTCTGTGCCGGATTGTGCTTTAGTGGAGTTGCGAATCCTTAACCATGTTGCTATCGCAATTCTCAGGAAACGGTTCCGCTGTTCAGGCGGATGAAAAGGGAACACGGTGAAGCCATCCTGGTTGATGCCGCGACTGCCCCCGCAACTGTAACCGGAGAGCTATCCTCCACAGCCGTGCAAGCGGTAAAAGCCACTGAGAGCAGTCGATGCACTCGGGAAGGCGGAGGGAAAGCGACGACCCGGAAGTCAGGAGACCTGCCGTATCCGGTCACCCATGCATGGATACGGGGTGTGTCCAGGCGCGGCTGTCCGTGGCGGTGACATTGTTGAAATGTTGCCGTCAGGGAGAAGGGCCTTCAGTGCCACTATCACTTCAACCTGCGGTGCGAGGAAAAGCCGGTATCGTTCTTCGGTTCGGCGGGTTGAGGGAAAATGCATCTTTTGAAATCATCTGTTTTATTGGTATCGGCCAGCGTTCTTGCGCTGCCGTCCACGACGCTTGCTCAAAGTCTGCCGAATAGTGCTGACAGTGTCGTCCTCGATACAATCGTGGTTACACCATTGCGCCGCGCGTCTTCGCTGCAGCGCTCGACCTCATCTGTAACGGTTATCGATTCAGCCGATATCGAACGGTCGGCTGCTCCCGATCTCCAATCGTTGCTGAAGTCCTATAGCGGTATCTCCATAAAGACGAACGGCGGGCAGGGCTCGTCGTCGGACATTTACATGCGTGGCATGTCTTCCAAGCAGACGGTTGTTCTCATCAATGGTGTGCGCACGGCGTCGGCGACAACCGGAGCAACTGCGCTTGCGAACATTCCTCTGAGTTCCATCGACCGTGTTGAAATTGCCAAGGGCTCTCATTCTGCGCAATACGGCGCCGATGCCATGGGCGGGGTGATCAATATCATCACCAAGCAAGGCGGAGCCTGCGGTGCTCGCTCCTGGTGCGGCAGTCTTTCTACCGGTGTCAGCCATCCATGGGGTGGATATGCTTCCGGGACCATACAGGGAAGAAGCAATGATGGTGTTGACTATGCCTTTGGTGCGGCCATAACCGGCACGCAAGGATATGACTTCACCACATCGGATGCCTATGGCCACGAACCGGATCGCGATGGATTCTTGCAGGGCTCATTCAACTTTGCGCTGTCGAAGGATTTCGACTGGGGCAAAATTTATGCGGACGGTCTCCTTAGCCGAGGGCGCAATCAGTATGATGCCAAGGCACCATCACCGAACCAGGCCGATAGTACCGCATTTACCGGCAAGATCGGAACACGCATCGATCATACGGCGGATTGGTCATCGACGCTGGAATTCAGCACCGGTATCGACAACAGCCGTAACTTCAGGAAAGGCGTGAGCGGTTCGGACCGGTTTGAAACCAAGCGTTATGGCGTTTTTGCCTCGACCGAGAAGAGTTTCGACACCGGCACGGTCAACCACACCGTGACCGCTGGTGTGGAAGCCTATCGCGAGGAGATCAACACCACCGTTGCTTATGATGAAACCAGCCGCGATCTGGCTGCTGTATTTGGTCAGTATTCGCTGGAGTATGAGGCGCTGCGCTTCGATGGCGGGCTGCGTTACGACCATAATGGGCAGTTCGGCGATGTCGTGACCTACAATCTCGGTACGAGTTATGAAGTTCTGCCGGACCTTGTTTTGCGGTCATCCTACGCCACGGGTTTTAGGGCGCCGACTTTCAACGAGCTTTATTATCCAGGCTTCGCCAATCCTGATTTGCAGCCGGAAAAGTCCCGATCATATGAAATCGGCTTGAACTGGCAGGCTACGGCTTCGACAAGCCTTGATATGGCATTCTATCAGACATGGTTGCGCGATGCGATTATGAGCACTGCGCCAACCTATCTGCCTTACAATGTCGCAAGTGCAAGGGTTACAGGCTTCGAAGCTACGCTGGCGCATCGTTTTGATGATCGCTGGGGCGTCAAGGGTTCTATCGACCTGAAGCAGCCAATTGATGAGGATACGGAAAAGGATCTTCCTTATCGTGAACGTTTCAAGGCTGCGGCGGAGGTCAATTTCACGCCGATTGAACAGCTCGATCTGACTGCAAGAGTGATCTATGGCGGTTCGCGTTATGCTGATGCTGCGAACAGCAAGAAACTCGGAGACTATGTGACTGCTGATTTCGTGGCAGTCTATTCCATCGACAAGCAATCGCAGTTGAAGTTCTCGGTGGAGAATATCTTTGACAAGGACTATCAGACCAGCTCTGGCTATATTGCGCCGGGGCGCACCATCAATGTCGGATTGACCCGGAATTTCTGAGGCTGAACAGAGAATGAAAAGGGCGTCCGCAAATTGGATAACCAGCTTCTGCCTCGCGGCGGGGCTGGCCCTATTCGTTCGAAATTCAGCAAACGCGGGGGACATTCCCCATCACGTCGTTTCCATCAACGTATGCACCGATCAGCTGGCATTGTTGCTGGCCAATGAGGGCCAGTTGCGATCGGTTTCTTACTTGTCGCAGGACCCGGAACTATCCGTGATGGCTGCAAAAGCCCGCGAGGTGCCGGTCAACCATGCGCAGGCAGAAGAAGTCTTTCTGATGAAGCCTGACCTTGTGCTGGCGGGCACATTCTCGTCGAGGGCAACGGTAGGGCTGTTGCGCAAGCTGGGTGTTCGTGTGGAAGAGTTCGCGCCTGCCCGCACGTTCGGCGATATAGAGGATCATCTGCGTCGCATGGGCGAGGTGCTCGGAAGACAGGCGGAAGCCAGCCGGGAAATCGACAAAATGAAAACTGCTCTGGCGGCAATCCAGCCTCCGATCCGTCGCAAGACGGTCGCGCTTTATTATGCCAACAGTTACACATCCGGCCGGGGGATGCTGGTTGATGAGGCCGTGCGTCTTGCCGGGCTTGATAATCTGGCCGACAAGGCAGGGATCAGCGGTTCTGCGCCGCTGCCGCTGGAAAAGCTGGTGCTCGAGAAGCCGGATATTCTGGTGCGCAGTTCAAGAGATCGCGCGCCTGCGCTGGCTTTCGAGAATTTCGAACATCCGGCACTGCGGGCGCTTGAAAAACAGGCGAGGGCGGTGACGATAGCGGATAATCTGACGGTTTGCGGTGGTCCATTCAGTGTGGAAGCTGTGGCAGAGCTCGCGGAGGCGGCGCGTGACTGAACGGAACCGCTTCTATCTTCTGCTCGTCGGGCTGGCCATGCTTGTGGTTTTGCTTTTCATCGTTTCACTGCTGACAGGGCCTGCTGCGATCAGTATGACTGACAGCCTCAGGGCGCTTTTCGGCGATGATAGCGAAATGATCGCACTCGTCATGCGTGAAATCCGCCTGCCGCGGGCACTGCTCGCGCTCCTCATCGGCGCTTCTCTTGGATTGTCTGGCGCTGCCTTGCAGGGCTACCTGCGCAACCCGCTCGCGGAACCCGGCCTGCTGGGTGTGAGCGCATCCGCGTCATTCGGCGCTGTTATTGCTATTTATAGCGGTCTCTCGCTTCTGTTCCCGCTGGCTTTGCCGCTCCTCGCGCTTGCAGGTGCCTTTGTGTCGGTGTTTCTCGTCAAGCTTCTGGCGGGGCGCAATGCTGGTACGCTTGCGGTCATATTGGCCGGTGTCGCGGTGACCAGTCTCGCCGGTGCATTGACGGCGCTGGCGCTCAACCTGTCGCCCAACCCGTTTGCCGCAATGGAAATCGTGTTCTGGATGCTCGGATCGCTGGCGGATAGATCAATGACACATGTGGCACTCGCTGCACCGTTTATCCTCATTGGCTGGGCCATGCTTCTGGCGCTTGGGCGGTCGCTCGACAGTTTGACACTAGGCGCAGATGCTGCGGCCACAATGGGCGTCAATCTGGCCCGCGTGCAGCTTTTTGCCGTGCTGGGCACAGCTTCGTGCGTGGGCGCTTCCACCGCTGTTGCCGGTGCAATCGGTTTCGTAGGGCTGGTGGTTCCTCATCTTCTGCGACCGCTTGTCGGTGCGCGTCCGTCGCGATTGCTGGTTGCCAGCGGTTTCGGTGGGGCTGCTCTGTTGTTGGCTGCTGACGTGTTGGTGCGTGTCGTTATGCCGGGGCGTGAACTGAAACTGGGCGTCCTGACGGCAATCATTGGTGCCCCATTCTTTCTGTGGCTTGTGTTTAAATATCGGAGGCAGCTCGTATGACATCGCTTTCGGTAAAAAATCTTTCCGTTACGCTTGGCGGGAAGGCAGTACTCAGCGACGCAAGTTTCGATATGCATGGTGGTGAATTCATCGGACTGATCGGACCTAACGGTGCTGGCAAGACGACATTGTTGCGCGCCATTTTGGGACTTGTGAGGTCCAGCGGGGAAATTTCGTTCGACACAGGCGATGTGCGCCACATGAGCGCTTCGACAAAAGCACAGAACCTCGCTTATCTGCCGCAGGAGCGTGATGTCGCGTGGCCGGTATCCGTGGAGATGCTTGTTTCTTTGGGACGCTCCGCCTTGAAGCCGGTTTTTGCGAGCATGAGCGCACAGGATAAAATGCTCATCGAGACCGCAATGCAGCGTATGGATGTTACCCGATTTCGGGAACGGTCGGCGATCGAGCTTTCCGGCGGAGAACGGGCACGCGTGCTGATTGCGCGCGTTCTGGCGCAGGATACGCCCGTAATACTCGCCGATGAGCCGGTGGCTGGGCTCGACCCTTCTCATCAGCTTGGATTGATGGAAAGTTTTGCCGAACTTGCAAAAGAGGGGAGGACTGTTGTCGCCTCATTGCATGAGTTGAGCCTTGCGGCACAGCATTGCACGCGCCTTATTTTGCTCGACAAGGGACGTATCGTTGCAGATGGGGAGCCAACGAAAGTTCTCACGCCACAGTTGCTGCACGACGTCTATGGTATTCGAGCGAAAATCATGACGGTGGATGGCGAGTTCATCGTCCATCCGACCTCACGTATTGGCTAGACATTTTTCCACCGATGCTCGCGGGAAGAGGCGTAGATGGCTTCTACAGCCTTCTGGACTTCATAACCTTCGCGGAAATCGGCGTGATTGGTCTTCTGCCCCGCAATGGCCAACAGGAAGTCGCGAACTTCGATCGTCTTGAGATCGTTGAAGCCGATCTGGTGGCCGCCCGCTACGCAAAATGCGCCATAGGGTTCGTGTTCGGGGCCAGCAAAGATCTTGCGGAAGCCTTGTTGTCCTTTTTTGTCGGAAAAGAGAAACAGGTCGAGCTCATTGAAGCGTTCCTGTGAAAAGAAGAGGGAGCCTTTCGATCCGGAAATTTCGAAGTCGTGCTGCATCTTGCGACCGCTGGTGATCCAGCTCGCTTCGATTGTGCCCGTTGCCCCGTTTTCAAAACGCACGAAAGCGCGGCAGACATCGTCTGTTTCCACGGGTTTCATCTGCGAAAGGTTCAAACTATCTGGGCGCTCATTGATGATGGTGACGGCGTCTCCCATGACCGTCGTTATCGGCCCAACGAGATAGCGTGCGGCGGCAATGATGTGACTGCCGATATCGGCTAACGCTCCTCCACCGCCTGCCGGATCGAGACGCCAGGTCCATGGAATACGCGCATCGGCCATGAAGTCTTCCGCATGAATACCGCGAAAATTGCGAATTTCGCCCAGTTCACCGCTGTCGATGATTTCCTTGGCCAGTTTTATCATCGGGTTTTTCAGATAGTTGAACCCAACGGCTGTCTGAACACCTTGCCGTTCTGCGGCGAGCGTCATTTCGAGGCACTCGGCAGCGGTGGGTGCAAGCGGCTTTTCGCAATAGACGTGTTTGCCCGCTTCAATGGCGGCGAGCGCCATCTCCTTGTGAAACCGGTTTGGCGTCGTGATGTCGATGAGATTGATATCCGGGTTGGTGATCAATTCCCGCCAATCTCCAGTGGCATTTGCAAATCCCAGTTGTTTTGCGGCTTTTGACGCCGTTTCAGAATTCACATCGGCCAATGTGTGAAGCTGCACATCGATAGGTAGGTCGAAAACGCGATTGACGTTAGCGAGCGCAAGGGCGTGCGTCTTGCCCATGAAGCCGGACCCGATCAAGCCCGCCACCACAACCTCAGCTCTATCAGCCATTGTCATTCCTCCAGAAACGATGGTCGAAGCGTTTGGTGCTGCGCAACTCCTTTGGGAAATAAGCATATCGTCGGCAGCTTATGCGATTGACATGAGCTACCAGAAATGGAATTATAATTCTACGAGAATTTGTTATGAATGTTTCATTCTATTGAAAAGATCCACGATCTGCATGTGTTCACGGGTAAAACGCTTGGAGGAGCGCCGGAATACAGCAGGCGGAAGGTAAAGCGTTAACGCAAACCGGCGGGGAGTGCCGGACAAGGGAGGAGTGAACATGCAATCTCTATTGAAATCGGCAGTGGCCGGGGTGGCGTTGCTGGCTGCGTCTTTCGCAGCACACGCGGCCGATATTAATATCGTTGTCGTCAGTCACGGTCAGGCATCGGATCCGTTCTGGTCTGTCGTCAAGAACGGCGTTGCCGAAGCGGCAAAGGATACGGGCGCGAAGGTCGATTATCGTGCGCCAGAAACCTTTGACATGGTGCAGATGGCCCAGCTTATCGATGCGGCGATCAATCAGAAGCCGCAGGGTATTGTGGTTTCCATTCCAGATGCGGATGCGCTTGGACCATCGATCCAGCGTGCTGTAGCAGCCGGTATTCCCGTCATTTCCATGAATTCCGGTTCCGATGCCTCGAAGAAGCTCGGCGCTCTGCTGCATGTTGGACAGGATGAATTTGATGCCGGTAAGGTAGCAGGTGAAGCATTGAAGAATGCTGGCGGCAAAAAGGGCATTTGCGTCAACCAGGAAGTGGGTAACGTCTCGCTCGATCAGCGCTGCGCAGGCTTCAAAGAGGGCTTTGGTGATGTAACGGTTCTGCCGACATCGACCGATCCTGCTGAAAACGAAGCCAAGGTTCGCGCTGCTCTGGCATCTGATGCTGCCGTCGACACAATCCTGACGCTCAATGCGACACTTGCAGGTGAACCGGCCGTGAAAGCCGCCGCCGAAAGCGGTCGCAGCGGAATCCACGTTGCGACGTTCGACATGTCGGCTGGCTTCCTGGAAGCTGTTGAAAAGGGACAGGCGGACTTCGCCATCGACCAGCAGCAGTTCCTGCAAGGCTACCTTCCGGTCTCGTTCCTCGCGCTTAATGCGAAGTACGGTTTGATGCCGGGCGGCAATGTTCCATCGGGCCCGAACCTGATCACCAAAGACAAGGCCAAGCAGGTCGTGGAACTTTCGGCCAAGGGCATCCGGTAAGCATTGTTTCGACCATCTGATATCGAACCCGCCCATGAAAATGGGCGGGAACGGGTCTCTGTGCCCAGAATGCATCAGGAGAAGATCATGAGTGAGCCACTTCCCCATGAAAAGGCCAACACAGCGGCGCTATCGAAGGATGAGCGGCTTCAGTCGGCGAGCCCAATGCAACGGCTCCTGAGCCGACCGGAATTAGGAGCGGTATCCGGCCTGATCCTAATTACGGTCTTTTTCGTTTCAGTTGCCAATCCGGCGATGTTTACTGCTGCCGGCATCATGAACTTCATGGCTCCTGCTTCGCAGCTCGGCATTCTGGCAGTCGCCGCAGCGCTTCTTATGATCGGCGGTGAATTCGACCTGTCTATTGGCTCGATGGTAGCTTTTGCAGGCCTGATCTTCGCCGCTGCCCTTGTCGTCTGGCAGGTGCCGCTCGGTATTGCCATCATCGTCACACTGCTGTTCGCCGCTTTCGTGGGGATGGTGAATGCGCAGATTGTTATCCGGACTGGATTGCCATCATTTATTGTGACGCTCGCATTCCTGTTCATTTTGCGTGGTCTGTCGCTAGTCGGGCTGAAATGGGCAACAGGTGGCGCTACGCAGCTGCGTGGCGTGAAGGAAGCTGTAGCGGGCAGTTATCTTGCGGGCCTGTTTTCCGGCGATGCTTTTCAGGGACTTTTCGCCTGGATGGCTGAAAACGATCTGATTGACAAATTTCCCAATGGTGAGCCTTCGGTAAAAGGCGTGCCGGTCGAGGTTCTGTGGTTCATCGCCATCGCACTTATTGCAACCTATGTGCTGGTACGCACACGCTTTGGCAACTGGATTTTCGCGGCCGGCGGTGATGCTCTGGCTGCACGCAATTCCGGTGTTCCTGTCCGTCGCGTCAAGACAACGCTATTCATGTGCACGGCAATGGCTGCGGCATTGGTGGCTATTCTTACCGTTCTGGATGCCGGTTCAACTGATGCGCGCCGGGGCTTCCAGAAGGAGTTCGAGGCGATTATCGCTGCGGTCATTGGCGGCTGTCTGCTGACCGGCGGTTATGGTTCTGCAATCGGTGCGTTCTTCGGCGCGATCATCTTCGGCATGGTTCTGATCGGGCTGACCTATACCCAGATCGATCAGGACTGGTATCTGGTCTTCCTGGGAGGAATGCTTCTAATCGCGGTGCTCTTCAACAATTTCATTCGCAAGCGCGCGACCGGCGAGCGCTGAGAGGGAGATTTGCCATGACGACACCCATCATCGAAGTTCGCAATCTCGTTAAACATTTCGGTCCGGTCATTGCATTGAACGGTGTTTCATTGAGCGTCGAACCGGGGCAGGTCCATTGCCTGCTTGGCGACAATGGAGCCGGTAAATCAACCCTGATCAAGACGCTTTCTGGCGTGCACAAGCCGACCAGTGGCGACTTTCTGGTCGAAGGAAAGCCTGTCACCTTCAACAGTCCGCGCGATGCGCTCGATCATGGGATTGCGACAGTTTATCAGGATCTTGCGATGATCCCGCTAATGTCGGTCATGCGGAATTTCTTTCTGGGACGGGAACCGACCAAAGGCATCGGCCCGATACGCTGGTTCGATACGCAGCAGGCGGAAGAAGTTACGCGTGAGGAGATGCGCAAGATCGGGATCGATGTCCGTGATCCGCAGCAGGCTGTCGGAACGCTTTCCGGCGGTGAGCGGCAGTGTGTGGCGATTGCCCGCGCCGTCTATTTCGGCGCGAAAGTGTTGATCCTCGATGAACCGACTTCCGCGCTGGGGGTCCGGCAAACGGCGATGGTTCTCAAATACATCAATCTGGTGCGCTCACGCGGGCTGGGTGTGATCTTCATTACACACAATGTCCGTCATGCTCATGCGGTCGGTGACAAATTCACAGTTCTCAATCGCGGGATAACGCTTGGAACGCGAACGAAGAACGATGTGGACATGGACGAATTGCAAAGCCTCATGGCAGGTGGGCAGGAACTCGCCGACCTGACTGCTGAACTGGGCGGTCGGGTCTGACCGGGATTTTCGGAGCGTAGAATGAACGGACAATTCAATGGCAAAGTTGCCGTCATTACCGGAAGCACGCAAGGGCTTGGCGCAGCAACTGCGAAACTGTTTGCAGAGAGAGGCGCCAAAGGTCTCGTTATATGCGGGCGTTCGGTTGAAAAAGGGCGAGCGCAAGTCGATCAGTTGGCAAATCTCGGAGCCAAAGCGGTCTTCGTGCAGGCTGATCTTGAGAAGGTGGAAGACTGCCGCAAGATCGTTTCGGAAGCCGACCGTGTTTTTGGAAGGCTGGACGTTCTCGTAAACGCTGCTGGTTTGACGGATCGGGGCACCATTCTGGATACGAGCCCGGAATTGTTCGACCGCTTGTTTGCGGTGAATACACGAGCGCCATTCTTCCTCATTCAAGAAGCGATAGAGCTGTTCCGGCGCGACAAGATTGAGGGAACGATTGTCAATATTTCTTCGATGTCGTCCATGGGCGGCCAGCCTTTCATTGCAGCCTATTGCGCTTCCAAGGGGGCGCTGGACACACTGACCCGCAACGTAGCCTATTCGGTTTTGCGCAATCGTATTCGCATCAATAGCCTGAATATTGGCTGGATGGCATCAGACGGCGAAGACCGTATCCAACGCGAGTTTCACAATGCGCCGGAGAACTGGCTGGATGAAGCGGCTAAGAGCCAGCCTTTCGGAAGGCTGATTGAACCGGTCGAAGTTGCCCGCGCGATAGCATTTCTGGCTTCGGAAGAATCCGGCTTGATGACTGGCGCCATCGTGAATTTCGATCAATCCATTTGGGGCGCTTACGGTTCATCTCCACATCCCGATCAGCCGCTTTGAGCGTTTGATAGTATCTGTGTGTTTGAATGAACGGGATAGTAACCGGTTCAATAGCTGAAATGGCGCGGAAGGTATTTCGTTGAAATTACCAATGATTTTTGTGTTGCCTTGTTCGAGTATTGCTTGAGAAAGCCCAAAAATATTGTGAGGAACATTTACGATCCTGCTTGCGCTTGCAATTTCAGGTAGTTAGAGCATCTGTCTGCCTGACCGATTCAGGCTGTGTGTTTTAAGCAGTTGTTTCAGCCGTATTTACGCGATGTCGAAACCTCCCTTTCGTCAGTGAATTCGTTCTGGCAATGGCTTGCACAGACACCGTTTTAATTTGCGCTGAAAGGACCAGCATCGTGGAGCAGGCAAAGAACGGAACCCGTAAGGGTGGGCGCAAGGCGCTGTGGGCGGCAGTTGCGGTAATCGCTATCGCTGCTGCCGGTTTGACCGGATACAAGATCACACTTGAGAACACGATCACGTCGCAGCTTGAAAAGCGTGGCGGCAAAGCATCTTCCGTCGAAGCCGACTTTCTCGGACGTATTCATCTGCGCGACGTGACGTTGCCGTTGAAGGATGGCTCCAACGTCCGTATCGCTTCGGTTGACGGTCGCCCCAAGTTTCTGTTCCTGACCGGCATGTTGAATGCGTCGGGCATTGATACGGAGATCGGAAACTACAAGGTTTCCATTCCAAGCGTGGCAATCGAAGACGCTAATTTCGATACAGCCATGCTGAAGGATACTTTCGGCAATAGCGGTCTGACGCTGCCGGAACGCGTTGGTCGTTTCTCGGCAAAGCGCCTGACTGCGCAGGAAATCAAGGTTGTCCAGACAGTCGCGAATAACGAACAGAACATCGTCTATAAGGACGTTGCGCTGGAAGATATCAACCTCGGTAAGGTTGCTCGTTATACGGCGGGCGGCACGATTTTCGACTTCACGATCCAAGTGCCGGGTGAAGACGGCGAAAAAGTCACGGACAAGATGACAGGCACCATGGGTGCCGCAGAGGGCAAAGACATTGATGGTGTCTTCCTCGCCCGCCTCTATACCGAAAAGGCAGGCCCGGACGATAAGGAAGCAAAGCCGGTCTATGGCCCGTTTTCGGCGAAGAACATCGTCATGAAGACGAAGGATGCGAACTTCAGCTACGATGAGATTCGCAGCAACGGTTTCACGGCTCGTATGCCCGCCGTACCGTTCACCGAAACCTTGGAGAAGCTCCAGTCTCTCGAAAATGCGGACGAACTTTCACAGGAAGAGACGCGCGAGCTTATTCTTCAGTTGAGTTCCCTGTTCGACACGATCGGTAAGGGCGATGTCGAAATGCTCGGCATGAAGATCGAGCCAACTGATTCATCGAAAGGCAAGGGCAGTATCGAACGCGTCGCAGTTGCTTTCGACAATCAGAAGATGGATGCGACCATCAAAGGCTTGGCCTTCTCCGAAGGTCAGGACTACATGAAGATGGAGGAAGCTTCCTTGAAGGGCTTCTCCTGGGCGACTTCAGTCGAAGCCTTGAAGAAGTTTGCGGCGCTGAATGAGGACGAAGTTGAAAACTTCCCTTTCACGACCATGCTTCCGGAATTCGGCACGCTTCGGGTAGTGGGGATCGACGCCGATCTGCCGTACGAAAAGTCTGAAGATGTGGACGCAGGCGAGGAAAATGCGGATGAGGGAGAGCAGGCTGCAACCGAAGAATCGTCGGTTCCTTCGCTGCCTGAACGCATTCAGTTTGCCATGAAGAACTATGAAGTCGCTCTCAACAAGCCTTACAACGGTATTCCGACCGATGTGCGCGTCGCTTACGAAGACATGTCGATCAAAGTGCCGACACAGGCTGATGACGAGTTCTACCAGCAGCTTCGGAAGCTTGGTTATGATAGTCTCACCATGTCTTCAAACTTCGAAGCAAGCTGGGATGAGGCAAACCAGGATCTGATCATCAAGGACATTTCGATCAGCGGTAAGGATATGGGTTCCGTATCCATGTCTGGTTTGATGGGCGGACTGACGAAGGAATTCTTCTCTGGCGATAAGGTGATGATGCAGGTCGCTCTGCTCGGGCTCAAGGCCAAGCAGGTAAACCTGAAGGTTGAAGAAAAGGGCATTATCGCTAACGCGATCAAAATTTATGCCGAAGAAAAAGATATGTCGGAAGACGAAGTACGCGGCACGATGTCTCTGATGGCTGCAGCCGCTCTGCAAGAGCTGGCAGCGGAGCAGCCACAGTTGCAGGATGTTGCGACGGCGTTTTCGACGTTCTTGGCTAAGCCGAATATTTTCGAGCTGACCGTCAAGTCGAAAGCCGAAAAAGGCATTGGCGCTCTCGAAATGGTAGCTGCATCGCAGGATCCGACCTTGCTGCTCGACAAGGTCGATATCGAAGCCAAGGCGGAATGATCGACTATTCCGCTGATCTGAGTGAAACGCCGGCCTTTGGCCGGCGTTTCTGTAATCAGAGCTTCACCAAAACATTACACAAGGGTCATGCCCTTGATATATAAGGGTCCTAGTAAGCCTCGGAAATAACGAGGCCAACATGACCAGAAAAAATGTCCTGCTTATCGTCGTTGATCAATGGCGAGCAGATTTTATCCCCCACCTGATGCGGGCGGAGGGTCGCGAACCCTTCCTCAAAACTCCCAATCTTGATCGCTTGTGCCGGGAAGGCTTGACCTTCCGCAACCACGTCACAACCTGTGTGCCGTGTGGACCAGCAAGGGCAAGCTTGCTTACTGGCCTTTACCTGATGAACCATCGGGCGGTACAGAACACTGTTCCGCTTGATCAGCGCCATTTGAACCTCGGCAAAGCCCTCCGCGCCATCGGCTATGATCCCGCGCTCATTGGTTACACGACGACGACGCCTGACCCGCGTTCGACGTCCCCAAGAGATCCGCGTTTCACGGTTCTTGGCGATATCATGGACGGGTTTCGCTCAGTGGGCGCATTCGAACCCAATATGGACGGATATTTCGGCTGGGTGGCGCAGAACGGTTTTGAACTGCCGGAGAACCGGGAAGATATCTGGCTGCCAGAAGGGGAGTATTCCGTTCCCGGTGCTACCGACAAGCCGTCGCGTATCCCGAAGGAGTTCTCGGATTCCACATTCTTCACGGAACGCGCGCTGACCTACCTTAAGGGCAGGGATGGCAAGCCATTCTTTCTGCATCTAGGTTACTACCGCCCGCACCCGCCATTCGTCGCCTCCGCGCCTTATCATGCGATGTACAAGGCCGAAGATATGCCTGCGCCGGTTCGCGCGGAAAGTCCGGATGCCGAAGCGGCACAGCATCCGCTTATGAAGCACTATATAGATCATATCAGGCGTGGTTCGTTTTTCCATGGGGCGGAAGGCTCCGGCGCAACGCTGGACGAAGGCGAGATTCGCCAGATGCGCGCCACCTATTGCGGCCTGATTACGGAAATCGACGATTGTCTGGGGCGGGTCTTCGCTTACCTTGATGAAACTGGTCAGTGGGACGACACACTAATCATCTTCACCAGCGACCATGGTGAGCAGCTCGGTGATCATCATCTGCTCGGCAAGATCGGCTACAACGACGAAAGTTTCCGTATTCCTTTGGTTATAAAGGATGCGGGGGAGAACCGGCACGCTGGCCAGATCGAAGATGGGTTTTCCGAAAGCATCGATGTCATGCCCACCATCCTCGAATGGCTCGGCGGGGAAACGCCACGCGCTTGCGACGGACGTTCGCTGTTGCCATTTCTGGGTGAGGGAAAACCCGCCGACTGGCGCACAGAATTGCATTACGAATTCGACTTCCGCGACGTCTTCTACGATCAGCCGCAGAACTCGGTACAGCTCTCCCAGGATGATTGCAGCCTCTGTGTGATCGAGGACGAGAACTACAAGTACGTGCATTTTGCGGCCCTGCCGCCGCTGTTCTTCGATTTGAAGGCGGACCCGCACGAATTCAACAATCTGGCTGAAGACCCCGCTTATGCGGCTCTCGTTCGCGACTACGCCCAGAAGGCTTTGTCGTGGCGACTGTCTCATGCCGACCGGACACTGACCCATTACAGATCCGGCCCGCAAGGGCTCACAACGCGCAACCATTGATCTCAGGAGCAACCAAATGATCAATCTGACCCGACGCGGAATGCTTGGCCTTTCAGCCGGCGCCGCCGGTTCGCTCGTCCTGCCGCGATTTGCAATCGCACAGGCTGACAATCGCCCATCGATCACCATTGCTGTGCAGAAGGTGGCAAACAGCAACACGCTTGACGTTCTTCGCGAACAGTCGAATGTCGGCGAACGCGTTTTCTTTTCCAGTATCTGGGAGGCGTTGATCGACCGCGACTGGCTGGGCGGTCTTTCGGCTGTGCCTGGTCTTGCGACCGAATGGACCCGCATCGATGACAAGACGGTCGAGCTAAAGCTCCGTCAGGGGGTGAAGTTCCACAATGGCGATGAGATGACCGCCGAAGACGTTGCCTTCACTTTTGGCAAGGAGCGCATGTTTGGCGACACGCAACCAGCCGAAGGCAAGACGATTTACGTCACGGAGAAAAATCCGCTCGGTCGTGAAAGCAAGGAACTGCCGCTTGAAGTGCCAGCGACGGCACGTCGTTCCTGGCCAGCCTTGCTGGGTGTCGAAATTGTCGACAAATACACGGTGCGCTTCAAGAATGGTACGCCAGACGTCACCATGGAAGGCCGTATCTCCCGTTACGGTAGCCAGATTATGAGCCGTCGTGGCTGGGAAGAGTCGCCTAGCTATCTCGACTGGGCGCGCAAGCCGGTTACCACCGGGCCCTACAAGGTTGTCGAGTTCAAGCCGGACAACATGCTGGTGCTCGAAGCTCACGACGAATATTGGGGTGGACGCCCACCGCTGAAGCAGATCCGTTTCATCGAGGTGCCGGAAGTTGCCTCCCGCATCAATGGTCTGCTCTCGGGCGAATATCAGTTTGCCTGCGATATTCCACCGGATCAGATCGAAGGTATCGAAAAGAATGACGCTTTCGAGGTTCAGGGCGGTACGATCCTCAACCACCGTCTAACTGTATTCGACAAGTTCCATCCGCAACTGGAAAATCCGTTGGTGCGTCGCGCATTTACCCATGCGATCGACCGTCAGGCGATCGTGGATTCGTTGTGGGCCGGTCGTACGGTCGTTCCGGCTGGTCTCCAGTGGGACTACTATGGCGATATGTTCGTTCAGGGCTGGAGTGTTCCGGAATATAACCCGGATCTCGCCAAGCAGCTTCTAAAAGAAGCCGGTTACAAGGGCGATGCCATCCCTTACCGCCTGCTCAACAACTACTACACGAACCAGACCCCAACCGCGCAGATCCTTGTGGAGATGTGGAACCAGGTGGGGCTGAACGTCGAAATTCAGATGCAGGAAAACTGGCAGCAGGTTCTGGAGAAGAGCCCAGGACGTGCCGTGCGCGACTGGTCCAATTCCGCACCGTTCAACGATCCGGTTTCGTCTATCGTCAGCCAGCATGGCCCGAATGGTCAGCAGCAACAGGTCGGTGAATGGACGAATGAGGAGGCGAACAAGCTTTCCGTCATTATGGAAACGAGCACGGATCACGCCAAGCGCAAGGAAGCATTCAAGCGGATGCTGGAAATCTGCGAACGTGAAGATCCAGCCTACACCGTCCTTCACCAGAACGCGACTTTCACCGCCAAGCCGAAGTCATTGAAGTGGAAGGCGGCGCCCGCTTTCGCGATGGACTTCCGCAAAAACAACTGGGCCTGATCCATTTGTAGAGGCGAGCCCGGCTCAATCGGGCTCGCTTTTCCTTTGGGGTTTCAAACCCCGCGACTGTGAATGAACCAGAAGGATTGCATGATGCCGCTAGTCGAAATTTCCAATCTCAAAGTGGCCTTTGATGGCGTGCCGGTTCTGCATGGTATCGACCTTTCGATTGAGCGAGGCGAAGCTGTCGGATTAGTCGGGGAGTCCGGCTGCGGCAAGTCTGTGACCTGGCTGGCAGCGCTCGGTCTCTTGCCGAAAAAGGCGTCGATCTCCGGTAGTGTTCTCCTTGAAGGAACAGAATTGCTGACTGCATCGCGCAGCACACTCGAAGGTGTTCGGGGTGGCCGTATTGCGATGATCTTTCAGGACCCATCGAGTTCTCTAAATCCGGTTATTCGGGTCGGGCGCCAGATTGAGGAGGCCGTGCGGCTTCATCGCAATCTGAGAGGACCTGCAGCCCGATCAGAGGTTTTGCGATTGATGGAATTGGTGGGAATACCCGATGCGCGTCGCCGTATCGATAATTATCCGCACGAATTTTCCGGTGGCCAGAACCAGCGTTTGATGATTGCCATGGCGCTGGCGGGCAATCCTGATATCCTTATCGCGGATGAGCCCACGACAGCACTTGATGCTACGATTCAGGCTCAAATTCTTGATCTATTGGCCGCATTGCGTGCGGAAACCGGCATGGCTGTGGTCTTTATCAGCCATGATCTTGGTGCAGTGTCGCAAATTTGCGAACGTGTTTCCGTCATGTATGCCGGGCGTATCGTTGAACAGGCCCGGACCGAAGCGCTCTTTGCTGCTCCGCGCCATCCTTATACGCACGGCCTGTTCGATTCTATTCCGAACCTTGATGGCGGGCGCAATCGTCTGATCCCCATTGAGGGCACAGTTCCTGAGCCGGGCAAGCTTCCGCAAGGTTGCGCATTTTCGCCACGCTGCTTGAGCGCGAGTGATCTGTGCGCGCGAAGCCTCCCCAGGCTCGGTGTTCCGCAGGACGATGCCGGTGAGGGGCGCATGGTCTCGTGCTTTCATCCCTATCCGGCTACCTCGCATTTGCCGCCATCCATGAGTGACCATGTTTCAGTCCCGGCGAGCACAAGGGCAATAGCACAATGACAGCTGCTCTCATCGAAGCTCGCGACCTTGTCAAAACCTACACGTCGCGCAAAGGTCCGTTCGCAAAACCGGTCGCGGTGCGCGCGGTCGACGGGCTTTCCATATCGGTCGCTCCGGCAACAACACTGGGCATTGTTGGCGAGTCCGGTTCGGGTAAATCCACGACCGGGCGGCTGCTTCTCGGTCTGGAAGATCCCAGCGAGGGAGAGGTGACGTTTGAAGGTTCAGCCCTACCTCGCCAGAAGACCGCAAGCTGGCGCGCTTTGCGGGCGCGTATGCAGCTTGTCTATCAGGACCCTCTGGCAGCTCTGGACCGACGGTTGCCGATTGGCCGTCAGATTGCCGAACCACTGGAGATTCACGGAATTGGAACCGCTGCTGAGCAGAAAGCGCGTGTTGCAGAGCTGATGCGAGCGGTCGGCCTTCGTCCCGATCAGGCTTCGCGCTATCCGCATGAGCTTTCAGGCGGGCAGCGCCAGCGTGTCGTCATTGCACGCGCCATCGCATGCAAGCCGCAACTCATTGTTTGCGACGAACCTGTATCGGCGCTGGATGTTTCCATTCAGGCGCAGGTTGTGAATCTTTTGCGCGATTTGCAGGAACGCGAAGGCATCGCCATGGTTTTCATCAGCCATGATCTGAAGGTGGTACGCAATATTTCGGATCGTGTTGCGGTCATGTATCTGGGCCGGATCGTCGAAGAGGCGTCCTCGGACGAGATTTTTGCCAAACCGCTTCACCCCTACACGCAGGCGCTGGTGTCCAGTGTCCCTGTCGCTGGAACTCCTCTCAGCGATCGCATCATCCTGCAGGGAGAGCCGCCGAACCCTGCCGCGCGACCTAATGGCTGTGCGTTTCACCCCCGCTGCCGTTTCGCGGCTCCGCGCTGCAGCAGCGAGACACCTGAACTCCTCGACATGCCAGCGGGACGCAAAGTGGCCTGCCATTTTGCAGGAACCCTGCAGACGGACAATATTCATGCTTAGATTTCTGATGGTTCGCGGGGTTCGCGCATTTGTGACCATTCTTCTTGTGGTGACATTCGCTTTCGTCGTTTTGCGTATGTCCGGTGATCCGGCCCAGATCATCATGGGACCGGACGCGCCACCGGAAGCGATAGCTGCCTTCCGGAAGAACTGGGGGCTCGATGATCCGCTCTGGCAGCAATATTTGCGCTATTTCGGCGCTATTGCGCGTGGCGATCTTGGGATATCGATGCGCGATGGCCAATCTGCAATCGCACTGGTGACCGAGCGCATTCCCGCGACGCTTCAACTTACGATACCGGCATTGTTGATCAAACTTGGGCTTGGCATTCCGGCCGGAATTTATGCTGCGTTGCATCGCAACAGCTTCATTGACCGGGCTGTCATGGCTACTGCCGTCATCGGCTTCACTTTACCGAGTTTTGTACTTGGCTTGTTGCTCGTGCTGGTGTTCTCGGTTTCGTTGGGCTGGTTGCCCTCGGGCGGGCAGGACAGCTGGATGCATGCCATTCTACCCATAATCACCATGGGGCTCGGCGGCGCGGCCATTCTGGCGCGGTTCTCCCGCAGCGCAATGATCGAGATTCTGGGGCAGCCCTATATTCGCACGGCGAGCGCCAAAGGTGTGTCCTGGCGAAATGTTGTCTGGCGTCATGCATTGCCTAACGCGGCCATCCCGATTGTCACTATCGTCGGGTTTATGGTCGGATCGCTGATTGCAGGTGCGGTGGTGGTTGAATCGCTCTTTTCCTGGCCAGGCGTGGGCAGATTGCTCGTGGTTTCGGTAGCCAATCGCGATCTTGCTATCGTGCAATGCATATTGCTTCTCGTGGCCGCGACGATGGTGATCTCCAATTTCATTGTTGATCTTCTCTATGGTTATCTCGATCCGCGTCTGCGTCAGGCGCAGGGCAAGGCGTGAGGCTGAACCGATGACGGATATGACCGCCAATACCGCCACTGTTTCCACGCAACCGAAAAAGAGCCGTAAAAGCATTCCGCTGATGGTCATCATCGGCTTTGTCTGGATCGCCGCAATGATCCTGATTGCGCTGACTGCGGACTGGATAAAACCCTACAACATTACAGCCTTTGACCTGAAAAACCGCCTCGCACTGCCGGGGAACGCACAGCATTGGCTGGGTACTGATGAGCTGGGACGTGACGTGCTTTCACGCCTCATCGAATCCATTCGCATTTCGCTGCTCATCGCGTTTGGTGCGACGATCATTTCAGCGGTGTTCGGGACGACACTGGGTTTCCTCGCAGCTTATTTTCGAGGCGCGGTGGAGCAGGTTGTGGTCATGCTGGCTGATTTTCAGGCGGCGTTGCCATTCCTGATTTTGTCGCTTGCCGTGCTGGCATTTTTCGGAAGCTCGCTTTTGTTGCTGACCTGCCTGATGGGCTTCTACGGCTGGGAACGTTATGCCCGTATCGCGCGTGGGCTGGCTGTCTCAGCGAATGCACAAGGTTATGCAGCAGCGGTTACCCAGCTCGGCGCTACGCCGTCGCGGGTGTATCTCAAACATATCCTCCCGAACATTGCTTCAACGCTAATCGTCTCGATGACGTTGACATTCCCGGAGATTATTCTCCTTGAAAGCAGCCTCTCGTTTCTGGGCCTCGGCGTACAGCCGCCGATGACCAGCCTTGGTAATATGGTTGGTTATGGTCGCGAATATCTCACTCGCGCACCGTGGATCATGCTCGCGCCGTCATTTGTGATCATGTTCACGACGCTGTCGATCAGCTTTGTGGGTGATTGGCTACGCGACAAGCTGGACCCGACCACGAGATAAGACCGGTCAACTTCCAACACTTGGACCTTGCGATTCTGAAAGCGAGTTGTTTAGTGTGAGGCGACAGAATTTTTATAGGAACTGACGTCTTATGTTGAAGAACATCAATCCATTGCTGACCGGCTCGCTGCTCGAGGTTCTTGCCGATATGGGGCACGGAGACGATCTCGTGATTGTTGATGCCAATTATCCGGCGCAGTCCTCTGGTGTCCACGTGCTGGACTTTCCGGGGATCACTGCAACGGATATGGCCGAGGCAGTGTTGTCGCTGTTGCCTTTGGACGATTTTGTCGACAAGCCAGCCGCCGTCATGCAGGCGCCCAATGAAACGCCGGCGATTTTCAAGGAATTTGAATCGGTCATAGAAAAGGCTGAGGGGCGAAAGATTTCCGTCGATCCAGTTGAAAGATTTGCTTTTTATCACCGCGCTCGCGATGCGTTCGCGATCATTCGGACCGGTGAGAAGCGGCTTTATGGCAATATCATTTTCAAGAAGGGCGTCATCCGCTCTTGAACGGTGAAATTGACATCGGCGTATGAAAAACCCGGGCATTGAGCCCGGGTTTTTTATTTCAGCTTTATTCTTGTGGCTTCTCTGCCTGATCCTTCATCGGGCCTTTATGCTCACCACCTTTGTGGTTGCCCATATGATGTGGACCTTTGTGGTGAGAGCCTCTGGCTTGGTGATACATCTTCGCGGCGCGCATTTCGCTGCGATCGATTTTGCCATCCTCATTTCGATCCAGTGCAGCGAATTCCTTCTTACGCTGGTTCTCCACTTCCGCAAGCGTAACCTTGCCGTCGCCATTGACGTCGAGGCGACGCTCCATGCGGTCAGCTGCCCGGCTCACGATGCGCTTGAGTGCCAGTGCTTCGATTTCGGCGCGAGAAAGTACGCCGTCGCCATCGGTATCGGCGGCCTTGAGGTCATCCATGCGTGAGAATTTCTCAAGATCGACGGGGCCACGCTTGCCCTTCATGTCCTTGTTTGGGGCAACGGCCGTCTCTGCTGCCGGTTTATCAGTATTTGCACTGCTATTTTCTTGTGCCAGTGCGGGTACAGCAAGCAAAGATGTTGCAATTACAGCGATAAATGCGGTCTTCGATTTCATGGCTATTTGACTCCATTACTCTTTTACAGGGGCGCCGCTAAAAGGCGTGCGAGTAATGTCTGTCTTTTTAGATGAACCGCATATGAATATGCCAATTAATTATCGGTAATGTATTGGGGAGTGTATGAGCAAACCAGAGTTGAAGCATTCTCCAAAGCGAAAAATCATCCGCAGGCACTGAGACACATATTCGTTCGGGCAAGAAGAATTTTTCTGATCCATCAGGATCAGTTATCAGCGGAAGCGTTTGTTTTCAGAAGAAAAAGTGGTGGGTGATGTAGGGATCGAACCTACGACCCGCTGATTAAGAGTCAGCTGCTCTACCAACTGAGCTAATCACCCACTCGCTTTGCCGAGGCAGCGGCCCCAGTGAAGTGAGCGGTTCTATAACGGCCTCTTTTCCACCTGTCCAGCCTCCAACTGCAAAATTTCTGAAAAAAATAACAGCTTGCGTAAAAAGCCCGGAAATGCGGGCCTTCCGAAAATCCATAACTGCGCGTTACCGGTGTCTTTTTCAGGGTGTGTGCATTCTGGTTGTGTTTTCTGGTCGCTCTTTTGAGAATCAAAAATGAGAGATTCTTGATTTGATTCATTTTTTCACGTTTTCGGCGTTGTAAGCGGAACCCTGCGGCTCCATATTCGCCGATGCTGGACTAATACGTGCGGCGGGGAGGTTTCGTTCAGGGAGTAGAGTCACGCTGCAAATGTCGCAGCCATGTCATCAATTATTGATGCTTGTCTGAGAAACTACGGCATATAAAAGACTTGATCGGTTGGTAGTGGTTCTGAAGTCACGGACACCGGCGCCGCCCCTAAAATTTGTGAGAGCAAGGCGCTTTATGCACCGGGTTGCCCTTGCCGAAGAAAACAGAAACGGCTCATATCGTTTCAAAATCCGGTTCGCGACATTTGAGGACGGAATGGAAAGTATAATAGGCGATCTCGGACAGTTTATTTCCGATCATCGGGCATGGGCTGGGCCTATCGTGGGCGTTATCGCCTTCGGCGAATCTCTCGCCATTATAGGAATGTTCATTCCAGCTACGCCGATCATGATCGCTATCGGCGGCCTCGTGGGTGCCGGAATCATCGAACCCATTCCCGTTATAATCGGTGCGATTATCGGCGCAGTGATTGGCGATATCATCTCCTATTTCCTGGGCTGGTGGCTGGGCCGCAATATTATTCACAAGTGGCCGCTCAACAAACACCGCAGCGGTGTGGCGCGTGCACGCCTTCTCTTCCGTCGCTATGGTTTTTCTGCAGTGTTCCTTGGTCGTTTCTTCGGCCCTGTGCGCTGTACCGTGCCGATGGTTGCCGGTATGATGTCTATGGATCAGACACGCTTCCAGACAGCCAATGTCCTCTCCGCGCTTGTATGGGCTCCGCTGATGTTCCTTCCGGGCTGGCTGGCAGGTCGTGGAGCAGGCGTTTTCGCCAGAATGGATGGCGATCACATGTTCTGGTTCGTGATCGGAATCACTATCGTCACCATCATTGCGACGGTTATCGGTGTGCGCTTTTTCAAAGCTCGTCCACGTCGGGAGCGTAAGCGCCGCGTTCAGGTCTCTCCCGCCGAATAATCGACCTCTTGTGCTACAGGCTTCGGTCTGCATAATAACAGACCATATGTTCCATGTGGCAACCGGTGTGGCTGAGGATTCAGGCCTCGCGACACCTCATATAAGGTTCATCGCGCTTTATGCCCGACGACAGTTCTGACGATTCGTCTTCTCGAAGTCCGAATTCCCCGGAGGGGTGTTCGGGCTTCCTGCGCATTGAACAATTCCCGATAGCCTTTGCCTGCAAGAGACTGGACCGCACAGATGCGGCCCGGTCACAAAGCTGTTGCGACGAATTTCCCAATTTCCATTTCTGCTGATCTTTAAAGGAGCCGACATATCATGGACTGGTCCATGGACTGGATTGCTGACCCCAATGCCTGGATAGGTTTGGTGACATTGGTGGTGCTCGAGATCGTTCTCGGTATCGACAATCTCGTCTTTATTGCCATTCTGGCCGACAAACTGCCCCCACACCAACGTAATCGCGCGCGACTTATCGGCCTTACTCTGGCTCTTTTGATGCGTCTGGTGCTGCTGGCGTCGATTTCCTGGATCGTCACCCTCCGTGAGCCATTGGTTTCGCTGATGGGGATGTCGTTCTCGGGCCGAGACATCATTATGCTAATTGGTGGTCTGTTTCTCCTCGCCAAGGGCACGATGGAGCTACATGAGCGGCTGGAGGGTGATCATGGGCCTAAGAGTTCCAAGGTCGTGCATGCTGTGTTCTGGCAGGTGATCGTTCAGATTGTCGTGCTTGATGCCGTGTTCTCGCTGGATAGTGTCATCACGGCTGTGGGCATGGTTCAGCATCTGCCGGTCATGATGATTGCTGTCATTATCGCCATCGGCGTAATGATGCTTGCTTCCAAGCCGCTGATGGATTTTGTCAACAAACACCCCACCGTTGTCATCCTGTGTCTTGGCTTCCTGATGATGATCGGTTTCAGTCTGGTCGTGGAGGGTTTCGGCTTCCATATTCCAAAGGGATATCTTTATGCGGCGATCGGCTTCTCGGTGTTGATCGAAGCGGCCAACCAGATGTCGCGACACAATCGCGAAAAGCTGGTCACGACCAACGATCTGCGAGAGCGCACTGCGGGTGCCGTCCTGCGTCTACTCGGTGGCAGTCGCGGCGAAAACCCGCTTTCCGACACGGTTGACGTGATTGCTCAGCAGACAGCGGCCAGTGATGTCTTCCTGCCGGAAGAAAAGGAGATGATCCGCGGCGTTCTTGATCTGGCTGATCGACCTGTGCGTTCTATCATGTCGCCGCGCAACGAGATCGAGTGGCTTGACCTCGATGAAGACGAAGCGGAACTTGATGCGGCCATTCGTGAGCTGTCACATTCTCGCGTCATCGTTGCGCGCCGTCAGGTGGACGAGTTCATCGGCGTGGCGTTGGTCCGGGACCTTTTGCTCGATATTGGTGACAAGAAGCCTGTCGACTGGGACAAGATCGTAAAACAGCCGCTTGTGGTGCATGAAAATGCAAACGTGCTGCGCGTTATGGAGCAGTTGCGTAATTCACCTGTCCAGATCGCAGTCGTCGTCGATGAGCATGGCTCTTTCGAAGGCGTCGTGACGCCGACCGACGTTCTGGAAGCCATTGCTGGTGAGTTCCCGGATGAAGACGAAGAGGCGGCTGTCGCGCAGTCGGACGGGCAGGGTGGTTATCTTGTAGACGGCTTTACCGATATTCGCCGGTTAAGCGGCCTTCTGGAACGCGACCTTCTGGATGACGGTGACCGTTATACTACCCTTGCCGGCTATGTTCTCTGGCATCTCGGACACCTGCCTTTGGGTGGAGAAAGCTTCGTTGCCGATGGCCTGGAGTTCAAGATCGAGTCGATGAATGGTCGTCATATCGGCAAGGTACGCATTACGCCCTCAACCGACTATGAGGTTTAACAGGAATGAATTTGCGGGTTGTTTGGTCTGGCTCGCAAATTATTTCACGCAGTTAACTCCGATAAAATAAGTAGGTTATTGACAAAAGCCGAGAAGCCTTCAAAATTAACCTATCGTTCATTGTTGCGGCGAAAACGCGACAATATTTGAGCGTAAGGCAATGAGGAGGCCAGGCATGAAGCGAACCGTTCAACAGCTCGCTACGACAATGAAGAATACGGTTTTGCGTGTTCCGGCCCTTCTGGAGCGGCCTTGGAGCGAGATGAAGTTGAATGCAGAAGAGATTGCAGCCCGCCGCCGTAGTCGGCTGGAGCGTGGCGAGCATAATTTTCTCTGGTGCTGGCAGCATCGCGGTTTCTGGTAAGTCCAGAGTCTAAGAAAGTTATGAAGGCAGGAGACGGAGGTCTTCTGCCTTTTTGCATTTCTTTTTATGGTTTCGCTCCTGATGAGAATTATTTTCTCACGCCAGCATGAGGTTTGGGTACGGGTTCCATGAATGGTGATAAAAGTAGTTTATATATTTAAATCAATGATTTAGATTGATTTTGCCTCTTCTCACGTTAGATTTGTTTTCCGAAAACAATCCAGTTTAGAGCGCTTTTCGCAAACAGCGTGGTGGGGATGGGTCTAATGAGAAAAATTATTCTATATGCGGCGGTAGCCCTCGGTCTCGGCTCTGCACCGGTTCATGCACAGGAGCCGAAGGAAATACTCAATGTTTCCTATGACATTGCGCGGGAACTCTACGAACAGGTCAATCAAGCCTTCATCGCTGACTGGAAGACCAAGACCGGCGAGGATCTAACCGTCAATCAATCCCATGCTGGCTCCTCCAAGCAGGCGCGTTCGATTCTGGAAGGGCTTGAGGCGGATGTGGTGACCTTCAATCAGGTGACCGACGTTCAGGTCCTCCATGACAAGGGTAATCTGATTCCCGCGGACTGGCAGAAGCGGCTTCCTAACAACTCCTCGCCTTACTATTCGCTCCCTGCATTCCTCGTTCGTGAGGGCAATCCGAAGAACATCAAGAATTGGGACGATCTGGCGCGTGACGACGTGAAGGTGATCTTCCCGAACCCGAAGACCTCAGGCAATGCGCGCTATACCTATCTTGCTGCGACGGCCTATGCGAACGAGGCGTTCAAGGGTGATCAGGCGAAGGTACACGAGTTCATCGGGAAGATTTTCAAGAATGTTCCAGTCTTCGATACCGGCGGACGTGGAGCAACGACGACTTTTGCCGAACGTGGCATTGGCGACGTGCTGGTGACGTTTGAAGCAGAAACACGCGGAACCGAAAAGGTTCTCGGACCGGACAAATATGACGTTGTCGTACCGGAAGTCAGCCTGCTGGCAGAGTTTCCCGTTACGGTCGTCGACAAGGTGGTAGACAAGCGTGGATCGCGCAAGATAGCGGAAGCCTATCTGAACTATCTCTATTCGCCGGAAGGTCAGGAAATTCTGGCTCAGAACTTCAACCGTGTGCACGACAAGGATGTCATTGCAAAGCACAAGGACATCTATCCTGATGTGCGTCTCGTGACGGTTGAAGATGCTTTCGGTGGCTGGGAGAAGGTGCAGAAGGAACATTTCGCCGAAGGCGGGGTGCTTGATCAGCTATTCACAGGCAAATAACAAAGCCAACTGGCGATCCCGGACGGGATCGCCTTGCTTTTTGGAAAAATCCAGTGGCGCTTCTAAGCATGAAACGTAATTCTGTGCTGCCGGGGTTCGGACTGACCCTCGGCTGCACTTTGCTTTATCTGGCTGTTATCGTGGCCTTGCCACTGCTGGCCATGATTCTGAAAACGGCAAGTCTTGGCTGGAGTGACTTCTGGAGCATTGTGACTTCAGATCGGGCGCTAGCGACCTATAAGATCACCTTGAGCGCAGCCGCAGTGGCCACTGTTTTTAACGGCTTGTTCGGTCTTCTGCTGGCTTGGGTACTGACGCGATATGAATTTCCCGGCAAACGTCTGATCGATGCCGCCGTCGATCTTCCTTTCGCGCTGCCGACTGCCATAGCCGGTCTGGCATTGGTGACGCTATTCGCCCAAAATGGCTGGTTCGGACGGTTCCTTGAACCGATCGGGATAAAGGTTGCTTATGCGCCGCTCGGCATCATGATCGCGATGTTTTTCACCAGCATCCCGTTCGTTATCCGCACGGTTCAGCCGGTGCTTGAAGATATGAGTGCTGATGTGGAAGAAGCTGCCCGCAGCCTTGGGGCCAGCTCCTGGCAGACATTCTCACACATTATCTGGCCGACCATCTTTCCAGCTTTCCTTGCAGGCTCGTCGCTGTCCTTTGCCCGCAGCCTCGGTGAGTTTGGTTCGATTGTCTTCATCTCTGGCAATCTCCCCTTTGAAACCGAAGTGACGTCGTTGCTCGTTTTCATCCGACTCGACGAGTATGACTATCCTGCAGCCGCTGCACTTGCATTCGTGATGCTCATTACGGCTTTCGTGATGCTTCTTGTGACCAATCTCATTCAGGCAAGGCAGCTTCGTTATGCAGAACGCTAGCGCAAGCCTGCAGGCACGAAATTCCGGACCAGTGCGCAATCTGTTGATCTGGCTGGCGGCTGGCTTGTCGGTGGTCTGCATTGGAGCGCCTCTGGCCATTATCTTCTCCTACGCATTCAGCAAGGGCGCCGATGTCTTCTTCGGTGAAATATTGAAGCCTGATACGTTGCATGCGGTCTGGCTGACCATTCTCACAGCAATCGTCGTGGTGCCGATCAACATGGCCTTCGGTGTCTGTGTCGCATGGCTTGTGACCAAGTTCCGTTTTCCAGGACGGCGGTTGCTGATCACTTTCGTTGAGATACCGTTTTCGGTCTCGCCCATCGTGGCCGGCGTGACCTACCTCTTCCTGTATGGATCGCAAGGTTTGCTGGGGCCATTGCTGGAAACTTATGACATCAAGGTGATGTTTACGGTTCCGGCGATCTTCCTTGTCAGTCTCTTCGTCACTTCACCTTTCGTGGCGCGTGAACTGATTCCGCTAATGGAAGTGCAGGGGAGCGATGAAGAAGAAGCGGCTCTGACGCTTGGCGCCAATGCCTGGCAAACCTTCTTCTATGTCACCTTGCCCAATATCAAATGGGCTTTGCTCTATGGTGCGGTGCTTTGCAATGCGCGCGTAATGGGAGAGTTTGGGGCAACGTCTGTCGTTTCGGGTGCAATCCGAGGCAAGACCAATACGCTGCCGCTTCAGGTGGAACTACTGTTCAATGACTATAACGTCGCTGGTGCATTCGCTGCGGCTTCGACGCTCGCTTTGATCGCTCTTCTGACGCTCGTCTTGAAGGTTCTGCTTGAACGCAGGCAAGGTGCTTAAATACAAAAGAGCTGGAGCGGTTCCATTTTGACTGGAACCGCTCTCACGGTCACGCTGCTTGGGAAAGCGTGTTGGCTACCGGTTCTCTGTGAAGAGAGGATGCAAGGATAATCCCCTCCGGCCAGCGACTGAAACCACTTGCTACGTTGATGTGGCCAGAATGGCCAAGATCGACAAAACCCGATCCCCAAACGTGCGAAAGGGCTTCAGCTTTGGCAAAGCTCATATATTCATCGTTGCGGCTTGCCACGACGATGGAAGGGAAGCCCAGCTCATGGCGCGGCAGCGGGGCAAAGCTCTGGAAACGGCTGTCCTTGCGGGCCATAGTTTCCGCGTCGGCAGGTGCAACGAGAAGGGCGCCCGCCACATGTGCTGCCGACGGTCGGCTGGCCAGATGTGCGACCAGTGCGCAGCCGAGACTATGGGCGACCAGAACGGCGCCCGGATTTTCGGCGAGTTTGGCTTCGAGTGCGTGCATCCAGTCGGATAGCACCGGATAGTGCCAGTCGTCCTGTTCGACAAGCAATGCTGACGGATCGTCATGCAACCATTGGCGCTGCCAGTGGCCTGCTTCCGATCCCTTGTAGCCGGGGATGATCAATGTCGCAGGCATGCGTTTTTCCTCTTGGATAAAGCCTTGGGAGGGCGTTCAGTTTCGCAATTTGTTCCATTTGCGAAACTGGTTCCAAGATAGGCGGCCATGGCCGCCATTTTAAGGAAAAAAAATTCAAATTATGGCGGGTTTTGTGAAGAATATACTCCGTCGTTGATCTGCTTCTATTTTCGCTGTTTATCGTTCCAGCGCAGGAGAAACTGGGATTTCTCGAAGACCAACACGACCACAAGCGACATCGCGAATGGGATAAGCAGGTAGAGCAGACGGAAGACGATCAGCGCAGCCAGAACATCAGCCTGATTCATATCCGGCAAGCCAGTCAGGAAAACGAGTTCCAGAACACCAAGGCCGCCCGGAGCGTGCGATATCAGGGCTGCAGAGAATGAGACCAGGAAAATGCCAAGAATAATGAGGAAACCGGGATTGCCGGCCTCTGGCAAGGCAAAATAAATGATACCAGCGGCACCGATCAGCTCCAGCGGTGCGACGATGAGCTGCTGCACTACAACCGACAGCCGCGGATATTCCAGACGGAAACTGCCGATCTGAAGCGGACGCAGGCGCAGCCAGCTACCGAAGACATAAAGCAGTACGAATGCCAGCATTAGAAGTGCAATGACGATGGAGACGGTTGGTGTCAGTTCCTCGTTGAAGCGCATGAGAATATGCGGCTCCAGCAGGAGAACGACGCTGGAAGTAATGACAACACCAAGAATGAATGTGAATGAACAGAAAGCGATGAGGACGGCGATTTCGCTGCCGGGCATGCCTTGAGAAGAATAGGCCCTGTAGCGCACCACGGCACCGGAGACGACTGAAGCGCCAATATTGTGCGACAGCGCGTAGGTGGTGAAGGAGCAAAGCGCGATAAACAGCCAGGAAATCTTGCGTCTGAGGTGCAGCAGCGCGATGCGATCATAACCAGCAAGCGAACTGTAGGCCAGAAGTGCTGAAGCCGCCGCGAGCGCCCAATGATGGGCGCGGATGGCGTAAAGACTGTCCAGAACATCATCGAGCGAAATGCTGCGAAGTTCGCGATAGAGAAGCCAAGCCGAAATACCGACTGCGCAAATGCCCACGACCGGCCAGATGTAATCCTTTGCTTTCATCAACCGGTCACCATGCCTTCATGCTTCATATCATCCCCTTTTTTGCCCATGATATCGGTCGACCCATCTCCCGATATTATCCCTAATGCGTCGGCCTGAAATTCGTTTTCCTCTGAAACGGTTTCGGTATTTTTCCTCTTGATCTCAGTTCCGATTGCCTTTGCCATGGCTGCTGCGATTTCTTCTTCTCCCAGAATGACGAAATCTGCGCCAAGATCATGCAAATATTGTGCTTCTGCCTTTGAACAGGCCCGCACGACGATGCTGATTTCCGGATTGGCGGCTCTGGCCAATGCCGTCACCCGCCCAGCCTCGAAAGCGTTGGGTATTGCAATAACCAGGTTTCGAGCCGTTACCGGATTGGCCGCCTTCAGTATATCTGAATCCGAGGCGTTCCCTGTAATAACCTGGATGCCTTTATCCTTGAGCGAGGCGCTGACTTTCGACGAATCCTCAATGACGAGAAAAGGCGTCTCTGCCTGCAATCCTGCTGCGATCCTTTCGCCGATCTGGCCGTAACCAACGATAATCGTGTGTGCGGTCAGTAAAGTCTGCGGCAATGGCTCGGGCTCAGAAATATTGAGTTCGGCACTGGTGTTATCACCGGCTGACGTTTTGCCTTTGCTTCGCTTTTCGATCCATGGTCGCATCCGTTCCGCGACAATGAACATGACCGGGTTGAGGAAAATCGAGAGGATTGCGCCTGCGAGAATGAGGTCGCGTCCGGCTGGCGGGAGGAGATTAAGGCTGACGCCCAATCCCGCAAGAATGAAGGAGAACTCACCAATCTGCGCAAGGCTCGCCGAAATGGTGAGCGCTGTGCTGACAGGGCGACGGAAAGCGCGCACGATGAAGAATGCTGCGACCGATTTACCGATCAGAATGATGGCGAGCGTTCCGAGCAGGGGCAGCGGATCGCGAAGTAGACTCATCGGGTCGAACAACATGCCGACAGAGATGAAGAACAGCACCGCGAAAGCGTCGCGCAAGGGGAGGGACTCCTCCGCGGCTCGATGGCTGAGTTCGGATTCGCTCATCACCATGCCGGCGAAGAATGCGCCCAATGCGAAGGAAACGCCAAACAGATGGGCTGCGCCGAAAGCGACGCCCAGCGCAATCGCGAGCACACCAAGACGAAACAGTTCGCGAGAGCCGGTCTGAGCCACGACGTTCAGAAGCCACGGTATGACCTTACGCCCGACGATGAGCATCAGGGCGACAAACAGAACAACCTTGGCAATGGTGAGAAGGATGATGCCACCAATGCCGAGGCCAAGCCATGAAACGATAGGATCACTCGCTGCTGAGCCTTCTGCACGGCCGGTTACACTGGCGACTGCCGGAAGCAACACCAGTGCCATGACCATGGCAAGGTCTTCGACGATCAGCCAGCCTACTGCGATGCGTCCACGTTCGGTGTCGATCAGGCGGCGCTCTTGCATGGCGCGCAACAGGACGACGGTACTGGCGGTCGAAAGTGCGAGGCCAAAAACCAGACCCGCCTGTACATCCCAACCAAGGGCGAGCCCAAGGCCGGTGCCGAGGGCTGCGGCTGCTGCAATCTGCGCGAGCGCGCCGGGTACTGCTATGGCTTTGACGGAAAGAAGATCTTTGAGGGAAAAGTGCAGGCCGACGCCGAACATCAGCAGGATGACGCCAATTTCGGCTAGCTGCAGAATCAGATCCTGATCAGCGACGAATCCGGGCGTGTGCGGGCCAGCAATGACACCGGCCAGAAGATAGCCGACGAGGGGGGAGATTTTCAGGCGGGTGGCTATCGCACCGAAGATGAAGGCCAGGCATAACCCGATGACGATTGTCGCTATCAAAGGCGTGTCATGGGGCATCAGGTGCCTTCCCCCTCTGGCTTTTCAATTGTGTAAGTGGGAGCCGGGCAAGGTTTGAGCCTTGCCCGGCAAGCGGGCTATTTCTGCGCTGCGGCGCTGTCTTCAATTGCCTGATGGGCTTCCTTGCGGTGTTGCCACCAGTTGCCGAGCAGAAGCAGGATCGGAGCGGCGATGAAGATCGACGACGATGTAGCGATAAAGATACCGAACAGCATCGGCACGGCAAAATTATGAACCGCGCTACCGCCCCAGATTGCCATCGGGAGCATACACAGGAACGTCGTCATCGATGTGTAAACACAGCGGACGAGCACCTGATTGATACTCATATCGACAATCTCGCGTAGCGGCTTTGATTTATAAAGACGCATGTTTTCACGCATGCGGTCATAAACCACGACCTTATCGTTTACCGAGTAACCGATAGCGGTCAGAAGCGCTGCAATGGCTGTCAGGTTAAAATCGAGCTGGAACAGCGCGAAGAAGCCGACCATCTTCGTGGTGTCGAGGATAAGCGTGATGATTGCGCCCATCGCAAAGAACCACTCGAAGCGCCACCAGAGATAGATGAGCATGCCGAGTGCCGACAAGATGACGGCGATGAAGCCTGAACGGGCCAGTTCACCGGAGACTTTCGGGCCGACGACTTCTGTCCGCTCGATTTTCACACCTGGATCAAGTTCGGTCACGGCTTCGCGCATCTTGTTGACGGCAACGGTCTGCGCTTCCTCGCCACCTTCCTGACGCTGGACGCGGATCAGGACATCATTCGGGCTACCGGCTGACTGAAGCGCTACTTCGCCAAGACCCAGTGCGCCTAGCTTGGCGCGAAGTTGCGCCAGATCGGCTGGCTGTGACGTGACGATTTCCGCCTGAATGCCGCCCTTGAAGTCAATGCCGTAATTCAATCCCGGTTTGAAGAACAGACCAATGGACAGAATAGACAGCACAATCGAGACGCCAATGCCGATGAAGCGTGCATTCATGAAGCTGATATTCGTCTTCTCAGGAACGAATTTCAGGAACGGCTCGATGACGAGCACTTTCAGCTTACGCTTGCGAACGTACCACGCCATGACCATGCGTACCAACGTCACATCAGTGAACATGGAGATCGCGATACCGAGCATCATGGTAATCGCAAAGCCGCGAACCGGGCCTGTGCCGAAGGTGAACAACAGCAAGGTCGAGATCAGGGACGTGACGTTAGCATCCACAATGGTGGAGAAGGCGCTATGGAAGCCCTTGTCCAGCGCGGCCATGGCTCCGAGGCCGCGTCGCGTTTCTTCGCGGATACGTTCATTGATGAGAATATTGGCGTCAACCGCGATACCAATACCGAGAATAATACCGGCGATACCGGGCAATGTCAGCGTTGCGCCAATGAGGCTCAAGGCAGAGAAGGTGAGCAAGGTGTGGAGCAACAGCGCCACGTTGGCAATCGTGCCCCAGACGCCATAAAGGAGCTGGATGAAGACCGCGACGAGTACGAAGCCCACGATACCTGTAATCAGACCCATCTTGATGGCATCGCCGCCAAGATCAGGACCAACAGTACGTTCTTCGATAACGGTCAGCGGAGCGGGCAGGGCGCCAGCGCGCAGGAGTGCCGAAAGAACAACTGTGTCCTGAACCGTAAAGCTGCCGGAAATCTGGCCCGAGCCGCCGGTGATCGGTTCACGGATGACCGGGGCGCTTAGCACCTTGCCATCGAGCACGATTGCGAACGGACGATTGACGTTTTTCGTCGTAATGTCCGCGAACTGGCGAGCACCGAGGCTATCGAAACGGAAAGATACGATCGGCTCGTTGGTGCGCTGGTCGAAACCTGCACGCGCGTCGGTGAGACGCTCGCCGGAAAGGGCGATCTGATCCTCGATCGGGTACTTGATGTTCGGATCCTTGGAATCCGGCATGATGGTCACGCCCGGAGGCGGCGCATCGTTCGGATTGGCATCGGCGACCATATGGAAGCTCATTTTCGCCGTGCTTCCGAGAAGCTGGCGAAGCTGCGCCGGGTCTTGAAGACCGGGAAGCTGAACGACGATACGGTCCGAGCCTACGCGCTGGATGGACGGTTCTGCAACGCCGACCTGGTCGACGCGCTGACGGATGATTTCAAGGCTCTGCTGAAGAGCGGCATCAAGACGATAGTTGAAACCTGCCTCGGTGAGGGTCAGGCGTACCTGATTGTCGTTCGAGGCAACATCTATGTCGTTGATCGCCGTACCGAAACCGCTGGTATTGACCTGCGAAATCAACGTGCGAAGTGCAGTTTCCGCCTTGGAACGCTGGTCCGCATCAGGGATGGTCACAACGACCGCATCGCCGACAGCACGGATCGACTGCGGCTGGATGCGTTCGGCACGCAGCTTGCTGCGGGCATCGTCAAGCAGAGAGCGCAAACGGTCTTTCTTCAGGCTCGCTGCATCGACTTCGAGCACGAGATACGAGCCGCCGCGCAAGTCGAGGCCGAGCGTGACCTGACGCTTCGGGAACCAGGACGGCATTGCCTCAAGTTGCTTTTGGGTGAAAAAGTTGGGCAAGGCAATGATAACGCCGATCGCAACGATCAGGCTATAAAGCACAACCACCCATTTGGAAGTACGCATGGATTAAGGTTCCGGTTGGTACGCCCCAATTGCCACTCATCAAGCAGCGGTGCGGGCATCGTTTGTAATGGTGTCAGGATTGGTTAAAGCCAATCTTCGAGGATGGCATATTATGCGCTTTTAGGAGGCGCACGGGCAGAGCCAAAATGTCTCTGCAAAACTGCGAGGCGCTGGAAATTCAGCGCCGCTTTGGCTGCTGCCGACTTTGGAAGAGCAAAAGCCACTGCCGCCACGGGCAGCGCTGCTCCGGTGCCATCAAGGTAAACAGCTTTGATCTTGGCTGCGATCGCTTCGATCAAGATCGCCCGCATGGGCTGCGGCGAGGGGGTGGATTGCTGGCGAACAGGGGTTGTCGGAGTGCCTTCGACCTGTCTTGCGACGATGCCGCCGGAGTGACCACGGGCAACATCTTCGTCCGGCGTTGAAAAATCCACGGCAAACAGAAAAGCCGTAAACGACAGAACGCACGTAACGAACAGCATGAAACCATGCCGCTTGTGCTGTTCCGTGTTTTTCATGCCCTTCATCAAATCGCCAAGACTTTCTTTAGAGTCGATCCGTGGAGTTGAGCCAGCTTTTCACACTCATTGCGAATCCTCATTAATCATTTGTGTTCGCACGAACAAGGAAATACTGGCATCAAGGCTCGTCTTATACGTTATGGGTCCGCTTCCTGCGCACCGTGAAATCTTGTAGACGGCCTACGCCTTGCATCCGTTTTAGGGCGCTTTATGTTGAAACCATGTCTTGTTTAACGGCAGAATTGAATTGGCATATTCATCGACGTTTCGTGTTCTTGCATTTTCTCTTCTGATCGGCGTTCTGTCGCCGGGTGGCATTGCGCCTGCCTTTGCGCAGGATAACAAGCCCTCGACTCCGCCGGCGGCACAAACTGCGCCCGCTGCCGCTCCGCAAAACGACTCAGCCCAGCAAGCGCCCGCTGCCACCGATCAGCAACAGGCACCAGCACCTGTTTCCAGCGTTGTTCAGCAACAAAAGCCTGTCATCAACGATCTGAAGCAACAGACGAAACGGATCAGTGATCAGCTTCCCAAGGCCACTTCGAACGATGAAACGCTGGCCAATCTCAAGCTCCAGCTGGACTCTCTTTCGAAGAAGCTTCTGGATGCTGGCGTTTCATTCCGTCCGCGTCTGACCGAAATAAATACGCGGCTGGAACAGCTTGGCCCCGCACCCTCTGGCGATCAGCCGCCAGAACCGGCAATCGTCAGTGAAGAACGCGCGCGACTGACCGCCGAAAAGGCCGAGATCAATGCCATTGTCGGCGAGACGGAAGACACATCGCTTTCCGTCAATCAGATGTCCGCAAAGATCGGCGACATGCGCCGAGACCTTTTTGCACGCACACTTTCACAACGCGTGAATCTCGATACGACGCTGGGTACAGAGGTTGCTTCGGCTGCCAGTAACCAGATGGTTTCACTCTGGCGCATCGTTCAGTCGTGGTGGCGTTTTGTAAGTACGTTCAAGCTCAAGTCATTTCTCGCTGCCGCGTTTTTTGCGTTTGCGGCGGCGCTGGTCATCCAGCTGGGTGCAAGACGCGTCCTCGGAACGCTCTATCAACGCGATCCAACGATCGAATCGCCCTCCTATCTAAGTCGCCTCTCAGTGGCTTTCTGGTCTACGGTTATACCGTCCGCTGCTGTGGGCGTATTCTTGGCGACGACTTACTTTTTAATGAACTATTTTAATGTCTTGAGAACAGATATTGCCGCTCTGATTCAGTCGCTTTTTCTCGTTCTTGGGCTCGTTTTCTTCATTCATAGACTGGCGTCTGCCTGTATCAGCTCGGATATGCCGCAGTGGCGACTGGTTCCGGTCGCACCACGTCCAGGACGCGTGTTGGGGTTGCTGATAACTGCCACGGCGCTGACAAGCGGGCTCGATTCTTTCTTCGGAAAGGTCAACCAGATTTTGTCATCGCCTCTGTCGCTGACGATGGCGAAAAGCCTGCTTGCTACGGTGATGGTTGGCGTTCTCATCCTGGCGATTGCGTTTCTGAAACCGGTTGAGCGCGAAAAGGATGGCGCTGTCCGCTCATGGCCGCGCGCATTCAGAACATTCCTGATCATATTGGGGCTTTTACCCATTCTGACCGCGCTGTTTGGCTATATCGGCATGGCGCGCTTCATATCGCAGCAGATCGTGGTGACGGGCGCATTTCTGGTTACGATGTATATGGGCTTCCTGACTGGGCGTGCAATTTCCGAAGAGCAGGCTTTCGCATCCAGCCAGATTGGCAAGGCAATGCGGGAGCGGTTTCATTTCGATGACGCAACCCTTGATCAGCTTGGCCTTGTGGCGGGCATATTGATCAATCTCGTCGTTGCCTTGATCGGCATTCCGCTCGTTTTGATGCAGCTCGGCTTCCAGTGGGCCGAACTTAAAAGCACCTTCTATCAGTTGATGACCGGTTTCCAGATCGGCAATATTTCGATCTCGCTCATGGGACTATTGACCGGCGTGCTGCTGTTCGTGATCGGCTATCTTCTGACGCGCTGGTTCCAGAACTGGCTCGACAACAGTGTTATGGCGCGCGGGCGGGTGGATTCTGGCGTACGCAATTCAATCCGCACAGTCATAGGCTATGTTGGCCTTTGTCTTGCCGCTCTGGTCGGTGTATCGGCAGCCGGGTTCAATATGTCGAACCTGGCTCTTATCGCTGGTGGTTTGTCTCTCGGTATCGGTTTTGGTCTCCAGAATATCGTCCAGAATTTTGTTTCTGGTCTCATTCTGCTCGCCGAACGTCCGTTCAAGGTCGGCGACTGGGTAGAAGCCGGCACGGTCAGCGGTATCGTCAAGAAGATCAGCGTGCGCGCAACGGAAGTGGAAACTTTCCAGAAGCAATCGATCATCGTGCCGAATTCGACGCTTATCAACGGTAACGTCGGCAACTGGACCCATCGCAACAAGCTCGGGCGCATCGATATCAATGTGCAGGCCTCTTATACGGAGGAGCCGCGCCGGGTCCACGCTTTGCTTCTCGAAATTGTTCGTGGCCATCCGTCGATCTTGAAGAATCCTGAGCCGTTCGTTTCGTTTCAGAACATGAACGATTCACTGATGATTTTTGATATCTACGCCTATGTGGCCGATATTACAGCGACGGGTGGTATCAAGAACGAGTTGCGATTCCAGATTGTAGAGCGCTTCCATGAGGAAGGATTACACCTGTCGTCTACTAGGACTGATCTCGTTCTCAGTGTGCCTGAAATCGAAAAACTCTCCGATTTGATGCAGAAGGAGAAAGAGCCTTCATCATCAGCCAAGAAGAAAAAGGCCCTGACAGAGAAGCCGGAAGTCGACGAGGATGCCGACGACCGGGCTTGATGAACGTTTCGTTCAGTTGCAGTTCAGTTTTGTCCGCTTATAAAGGGGATGACAGAGGGCAATAGGGCTCTTGCGACATTGGACATATCGCGGCGGGAGCGATGGAAAGGTCGGGACGGTATGAACAGAAATCAGGCCAACAGCTTGGGGAAGCTTGTTCTTGGTGCAGCAATCGGTTTTGCAGTTTCAACTGGCAGCGCTTATGCCGCGCAGATTTCCAATAATGATAGCGGCCCTCAGACGATTGTCGTTACGGAAGGCGCTTCTAAGCGCGAAATGATTGTCGCGCCCGGTGAAACTGTTGAATTTTGCGCCTCGGGCTGCTTCGTAACGTTTCCGAACGGGGACCGCGAAGCGTTGACCGGCGATGAAACGATCACGATCAGTGGTGGCAAAGCCACGTTGAAATAGTTTTCCCATTGCGGAATGTGAAAAGCCGAGGTGTTGCCTCGGCTTTTTTGTATGGAAAGTGTCCCGGTCAGCTGCGAGGCTTGAGGTTTTCCGGGTCGTAGAGAGGCTTGTAACCTATCGAAAGCACTTCAACCGGATAAGTCTCACCGAAATATTCCACATTCAGCTTGCGACCTTCCTGACAATAGGCCCATGGCAGGTACGCGAGCGCGATGTTCTTGCCAATCGTCGGGCCATAGGCGACTGAGGTCGTGAAAGACCGGCGGCCAAGTTCGTCGATGAGTGTATCTCCGGTACTCGGATCCTGTACCGGCATAATGCCGACAGGATACCTGGCCACACCTTTCGAATCGACATTGTCGGTTATGGCTAGCGTGCAGAGTATGGCAGGCTGATGCTCGCGGGCGCGATATTCCACATGCTTTGCCTTGCCGCGGAAATCCGCCTCCTTGACCTTCGGGCGAGCAAGATCGGCTTCGAGAAGGTTATACTCGGTCAGCAGATCGGCATTCTGCAGGCGTAAGCTCTTTTCCATGCGACGCGTGTTGGCATAGGTCTCGACGCCTACCGCAATTACGCCGGTGGAGCGAAGCGCATCCCAGACGGCAAGGCCGTCTTCGTAACGCATATGCAATTCCCAACCCTGTTCACCGACATAGGAAATGCGGAACGCGGTAACATCCTTGCCCGCAATCCGGATTGGCTTGATGGCAGCGAAGGGGAAGTTTTCCGCATCAAGACCTTCAGGGCTCTCAACGACCTTCTTCAGATTCTCGCGCGCATTCGGACCCCAGATGCCGATGGTGACGTATTTTTCCGTCACATCGGTGATCGTAACGTCAAAGCCCTTATCTTCGGCCACGCGACGCATATAGTGGAAGTCGCGAGGTCCGGCATCGGCACCATTGATCATACGGATGCGGTCTGCCATGCGGATTACCGTGAAGTCGGCCCGCACCATGCCTTCGTCGTCGAGGAAGTGGGTATAGATGCCCTTGCCGATATTGGCATCGCCGCCGATTTTAGCTGCACAGAGCCACTCCATCAGCTCGACATGGTCGGGGCCTTCAATGTCGTACATGGCGAAGTGCGAGAGATTGATGATGCCGCAATTCTCGGTCAGTTCGAGGTGTTCGGCATTGGAGACGCGCCAGAAGTGGCGGTTATCCCATTCGTTTTCGCGCACTGGTACGCGATCACCATACTTTTCGAGAAGGTGTTCATTGGCGGCATAGCCGTGCGCGCGCTCCCAGCCGCCAAGCTCCATGAAATGGCCACCGAGTTCGACTTCGCGTTCATAGAATGGTGAGCGGCGGATATTGCGGCCCTTGGAGAAGGGTTCACGCGGATGAACCGCCGGATTGTACACCTTCATCGCCGTTTCCGTGCAGCGATCCCAGATGAACTGCTCGGTCATCTGATGCGGGTAGAAACGGGAATAGTCGACGGCGTGATGATCAATGGACGTGCGACCGTCGGTCATCCAGTCGGCAATGAGCTTGCCCATGCCGGGACCGTCCTTGACCCAGATGGCGACTGCATACCATAGGCCGCGCACCTTCTGGCTTTCGCCCATGGATGGGCCGCCATCAGTCGTGACCTGCAGGAAACCGTTGAAGGAGTGGCTTTCATTATAGCCAAGCTCGCCCAGAATGGGCGTCAGCTCGATGGCGCGCTCAAGCGGTTCGAGAATCTGGTCCATCTCAAGATCGCGCTGTGATGGCGAGAGACGTGCTTCATGCTTTTCCAGAAGGTCACGCGGATGGCACAAGCGCGGGTTCTTTTCCTCGTAATAGCCCCATTCGATCTGGCCGCCTTCGGCAGTTTTCGGATCGCCGGTGTCGCGCATATAGGCGGAGTTACCCTGATCGCGCATGAGTGGCCAGCCGATTTCCTTGCCGGTGCCTTCAAACTCGTTATAGGGACCGAAGAATGTTAGCGGATGGTCAATTGGCATGACTGGCAGGTCTTCACCAACCATTTCGGCAATCAGACGTCCCCAAAGGCCAGCGCAGATGATGACATAGTCAGCTTCGATGGTGCCGCGATGCGTGACGACACCCTTGATGCGCCCGTTTTCGACGATTAGCGACTGGGCCGGGGTGTTGGCGAAGCTTTGTAGCTTGCCTGCAGCTTCAGCCTGATCAATCAGCTTGCCAGCGACGGTCTGCGAGCGCGGGATGACCAGACCGGCATCGGGGTCCCACAGGCCGCCTTGAACCAGGCTTTCCTCGATGAGCGGGAATTTTTCCTTGATCTCTGACGGTTCCATCAGGCGAGCACGAGTGCCGAAAGCTTTACCCGATGCGACCTTGCGCTTGATTTCGTCCATGCGGGCATCGTCACCGACGCGCGCTACCTCGATGCCACCGACGCGGGCGTAATGCCCCATCTTTTCATAGAAATCGATGGAGTAGAGCGTTGTCCAGCACGACAGGAAGTCATGGCTGGTCGCATAGCAGAAGTCGGACGCATGGGCAGTAGAGCCGATGTCGGTCGGGATACCCGATTTGTCGATGCCGACGATATCGTCCCAGCCGCGCTCGATCAGATGGTGTGCCACCGAGGCGCCGACGATACCGCCAAGCCCGACGATCACAACTTTTGCCTTCTTAGGAAACTCTGCCATTTTATGCGTCCCTAGAGCATTTCCAGCAAAAGTGCGTAGCGGTTTTGCGTCGGATAATGCGTGAAAAAGATGGATAGAGCGGTTCCAACGACTCCGTATTACCTGAAACCGCTCTCGTTGGTATTTGACAAAACCATAGTCGTTGGCTGGGCGCGACATTTGCCTTTATACGACATATTCGCAGCGTCAGACGACTGCATCGCAGCTTCTGGAAATCCCGGAAGGTTGAGCATCGGCTGTCCTGTTCGCGACATATCCAACAATCCTGTATCCACAGATGGTTCGATCTGTAGAACTGATTCCGGAAAAGCCTGTATGGTTTTGATTTTATTTTGAAAGCTGACAGGAGTGGAGCTGCTCCATTCAAGATGCAGCTCTATCTTTCTTTAGTGTCGTGCTTAAGCGGCGATGAGCATTTTGCGCTCTGCCCGTTCCTGTTGTGGCGAGCGTCCGTATAATTCCCGATAGCATTTGGAAAAATGCGACGCCGAAACAAAGCCACAGGCGACTGCGACTTCGACCACAGGCATGGACGATTGCAACAACAGATGCCGCGCGCGATCGAGGCGAATTTCCAGATAATAGCGCGCCGGAGACCGGCCCATCTCCTGTCGGAAAAGACGCTCCACCTGACGCCGCGAAAGACCAATCGTGTGGGCCACATTGATCAGTGCCTGCGGCTCTGAAAGATTGGCTTCCATCATCTCGATGATGGTGAGCACCTTGGAGTTCTGAATGCCGAGACGGGCCCGCAGCGGCAGGCGCTGGCGATCCTGCGGGCTGCGGACACGGTCGGTCAGTGCCTGTTCACAGATCTTGTTGACCAGATTGGCGTCGAAATCATCTCCAATCAGCTTCAGCATCATATCGAGAGAGGCGGTTCCGCCCGCGCAGGTGTAAAGGTTACCATCGACCTCGAACAGATCGGCATAGACCTCGGCCTTGGGAAAGGCTTCCGAGAAACCGGGGAGATTTTCCCAGTGAATGGCACAGCGTTTGCCAGATAGAAGCCCGGCCGCGGCCAGTATATGGGCGCCGGTACAAAGTCCACCGACTGCCACGCCGCGATTATATTCCTCACGCAGCCACGCAAAGACCGACTTGTTTCTGAATTCTTCCACGTAGACGCCGGAGCAGACGAATACCATCGAGGGGCGTTGCTCGCGCTGCAGGAAACGTCGCTCGTCTTCCAGCGATGCATTGACGGCGCATTCCACACCGTTGGATGCGGTCACCGGTTTTCCATCAACCGATGTCAGTCGCCATCTATAGGCATCATAACCCAGCATCCGATTTGCAATGCGCAATGGCTCAATGGCCGTTGCGAATGCAATCATCGAAAAGTTTGGAACCAGGAAAAAGACAATAGACCGCTTAACCGATGAAGCTTGGATCATGCCCGATCGTTCCCATTCTCGAAAGGCTCTGGCTGCGGTTCCCGACGCAGTTGAAGCCTTGTGTCTCCGTCACGACTCCGGGTCTTTTGGGCCCGGTTTTCTCCGGTCGCTTTCAGACCGGCAACCTTGCTGCGTTGGCCCGGTTTCACAGGGGGAGGGCGATGGCGCAAACAAGATAGTGTTCTATTGAGACACAGAACGGGTAGGTTGCAAAGTGCGGCTAAATGCCTGCCGCGAAAAGGTATTTTAATGTCGGGAAATTGAGGGCGGATCGCATGATCGCCCTCAATTGGCTTTACTGCCCACGCTTGAACTCTGCTGTGTTTTTGGCGATGCCCGGCAGACGATCATCCACGTTTGGCCAGCCGATATCGTGCAATATGTGTTCAGGTAGCGATTCCAGCACACGACGGCTGCGCTTCACCCGACGTTCGTACGACCAGGCTTCGATCCGTTTTTGCACTTCGGAGTAAAATGCCAGAAACCATAACTGTGCGTTCGCAACGGATGACGTTGATGTAAAGCGCACGACTGATGCCCGGCCGTTGGGAGCGGATTGGCATTGAACGGTCATTTTCTCTCTCCTCATTCAGGAAGTTCGGTTGATACGCTCGCTGCAGCTCTGCTTGTTCGTGTCCTCAATGTGCATTCTGCTTGACGTTCAATCAAACGAAATATAGAAAGGCTTAAGATCAGAAAATTTGAACAAAGAGCGGAAAAAACGGAGTCCGTCATGACAGCGCCCGTTCAACATCCCCTTCCGATGCTCGATATCGATGTGCTGCGCACATTTGTGGCAATTGCCGATACGGGAAGTTTCTCCTCTGCTGCGAACGCGGTGTTCCGCACGCCCTCTGCCGTTTCGATGCAGATCAAGAAGTTAGAGGAACAGATTGGTGTTGCAGTTTTCGATCGGGACGCACGCTCGGTTACGCTGACCAGCGATGGCGAGATTCTGCTCGGATATGCGCGTCGTCTTCTGGCTCTCAATCGAGAGGCAGTCTCGAAATTTGTTGCGCCCACAGTGACTGGAGTGGTTCGGCTAGGGTCGCCGGATGATATCGGCGAATGCGTATTGCCGCTCGTCTTGAAGCGTTTTGCCGAAAGCCATCCGGGCGTAACAGTGGATGTCGTGATCGACCAGAGTAGCAATCTGCGCAAGCGGCTCGATGAGCGGCGACTCGATGTTACGCTGATCAACATGTCCCATACGATACTAAACAAAGGCGATGTGGAAGTTCTGCTGGATGAGGAACTCGTCTGGGCGGGTGCCAAGTGTGGTACGGCTTATCGTCGGGAGCCTCTGCCTCTTTCGATTTGGGAAGAAGGATGTGCCTGGCGCGGCAATGCGCTTGAAGCGCTTGAGACTAGCGGCCGTCCTTACCGCATTGCCTATATGAGCTCGCATTCGACAGGACAGCGGGCTGCGATCATGGCTGATCTTGCCATTGCGCCATTTGGTAAAACGCTATTGAGCGATGGAATTGTCGCTCTGGGGCCGGAACATGGTTTGCCCGCTCTGGGACGTTATCAGCTGGGTATAATTGTGAAGCCGGAAGCCGGGCCGCACATTCAGGTCGTTGCTGACCATCTGCGGAATGTTTTCGAAGGTTATCGCCGTTCCGGCCGGTTTGAGACTTTTCGTTCCAGCTGATGACAGATCACAGTTTATTGGGACGGGAACTAATGCATTCTCTTGCCAGCGAAAAACGCTGCGCTAGATTTCTTTTGTGACAGCCGAGTGAATCGGCTTCACCGCCAGATGCCGGGCAGGGGCTTCGTATGTGGCGGGAGGCATAACTGGTTTGAATAGACTTGGAACTCTATGCACCTACCCCTGAAAGGGGAGGATTGCACATCCCATTGGAGAGACTGTCATGAAGCTGACCCGACTTGTCCCAGTTGCTATCGTTCTCTGCGCATTCACGCTTGCGTCCTGTGCAAATACTGTTCGCGGCGTTGGCCGCGACGTAAAAGGCACCGCTCATGCGGTTCAGGAAACAGTAGAATAAGAGAATAAATGGCCCGGGTTTCCCGGGCCTTTCCTTTATGGAACCAGAAAATAGCTGACGGTTATGTGCTTGTCTGGTCGGGTTTTATATTCAATTTCGGTGGTAGTGATACCGTCATGAGGTATTGTGATGTTCGCATTTTGCAACAAAGCAGCAATGCGTTCATTGGGTTCAGCGCCACCGAACCACATAACGAGTACGGGTGATGTCAGGTAAGCTCTGGCATCGGGCGTTTCGGGATGAACCACGCGCAACGACGAATCAAATAGTCTGAAATTGCCCGGTATCTGTGCATTGTCCGTCAGGATCGTCTTGAACGGTCCTTTCGCCTGCACTTCCTCGTAGAAATGACGATAATCGAGCTGGCCGTAAGGCGGAGAGCTGGAGCCATAGGTCAGGTAATAGCTCAACACTGGCGGGACGATAAGCGCTACGACAGCGCTCACGACAGCGAAGTCGATCAAGGCCCTGTTTCCGGTCCTGTAACGAGCAAAAAGGCTTGCCATCAGTGCCGGAGTGAGGAACAGAACGGGCTGCAGCCAGCGATCTTTCACGTTGTTTGCGCCGGTGGCGATAACGCCAACGAGAACAATAACCAGTCCGACTAGGATCAGGAGCCGCAGGAATTTCTCGCCGGTGGTGAGCGGAACGGAGGGGGCGGTTTTCTTCTGCCAGTGAATGAGTGCGATGATACCCGCGATTGCCAGGGCAAGGATCGAGAACAGAAAGGCTGCTTCTATCAGGCTCTCGACGCCCATCAGCCGGTCGAAGAAGACATTGCCGGAAGCGCCGATTTCAAACTTACTCGCGCGCGCCATGACGCTGGATTTGTGTGCGAACATCCAGAGCGCAGTTGGTCCGAAGCAGATGGCGAATGCCAGAATCGTAACGAAACTCAGCTTGGAGAGCAGTATCCGGCGGTATTCGGGAATGAGAAGTCCTGTCATGATCAGCATGATCAGGAAGAATGAGGCATTGAATTTGCCGAGGATAGCCGCAGCCATCGCGATGCCTAATGCGGCGGCAGAGACGACACTGCGCCTGCGCATATGCCAGGCAAAGGCCAGGAAGGCCCAGCCACAACCGGCGGTGCCTGCAACTGAATGGGTCAGGGCGCGTTGTGATTCCCAGCCGATTTGCGGGATGAGAAACAGACCAAGCATACCGGCTGACGCGACAATGCGCGAAAAACCGAGCAGTCTCATAGCGCCGTAAACGCTTAGGAACAGGCTTGCAAGAATGCTGAATTTCACGATCTGGAGTGTGAACATCGATGTGCCCAGCACCGATGCAACCAGATTGGTAATCCAGGTATAGAGAGGGGGTTGTGATCCGCCATACCCCCAGTCCAGGTAGCCGATATTGGCCAGCTGCTCGGCGTCATCAAGGCCTGCGCCGTTGGAAACAACGGTGACAAGAATGGTTTGGAACGCGAAATAGCACAGCACGAAAATTACAGCCAAAGGCAGGCCGAAAAGTTTCTTATCGGCAGTGGAAACAGCGGTGGCTGGTCGTTGTGCAGTCAAATTCATTGCCCTGAATAAAAATCACCTGTGTAGCAGGCTTCATTGGAAGCGCTCTGCATTTCACAGGATTATGTCCGGATTTCAATCGAACAGCTCTAAATGCTTTGTAACAAAGGCGTGTAATTGTGCATTCCCTGATGATCAAGGGCAACGGGCCAGTTTCAGGCAACTATTTGTAGGTTCAAATGGCAAAAACCGCGCTGCCAGAGGTGCACGGTTTTGCCAATTACGCATGGCATCTCCGCCGAACAATACACTGGCGGGATATACTGAGCTCCGGTACGCAGTACCAGATCCGGAGCGTTGAGCCGGGTGAACCCGTCTCGTGCTCCTTTCTAGCCCAACATCGTTACCGTACGGTTATCAGAGACTTAAGCAAATCTAAACAATGCGATTTTTTTGCGTGGGCAATTGTTTAATCTGCTCCAGATTTGGAGCGCAGGTAATTGATGATGCCTGAGAAGTCTTCGGCGCCATGGCCTTCACCATCAAAAAGACTGTAAAGTTCCTGTGCATGTGCGCCGAGCGGTGTTTCAGCGCCAGCGCTTTGCGCGGCTTCCTGCGAGAGCTTGAGGTCTTTCAGCATCAAAGCTGCCGCAAAACCGGGTTTATAGTCGCGGTTTGCAGGTGATGTTGGAACCGGTCCCGGAACCGGACAGTAGGTTGTCAGTGACCAGCATTGCCCCGATGATGTTGACGCCACATCGAAGAGCGCTTGGTGGGACAGGCCCAGTTTCTCAGCCAGAACAAAGGCCTCGCTGACACCGATCATCGATATGCCGAGGATCATGTTGTTGCAGATTTTCGCCGCTTGTCCTGCGCCGTCACCGCCGCAATGCACGATCTTTCCAGCCATTGGCTGCAGGATCGGCTCCCCGCGTGTGAATGCGTCGTCGCTACCGCCAGCCATGAAAGTCAATGTCCCTGCGGAAGCGCCACCGGTGCCGCCGGAAACAGGCGCATCAATGGAAAGATGTCCGTGGCTTGCGGCCAGCTCATGTGCCTTGCGTGCTGAATCTACATCGATTGTCGAGCAGTCGATGAAAAGTGAGTCTTTTCGAGCATTTGGTGCAATGTCCTCATAGACGGAGAGAACGTGCTTTCCGGCGGGCAGCATGGTGATCACCACGTCAACGTCGGCAACCGCATCCTGCGCGCTCGAGGCTATCGAGAGACCATTGGCCTTTGCCTCATCGAGATGTTGCGGCAGGAGGTCGAAGCCGCGAACGGTGTGACCGGCTTTCACGAGGTTGGCGGCCATCGGGCCACCCATATTGCCAAGGCCGATAAATGCTATTGTGGCCATAAAAAATTCCTCCCTTGGCGGTTACTAATTCAGAACTAGCGTCCGATCATCTGGCGTGCGATGATCACACGCATGATCTCGTTCGTACCTTCGAGGATCTGGTGTACGCGCAGATCGCGGACAAGCTTTTCGATCCCGTATTCATGCAGATAGCCGTAGCCGCCGAAGAGCTGCAGCGCTTCGTTCGCCACATTGAAACCCGTGTCAGTGACAAAGCGCTTGGCCATTGCCGACCATTTGCCCGCATCGTGGGTTTTTCGATCAAGCTTGCTGGCAGCGGAGTAAAGAAGAAGGCGTGACGCGGAGAGTTCCGTCTCCATGTCCGCCAGGCGGAATTGCAGCGCTTGAAAACGGTCAATTGTCTGACCGAAGGCTTTGCGCTGGCTGCAATATTCCAGTGACTTGTCGAGCGCCGATTGCGCGCCGCCGAGCGAACAGGCAGCAATATTGAGCCGACCGCCGTCAAGCCCGGCCATCGCTATGCGAAACCCTGTTCCTTCTTCACCGAGAAGGTTTTCAGCCGGGACGCGACAATTGTCGAAAATGACGGTTCTTGTCGGTTGTGCGTTCCAGCCCATCTTGAATTCATTTGCACCAAACGAAAGGCCGGGTGCATCTTTTGGCACAACGATGGTGGAAATCCCCTTGGGGCCGTCCTCGCCGGTACGCACCATCGTCACATAGACATCCGTGGCGCCTGCACCGGAAATGAACTGCTTGGAACCGTTGAGGATATAATGATCGCCATCGCGTGTAGCGCGTGTTCTGAGCGCCGCCGCATCCGAACCCGATCCGGGCTCGGTCAGGCAGTAGCTGGCAAGCCATTCCATTGACGTGAGCTTTGGCAGAAAGCGCAGGCGCTGTTCGTCATTGCCGAAAGTGTCGATCATCCATGCGGCCATGTTGTGGATGGAGACGAAAGCCGAGAATGAAGGGCATGCAGTTGCCAGTGCCTCAAAAATGAGAACTGCGTCGAGCCGCTTCAGCTCCGAGCCGCCCACATCTTCACGCACATAAATGCCGCCCATGCCGAGCGGTCCAGTCTCTTGCAATACGTCGACGGGGAAATGCTTGTCGCGGTCCCATTGCAATGCATGCGGGGCAACGCGATCACTGGCGAAGGCTCGCGCCATGTCCTGAATGGCAAGCTGATCTTCGTTCAGTTCGTACTGGTTCTGGTCGGCAGCATCCATGGTTTCCTCCCTGTAGCACCGCACCTTTTCACCGGACTAGATCATAACCGTGTGAGACTGCCAACGCTCCATTGGAATAATGTTGCTCACATTTGTAATAAACTGATGCGCATTTTTGCATAGACGCTCGCCGATTGAGGTCCCGTTGCCAGAAAGTTCAGTTTAAGCTACGCAGCAGTCCATGGCACGCGCAATCATGTTTCAGGGAACGGGTTCGGACGTCGGCAAAAGTGTTCTTGTTGCCGGACTATGCCGGGTTGCGCGCAATCGCGGCCTGAATGTTCGACCGTTTAAGCCGCAAAACATGTCCAACAATGCGGCAGTCAGCGACGATGGTGGCGAAATTGGTCGGGCGCAGTGGTTGCAGGCGCTGGCTTGCGGTGTGCCGTCGTCTGTCCATATGAATCCGGTACTCCTCAAACCGCAGACTGACATGGGTAGTCAGGTTATCGTCCAGGGACAAGTGCGAGGCGAGGCGCGCGGGCGCTATTATCAGGAATTGAAACCGCAGCTCATGGCGGCTGTCATGGAATCCTTCGCCAGGGTCAGCGAAGGCGCGGACCTTGTGCTGGTGGAAGGGGCGGGGTCACCAGCTGAAATCAATCTGCGGGCCGGTGATATCGCCAATATGGGGTTTGCCACACAGGCCGATGTCCCGGTTGTTCTGGTCGGTGACATAGACAGAGGTGGCGTGATTGCGTCTCTCGTCGGCACGCACACAATTCTGTCCGAACAGGACCGCGCCATGGTTCGCGGATTTCTGATCAACAAGTTCCGGGGCGATATTTCGCTTTTTGATGACGGGCTGGCTGCCATTACCCGGTTTACCGGCTGGCGTTCTTTCGGCGTTGTCCCGTGGCTGAAAGCGGTATCGAGACTGCCAGCCGAAGATTCTGTCGTTCTTGAACGTGCCGTTCGCGGAGACAAGAAGTCGCTCGTGGTTGCTGTGCCGATGTTGCCGCGCATTGCCAACTTCGATGATCTTGATCCGCTAAAGGCTGAACCGGATGTAGAAGTGGTCATGGTGCCGCCTGGTTCGAGCATTCCCGGCGATGCGGGCCTTGTCGTTCTGCCGGGGACAAAGTCCACGATAGCCGATATGCAGGCGGTTCGGGACAATGGCTGGGATCGCCAATTATCTGCCCACGTGAAACGAGGCGGTCATGTGCTTGGTATCTGCGGCGGGTTCCAGATGCTTGGTCACCACATCAGCGACCCTGCTGGTATCGAGGGGCATGTACGCGACATTGATGGTCTTGGGCTGCTCGATATCGAAACGGTGATGGAACCTGAAAAAGTGGTCCGCAACGTGCAGGCGACCGCGCTTCTCCATAATGTGCCGCTGGAGGGCTATGAAATCCATATCGGCCGCACGACTGGACCGGATATGGGGTGGCCTTTCGCTCGAATTGGCGAGCATGACGACGGAGCCATATCACCAGATGGGCGCATCATGGGGACCTATCTCCACGGTGTTTTCAATGCGGATGAATTTCGCCGGAGATTTCTGCAGAATCTTGGTGTGCAGAGCAGTTCAGTGAACTATCGCGCCGGCGTTGAAGCTGCATTGGATGAACTGGCCGAAGGGCTGGAAGCATGTCTCGATATCGATGCACTGTTTAATTTGAAATGAGGTCGTCAATCATCGGTCGCGATTGACGACGATGGGGCGAAAGCCTAGTGTCGAAACCATGCAACAGGTTTTTGCCGGGACGAATCCCGGCAATACCAAAAAGGGAATGCGACGGACGGACCCAATCCGGGCGTCTTTATCGCAGCCGACCCCGCGACTGTAGAGCGGAGAGGGATGAGGCAAACCGGGCAACCGGTAACCACTGGAGGCTGCAAAGCTTCTGGGAAGGTAGCTTCAATCCCCGCGACCCGTGAGCCAGGAGACCTGCCTGTTGCGTGAGGGCATTGAGCCCGAACCCCATGGGAGGTTTTTCCCTGCTGCCTGCACGGAGGTTGTCATGGCTGCACGTACTCAAAATTCTGTTTCCAGCACACTCGCAATGCCGCTCGCTGCCCGTCTGGGCACGGCTGTGGTTTCACTGCTTCTCGGCGCGTTCCTGATCTACGGCGTAGGGCTTGCCCATTCTGATACGTTGCACGATTCAGCGCACGATACGCGCCATTCCTATGGTTTTCCCTGCCACTGAGCAGTTTAACATCTTTCGGAATTGAAGCTGAGCAAAGCTCGATGGTGGACGGCCATCGGCGCGAAATTGCTATTGAGGGACAGAAATGTTGATCCGTTATTTGTTGGCGACGCTTGCTGCCGGGCTTTTGGCCGGGCTGCTGGTTACTCCCGCCATGTATTTGAAGACAGTGCCTTTGATCCTGCAGGCCGAAACCTATGAAGATGCTGGCGGTGGCCATAGTCACGGCGAGGCGGAAGCCACACCGCATGATCATGGTGCCGCTGCCGAAAGTGCCGAGGAAGAAGGGGCTGAATTACCATTTGGGCGGTTGGGCAATACGATCCTTGCCAATCTCGTAGCAGGTGCAGGTTTCGCCTTGCTGCTTGGTGGCGTGGCTTTGCTTCTCGGACGCCGCATTACGGTGCAGAATGGGATTTATTGGGGCGTTGCCGGTTTCTTCGCGGCCGCGTTTCTGCCTGCATTGGGTTTATCGCCGGAATTACCGGCAATGCCTGCGGCTGATCTGGCTGAACGTCAGCTCTGGTGGCTCGCTACCGTGGTGCTGAGCGGTTTAGGCCTCTATCTCATCGTGTTGCGCCAGGAAATCTGGGCAAAGACCCTCGGTCTGGTGCTGATCGTGGCGCCGCATCTTTATGGTGCTCCGCATCCCGAAGACATCTCGTCACCGATTCCATCACTGCTTGCTTCGCAATATGCGGTCGCATCGCTGGCGACGAACCTGTTCATGTGGGCCGTGATCGGCCTCGCACTTGGCTGGTTCATCCAGCACTACGCATCGTCCGAGATTGAGGGCTGATGAAAATGGCTTCGCCGGGAAAATCGGTTCTGGTTCTTGGCGGAGCCCGTTCGGGTAAGTCGTCCTATGCCGAGAAAATGGTTGAATCCTCGGGACTTCAGCCACTCTATCTGGCAACAGGACGTGCCTTCGACAAGGAAATGGAAAACCGCATTGCCATTCATCGCGACCGACGTGGTTCCGAATGGCAGACGGTGGAGGAGCCACTCGATCTGGTCGGTGCACTGACATTGAATGCTGCTGCGGATCGGTTCGTGCTGGTCGATTGTTTGACCCTGTGGCTGACCAATCTGATGATGGCCGAGCGCGATATAGCGACAGAGACGGCAAGTCTTGTCGCCATGCTGCCGGATCTTGCCGGGCCTGTGGTTTTTGTTTCGAACGAAGTTGGACTAGGGATCGTGCCCGAAAATCGCATGGCACGGGAATTTCGCGATCATGCAGGCTTTCTGCATCAGGCAGTGGCCGCGATTGCGGATGAAGTTTATTTCATGGCGGCAGGGTTGCCGCTCAGGATGAAGGGATAAATCGATGCAGGGACAGAAAATTCCCGCAACAGTCATCACGGGTTTTCTCGGATCGGGCAAAACGACGATGATCCGCAACCTGTTGGAAAACGCCAATGGAAAACGCATTGCGTTGATCATCAATGAGTTCGGCGACCTCGGTGTCGATGGCGGTATTCTGAAAGGTTGCGGTATCGAGACTTGCCGCGAAGAAGATGTGATCGAACTCAACAATGGTTGCATCTGCTGCACCGTTGCCGATGACTTCATCCCGACCATGACCAAGCTTCTGGACCGCGCTGATCGCCCCGATCATATCGTGATCGAGACGTCCGGTCTGGCATTGCCGCAGCCGTTGGTCGCGGCTTTCAACTGGCCAGAAATCAAGACGCAGGTAACAGTCGACGGTGTAGTAACCGTGATCGACGCCGCAGCGGTGGCCGAGGGGCGTTTTGCCGATGACCACGACAAGGTGGATGCGCAGCGCGCAGCGGACGAATCTCTTGACCATGAAAGCCCCTTGGAGGAACTTTTTGAGGATCAGATTCATGCAGCCGATCTGATTGTTCTCAACAAAGCTGACCTGATCGACGCCTCAAGGCTGGATAGTGTGAAAGCCGATGTGGCCGAGCGTTCGCCCCGCCGCGTGAATATGGTTCCTGCGAGCTTTGGCAAGCTTGGGGCTGATGTTCTGCTCGGCCTCGGCGTTGGCACGGAAGACGACATCGCCAACCGCAAATCCCACCATGAAATCCATCATGCAGATGGACATGAGCACGATCATGACGAGTTCGAGAGCTTCGTAGTCGAAGTGGGCTCTGTGGGCGATCCCAAGCTGTTCACGGAAAAGCTGAAAGCGGTCATTGCGGAACACGATATTCTTCGTTTGAAGGGCTTTGTCGATGTGCCGGGCAAGCCGATGCGACTGGTCGTGCAGGCGGTTGGTCCGCGTATTGAGCATTATTTCGACCGTCCATGGGGCAAGGATGAAGCGCGCTCCACGCGACTGGTCGTGATCGGGTTGCATGATATCGATGAAGCAGCCATCGCCAAGGCCGTGAAAGACGCTGTCTGACCGATGCATCTTCTTCTTGCCCAGAAAGGAACAATCAGCGACGGCAATGAAGCCGTCGATCTCGGCCAGACGCCGGGAGAGATATTGTTCCTTTCCGCTGCCGATACCGAACTGGCCAGTTTGGCGCAGGCACACAGACTTGCGCCGGATTTGCCAAGCTTGCGGCTGGCCAATTTCCTGAGTCTCACCCATCCCATGTCGGTGGACGCTTATGTGGAGCGTACTGCCAGATATGCGAGCCTCATCGTGGTGCGCATCATTGGCGGCGAGACATACTGGCCTTACGGGTTGGAAGCGCTGCATGCTTGTGCACTCAATCACGGTATCAAGATTGCCGTATTGCCGGGAGACGACAAGCCGGATCATGGGCTGGACCGGTTTTCAACGATCTCTGCGCACGAGCGAAATGAACTCTGGCAGTATCTGATCGAGGGCGGGGCTGTGAATGCCGGTGCATTCCTTCACTACTGCGCTGCGCTGATAGCGGGTTCCGAGAAGCCGGAAAGTGCTGCACCTCTGCTCAAGGCTGGTCTGTGGTGGCCGGGAGAGCATGTCTCCTCGCTGGATAGTATTCGCACGCACTGGAGCGATGCAAAAGCACCTGTCGCTGGCATTATTTTTTATCGGGCGCTGGTGCAAAGCGGACAGACGCAGCCGGTCGATGCGCTGATTGCTGCTTTGCAGGCAAAAGGTCTCAATCCGCTTCCGATATTCGTTTCGAGCCTCAAGGATCGATTGTCTGCGGCAGTCGTCGACGGTCTGTTCGAGGATTGTCCGCCGGATATCGTTTTGAATGCCACGGGGTTTGCAATTTCTTCGCCGGGGGCGGAGCGCAAGCCGACTGTCCTCGATAAGCGCGGCAATGTGGTGTTGCAGGTGATTTTTTCCGGCACGCCGAAGGCGGTTTGGGAAAGCTCGCAGCAAGGTCTGCTTGCGCGTGATCTGGCGATGAATGTCGCCTTGCCGGAAGTGGACGGGCGTGTGCTTTCGCGTGCCGTTTCCTTCAAGTCTGCAAAGCAGTTTGATGCGGCAGTGGAAGCGAATATCGTGACACACGAGCCGCATGAAAACCGCGTGGGCTTTGTGGCGCAACTTGCTGAAAACTGGGTTCGGTTGAAGCGAAAATCACCTGATGAAAGACGTGTTGCGCTTATCCTCGCGAATTATCCGAACCGTGACGGACGGCTTGGAAACGGGGTAGGTCTCGACACGCCTGCCGGGACGGTTGAAGTACTGCGCGCCATGGCGAAGAATGGCTATTCCGTCGCTGACCTTCCCGTAGACGGTGATGCATTGATGCGTGCCTTGACGACAGGACCGACCAATGCTGCGCATGACGGGCGTGAAATCCGTGACACGATTTCACTGAATCAATACAAGGCTTTCTTCAAAAAACTTCCCATTGCGATTCAGAAAGAAATCGAAGAGCGTTGGGGTGCGCCGGAAAACGATCCTTATTTTGCGCAGGAGCTTGCCGCTTTCGCATTGCCGTTGATGCGGCTGGGTGAAACCTTCGTGGGCATTCAGCCGGCACGCGGTTACAACATCGACCCGAAAGAGACATATCATTCACCTGATCTGGTGCCACCTCACGGCTATATTGCCTTCTACGCTTTTCTGCGTGAGGTCGCAGGCATCGATGCCATTGTGCACATGGGGAAGCACGGAAATCTGGAATGGCTGCCGGGGAAGGCTTTGGCGTTATCGGAAAATTGCTATCCCGAAGCTGTGTTCGGCCCCACGCCGCACATCTATCCTTTCATTGTGAATGATCCGGGCGAAGGCACGCAGGCCAAGCGTCGCGCCAGCGCGGTTATTATCGACCACCTGACGCCGCCGCTGACGCGCGCTGAAAGTTATGGGCCGTTGAAAGACCTTGAAGCGCTGGTGGACGAATATTACGAGGCCTCCGGCGTCGATCCGCGCCGCCTGCTCAGACTGAAAGGACAGATACTCGATCTCGTGCGCGACATCGGGCTTGATCGCGATGCGGGCATTCACGACCATGACGATGAGGACATGGCGCTGCAAAAGCTCGACGCCTATCTCTGTGATCTCAAGGAAATGCAGATACGTGACGGTCTGCATATTTTCGGGCTGGCGCCTGAAGGCAGGCTGCTGACGGATCTTCTGGTTGCGCTGGCACGTGTGCCACGCGGTGTTCCTGTTTCGCTCGGTGTTGCGCCGGGAGATCAAAGTCTCCAGCGTGCAATCGCTGCGGATTGCGGGCTTGGCGAAACATTCGATCCGCTGGACTGCAATATGGCAGAGGCGTGGACAGGTGCCAAACCGGAACTCCTGCTGGCTGCGAGCCCTGCAACATGGCGCATTGCGGGTGATACGGTGGAGCGTATCGAACTGCTGGCAGCCAGCTTTGTTGCAGGCGCGATAGAGTGCCCCGCAGACTGGCCGCAGACGCAGGCGGTTCTCCAATCCATTGAGGCGCATCTGCGCCCCATGGTGGTTTCCTGCGGGCCTTCGGAAATAGATGGATTTCTTGCCGCACTTGGCGGGCGGTTTGTGCCGCCGGGACCATCCGGCGCACCGACACGCGGCCGTCCCGATGTGCTGCCAACCGGTCGTAATTTCTTCTCTACTGATAGTCGCGCCGTTCCCACTCCGGCAGCATGGGAACTTGGACGCAAATCGGCGGAACTCCTGATCACCCGTTACACGCAAGATCATGGTGAATGGCCGACATCGTTCGGCCTGACCGCGTGGGGCACATCGAATATGCGCACCGGCGGTGATGATATTGCGCAGGCTTTGGCGCTGATCGGCGTCAAGCCGCTCTGGGATATGGCGTCACGCCGGGTGACTGGATACGAAATTATTCCGATTGCAAAGCTTGGTCGTCCACGTGTCGATGTGACATTGCGCATTTCCGGCTTCTTCCGCGACGCGTTTCCAGAACAGATTGCATTGTTCGACAAGGCCGTGCGTGCAGTAGGCGCTCTTGATGAGGATGCCGTGGACAATCCAATCGCAGCGCGTATGCGAATTGAACAGGTGCGTCTTGTTGCAGAAGGGTCAGACGAAAAGACTGCGGAGCGGCGTGCGGGCTATCGTGTCTTCGGGTCCAAACCCGGCGCTTATGGAGCAGGCCTGCAGGCCTTGATCGACGAGAACGGCTGGGCGGGACGCAACGATCTGGCGGAAGCCTGGCTTGTCTGGGGCGGTTACGCCTATGGCGCAGGCGAGGAAGGGCAGGCTGAGCGCGGCCTTCTCGAAGAACAGCTGCGTTCGGTTCAGGCTGTTGTGCAAAATCAGGACAATCGTGAGCACGACCTTCTCGATAGCGACGATTACTACCAGTTCGAAGGTGGGATGGCTGCGACCGTTGAAAGCTTGAGTGGCGCAATGCCTGCGGTTTATCACAACGACCATTCCCGCCCGGAAAAGCCGGTCATTCGTGCGCTGGAAGAAGAACTTTCGCGCGTCGTACGTGGTCGCGCGGCCAACCCCAAATGGATCGCAGGCGTCATGCGCCACGGCTATAAGGGCGCGGCAGAGATTGCGGCAACTGTCGACTATCTGTTCGCCTTCGCGGCGACCACCGGCAAGGTCGGGAACCATCATTTCGAGGCGGTCTATCAGGCTTATATCGCCGACAAGTCGGTGCATGATTTCATGGCCGAGAAAAACCCGGCAGCACTTGCCGAGACGGCAGCGAAACTCAACGATGCTATCTTGCGCGGCTTCTGGACACCTCGCTCCAACTCTGCGCGGTTCGAGCTGGAAACATTGAGTTCAAATCTTCAAAAATTGAATCCGGAAAGGGCGGTAAATGGCTGAGAAATCGGAAAAACTTCTTTCGATGACGGAAGAGGAACTGAATGCACGCCATGCGGACAAGATGCGCAAGAAGAAAGCTGCCCGCGACAAGATTCAAGCGACAAAGACTGAAGAAAAAGGGCTGGTGATCGTCCATACCGGTAAAGGCAAGGGCAAGTCGACGGCCGGTTTTGGGATGGTTTTCCGTGCGCTGGGTCACGGAATGAAAATCGGCGTCGTGCAGTTCGTCAAAGGCTCGTGGGACACGGGTGAGCGCTGGGTGCTCGAAAAGTTCCCCGAACAGGTGACTATTTCAGCACTAGGCGAAGGCTTTACCTGGGAGACTCAGGACCGAACGCGAGACATCGCCATGGCGCGTGGGGCATGGGAACAAGCCAAAGCCATGATATTGGATGAAAGCTACGATATGGTGCTCTGTGATGAGCTGAATATCGTGCTTCGCTACGATTATCTGCCGGTTGAGGAAGTGATCGAGGTTCTCGAAGCCAAGCCGGAGATGAAGCATGTCATCATTACCGGTCGCAATGCCAAGGACGAGCTGATTGAAGCGGCCGACCTCGTGACGGAGATGGAAATGATAAAGCATCCGTTCCGCTCTGGTGTGAAGGCACAGAAGGGTATTGAGTTTTGATGATTGCTAGCTGGCAATTCTGGGCACTGATGTCGGCGGTGTTTGCCGCATTGACCGCCATCTTCGCTAAGGTCGGTATTCAGGGCATCAATTCTGATTTCGCCACGCTCGTGCGCACGCTGGTCATCATTGGCGCGTTGTGCCTGTTCCTGACCGTTACCGGCCAATGGCAGAAACCCGGCGAGATTTCCGGAAAGTCGTGGCTGTTTCTGGTGCTGTCAGGTCTGGCGACCGGTGCTTCGTGGCTTGCCTATTTCCGGGCCTTGCAGATCGGGGATGCATCGCGCGTCGCGCCGATTGATAAATTGTCGGTTGTGCTGGTGGCACTGTTCGGTGCGGCATTCCTTGGCGAGCGCATGTCCACCCTCAACTGGTTTGGCATTCTGCTTATCGGCTGCGGCGTGGTGCTGGTCGCGCTTCGGATTTAGAGCGTATCCCGAAAAGTGTGAAACGGTTTTCGGAAAAGATGCGCGATTCAAAACAAATATTTAGAGCGCCGATCTGATCCAATCAGATCGAAATGCGCTCTAAAACCCAACCCACTGGCGCAGCGGATTGGTTCCGTCCATCAAAAGGCGAACTGCCAGCGCCAGGCTGACAACGATCAAAAGCGGTTTGATAATGCGTGAGCCGACCTTCATGGCGAGGCTTGCGCCAATCTGTGCGCCGATAAACTGGGCGACGCCCATACAGATACCGATCTTCCAGTTGATGACGCCGACAGCGGCAAAGGTTGCAAAGCCGCCGACATTGGACGCACAGTTGAGAAGCTTCGTGTGCGCGGTGGCTTTCAGCACACCGAAGCCGGCCAGCGCCACGAAAGCGAGCATGAAGAACGAACCGGTCCCGGGGCCGAAAAGGCCATCATAAAAACCGATCAGCGGAACGAGTGTTACGCCGAAAAGAAACGGGCCGATACGTCGCGCACGATCAACATCGCCAAGGCTCGGCTTGATGGCAAAGTAGACTGCAATCGCGATGAGGAGGATTGGCAGCGCTGCACGCATGATGTCGACCGGCAGAACCGTTGCGAGTAAAGCGCCGAACACTGAACCGATGAGCGATGCAAGTGCTTCAGGCCACTGTTCCTTGATGTTTACATGCCCTTTGCGTGCATAGGCGATGGTTGCCGATGACGAGCCGAACAAGCCTTGCAGCTTGTTCGTGCCAAGCGCTTCAACGGGTGGAATTCCGGCCAGTAGCAAGGCGGGGATTGTAATCATTCCGCCACCACCGGCGATGGAATCGATGATCCCGGCGATGAATGCCGCAGCCGTCAGGAGCAGGGTAAGTGTATCGAAAAATTCAAGCATAGGGGAAGCCCAAGGGAGAGGTGGGCGCAACATAGAGCAGCTGCTTTCCTAACGCTAGTCGGACAAGGATAATCTTCGAAGAAAGCCAGTGCGTTGAGCGCGATTGTTTTCCGGTGCATCCGGCGTTATTCATTATATTCAGGCTGAAAGTTTTGAGGGGTTCCATGAGCGAGAGCATCTTTGAGCGGATTACCGCTTTTCTCAGCAAGAAGAGCGCCGTGCAGCGCGTGGCCGATGATCCGGCGCTCGCATCTGAACTGCTTTTGCTGTTGCATGTGGTGTTTGCCGATGGCGACCAGCATCCTGCTGAAATAGCGGCGTTCAAGGAAATTGCCGAAAGGAATTTCGGCATTCCGCCGGAAGAGCTTCCGGAAGTGGCCGAGTATCTCAAGGATTTCGCCTACGAGACGACAACCAAGCAAGCTGCCAACATGCTGGCCGAGATGGCACCGGATCGCCGTTTGGCGCTGCTTAGTGACCTCGTAAAGATTGCCTGTTCCGATCACCGGCTTGACCGTTCCGAGGCAACGATGATCCAGCGCATTGCCGATACACTCGGCGTCAAGCCGGAAGAGCTGCACAAAGCACGCCAGTCGTCGCCCTGTGGGTTCTAAAAACTACAGCACAGTCCTCGGCATGGGCGGTTCGTCCGGCGTGACATTCGACGAGCTTTTGGCTTTGGCCGATCAGGTGTTGTTACAAGGCTGCCGTTCGCGGCCTGACGCTATCGCAACCTTGAGTACCAAGTGTGGCGAGCTCGCATGGAACGAGCTTGCAGCGCACTATGAATGTGCGCTTTGTTTCTTCGATGCCGAGCGGCTGGAAAAGGAAACTCCGCGTCTCGAAAACCCATCGGAGACTGTTTTCGAGACAATTGGATGTCATGGTGTCGCTGAAGCGGCTGCGCTTGCTGCCACCGGTCCGAATGGCTTTCTTGTGGTCGAAAAAACCGTATCAGGCCGGGCAACTGCCGCATTGGCTGTCGCCCGGTCCCGACTTCGGATTATGCGGCAATAGTCTTACGTCGCTGAATAATGTAGGCCACGAGCGTAGCGATCGAAAGCAGAGTTGCGGTCGCTGTGATGACGGCAACATAAGCACTCTCAAAAGCCGCCGATGCCAGTGCCGTCAGAGTTTGTGCATCTGCTGGCGATAGGGATTGAGCTGCCAGAAGCGCTTCGTCCAGACTGTCGCGCACGATTGCGGGGATACCTGCACCTTCAGGAATCACAAGGCTTGCCGTGTAGAATACGGACAAAATGCTTCCGAAAACCGTGACACCGAGAGCATTGCCGAGTTCAAAGGAAACTTCTTCAACGGAAGCTGCCATGCCTGCCTTTTCAACCGGTGCATTGGTCATGATCGCCGACGATGCACCTGTCATGGCAGCTCCCACGCCGAAGCCGAGAATCGCAAGCCCGACCAGATAGAACGATGCCGAAGTCTTGTAAGTCAGAATGTAGACAATAACGCCGAGTGCTGTGATCCCCAGCGACGACCACAGAAGCTTGCCGGTACCAAGGCGCGGCAGCATGATGCCAGCGAGCGGCCCTGCAACGAAAGCGGCCAGAGGAATAGGCAAGATTGATAATCCGGCATGCAAGGGTGTCATGCCTTCGATCAGCTGCATGCGCTGGCTGAAGACGAGCTCCATCCCCGTCATTGAACCGGACGCCACCAGAGCTGCGAAAACACCCATCGAAAACAGCTTGTTGTTGAACAGAGAAAAGTCGATCAGCGGTGCTTCGCTTGCGAGCTGCCTGCGCACGAAGATGAATGATGCGACCAACCCGATTGCAAGCGCGGCTGTAAATACAGTCATGGACGCATCGCGCTTTGCGAGTTCCTTCACGGCATAGGTGAGTGCAATCAATCCAACCATAATCTGGATCGAACCGATCAAATCCCATTTGCGCTTGGAGCCGAGCGGACGGTTTTCAAGTGTGAAGACGGAGAGTGACAGTGCAACCAGTACGACGGGTACGTTGATAAGGAAGACCGATCCCCACCAGAAATATTCCAGCAGAACGCCGCCTGCCACAGGGCCGATGGCGGCGCCGCCTGATGCAATAGCCGCCCAGATGCCGATTGCAAGCGAGCGTTCCTTGTCATCGGTGAACGTCAACCGAATGATGGAGAGCGTTGCGGGCATCATCATGGCTGCGCCGCAAGCGAGAAATGCGCGAGCGGCAATAAGGAATTCCGGGTTTGGCGAGTAGGCCGCGCAGAATGAGGCAAGCCCGAAGACTGTGAGTCCAGACATGAACATGCGCTTGTGGCCGACCTTGTCGCCAAGCGTGCCGAGGCCGGGCAGGAGCCCTGCAACGACGAGCGGATAGATGTTCATGATCCAGAGCTTTTCGGAAGCGCTGGCCGCGAGATCGTGGGTGAGGCGGGGTAGCGCCGTATAAAGCACCGTCATGTCCACGACGATCAGAAACAATGCGCTGGAAACAATGGTCAGAACCAGCCAGCGATTTTTCGGCAACATTGGATAGTACCTTTTCAATACGCTTGTATTCAAACTTGCGAGGAGGGCTCACTTAATATAAATCCGTCTGTATGGAAAGTGAAAATTTGCACAAAATAGGCAGGCCGCGCTCAATCGACCGTGACCATGTGCTCGATATGGCTGAAAAGCTCGTCGCCGAAGGTGGGCTGGTCGCCCTCACCATGGATGCCGTCGCACAGGCTTCTGGTGTGACCAAAGGGGGCGTTCAGTATTGCTTCGGCAATAAGGACGGGCTTTTGAAAGCGATGATCGGGCGGTGGGGCGATCGTTTCGACGCACAGGTCGACAAGAAAAAGCAAGGCCGCATGGACGCGCTTTCTCATATCGCCGCCCATATTCGCGTGACCCGCGAAAGCGATGCCGAAGACGACTCGCGCTTTGCGGCCATGATGACCAGTCTCATTCCTAACACCGAACATCTGGATGAAACCCGTCTCTGGTATCGCAAGCAATGGGATGGGCTTGACGTCTCCACACCGGAAGGGCGCAGGACTCGGCTGGCCTTCATAGCCAATGAAGGTGCATTCCTGTTGCGCAGCTTCAATTTCTTCGAACTGACGGATGAGGAATGGCAGTCGATCTTCAACGATATCGAAGAGCTTTTGCCGGAAACGGATTGACTTTCGACATCACGGAAAGTCATGTCCGCAGTTCAGGAAGGGGAAATCGTGACTGTTCATTTCATTGGAGCCGGCCCCGGCGCGGCGGACCTTATCACCGTGCGCGGTCTGCGCCTCATCGAGCAATGTCCTGTCTGCATCTATGCGGGCTCGCTGGTGCCGAAGGAGGTTGTTGCCGGAGCACCGAAGGATGTGCGTCTGGTCGACAGTTCATCGCTAACGCTGGACGAGATTATCGCTGAGATGGAAGCAGCACATGTGCAAGGCCTCGACGTTGCGCGAGTGCATTCGGGCGACCCGTCGATTTATGGCGCTATGGCTGAACAGATGCGTCGGCTGGACAGTCTAGGCATTCCATATGATGTGACGCCGGGGGTGCCAGCTTTTGCAGCCGCTGCCGCTGCCATGAAGCAGGAACTGACCATTCCCGAGGTCAATCAGACAATCATCCTGACCCGTACCTCGATGAAATCGTCTGCCATGCCTGAAGGCGAAGACCTTACCACACTCGGGCGGTCGGGTGCGACGCTGGTGATCCATCTTTCCATCCGGAACCTCAACAAAATCGAGGCCGAGCTGACACCTCTTTACGGTGCTGATTGCCCGGTGGTTATCGCCTATCGCGTTGGATGGCCTGATGAACAAATTCTACGCGGTACGCTGTCAGATATAGCGGAGAAGGTGGCTGCATTCGGGTTGAAACGTACGGCAATGATTTTTGTCGGGCGCGGACTGGACCCTAAAAGCTTTCGCGATTCAGCGCTTTACCATGAAGCGCACAGCCACGCGGCGCGTTCAAAAACCTAGTGCTTTGCGGGCGAATATGATTGCCTCTTCTGGCGAGGTGACAACGTTTCTGGCCGCGACCGGTGGCCGAGAAATCATCATGACCGGAAGTCCCAGTGCACGGGCAGCCTCGATTTTTGCATAGGAAATGGTGCCGCCCGAATTGCGGCTGACGATCAGCCCGATCCTGCGGCCTTCCAGAAAACGCTTCTCCGCAGCGTAATCGCCGGGTCTCGCCAGAACGATTTCGCAATCCTGTGGTAGTGCCACATCCGGTGGATCGATCATGCGGATGACGAAATGAGCATCGGCACGCTTCGCAAAAGGGGCGATATGCTGGCGACCGAGCGCCAGAAACACACGCTCGCCGGATGGGATGGCGTTCGCGGCTTCGGCTTCGTCGGAAATATCAATCCAATGATCTCCCGGCTTTTCCTCCCAGGCGGGGCGCTCCAGCCTCACCAACGGTATGCTGCGCTTGCCTGCCGCCTGCATTGCATTTTGCGAGATGCGTGCGGCATAGGGATGGGTCGCATCAATGATGAGGTCTATCCGTTCTTCGTCGAGATAGGCAGCAAGCCCATCAACACCTCCGAAGCCACCGCTTCGAACCGTTCCGGTCAGTTTGGCTGGATTGCTGGTACGCCCGGCAAGCGAGGTAATGGCATTGACGGGCAGCCCTGCGAAGGCCGTTGCAAGTGCCGCAGCCTCGGTCGTTCCGCCGAGAATGAGTATCTTGGGGTCAGACGCGCGCAAGGATATTCCCACTGCGATCAGTTACGATAATCTCGACCGCGACCGGCGCGCCGCGAAGGGTTTCGAGCGCGGTTTCCTTCGCCTTGAGCGCAATTGGCGTGGCCATGTCGAGGCCGATTGATTGAGTCAGTTCAAGTACTTCCAGCGCAGTGTTCGCAAAGAGAATCTGATCCTTCATGCTTTCCGGCGCGCCAGCCTTTTCGGCGAGGGTCCAAAGGAAACTCTTGTCCACTTGCGACCGTGAAGAATGGAGGTCGAGCGCACCTTGCGCAAGCTTCGTCAGCTTGGCGAAACCGCCTGCGATCGTAAGTTTGTCGATAGGATGCTCGCGCAGATATTTGAGCACACCGCCAGCGAAATCGCCCATGTCGAGAATGGCAAAATCGGGCAGATCATAGAGCGCCTGCGCAGCATCCTCGGACGTCGAACCTGTCGCGCCGAGGACATGTTTCTGCCCGGCTGCGCGTGCAACGTCGATGCCGCGATGGATCGAATGTATCCAGGCTGAACACGAAAACGGGTGGACCACACCAGTGGTGCCGAGAATGGAAATACCGCCGACGATACCGAGACGCGGGTTCCATGTCTTTTTGGCAATCTCTTCGCCGCCGGGCACTGATATCGTAATGACGATATCCGCGGGCAGGCCGTATTCGGCGCAAATCTGCTCGCAGATTTCGGTCATCATGCGGCGCGGGACCGGATTAATAGCTGCTTCGCCCGGAGGGATTTGAAGGCCAGGTCGCGTAACTGTGCCAACGCCTTCACCTGCACGAAAGACGACGCCGGTTCCGGGTGGGGCCGGGAATACGGTCGAGATGATCGTGGCACCATGGGTCACGTCAGGATCGTCGCCTGCATCCTTGACGATGCCTGCCATCGCATAGCCATCGCCCAGCCCTTCATAGGCGAGCTGGAAATAGGGTACTTCCCCCTTGGGCAGAATTATACCGACGGGATCAGGAAATTCACCGGTAATAAGCGCCGTCAATGCCGCCTTGGTGGCAGCGGTTGCGCAGGCGCCCGTGGTCCAGCCGCGGCGGAGCTCGGCTTTTTCCTGACTTTTATTCGTTGGAGCGGTTTCGTCATTCATGGACGCCTTATAATGTATCTGATAGCTGTGCCGCCAGATAGAATAGTGGTTGATGAAAATGAACAAGGCTGAAGAAACGGCTGCATGTGTCATTGCGAGGAGCAAAGTGACCTTGCCTGCGATGGAGCCCGGCCATGTCTGGCTCGTTGGGGCCGGGCCGGGCGATCCCGGTCTTTTGACGCTTCACGCTGTCAACGCCCTGCAACAGGCGGATTTCATCGTTTACGACGCGCTGGTGGATGATGCCTGCCTGTCTCTCAAGAATGCAGATGCTGTTTTGGAATATGCAGGCAAGCGCGGCGGCAAGCCTTCACCGAAACAGCGTGATATATCCCTGCGGCTTGTCGAACTTGCAAAATCGGGAAAGAAGGTGCTGCGCCTGAAAGGCGGTGATCCGTTCGTATTCGGACGGGGAGCAGAAGAGGCGCTGACCTTGGTGGAGCATGGTGTTCCGTTTCGCATCGTTCCCGGAGTGACCGCAGGAATCGGCGGCCTTGCCTATGCAGGCATTGCAGCCACCCATCGCGATATCAATCAATCGGTGACCTTTCTGACCGGTCACGATGCCAGCGGCTCGATGCCTGACGGAATCAACTGGACTGGGATCGCCAAGTCTGCGCCGGTTATCGTCATGTATATGGCGATGAAACATATAGACCTTATCGCCAGGCGGCTGATCGAGGCAGGGCGTTCGCCGGATGAGCCTGTCGCCTTCGTGTGCAATGCAAGCCTCCCCAACCAGACCGTACTTGAAACGACATTGGCGCGGGCTGCAAAAGATGTTGAAGCGGCGGGGCTGAACCCGCCTGCAATTGTGGTCGTAGGTGAAGTGGTTCGTCTGCGTGCCGGGCTGGACTGGATGGGGGCGTTGAACGGCAAAGCCCTGTCCAGCGATCCGCTTGCCAGACGAAATCAAAATGAGGGAGTGCGAAGCGCATGAAGGGGTTCATGATAGCAGCGCCGGCTTCCGGGTCTGGCAAGACAACGGTAACGCTGGGTTTGCTGCGCGCCTTGAAGCGGCGGGGAGAAGCGCTTGCGCCGGTCAAGGCCGGTCCCGACTATATCGACCCCGCCTACCACAAGGCTGCAAGCGGGGTGGATTGCTTCAATCTGGACCCTTGGGCGATGCGCCCTGAACTTATCAGTGCACTGTCCTCCCGCATGACGGAAAGTGGTGCCAGGCTATTGGTTGCCGAGGGCATGATGGGGCTCTTTGACGGAGCGATGGACGGCAAGGGTTCATCTGCCGATCTTGCCCGGCTTCTCGATCTGCCGGTGGTGCTGGTGGTGGATTGTGCCCGGCAATCACATTCCATTGCCGCTCTTGTCTGGGGTTTCAGCCAGTTTCGCAAGGATGTGCTGATTGCGGGCATCATCCTCAATCGCGTTGGCAGCTCCCGGCATGAGGCTATGTTGCGCGGCGCATTGGAGCCGCTCCGTATTCCGGTTCTTGGTGCATTGCCTCGCGATACTGCTCTTTCCTTGCCGGAAAGGCACTTGGGGCTGGTGCAGGCGGGCGAGCACTCCGATCTTGAGAGCTTTCTCGAACACGCTGCAGATACGATGGAAACGCATATCGATCTGGACGCGCTGCAGACGATCTGGTCGCGACCGAAGCGCTTCGATGCGATGGCCAATGTCCCGCGCCTGAAGCCGCTGGGCAACCACATTGCCGTTGCCCGCGATGACGCATTTGCCTTTGCCTATGCGCATTTGTTTGAAGGCTGGCGCAGGCGAGGGGTGGAGATTTCATTCTTCTCACCGCTCGGCGATGAGTCTCCGAGACAGGATGCCGATGCAATCTATCTGCCGGGCGGCTATCCTGAATTGCATGCAGGGCGTTTGGCGCAGGCAGGACGCTTTCAGGCGGGCATACGCGAAGCTGCAGCCCGTGGGGTAACAGTTTACGGCGAATGTGGCGGTTACATGGTTCTCGGCGAAAGCTTGCAGGATGCGGAGGGTGTTGCGCATCCAATGCTGGGTCTTTTGCAGCTTGAGACGAGTTTTGCGAAAAGAAAGCTTCATCTTGGCTACCGGGTGCTGGAACCGCTTGAAGGTTCTCCCTGGACGGAGCCACTGAAAGCGCATGAGTTTCACTATGCCAGCATCGTGCGTGAAGGAAAGGCTGATCGTCTTTTCCGTGTGCGTGATGCTGTCGGCGACGATGTTGGCGAGGCAGGCCTGAGAGTCGGCTCCGTTTCAGGCTCGTTCATGCATGTCATCGATTTTTGCGGAGAGAAAGCTTGAGTGCAGAAATCGAGCATGGCGGCGCGCTCGACAAGGCCGTCGCGCGTTTTGGTGGCAGGCCGCAAGACTGGCTCGACCTTTCGACGGGCATCAATCCAGAGCATTTTCCGCTTCCCGAACTGACACCTGAAATCTGGAACCGTCTGCCTGATGAAGGATTGTTACAGGAAACGTTGCGACTGGCCCGCAGCTATTATCGACTGAACGAGAAAGTACCGATCGTTGCAGCGCCGGGCACGCAGGCTTTGATCCAGCTCGTTCCAACGCTGATCGCGCCGTCGACGGTAGCCATCCTCGGACCGACCTATCAGGAACACGCTGCTTCGTTCGCCGCTTCCGGCTGGAAGGTTGTGCAATGTGTGACGCTTGATGAAATTCCGAGTGAGGCAACAGCGGCAGTCATCGTTAATCCGAACAATCCAGACGGTCGCGTGATTTCGAAAGAGGCTCTCCTGCAACTTGCACAGAAACTCGGTGCTCGCGGCGGGTTTCTGGTTGTTGATGAGGCGTTCGCCGACGCGCATGAGGCTGTCAGCATTGCGGCAAATGCGGAAGATGCACCGATGATCGTGCTGAAATCCTTCGGCAAGTTTTTCGGGCTTGCTGGCGTTCGTCTGGGCTTTGCAATTACAGGCGGTCGTCTTGTTGAAGCGTTGGAGCGGCGGCTTGGACCATGGGCGGTTTCTGGCCCGGCACTGGCAATCGCCAATCATGCTTTCAGCGATGCCGGAACGCTTGCGGATTATCGCGCCCGTGTTGATCTGCGGCGGGCGGAGTTGTCGGCTGTTCTGGACAAAAGCGGTCTGAAGGAAATTGGCGGCACGGCGTTATTTTCTCTCGTCGAAGACGTGGATGCAATCGGGATTTACACCAGATTGTGCGAGAGACATATTCTGATCCGGAAATTCGATTACGCCCCGCGCTGGTTGCGCATTGGTTTGCCTTTGGATGATGTGGCGCTTGCGCGGTTCGAAAAGGCGTTGAAATTTTGATTCAGTTTTTCTGGTCAAGCTCATGGAAATAAAGCTGATTATTCTTTCGCTGGCGCTTCTTCTGGATCGCTTTGTCGGCGACCCGCCGCAGCTATGGCAGAAGGTGCCGCACCCCGTCGTCCTGTTCGGGAAAGCAATTTCGTGGGGCGAAAAGCGCTGGAACAATCGCAATCTCTCTGCCTCGGTGCTTCGCCGAAACGGCATGTGGCTGACGATCGGGCTGGTGATGGCCTGTGTGGTTCTGGGGCTCATCCTTGAACTCTCGTTACCCTTCGCCGGGACTGCCGGTGCAGTTGCCGAAATCCTGATCGTGACGGTGTTGCTTGCACAGAAAAGCCTTGCCGATCATGTGCAGGCGGTCGCACTGGCATTGCGTGAGGAAGGGATCGAAGGCGGTCGTCGGGCTGTGTCGATGATCGTCGGGCGCAATCCCGAACATCTCGATGAAGGCGGTGTCAGTCGTGCAGCGATAGAAAGCCTCGCGGAAAACGCTTCAGATGGTATCGTTGCACCTGCGTTCTGGTTTCTGGTCGGTGGGCTACCTGGTTTGTTCGCCTACAAGCTGATCAATACCGCTGATTCCATGATCGGCCATCTGAATGATCGCTATCATGACTTTGGTCGTTTTGCCGCAAAGCTGGACGATGTCGCTAATTATATCCCAGCCAGACTGACCGGACTGCTCGCCTCCCTTGCCACCGCGATCACGAAAGACAGGCTTTCAGGCAAAGAAGCGTTTTCCGTTATGCGCCGTGATGCACGTCTGCATCGCTCGCCCAATGCTGGCTGGCCGGAATCGGCTTTTGCAGGCGGGCTGGGGCTGGCGCTTGCCGGTCCGCGCCAATATGGGGCGGAGAAAGTCGAAGGGCCGATGCTGAATGCATCCGGCAAGCGCGACGCCAACGCTGATGATATCGATGCCGCGCTTCATCTTTTCTGGTCGACGATGAGCCTGATGACCGGACTGATGATTGCTGCAAGCCTGATTGGGCTACTTGTCGGCTAGCACGAACCGCTTGCCATCGAACCGCTGCAGGCGGTTCGGGTTGTCGGTTCGGACACCATTGCCATCGAACTTGATCGAGCCAAGAACGGTTTCAAAGGAATTATTGCGGAGTGTGTCGATAATCGGCAGCTTCTGCTCGTCGGCACGCTTGATCACATCCGCAGGGATTTCCGCACTGGCATAGCCAATGATTGCATAGGCGTCTGCAAGTTTCCCGGCTTGACGCAATGCATCGATTGCTGGCTTTGCCGTCGAGAGTTCCTGCGGACGGAGCGGGGCAATCATCAACGTGCCCTGACTTAGGGGTTGTGTGCCGGGTGCTGCGTCAAGAAGACTGCCGCCTGCAATTGTCAGCGGGTAGTTGAGCGCGGTAGCGCTTGCGCCTATAGCCGCAATATCGTCGCGTTCACCGCCGACATAAACATGGGTAGCGCCTGCGCGCCGCAACCGGGCGACCAGAGCATTCTGGTTATCGAGACCCGGTCGGTAGGTGTCTGTGAAAACCGGCTGTAGTTGTTGCTCTTTAAGGCTGGCTAAAACGCGTGCAGCTCGTTCGCGTCCTTCGATGGTACCATCATCGATGATTGCGAAAGATTGCGCGCGCCAAAGGCTGCCAAGGAAGCTCCCGGTTGCCTGTGTTTCCTTGTCGAGGCCGGTTGCAAGACGGAATACCGCCATCGGCACGGGGGCACGTCTTTCAGTCAACGTGGCTTCGCTGACGCCTGATGTCACAACAGGTATGTTGCTGGCTGCGAGAACCGGAAGTGCTGCTTCAAGCGCTTCCGGGCACAGAAAGCCGGTGACGACCCGGACGTTTTCCTTGACGAAGCGTTCTGCGGCTTCCTTGCCGCCTTCAGCATCGCAGCGATCATCGAAAATAACGAGTTCTGCGCCTTTTGCAGTGGCGGCTACACGAGCGCCTTCCGCCAGCTGATTGCCCAATGGAGCGAACGTTCCGGACAGCGGTGCTGCGAGCCCGACGCGCATATCCTCCGCCTGCGCCAGTACTGAACTGGCCAGCAGTATAAGGATGATACTTGTCAGCGCTGCGGTCGGACGTTTCCCAAGCTCGATCACGTGATCCGTCTTCATTAAACAATTCGTGGCATTTTCAACGAAAAGTGGGTAGCTGTTTCCTGGCCTTTGTGCAATGCCCGTTATGTGGGCCCCTTATTTGGGCTCGTTATGCGGACTTGTTACCAGGGTAGCTGGCTTCAGATAACATGCCATAGGGCGAGACGGATTCTGTTGGACGTGCAAACGATTAAGAACATCATTTCAAGTGCAGCTTCGGTGGAATCCAAGTCCTATCGGGATGCCATGAGTCATTACGCCGGCGCAGTACAGATCGTCACGACTGCCGGTAGTGCGGGAAGGCGTGGTCTGACGCTGACGGCGGCCTGTTCGGTTTCGGATAATCCGCCGACGATCCTGATTTGCCTGCAAAAGATTCATGAAGAAAACCGGCTGTTCATCGAAAACGGCGTGTTCGCCGTCAACACGCTCGCGGGGTCGCACCAACAGCTCGCAGACGCTTTTTCGGGCCGTATCGGCCTGACCCAGGATGAGCGGTTCGAACTGGCGCGCTGGGATGTTCAGGTGACCGGAGCACCCATATTGCAGGGTGCACTTGCCGCTTTCGATTGCCGGGTGGTCAGCGTGCAGGATCACTCCACGCATCACGTCCTTTTCGGGGAAGTCGTGGGCCTGCGGTCCAAAGCCGAGGACGAGGCGCTGGTCTATCTCAACAGGCGCTATCATACGCTGGAGCTGTAATCCGATGAGCCATAGAATGTTGAAGCATGGAATAGGTGGCCTGTTTGGGGCATTGTTTCTGTTTTCAACTGTGATGGCATCCGGGGCAGCGTCTTTGCCGCCATACAAGGACGATTATTTCGCCTATCCCGGCATTATCAGCAGCGCTGACGATGGTGATTACAAGGTTATCGATTACAACGAGATGCGCGATATCAACGGGCGCGATGCGGTGCCTGAAAAGCGCGTGAAAGATGCTTATGTCTCGCTGAAGGCGCGCGCTTACCAGAAGGACGTTACCTTTCAGACTGCTGCCGGGCCGGTGAAGGCCATGACAGCAGGCAAGCGCGAAGGCGCGTCCTTTATCGTCATCTACCTGCATGGTAGGGGCGGTAATCGCCTGCAAGGTATGAATGATTTTACCTTTGGCGGCAATTTCAACCGTGTGAAGAATCTCGCGGCATTGAATGGCGGTCTCTATATCACGCCGGATTTCAAGGATTTTGCCGATGCGGGTGAGGCGCAGATTGCCGGATTGATCGAAGCAGCCAAGGCATCATCACCGAGCGCTCCGTTGATCCTGTCCTGCGGCTCGCAAGGCGGAACACTATGCTGGCGCATAGCGGCTGATGAAAAGGCGGGGAACCAGCTCGCAGGCCTTATTCTGCTCGGCTCGCTTTGGGATGACGGATTTTTCAAGTCACCCGCATTCAAGAAACGTGTGCCAGTCTTCTTCGGACATGGCAGCCGTGATCCGGTTTTTGCAATCGACAAGCAGGAAGCCTTTTATCGCGAGATCCGCAAGCGCGCGCCGGGTTATCCGGTCCAGTTCCGGCGTTTCGAAAGTGGTAATCACGGCACGCCGATCCGCATGTCCGACTGGCGCGAGATGCTGAACTGGATTCTAGCAAAACAGTGATGCCAGACTGTGGATGCGAATCGAAATTCTGGCAATGTGACCTTCCTGCCACTCGACAATCGAGCAAAACCGAATAGTTATCGAACTTAAAATTTTACCTACTCAGCAGATCCTATGAGGTAGATCATGTACGGACGCGCCCGCACCGGAGCCCGTTTTCTAGCCATTGCCATGTTGGCCCCGCTTGCCGCTGCCTGCACGACGACTGTACCAACCACGACGGCGACGCCGGGCAAGACCGATGCCCCGATCAGCGCGCCGACGATTTCGATGCCTCGCTTCACGCCGACGGCTTATGTCGATCCGGCGCTCGCGCAGCCGTGCATCACTGCCGCTGCCAACAAGTATTTCCTGCCGGAACACGCTATCTCTGCCATCAACTCCCGTCCGGGTGCAGCAGGCGGCACCGATGTCGATCTCAAGGTCGATCTGCGTACCGCTGTTTGCCAGCTGACCGCCATGGGCGGTGTGCGCGCTGTTATCGATACGTCGCCGAAGAGTGCCGATCAGGTTGCAGCTGAAGCGGCAGCAGCCAAGGTCGATGCAACCGCCGCTGCCCAGCCGAAAAAGGCTAAGGCGAAGAAGAACTGATTCAACAATCAGGGATAACACATGAAAAAGGCAGGGTTTTCCCTGCCTTTTTTGTTTGTCATTTCTCTGGCTTTTCGCCGTACCAGCGCGGTGTATAAACCCACTCCCTGCCATCAGACTTCGCAAAAACTTGCGTGTGGGACGAGCCGACAATCACAACGGTTCGCATATCGACATCATCTGGTGTCAGTGCGCCGAGCATGGTTGTCCGTGTAGTCTCAGCCGGTCTGCCTATGTCGCGCCCAAGGACAACGGGCGTTTCGGGAGACCGATATTGCCGCAGGATTTCAAGCGCGCGACCAAGCTGATGCGGACGTGCCTTGGAGATGGGATTGTAGAACGCCATGGCGAGATCGGCTTCGGCGGCAAGCGCAAGGCGCTTCTCGATAATTTCCCAGGGTTTCAGATTGTCCGATAGCGAAATAATGCAGAAGTCGTGTCCAAGCGGCGCTCCGATCCGCGATGCGGCGGCCATTGCAGCGGAAATGCCGGGCTGGATGACGAGCTCCACGCCGTGCCATGCCGCATTTTCCGTTTCGTGAAGCGCCTCCACGACTGCCGCAGCCATGGCGAAGACACCGGGATCTCCCGAAGAAACCATGGCGACATGTCGCCCGGAAGCAGCGAGTTCGAATGCATGATGTGCCCGTTGCATTTCTTCCCGATTATCAGTCATATGAACGATCTGATCGGCGCGGAAAGGACGAAGGTTTTCTTCCGCCATCCGCACATAGGTCTCATAGCCGAGAATGTCTTCGGCCTGTTCCAGTTCGTGCTGAACGGCAGGCGTCATTAGCTCTCGTGATCCGGGCCCAAGGCCGATAACGACCAGCTTGCCACGTTTTCGACCGACAAACAGAACATCTGCCGGGGTGGCAGCCACGGCAATGGCAAGCCCCAAGCTCTCCATCAGTTGAACCGGCTGTTCCACCGAATGAAGAACGATCTCACGAGCATCGGTTGCATTCGCCACATAGCGCAGCGGGACACCAATTTTCGCCGCAGCCTCTTGGAGCCGCGGCGAAGTACAGTCTTTTTCGTGGGCGAGAAGCAATGCCAGCGACGCTGGGACAATCCCCGCCTTGGCAAGTGCATCTTCAATATCGTTCTGAATGTTCTCGCTGACCCTATCGACGCCAATCGCCACACTGCGCGGATGATAAATCAGCTCGTCTGGCTGGGGTGTGCGGATGTGGGGCGTTATGCTGATCGTCAGCGCACCGTCATTGGCGAAAGGCAGTTTGGAATTAGCAAGCCAGCGTGATTTTCCGTCAAGCTGCACCTTCTGTCCCGCAAGCAGGTTCGACGTGAAATTTTTCGCGTCGTCAGTACTGGCAAGGGTCAGTTCGGCAGGCGGGTGCAGCAGATTGATACCGAACCGCAGTTCGCCGGACGTGGTTATGGCAGGCGCAACCTCAAGTGCTGCCGCAATCTGCCGAGCCATGTCATTGACACCGGAGAGACCACCCAGAAGCGGCACAACTGCGCTTCCATCTTCGGCGACAGCAAGAACCGGCGGTTCGACGCGCTTGTTCTGCAGCAATGGTGCCAGCGCCCGGATGACGATACCGGCTGCACAAAGCGCGATGATGGGGCGGCCCTCCTCATAAAGCGACCTGACCGCATCGCCGAAATGCACGAAGGTTTCATCCAGCGACGCAACACGGTTCTGGAGGCCGCGTATTTCGGCGCGTTCCAGCACCGATGCGATCCGCCGCGCGGCAGGAACCGCGGCTTCTCCGAGAACCAGAATCGCAGGAATCACGCGCCGTTCCATTTTTGCCCCGGAACGAGAATGATTGAAAAATAGGGACAGTCGCTACTGTCGACTTCGGCAAGTGGCACAATGCGCTGATTGGCCATGGTGGCGCGCTCAACATAGAGCGCACGGTCCATGAGACCGAGCTCGCCCAGCACAGCGCGGACCTTATCGAGGTTTTTGCCAAGCTTCATGATAGCTGCAGCGCCTGTATCCGCGAGCCGTCGCGTCAGTTCTTCTGCGCTCATGACGCCGGAGAGAACGGATAATGTCTGATTGCGATAGACCAGTGGCGCGCCCAGTACAGCCGAAGCGCCAAGGACGGAGCAGACACCGGGCACGACTTCCGTTTCATACTGATCGGCAAGCCGGTCATGAATATACATGAACGAGCCGTAGAAAAACGGGTCGCCTTCCGCTATCACGGCCACATCCTGACCTCTATCAAGATGGCTCGCTATCGTGCTCGTTATCTCGCCGTAGAAATCGCTGACGATCTGTTCGTAATCCATATGCGCGGGAAGCTTTTCCGTCGTCACTGGATAGATCAACGGCACCAGAACCTGTTCCGGTGAAAGATATTCCTCGACTATTGTGAGGGCATTGCCCTTCTTCCCCTTGGCTGCGTGATAAGCCACAACCGGTGCGCTTTTGAGGAGACGCAGGGCTTTAAGCGTTATCAGTTCGGGATCGCCGGGGCCAACGCCCAGGCCAAACAGTCTGCCTTTTACCGTCATTATTCGCGCTCCGAGGCAAGCGCATTGACTGCCGCCGCCGTCATGGCGCTGCCACCGCGTCTTCCGCGTACAATCACATAAGGTACACCGCGGCTGTTGGCGGCGAGTTCGTCTTTGGATTCTGCCGCGCCGACAAAGCCAACCGGCATGCCGATGATGAGCGCAGGTTTTGGCGCGCCAGCATCCAGCAATTCGAACAGGCGGAAGAGGGCGGTCGGTGCATTGCCGATTGCAACAATACTGTTGCCGAGATGCTGGAGCCAGAGGTCGAGCGCTGCAGCCGAGCGGGTATTGTCGATCTTCGTTGCAAGCTCGGGAACCGATGGGTCGTTCAGCGTGCAGATGACTTCATTATTGGCAGGCAGACGAGAGCGTGTAATACCCTCTGCCACCATGCGTGCATCACAAAGAATGGGCGCACCGGCGAGCAGAGCGTCGCGTCCGGCTTTGCCAGCGCCTTCCGAGAAAGCGAGGTCATTGACCACATCCACCATGCCACAGGCATGAATGACACGGACTGCAAGCTTTTCCAGATCGGCTGGTATCCGGCTTAGATCGGCCTCGGCGCGAATGATGGCGAAGGACCGGTCGTAAATGGCCTGCCCATCGCGAATATAGTCTGTCATGGTGACCGCTCTAATCAGTGTCGGGCGTTCAGAAGGCACGCCGCTTCGTCAATGGTGATATCAGTCGCCAATAGCCGTCCAAAGCGCGATGGTCCAGCCCCGTCTTGCGGAAACGTCTCTTGCGCGTAAAGATCGTAGCGACCTGTCGAGCGCGCCAGAAGCGTGTGCGGCAAAGGTGCAAGTGCTGCGCATGACTTGGCGCATCCCGTGATGTGCACGGATGATTTTCCCGGTGCCAGATATGTTGCCAGCCTTTTACCGTCTGTCTGTGTGTCGGCGAGTGCGGAGACGCAGCCATTTGATCCCGAACAGGCACGAAGCCGCGCATGTGGGGCCTCGGCTTTCGTTTCGAGGTCAAGCGAACGAAGTTTTTCGGTTACTTCACCAATCTGGGTTTCGCCTACATAAGGCAGGATAACGCCTTGCCACGGCGTAAGGCGCAGTTCACGTTTTCCGCTGTCGGAGAGGTCTGCCAGATCAGCAAGTTGCTGCGACGCCAGCCGTCCCATGAGCGGCATGGCACCGACATAAAATGAACCGTCAGATTGCTGGTTGTTGCCGAGATGCGAAAATGGCATCGGTGCCTTGCGCTTCCAACCGGTTGCGGGGTGGATGGGGAACGACAATCCCCGGTTCAGTTCCGCCAGAAGTTTTGATGGAGGGGTGGCCTCGAACAGATGCTTCATCCGTGCAAAACTGCCTTGGCGTAAAAAATGGTGGAGCAACGCTTCCATGAAGGGCAGGGCGTGCTGTGCGTCTATAGCCCCCATCGCTTCCCTGTCGGGAGACGAAGCAAGGCCAAAGGCAAAGGTTTCGCCGTCTATTGCCGAAAGCCAGATGTCACCCGGATGGGAAATCATCGCGCAGTCTTCGCCACCGTCGATCTGCAACGAGAATTTCGGCGACAGGGCATAGAAAGCCTCATTGGCCTGCAGCATGTTCAGCACAGATGATGCCAGTCCGGTGACGTTGCATATCTGGCCCCGGTCAATGCCAGCGGTGGGGCTGACCATCACATTGCGAATATCATCCGCGCCGGGATTGTCGGCGCCAAGGCCAGCCGCCTGAAGTGCCGCGACGGCATCGTTCCAATGTCTGGGCGCAATACCGCGCAACTGGATATTGGAGCGAATCGACAGCTCTATCGCGCCCGCATCGAAACGTTCGGCTATTGCTGCAATTGAACGCGCCTGATCGGCAGAAAGGCGACCGAGCCTCAGTTTGATACGGGCAATAGCCCCATCCCTGGCCATAACCATACGCGAAAGACCGGGGCAGGCGTTGCGCCTGTCGGGTTGGGCTTGCCGCGACTGAGTGATTTGCTGGCTCGACATTTCAGCCTTATACGCCTTGCCGCTTGCACTTGCTACTGCCCCGCCATACGAACAGGGAAAAGGAGCATCGCGCATGGCACGCTGGCTGACAGTGATCGGGATCGGTGAAGATGGACTGGATGGGCTTGGGAAAACGGCCCTCGCGGCACTCAATTCCGCTGCGGTCATTTTTGGCGGCAAGCGTCATCTGGATTTTCTGAGTGGCGATATCAAAGCTGAACGCGTGGCCTGGCCATCTCCATTAGACGAAGCTTTCGCGATGATTGAGGCATATCGCGGCCAGCCGGTGGTTGTGCTGGCAAGCGGCGATCCAATGTTTTTTGGTGTGGGAGCGACTTTGTCCCGGCATTTCTCGCCAGAGGAAATGCTTGTTCTTACCTATCCGTCCTCTTTTTCGCTTGCTGCTGCACGCATGGGCTGGCCGCTTCAGGATGTGCGAACGGTCAGTGTGCATGGTCGCCCGTTCGAGCTTTTGCTCCCGCACATTCTGCCTGGCGAGAAACTTCTTGTGCTCAGCAATGACGGTTCGACGCCAACCAAAGCCGCGGCAATCCTCAAGGACAAGGGTTTTGGCCAAAGCCTGATGACGGTGCTTGAACATATTGGCGGGCCGAAGGAAGGCCGGGTTCAGGGTTCCGCCGAAAACTGGTCGCACGGGCGATGTGCCGATCTCAATGTGCTGGCGATTGAATGTGTCGCTGCGCCGGATGCGCGCGCGTTTTCTCCCGTCGCTGGCCTGCCCGATGAAGCGTTTGAGAATGACGGACAACTGACCAAGCGCGACGTTCGTGCTGTCACTCTATCGCGATTGCAGCCATTGCCGCGTCAACTGCTTTGGGATGTCGGCGCCGGTTGCGGATCGATCGGCATTGAATGGATGCGTGTTCATCCTTCATGTCGCACGATTGCCATAGAAGCGAGTGAACAGCGGCAAACCATGATCGAGCGAAATCGCGCGGCATTGGGGGTTCCGGGATTGCAGTTGGTCAAGGGCGGGGCGCCCTGTGCACTGGAAGGGCTGGAAACGCCGGATGCGATCTTCATCGGCGGCGGTGTAACGGATGACGGCGTGCTGGAAGCCTGCTGGAACGCGCTGAAACCGGGTGGCAGGCTTGTCGCGAATGCAGTGACCTTGCAAAGCGAGATGCTGCTTTTCAACTGGCGTGAGAAATTCGGCGGAGAATTGACGCGTCTTGGCGTTGCGCAAGCGGGCGCACTTGGCTCTTTCGATGTCTGGCGACAGGCACTGCCCGTCACAATTTATTGCGGGTTCAAATCGAAATGATGACTTGAATAGTCATGTTATATTCGGGTAAGGCTGGGAAAATTGTTTCCCAAAGGAGGACGGGGCATGTCCGAACTCAACGCCAATACCCGCTTTGCGCTCACAAATGCCGGTCATGTGGTCAATCAGCTCCTCGATCATTTTGTCGAGCATGCCGACGTGCATCGGCAGGGCAGCACGGCCAAGCTGGTGCTGAGCTTCGGTCAGGCTGATGTGCAATGGGATGATGAAACGGTTAGCGTCGACGTCAAAAGCGAGGACGAAACCGGTCTTGCCTATATGAAATATTCCATCGCCGAGCATGTGCTGGAATTTCTCGACAAGGGCAGCGCCAAACCGAAGATTATCTGGGAAGGTGATGGGGCCGCTGGACTACCGCTGCCTTACTTCCGCGAGATGCAGGTCGTCGCAGTATCGAACGTAACGCCGCATATGCGTCGTATTCGTCTGAAGGGCGACAACCTGTTCCGCTTCTCGCAGTTGGGCCTTCATATCCGCCTGCTGTTTCCTCCAGAAGGTCTGGCCAAGCCGCAATGGCCCACAACCGGCGAAGATGGCCGTCCTGTCTGGCCGGATGGCGAAGCCAAGCTTGCCACACGTGTCTATACGATCCGCAACATCGATAGCGTAGCCGGCTGGGTGGATATCGATATGGTCGTCCATGGCGATGATTGCGATGCGCCGGGTTCCGGCTGGGCTGTCAGTGCCAAGCCGGGCGATATTGTCGGGATGACGGGTCCGGGCGGTGGTGATGCAGGCGATGCGAAGTGGTATCTGCTTGCGGGCGATGAAACCGCGCTACCTGCCATCGGGCGCATTCTGGAGCGTCTGCCGGAAGGGACCAAGGCGGTCGTGCGCGTCGAGATTGGCAGTGCTTCGGAAGAGCAGGAACTTGTCTCGCGAGCTGATGTCGATCTGCAGTGGCTGAACCGCGACGGTGCGGAAGCCGGAACGACGACATTGCTGCAGGATGCGGTCCGCGCAGTCGAACTACCGGAAGACGAGGATGACATTTACGTCTGGGCCGGTTGCGAGTTCAACGCATTCCGGTCGATCCGCACCTATATGCGCAAGGAACGTAATATTGCGAAGGATCGCCAGCTTATTGTCGCCTATTGGCGGCGCGGGCAGGATGGCGACACACCGCGCAAGGCATCCGACGATTGATGCAATGAAAAAGGGGACCGGCAGGTCCCCTTTGTTTTTTCGCATGTCTTTATCCCAAAGCTGGTTGCCCCTTCTGGGAGACAAGCTTTTGCATTATCTGCGGAAGCCTTCGCTGGCCCGCATCAGGTTCTTCGTATAGTCGGCATGGATATTGCCGCTGACAAGATCGTCTGCCTGCAGCTGTTCCACGACCTCTCCATTACGCATGACAGCAAGCCGGTCGCACATATGGGTCACAACGCCAAGATCGTGGCTGACCATGACGAAGGTCAGGTTGCGGTCACGCCGAACCTGTTCGAGCAGGTTCAAGACTTCCGCCTGAACCGATGCATCGAGCGCTGAGGTCGGCTCATCGAGCAGCAATATGCTGGGCTCAACGATCAGGGCGCGGGCAATGGCGATACGCTGGCGCTGGCCGCCTGAAAGCTGGTGCGGATAGCGAAAGCGGAAGCCGGAACCGAGGCCGACTTCATCGAGCGCCTTCACGATGCGCTGTTCCGTGTCGCCGACGCCATGGATGGCAAGCGGCTCCAGCAACAGTCGATCCACGGTCTGCCGGGGATGCAGCGAGCCGTAAGGGTCCTGAAACACCATCTGGACATTGCGATAGAATGCCTTGTCGCGCGGCGTCTTCAGCAATTGCCCGTCTATGCGGATTTCGCCGTCTTCAACGGGTGCCAGTCCTGCAACGGCACGCAGCAGGGTCGACTTGCCGGAACCGGATTCCCCCACGAGACCGTAGGATTCGCCACGCGCTACGTCGATGCTCACCGATTTCAGCGCATGGAAATGGTCGAAATAGACGTCGATATTGTCGACGCTCAGTGCAGATGCCGTGCTCATAGTTTCCCCTGTCATAGCTTCCAAGCCTCCTCGCGCTGCAAGGTTGGCAGGGGATGGCGATCGGCTCCGATTTTCGGCATGCAGTTCAGCAATCCTTGCGTATAGGGATGTTTCGCATTGGCGAGGTCCTTTGCCGCAATTTCCTCCACGATCTTGCCCGCATACATGACGATAACGCGGTCGCAGAATGAAGAAACGAGGCGCAGGTCGTGGCTGACGAAGATCAGCCCCATGCCGCGTTCGGCAACCAGTCTGTCGAGAATGCCGAGCACTTCAAGCTGAACCGTCACGTCGAGGGCCGAAGTTGGTTCGTCGGCGATCAGCATTTCCGGCTCGGCGACCAGCATCATGGCGATCATGACGCGCTGGCCCATACCGCCCGAAACTTCGTGCGGATAAAGGCTCATGACGCGTTCAGCATCACGAATCTGCACGGCTTCGAGCATGGCGATTGAGCGCTTGCGGATTTCATCGCTGCTGAATTTGCCATGGGCCTTCAGCGTTTCGGCGATCTGCTTGCCGATGGTCATGACAGGATTGAGCGAATATTTCGGGTCCTGCAACACCATGGCGATGCGGCCACCGCGCAAGGCGCGGCGCTCACGAGCCGACACATTAAGAAGATCGATGCCATCGAACTCAAGTTTCCTGGCAGTGATCTGCGCATGGAGCGGCGTGAGTCCCATGATGGCGCGACCGGTCTGGGATTTGCCAGAGCCGGATTCGCCAACAATACCGAGACGCTCGCGGCCAAGCTCGAAGCTGACACCGCGCACGGCCTCGATTGCGCCTGTGCGCGTCGGGAAGGTGACGCGCAGGTCATCAACAGTCAGAAGAGGCTTCATTGGTTGTTACCCCGCGGATCGAGCGCATCGCGCAGGCCATCGCCCAGAAGATTGAAGCCAAGGCTGACGATGAGGATCGCGATACCCGGCATGGCGGCAACCCACCACTGGTCGAGAATGAAGCGGCGACCGGAAGCGATCATCGCGCCCCATTCCGGCAATGGCGGCTGTGCGCCGAGGCCGAGGAAGCCGAGGCCTGCTGCCGTCAGGATGATGCCTGCCATGTCGAGCGTCACACGCACGATCAGCGAAGATGTGCAGAGCGGCATGATGTGGCGTACGACGATGCGGATCGGCGAAGCGCCCATCAGGCGAACGGCGGAGATATAGTCCGAGTTGCGCACAGTGAGCGTTTCCGCACGCGCAATACGCGCATAGGGTGGCCATGAGGTGATCGCGATGGCGATGATAGCATTTTCGATGCCGGGTCCGAGAGCAGCAACGAAGGCCAGCGCGAGAATGAGCTTCGGGAAGGCAAGGAAGATATCGGTGATGCGCATCAGTACGGCATCGACCCAACCACCGGCATAACCGGCGACAGTACCGACCAGAAGGCCGATAGGCGCGGCGATGATGGCGACCAGCAACACCACATAGAGGGTGAGGCGGGAGCCATAGATCAGACGCGAAAGAATATCGCGGCCCTGATCGTCGGTGCCGAGCAGATAGCCGGGTGTTCCCGGCGGCAGCAGGCGGGCATTGGCGAGATCGCCGATAACCGGCGAATGCGGCGCCAGCACATCGGCCAGCGCTGCGACGACGAGCAGGCCGATGATAATCAGAAGGCCGAGGACGGCCAGCTTGTTGGCGGTGAAACGCCGCCAGACCATATAGGCGCGGCCAAGACGGGCCTGGGTGCGCGATTGGGGTCGCTCGGTAAGCAGCCATTCACGCCATGAGAGGTTGGAAATATCTGTCATTTGGCTCATCGTACGCGCGTCCTTGGATCGAGAACCCGATAGAGAAGATCGGACACGAGGTTGAGCGCGATAAAGACCGACCCGATAACGATAGTGCCACCGAGAACGGCATTCATATCAGCGTTTTGGAGGGAATTGGTGATGTAGAGTCCGAGGCCGGGCCAGGAGAAGATGGTTTCGGTCAGAACCGAACCTTCCAGAAGTCCGGCATAGGAAAGCGCAATCACAGTCACGAGCGGGACGGCGGCATTGCGCAGCGCATGGCCCCAGATGATGCGGGTTTCCGAAATACCCTTGGCGCGAGCAGCAACGATATATTCCTGTTCCAGCTCATTGAGCATGAAGGAACGGGTCATGCGGCTGATATAGGCCAAGGAGAAGTAGCCGAGCAAAGCCGACGGCAGGATAAGGTGGGAGACGATATCCTTGAGAGCTGGCCAGTCGCGCTGGATGATCGCGTCGATCAGGTAGAAACCGGTGATCGGAGTGAACGTGTATTCGAATGTGATGTCGATACGTCCGGGACCCGAGGTCCAGCCGAGCCGCGCATAGAAGATCAGAAGTGCCAGCATACCGAGCCAGAAGATCGGCACCGAATAGCCAACGAGGCCGATCACGCGCACAATCTGGTCGACGAGGCTACCACGCTTCACGGCGGCGAGAACGCCGAGCGGAATGCCGAACAAAGCGCCGATGATGGTGCCGACGGTAGCGAGTTCCATGGTCGCCGGGAAAACGCGGCGAATGTCGGTCATGACCGGATTGGTCGTCAGTACCGAAGTGCCGAAATCGCCTTGCAGCACGCCCTTAACGTAAAGATAGAACTGCTGGTAATAGGGCAGGTTGAAGCCCATCTCTTCCCGCACGCGCGCCACGACATGCGCAGGAGCACGGTCGCCGACGATGGCAAGCACGGGGTCGATCGGCACCACACGGCCAATAAAGAATGTGACGGCCAGAAGGCCCAGATAGGTCGTGATGACGATAACCAGAAAGCTGGCTAACGACGCGGCAAGGACCGTTGAACGCCGGGGCGCTCGCCTTACCTTTTTCGTGGTTACAGTGTTACTCAATGTTTTGACCGCTTCCGACAATGAGAACATTTCAGAACAGGGGTGATCTGAAGTCCCAGTCATCTTTGCTTGAAAAGCCCTAGAACGGTTTTGATGAGCCGTTCCATTTCGTGTTGTGACGCATTTCCGGACACGAAAAAGGTTCGCTGGAAACGCTCTGGAGCGGCTTTCCTTTTTGATTCAGAAAACCGCTCCATCTTCTTGTTTTTAGGCCGATTCAGCGCATGAAAAACTTTCATGCGCCAAGGCGTGACCGACTATTCCTTGCTGACGTTCGCCAGGAAGTTGGAGTCGAATGTCGGGCCGAGCTTGTAGCCCTTCACGTTGCCGCCAATGCCGGCAACTTCAACCTGCTGGAACAGCATGACGAACGGGCTCTGGTCGAGAGCTTCCTGTTGAAGCTTCTTGTACTGTTCAGCACGCTTGTCGTTGTCGCGTTCCAGAAGAGCTGCCTGCGTCTGCTTGGTTAGTTCCGGGATGTCCCAGGCGTTGCGCCATGCAAGCGTCTTGGTCGATGCGTCGTCGCTATTATCCGGGTTGCTGGTGAAAGCTTCGGCGTTGGAATTCGGATCCCAATAGTCCATGCCCCACTGGCCGATATACATGTCGTGGTTACGGGCACGATACTTGGTCAGCGTCTGCTTGCCGTCGCCGGGGATGATTTCGATCTTCACGCCAGCCTGAGCCGCAGTCTGCTGGAAGGATTCGGCAATGCCGGTGACCGGCTGGCCGTTACGGACGTCGAACGTGACCGAGAGACCGTCCTTCAGACCCGCCTTGGCGAGAAGTTCCTTCGCCTTGGCAACGTCGAGCTTGTAAGGCGCAGCATCGAGAGAACCAAGAACGCCCTTTGCCTGATAGGTCTGGCGGATTTCACCAATGCCCTTGATGAGGGTCGAGCCGATTGCATCATAATCGACCAGATATTTGAACGCTTCGCGAACTTCCGGCTTGGCCAGATTTGCGTTCTTCTGGTTGAGGCTGATGTAATAAACCGTGCCCTTGGCAGCGCTGGCGGTCGTCAGCTTGTCGTTCTTCAGAACGGCTTCGTAGTCGCCCGGCTCCAGATTGCGTGCCACATCGACGTCGCCGGATTCAAGCATCAGGCGCTGCGTCGCGCTTTCCTTGACGTGACGATAGAAGACGCGCTTGAGCTTGGCCTTTTCGCCGTAATAATTGTCGTTGCGTTCCAGAATGACGACTTCATTGGCGCGCCATTCGCGGATCGCGAACGGGCCCGAACCTGCCGACTTGGTCTTCAGCCATGCGTTGGCATAGTCGGTGTCGTATTTGTAGTCGTCGGTCGGCGTAACCTTCTCGGCGTGTTCTTCGAGGAGCTTCTTGTCGACGACAGCAGCGACGGTCGCGGTCAGGCAGTTCAGCACGAAGCTTGGTGCATACGGCTTGTCGACGGTGAAGACGAAGGTAGTATCGTCAACAGCTTTCGCCTTTTCGTTGACGTTATCCTTGGTCAGGCCGAACTGGGTCAGGATGAAGGCCGGGCTCTTGTCGAGACGCACGGCGCGTTCGAAGGAATAAGCCACGTCAGCGGAGGTAATCGGGTTGCCGGAAGCGAACTTGATGTCCTTCTTCAGCTTGAACGTATAGGTGAGACCATCGTCGGAAACGGTCCAGCTTTCAGCGACGCCCGGTATGACTTTCGACGTGTCGTTGATATCGAGGCGAACGAGCATGTCATAAGCGTTGCCGATGAATTCGGCCGGGCTCAGTTCGAAGGATTCTGCCGGGTCCAGCGTGATCGTGTCATCGATGGCCCATGCCTGAACCAGCGTGTCGGCTGGCGTGGCCGACCAGGCTGGATTTGCGGCCAGTACGGCGGCAAGTGCTGCACCCGCAGCCAGAATACGAAAACGTCCGAAATGCATCATGTTGAGAGTCCCCTTCCTATGATTTTGTTTGGGATTTTGTCTTTGTTTTTTCGCACATCTTGTTCCGAAAACCGTTTCACACTTTTCGGGATGCGCACCAGATCAGGCCGCTTCGTGCCAAGCCTGTTTCAGAACCCGTACCCAATTGCCCCGGCAAAGTTTTGCTAGCTCTTGTTCACTATAGCCCGCTTTTCGCAGTGCATCGACAAGGTTTTGCGTGCCTGCGGCATCGCCGATTTCGGCTGGAATTGTTGCGCCGTCATAGTCCGAACCGAGCGCTACGCAGTCGATGCCCATGCGTTCAACCATGTAATCCACGTGGCGAACTACATCGGACAGCGGCGTGTTGGCGTCTTCCTTGCCATCGGCGCGCAGCATCGTCGTGGCGTAGTTCAGTCCGGCAAGACCCTTGCTCTCGCGGATCGCATCAAGCTGACGGTCGGTCAGGTTGCGGGCGACAGGGGTGAGGGCGTGTGCGTTGGAATGGCTGGCGACCAGCGGCTGATCGCTCAGTTTGGCCACATCCCAGAAACCTTTTTCGGTGATATGCGCCAGGTCGATCAGAATGCCCTTGGTGTTGCACGCTTTGACCAGACGCTTGCCTGCATCGGTCAAGCCCGGGCCAGTATCGGGGCTCATCGGATAGGCGAATGGAACACCGTGAGCGAAAACGTTGTTGCGGCTCCACACCGGTCCGAGTGAACGCAAGCCGGCAGCATAAAAGACCTCAAGAGCAGCCAGATCGGCATCGATGGCTTCGCAGCCTTCCATGTGCAGCACGGCGGCGAATGTGTCGCTGTTCAGCGTTTCGTCAAGGTCGCGGCCATTGCGGCAAAGCTTCCAGCCTCCGGCAGCTTCCAGCTTCAACGCGATGGCGGCGATTTCGAGAGCGATGTCGAGGGAGGGACTACGTTCCAGCGGCACTGAAAGTGGCGTTTCGTAGTGGCCATTGGCATCCGGCTTGCCCAGTTCGATATGCTCGCCCGAAGGTATGTAGATGGCGCATATTCCACCGGCGAGACCGCCTTTGCGCGAACGGGGGAGATCGATATGGCCGATATCCGTCCCGTCGATAAATTCCTTGATCGGGTCTTGGCCCTTGCGGGCATTTTCCCAAAGCCGCAGAAGGACATCGTTGTGTCCGTCAAAAACGCGCTGCATTCTTTCATTCCTGACTGCATGGTCTGCGACAGCAGAGCCACATATCCAAGTGTTCAGGCGCGAGGAGACAACACGGCAAGGTAAGATAACCTCCCGATATGGTGGTTGAGCTTTTCGCTCTTATTGTTCCCCGCACTTCCACTGCCAATTTATAATCGGTTAGTGCCTGTCGGAGTCAAGCCATCGAATGACGTAGTCAGACTGCGAAATGAAGATAAATTTATGCAAAACGAAAGGGCTGCGCTATGAAACGCAGCCCTTTGTGCAAATGCAGAATTGCTTGATGCAAAAACAGAATGAAGTTTCGCATCGGATCGCGGGGCCTCAAGCATTTCCTGTTTCGCTTGAATCGTCGGAAATGCTCTAGCTGCTTGTTTTTAAGCATGTCCTTATCCCGAAACCGGTTCCCACTTTCGGGAGACATGCTCTAGAACTTGTAGTTCAGACCGGCCTTGATCGAATGGTTCTTCAGATTGTTGCGCTGTTCCACGCCGTTGACGCGGGACTTCACGTCGTTAAAGCGCTGGAAGTCATATTCGGCCTTTACGGAAAGCGGGCCGCTCAGGGCCTGTTCAACGCCAGCGCCAACCAGTGCGCCACCTTCCCAGCCCGGAGCCGAGGTGGTGTTGTCCTTGGCCTTGAAGCGGGTCACGCCGTAACCAGCCGTGCCGTAAACGAGCGTCTTGTCGAAAGCATAGCCGACCTTGCCCTTGGCATTGCCGTTCCATGACTGCTGAAGGCTGCCGCCATTGCCGATGCGATGTTCGGCTTCGGCGAAGTTTCCTTCGAGTTCTCCGCCAAACACGACATTGCCGCTCTGCATGTTTTTGCCCACGACAACGCCGCCAAGAGCACCAGTGCGGTTGGTGAAAGGACCGGGAACCCTGGACGAAGAAGCGCCGACCTGTGCGCCGATATAGTTGCCGGACCAGTCATGCGGGCCTGCGGCGACAGGATCATTATAGGAATAGTCGGTTGCTCCCATCATGTCGGCAGCGAAAGCCGAACCTGCAAAAGCAACGATTGCGGCGCCAAGCGCCACTGCGGTGATAGAACGCTTCAACATTTTTTACTCCGATTTTCCCGTCTGGAAACGCTGGCGGGAAACATGCCTGAATTCATTATATCCATCGAAAGGCTGTGCCTTCGAACTGGCTCTCGTCTCACCTCTGATTGTGTCCAAATTTAAGAAAATTCGAGCGATTTCCATGCAATGCGCAACCATTCTTCGCGCTATGCTTAACAATCGGTAACTGCTGGATGCGGAAATTTTTGTTAGATCAATCCCAGTCCACGGAAGCTGGCATGGCCGTGCTTTCCGACAATGACATGATCATGCACCGTGATGTTGAGTGCTTTGGCAGCGTTGACGAGCTGCTTGGTCATGTCGATGTCGGCGCGCGATGGTGTCGGATCACCGGAAGGATGGTTGTGGACCAGAATAATGGCGGTGGCGGAGAGTTCCAGAGCCCGTTTGACCACTTCGCGCGGATAGACCGGCGTGTGGTCCACCGTGCCTGTCTGCTGGACTTCATCGGCAATCAGTTTGTTCTTCTTGTCGAGAAACAGGATGCGGAACTGCTCGCGGGTCTCATAAGCCATGGCCGCAGTGCAATATTCGATCACCTTGTTCCATGAGCCGAGTACTTCGCGCTCCATGACGGTGCTGCGCGCACTTCGCTTGGCGACAGCCTCTACAAGCTTGAGTTCATGCGCCACAGTAGGACCGGCGCCGGGAACTTCGGCAATCAGCTTTTCGGGGGCGGCCAGTACTTCGGCAATCGAGCCGAACCGCATCAGTAGAGCTTTGGCGAGCGGCTTGGTGTCGGCGCGGCGAATGGCGCGAAACAACAACATTTCGAGCAGTTCATAGTCCGCCAGCGCATCGGGAGTATCCCGAAAGCGCTGTTTGAGACGATCACGATGTCCGGCATAATGCGGCTTGTCGATCTTCGGCGTCAGTTGAAGTGTATCACTGAAACCGGGCAACTCAGTGTTACCCGGCTCATTCTTGCTCTTTGCCATCCTGTTTAAACCCCCGCAAAAACAGACCAGACAATTATCGAGGCGATATCTCTTCGCCGTTATCTCATGGAAGATGGGCCGAAGACATTGGCCGGAGAGAGTGTAAATATCTCGCAGCCATCCTTCGTAACACCCACCGTATGTTCATATTGTGCCGTCAGCGAACGGTCTCTGGTAACCGCGGTCCAGCCGTCGGCGAGGACCTTCACGTGCGGCTTGCCGAGATTGATCATCGGCTCGATCGTGAAGATCATGCCTTCCTTGATCTCGACACCTTCATTCGGCGTGCCGTAATGGAGGATATTCGGCGCATCATGGAACAGCTGCCCTACGCCGTGACCACAGAAATCGCGCACAACGGAGCAGCGCTCGCCTTCGGCAAAAGTCTGAATTGCGGCGCCGATAGCGCCGGTTTTCACGCCAGGCTTTACGGCGGCAATCCCACGCAGAAGGCTTTCATAGGTGACTTCAAGCAGCCGCTCAGCGGCGCGCTTGATTTCGCCTACCGCATACATGCGGCTTGAATCGCCGTGCCAGCCATCAAGGAGATAAGTCACGTCGATATTGACGATATCACCCTCGCGCAGTGGCTTCTCGTTCGGAATGCCATGGCAGACGACGTGATTGATCGACGTGCAGGTTGATTTCGTATAGCCGCGATAGTTCAGCGTTGCCGGAAACGCGCCGTGATCCATGCCGAACTCGAACACGAAGCGGTCGATTTCATTGGTGGTCACGCCCGGCTTGACGATATCGTTGAGGGCATCGAGACAGCGTGCCGTCAGGTTGCAGACCGTGCGCATACCCTCGAAAGCCTCGGGGCCATAGAGCCTGATCTGGCCCGTATATTTCATGGGTGCGCTTGTTGCTTCGATATAGGTTACCATCACTCGATCCGTCTTAGTCTACTCAATTGGCACCAGCTCACTGGCATCAATGCTTTTGTCCGTTATGTGGCACCGAACGGCCCAAGCCTCAACCCCGTTTGCACGCGCACGTTCAAAAGCGCGTGCGTAAGTGGGGTCGAGATCACCCGAAATGCTGAATCTGCTGCAATCGTTTCGCTGGATAATAAACAGCATCACGCCCCGATGACCAGCGGCAACAACGTCGACGAGTTCATCAAGATGTTTTGCGCCTCGCGCCGTCACCGTATCGGGGAATTCCGCTAATCCGAGCGTGCGAATAAAGTGTACATTCTTGACCTCGACATAGGCTCGCTGGCGCGGACCGTCATCCAGCAATAGGTCGATGCGCGAGTTGCGGCCATATTTCTGTTCACGCTTGAGGCTGGCATATCCTGCGAGGTCAGGAATAAGACCGTTGAGGATTGCTTCTTCGGCGATCCTGTTCGGCAAGCCGGTGTTCACGCCGACCAGTGTGTTATCCGCTTCGACGATCTGCAGCGTATGGGCATATTTGCGGTGAGGGGCATCCGAAACACTCAGCCAGACGCGAGAACCTGGAGCGGTCAATCCGAGCATGGAGCCAGTGTTGGGCACGGAAGCAGTGATGAAGCGCCCATCGTCAAGTGTGACGTCGGCCAGAAATCTTTTGTAGCGGCGTTCCAGCCTGCCGGTAACCAAAGGTGTTTGAAAAATCATGCGTCGATTTAGAGTAGTTCGCCGCGTGCGCGAAAGGCTTTTCTGATTGCGTTGCGAAATTAGTCAGTGAACGAGAGCAGTTGGCCTAGAACAGCGCCTTAACGACGTCGGCCCAGCTCATATCCGCACCGAGAACCATTGCGGCTGCAACGAGGCCGGCGCCGAGAAAGGTGAGGGTGGTTCTTGTTTCGCTTGTCATTATTCTTCCCCATCAAATCACTTGTTCGAAGTTGGGAAGAATTTCGCGGGAGAATTTGCCCGGATTGTGATGCGATAATGGCTATTCCGGGCAATTTGCGGGCTTTTTACAGATAGGGTAAACGCCCCCCGCTTTTGTTACTGTTTTACCCAATTGAAGACGAGTTCCTCGCGGAAAGCGAAGCGGACGACGTGACTTGCCACGACCTCTTCGAGGCGGGCGAGGTTTTCTTCCGAGGTTTCAACCGTTGTGGTCAGTTTTTCCGCATCGGCATCGAGAATCACGAGACGATTCTCGCCGAGATCGATGGTGCCGTGTTCCGGCGTGAATTCGACTGCGAATTTGTGCGCCCAATGTTTGCAGAGCTGCTGAAGGTAGCGGCTGGCATGGGCGGTGGGAACGATTGCTGTTGCTTTCGACATTATGCTGTCCTTTCGAAAAGGTTGCAGCCCGGCGCGTAACAGCATCCTGGCAATTCAGCCAGTAATATTTGCGTCAATTCTAAAGGAAAAGAAAAACCAGCAATGGTACGCCCAAGGGGAATCGAACCCCTGTCTGCGCCGTGAAAGGGCGCTGTCCTAACCGCTAGACGATGGGCGCCTGCTGGTGTGGGGCGCTTATAGTCAGGAAATTTCTGACATGCAAGCCCCTTTTTTCACCTGTCTGTGAATAAGTTCAGGTAGCACGAAGCGACGCCAATCAGGCGCTAATGGATTGAATTATAAGGGAAAAAGAAAAACCAGCAATGGTACGCCCAAGGGGAATCGAACCCCTGTCTGCGCCGTGAAAGGGCGCTGTCCTAACCG
>NZ_JAHWRG010000049.1:0-6062 GCF_024539785.1 Ochrobactrum sp. BTU2 | reverse complement strand
TGATTTCGAAACGTCGAGACGCGCTGCCCTCCTTATTCGGAGGAAGCCTTTGGGCTATGCTGGCGTGCGACACGAGCATTCGAGGCATGGGCATCGAAATTGGCGAGCAAAGAAGATGCTGCGGCGCAAATCGCGCGCATTCGACAGCGACTAGCTGACCTGGATGAAGAGCGACTCACGCTTGAGCGGGCGCTGAACGCGCTTGAGCTCCAGCTGGTCACTGATGATATTATCGTAGCCGAGCAGCTTACCTTCCCGAACGCGGCCGTGACCAACAACTCTCGGTCAGACGAAAAAATCGCCTTGTTCAGAAGTCTATTCGCTGGTCGCCCGGATGTTTTTCCGACGCGATGGGAAAACAAGAAGACCGGACGATCCGGGTATTCGCCCGCCTGCTCCAACGAATGGGCCAAGGGAATTTGTGGCAAGCCGCAGGTGAAATGTGGAGAATGCCCGCATCAGGCTTTCACTCCTCCTTCGGAGGAGATCATCGAAAAGCACCTCCGTGGCGGCGATTTCCAATCTGGAGATTTTGTCGCCGGGGTGTATCCGTTGCTACAAGACGAAACATGCTGGTTCCTCGCGGCTGACTTTGACAAGGACTGTTGGGCGGATGACGCGAGGGCATTGCTGGATACCTGTCATTCGAAAGGAATTGCCGCGGCTCTGGAGCGATCAAGGTCGGGAAATGGCGGTCACGTCTGGATATTCTTCTCCGAACCGATTCAGGCCAAGATTGCCCGACAAATGGGCGCGGCGCTGATCACGGAGACGATGGAGCGACGGCCTGAGATCGGCTTCACCTCCTACGATCGGTTTTTCCCCAACCAGGACACGATGCCACTTGGCGGCTTTGGAAATCTGATTGCGCTCCCGCTCCAGCGAAAAGCTCGGGAAGTCGGCGACAGCGTTTTTGTCGATGCGGACTTGCGGCCCTACGATGATCAGTGGGCGTTCCTGTCGTCCTTGCCAAGATTGTCGGCTGATATGGTCTTCCGCATTGCTGACGAGGCGGAACTGTCAGGGCGCGTGCTCGGCGTCAGGATGCCGGTGGATGATGAACATGCCGACGAGCCGTGGAAGATGTCACCGTCACGGCGTAGCGAGCCCCGGCGTATCGATGCTGCGATTCCCAAAAGCATCAAGATCGTGGTTGCCGATCAGGTCTACGTCGACAGAACGGAACTTCCGCCTGCCTTTGTCGCACAGTTCGTGCGCTTGGCGGCATTCCAAAATCCGGAATTCTACCGAGCACAGGCAATGCGGCTGCCAACATTCGGGAAGCCTCGGGTCGTATCCTGCGCCGAGCTTCATCCTCGGCATATCGCTCTGCCGCGAGGATGTCTCGACGAGGCCGTTGACCTCATAGAAGCCCACCGGGCGGTGACCATCCTGGACGATCATCGCGAAGATGGAACGGCGCTACCTGCAGGCGTTTCTTTCCAAGGGGAACTGCGACGACCGCAATCCCGGGCTTTTGAAGCTCTCGTAGCCCACGACACTGGAGTGCTTGCCGCCACGACGGCGTTTGGCAAGACGGTTGTCGCCGCCGCACTTATCGCCCATCGGGCCCGGAACACGCTGGTGCTTGTCCATCGTCGTGAATTGCTGACCCAATGGGTGGAGCGATTGAGTTCCTTTTTGAACATCGACCCGAAGCAGATCGGCGTCATTGGCGGTGGGAAAAGAAAGCCGACCGGCGTCATTGACGTGGCTCTGATCCAGAGCCTGGTACGTAATGGCGAGGTCGCCGACATCGTTGCAGATTATGGCCATCTGATTGTCGACGAATGCCATCATCTATCTGCTACAAGCTTTGAGCTTGTCGCGCGGCGATCAAAGGCGCGATACGTTGTCGGCTTATCTGCGACCGTCGCCCGGAAGGACGGGCATCATCCCATCATCTTCATGCAATGCGGCCCCGTTCGCCATCGGGTTGATGCAAGAGTTCAAGCTGCCGAGCGCGGCATTCGTCATCGCGCCCGCGACCGTTTGACGAGGTTTGAATTGCCGGCGTCCCTTGTCTCAGTCGAACGCCCATCCATGCCCGCGATTTACGCGGCGCTGGCGCAGGACCGCGGTCGGAATGACCAGATCTTCGACGACGTGCTGAAATCATTGGAAGCCAAACGTTCGCCCATCGTTCTGACGGAGCGAAAGGACCACCTCGACTATCTTCAGCAGAGGTTCACGCCGTTCGTGAAGAATTTGGTAGTCCTGCGCGGAGGCATGTCGGCGAAAGATCGCAAGCAAGCCAGCATGGCATTGAGTGTAGCCGACGAAGCTGAGCGCCTGATCCTTGCAACAGGCCGCTACATTGGTGAAGGATTCGATGATGCGAGGCTCGACACGTTGTTCCTGACGATGCCAATCGCGTGGAAAGGAACCTTGGCGCAGTATGTCGGTCGTCTGCATCGTCAGCATGACGGCAAAAGAGACGTGTTGGTGGTCGATTATGTCGACAATACCGTTCCCGTTCTGGCTCGCATGGCCGCAAAGCGACGGATAGGTTATCGCGCGCTGGGTTATGTGATCGAATAGAAGCGCCCCGCCAGAGACGGAACGCTGTTCATGGGGCTGAAGTCATCGAGGTTTATTTGTCGCGGCCGCGAGGGCGGCCATCAACTTGTCCGATGGCTCTCGGAACCTGCCTGGTTTGATAAGCGGCGCGTGATGTGCGTCGAGTAACGCGAGCTTCTCCGTCGGATCGGCACGCAGGTACGTCTCGGTAGTCTGGATGCTGGCGTGGCCGAGCCACAGCGCCACCTTGCGAACGTCTCCGGTTGCCTGGAGCGTGTGCATGGCGCAGCTATGCCGAAGCACATGCGGCGTGACGCTTTTGCCGGCAATCGAGGGCACCGTTTTGCCGGCTTTGGTGACGTGCAGTTGGAGTCTGTATGCGAATCCGTCGCGACTCATGCGCTTGCCATCCCGGCTCAGGAATAGTTCCGGACCCTGACCAACCGGCCGAACGGCCAGCCACGCGCGCAATGCGGCCTGAGTTTCTTTCCAGAGGGGCAGGATGCGTTCCCGTCGCCCCTTGCCGAGGACGCGAACGCTGGAAAGCGACCTGTCGGGGAAGTCTTCCACCCGCATCGCCAACAGTTCGGATGCCCGCAACCCGGCGGCGTAGGCCAGATGGAGCATCGCACGGTCGCGCACGCCGCCGCGCGTGCGGATGTCGGGCGCCGCAAGCAGCGCTCGAATCTCTTCCCGTGTCAGGTAATCGATAAGTCGGGTGTCCGTTCGCTTGACCGGCAGCGCGCGGATCATCATGGCCTGTTCGAGGCAGGCCGGTTGCCGGTGCTCGACGAAGCGAAAGAATGCCTTTATCGCTGAGAGCCGCGCATTGCGAGAATGGGCGGTATTATGTCGCCCGTCCTCGACATGCTCCAGAAAAGCTCTCACCAGTCCGACATCGAGATCCTCGATCATGAGGTCCGATGGCTGCCGTTTGAAACGCGCGGCAGCGAAACGCAGCAAGAGCGTGAACGCATGCGCATAGCTCGCGATTGTATGCGGGCTCGCACCGCGTTCATTCGGAAGGTGATTCTGCAGGAATGCGGAAAGGTCCGGAGCGAGCGGCGTCATGCTGCACCTCCGATGAAAGCACCTTCGGTTGCTGAGGCGATCGTGCGCAACAGGACAGGTGTTGCCTCGAGATACCAGTAGGTGTTGGCAATCTCGGCATGTCCCAGATAGGTGCTCAGTGCACGCATGTGCCGCAGAATAGCCTGCGGATCATTCCCGCAGGCTTCCAGAGACCGCACTGCGAAGGTGTGGCGCAGATCGTGCAGACGGGGACCCGGCCCTTTGGGGTTGCGAAATCCAAGCTGCCTGACAATCCGAACAAAGACTACGTGGGCCCTGGTCTTGGTCGGGGCATGACCGTGGCCCAGCACAAAGAGTTCGTCGCTTGCGCCACCAAACTCACGTCGAACTGCAAGGTACTGTTCAAGCGCGGCGCGGGTTGAAGCGTGCAACGGAACGAGGCGGCTTTTACCGAATTTGCCGCTGCGAACCATGAGGCCGTCATCCGTCAGATCATCGAAGCGGAGCGAAAGAGCTTCCGAGATGCGGAGCCCCGTCGAAGCAAGCAGCCCGAACAGATGATGATATGTAAGCGGGCTGATGGGAGCCAGGCCGGGCACCTTCAGTGCCTCTGCCATGATGCTTACGATCTGCTCCGGCATCAGAACGTACGGAGCTGGTCGCCGCCGGTTGCCGCGCCCCATCAGCCCCGCGGTCGGCACTTCGTGCCGAGGATCTTCGCCGTGCAGAAACTCGGCAAAGGCGCGGGCAAGGCCAAAACGGATACGGGCGGCGTTCGGCGTAGCCGCTCTACGCGCCCATTCCAGTATCAAATCGGCGGTGATGATGGTGGTGGCTCTTTCGTTGGCTAGCACCGCGAACTGTCTCAGTGCCGGTTCCTGCGCATCGAACTTCTTGCTGAGGGCGCGATGCAACTGGATATAGCGATCGACGTGTTGCTGGATCATGACGCTGCTCCCGGCCAGGGCTGGGCAACGGCTGCCAACATTGAAACATCCACCTTCGCGTAGATCGCCGTCGTGTCCCGAGAAGCGTGCCGGAGGGCGACGCCAATCTGATCGAGATCGGCGCCGTCGCGCAGCCAGGCGGACGCCAGTGAGTGACGGAACACATGAGATCCTGACGGCAGGTGGGAAAATCCACCGCGCTTCAGGATGCGAGCGACGATGCCGGCGATCTCGGCCGAAGAACGCAGCGGAGTAAACGGCGCTTGTATCCGCAGAAATACCCGGTCCGTCGAGGCGAAGGGCCGCGCATCCTCGATGTAGGCGAGAAGCGCATCGCCCGCATCCTGAGGCAGCGGAAGCATCGTTCCGCGACGACTTTTGCCGTGCAATCGGAGTCGACCGGCCTGCCACTCGATATCGGAAAGACGTAGCTGCCACACGTCTCCCGCCCTCAGCGCCATTCGCGCAAGCAGGAGGAGGATCGCACGATCCCGGATATCGACAGGCGCCGTAGTGCTACAAGATGCAATGATATCTTCAATCGTTGCCTTTGGGATCACGCGCGGAACAGTCGAAAGCTTCCGTCGAACTGCGGGTGGCACTGCGTGCAGCAGATGTGGGGCGCAAAGACCCTGACTGACAGTGAAGCGCAGAAGCGCGCGCAACACGGTCACCGTCATACGGATCGAAGAGCGCGTTCGTTCCGGACCCTGATCCAGAACGACCGAGCGGATTGTCGCTGCATCATAGTGAGCCGGATCCTTGCCGAGAATATCGATCCAGCGTCCGGCTTCTTGTCGATAGCGCCGGATCGTCTCCTCTGTTGTCCCGCGTTCGCGGCGCAGCCATTGGGCAAAACCGTCCAGTCGCGGATCGATCTCAAGAATATTGGGCGATGCGGAGGGATCGATCACACCTTGTTCCTGCAGGAAATTGACGAAGCGAAGAGCACTGCGACGGCGATCCCTGGTCCCTGAGCCATCTACCCGTAGGCCACGCTTGGTTCGGATGCCACACCGACAATCGTGCAGAGCAAACTGTTCAATGGTGACGTCAGTGATCTCTTTTGCGGGAATACGCATCTGCAAGATCCACTCGGCGAAATGCCGAGCCTGACCTAACCGGCCAGCATAAGTCACCTTGCTGTAGCCAGCGGCACTAAGCCCGACAGCGAAATCTGGCAGGTATTTGTCCAGTCGTTCGACACCGGTCGGAACGGTCACGATCCCGACATTCTCCAGATGCCGGAGAAACCGGCGGACGTCGGTCATGTAGACCGGATCACGCAATTGGTGAGGTCTATAGCGCCCGCAACGGCAGCGATGCCGCCCGAAACGATCAACCGCGGCCGCATCGAAATCCTTGTAGGCGAGATCGTGGGCACTCGCCCACCTCAGAAAATGCCGCGCCGCGCTCAGGGCACCTGCCGAGAGCTTGGGGTGCTGTCCGAGATAGCCCTGGACGAGAGCGGGATCTTCAAGAACGGCGGCGTTTTGGTCACTGCCGGAGCGAGAGTTGGGGTGGGAAGCCATGAGGGTGTCCTTCTGCTGTTGAGAGCAGAGG
>NZ_JAHWRG010000048.1:0-6067 GCF_024539785.1 Ochrobactrum sp. BTU2 | reverse complement strand
CGCTTGCGCGTCATTACCGCGCAACAACTGGCGCTTTCCGCAGAGATCGGGAGGCAGCATTGAAGGATCATCGACTTGTAGCGGAGCTGCTCGGTCTGCTTGGTGAGGACGGCCTCATCCGCCTTGCCGAAGAGCATGCAGGTATTCGCCTTTACGTGCCATCGAATATTGATCGCTCGCAGCTTATCGATAGTGTCGGGATCGATATTGCAAACAAGCTCTCACGTCGCTATGGCGGTGACTACATAAGCGTACCATTGGTGCGCGATCTTCGCGCGCGCCGCTATCGTGACGACGATGGCTTGTCGAATGCACAGATTGCCCGTAAGTTAGGCATCACTGAAAATGGTGTTGAGAAGCTGTTTCAGCGCTCGCCGGTGAAATACCGCACCAAGAAATCTGACGACCGTCAGATCGAAATGTTTCCATCCGAATAGATACCGTCGCGCCTTCCTTCTACGGCATGATTAGCAATCGCGTGCCCGCGTAAAACTGTCTTGAACCGGCCAATCACGGCCAACGGCAACAGCCAAAGAAGACAGTTTCGCGGAGGGCGTGATGTGACCGACCTTGCATCCCAGATCAATCACACGGTGCTGGCTGCGCTCGCTCCGCGCGTCGCGGTCAAAAAGATTGCACAACAGCAATCCATCATTTCATCGTTTGGACCCTTGCTGCCGGAACTGCTCAAGCGGTTTCAGGTTACGACCTCACTTCGCATCGTTCATTTCCTCGCACAGCTCGCCCACGAGAGCGATGGCTTTTGCGCGATGGAAGAATACGCCAGCGGTGCGGCCTATGAAGGCCGCGCCGATCTCGGCAATACACAGCCCGGTGACGGCAAACGCTTCAAGGGGCGTGGCCCGATCCAGTTGACCGGCCGCGCCAATTATCGCGCCTTCGCAACGTGGATACGGCAGTACCACTCTGATGCGCCGAACTTCGAGCTGAAGCCCGAACTGGTGGCGACGTGGCCATGGGCTGCATGGGCCGTCTTTTATTTCTGGTCCACTCGCAATCTCAACGACGTTGCCGACCGAGATGATCTTGTCGCCATCACCAAGCGCATCAACGGTGGCACGAATGGTTTGAGCGACCGCGCAGCATATCTTGCCAAGGCCAAGGACATCGTTGCGGAGATCAGCGCCGACGCTATCGCCTTCGAGCCGGGAGACACTGTGTTGCGTCGTGGCATGCGGGGTCTTTCCGTTGCCGATCTTCAACGTGGCCTTCGTGCTGCCGGTTTTTATCATCTGTCGATCGACGGGATTTTTGGACCGGGAACCGAACAAGCCGTGAAGGCATTCCAGCGCGATCATCGTCTGGTCGCCGATGGCCTGGTCGGGCCGAAGACAATGAAGAGCCTTCAGCGATTCATGCCGGAGGACGTGACATGAGCGAACCGATCAAGGAACCCGGTTACACCTCCAGCCGTCGCTATCTGTGGGGCAGTTTCTATCTCGCCTGGGCTGTCATCATCATTCTTGTTGGCGCTGCGTCTGTCGGTTCAGAGCAGGCCGTTGCGATTGCTCCGATCGTGGTGCCTTCCATGGTCGCGCTGATCGTCGGCGTTCTCGGCGTCCATCGCGGCTTCGGCTCTGTCGATTATTGGGCGCAGGCAAAGGCTCTGTTCACCGATCGCCGGGAGGACCGGCCATGATTGCAGCGCTCTCGGCGTGGTTCGGCAAGTGGACCTCCCAGATTGTTGTCGCCGCCATCATATTCCTGGCGGCGGCGACGTTGGCTTTCGGTGCTGCCCGCGCGCTCCGCGAAACGATCAACGATGCGGTTGCAACCGCCGAAAAAGCCCGTGATGCGGATTGGTCTCGACAGATCGCCGAGGCCAATGAAGCTGCCGCGAAGAACATCATCGAGCAGATGAAAGCCTCCCAGGCCGCACAGGAAAAAGCCCAGGCCGAAATCAACCGTCTCAACAACAAGGTCTTAGAACTGGAGGATGCCAATGCGGCGCTTTCTGACACTCCTGGCAGTGGCATCGATGTCGATCGCTCACGGCTGCTCAACAACCAGTTCCTCGGAGGGAAAGCCAATCCTCCGTACTGAATTCGTCAGGGGGCAAGTGCCGTCAGAGGCGCGCAAGCCATGCGATCCACCTGTCACTCTGCCTGATCGCGCCCTGTCGGCGAAAGAGCTGACACCGCTTTGGGGCAAGGATCGCGCCGCGCTCGCCGTCTGTGAACAGCGGCGCGGTGCAGCCATTGCTGCGATCGACACGGTGCCAGTTCCTGCGGAGCGGCCGAAGTGATGGAAGCGGGTAACAAGGCACATGAGCTGGCCGATCTGCGCGCCGAGCAAGAGCGGGACGCGGGAATCGCTGCCGCGTCAGCTGCTTTGATTGGAGACGGATCGGACATCTGCGTCCGCTGCGGCGAAGAGATCGAGCCGGAGCGGCTTGCAGCCCTGCCATCGGCGCGCCGGTGTGTGGACTGTCAGAGCAAACTTGAACGCGAGCAGTCCAGGGGGCGTCGTTAATGCTGGAGAATATCTCACTCGCCCAGATCGGGCAGCTCATCAACTTCTTGCTAGCGGCTGCGGCCTTCCTCGGCGTGGTCAGCGGCTACATCGGCAAGGGCGCGAAAGAGATATCGGCCAAGGTTTCGGATCATGAGCACCGACTATCGAAGGTCGAGAATGATCTGTCGCACATGCCGAACACCGAAACCGTCCATCAGCTCCAGCTCGCCATCACCGAGATCAAGGGGCAGATGGGAATTATGGCGAAGTCGTCGGAGGCGACCGAACGGACGACGCGCCGTGTTGAAGAATTTTTGATGCAGAAAGGACGTTAGGAATGACGGCGGGTTACAAGGATTTTGTCGATCAGAATGTGCGCCTCATCATCCTGAAGGCGCTCGCGATGGAGACGAATGCCAGTCTGAACGACAGCCTGCTTGAACGCGAGTTGGAGGTTTTCGGCTACAAACGCACCCGCGAATATTTGCGCAACCAGATGCGTTGGCTCGAAACAGAAGCTGGCGCTGTTCGCATCAGCGCCGCAGGCACCGCCCTTATCGCCACCTTGACCAGGACAGGCCGCGATCATGTTGAACGCCGCATCGTCCTGGAAGGTATTCAGCGACCGGGCGACGTGGAGTGATGAGCCATGACAGAAGATAGGCGCGGCCGTTCCAGGCTAGACAGTCTGGAATTGCTACCAGAAGATGCCCAGGACGATGTGGTCTGGGCAATCAGTCAGCTGAATGAACGCCGCCGCAGTCAGGCGGACATTCTTTTTGAGCTGAACGATCGTCTGGAAGTTAAGGGCATCGGACCAATATCGAAGTCGGCTTTCAACCGTAAAGCCATGCGCTTATCCCGCCGCGCCTCTCAGCTGGAGGAACGCCGTTACATCTATGCCGGCATCGCGGAGAAGCTTACGCCTGAAGAAATCAGCAAATCCGATATCGTCCTTGGCGAGTTTCTTAAAACGCTCATTGATGAACTGCTCGATGGCGATGGCCTCAATTCCAAAAACGCCATGGAACTGGCACGCGCCTATAAGGAAACCGTGGTTGCGCAACGTCATTCTGCCGAACATCGCCGCAAGGCCGAGGAAGAAGCCACAGCCAAGCTGGCGAAGGCTGTCGGTGATGCGACCGACGCCGTCGAGAAAGCAGGCCGCAAGGTGGATGGCGAAGAAATCCTGCGCATGATCCGTGAAGCGTATGGGGCATCCTGATGACACAGCCTTTGCTTTACGGCTATCAGCGCCGCTGGATCACGGATAAAAGCCGTTTCAAAATCGGCAAATTTGCCCGTCAAACAGGCAAGACGTTCACCACAACACTTGAGTGTGTTGATGACAGTTTTGAGCATGCCGTAAAGAGCCAGCGTACACGATGGGTGATATTGAGCCGTGGTGAACGGCAGGCCCGTGAAGCCATGTTGGAAGGAATATACCCTCACGCCAAGGCTTACGGCATGGCATTTGACGCCAGCGAGTTTGATTGGAAGGGTGATACCGGCAGCTACAAGGCGCTGGAAGTAACATTACCGCATGGCACCCGTATCACGGCTCTGCCTGCAAATCCCGACACAGCGCGCGGGTTCTCTGCCAACGTTTTTCTGGATGAGTTCGCCTTCCACAAAGATAGTAACGCGATCTGGAAGGCGCTCTTTCCGGTAATCTCGGCCAACTGGAAACTGCGTGTCACGTCGACACCGAATGGCAAGAGCGGGAAATTCTTCGAGCTGGACACCGCCAATGACGATACCTGGTCACGGCATGTTGTCGATATCTATCAGGCGGTCAGGGACGGCTTGCCGCGCAACATCGAGGAGCTGCGCGCCGGTATTGCCGACGAAGATGCGTGGGCGCAGGAATATGAGCTGCAGTATCTCGATGAGGCGAGCGCCTGGCTATCATACGAATTGATCTCATCGGTCGAAGACGACAATGCAGGAAGCCCGGAAGGATATCAGGGCAACGCCTGCTATGTCGGGCGCGATATAGGCCGACGCAACGACCTTCATGTGATCTGGGTATGGGAAGAGATCGGCGATGTCCTGTGGTGTCGCGAAATCATCGAACAGAAGCGCGCCACCTTTGCCGACATGGATGCTGCCTTTGATGACGTGATGATGCGTTATCGTGTGGCGCGGGCCTGCATCGACCAGACCGGCATGGGCGAAAAAGTGGTCGAGGACGCGCAGCGCCGCTACGGTCGTCGTGTCGAGGGCGTCCTGTTTAGCACCGGCAGCAAGCTGATCATGGCGAATGGCGGCAAGGAGCGTTTCGAGGACCGGACCGTTCGCATTCCGATGGGCAATGTTCCGCTTCGCTCCGATCTGCACAAGCTGCGCAAGGTCACATCTCCGACCGGCGCGCCGCGATTTGTTGCCGAGCGAGACGACGATCACGCCGATCGGACGTGGGCTGCGTTCCTTGGCATCCATGCCGCCAGTACGCCGCATATGGAATACGGGTACGAAACACGCCGCAATGTGCCACCCGATGGCCGCAGCCGATCCGATGATCGCGAGCGTTCGATTAATCCAGAATTGAGAGGTTCGCTCTGATGGCACAGTTGGTCGATCAGTATGGCAATCCGCTAAAGCGGCAGGAAGTCACCAAACCCTACGCCGGGCCGACAACCGGCGGCGTTCGTCCCGTCATATCCGGTCATCCGGCCGAGGGGCTTAACCCACGTCGCCTTTCAGCCATTCATCGCGCAGCTGCTGAAGGTGATCCGCTCTCCTATCTGGAGCTTGCAGAGGACATCGAGGAGCGCGACCTTCATTATTTCGGGGTGATGTCCACCCGCAAGCGTTCCGTGGCGCAGCTCCCGATTACAGTGAAGCCAGCCAGTGACGCGGCCGATCACAAGAAACAAGCCGAGTTCGTGCAGTCGTGGATCAATGATGATGTTCTGCGGGCATGTCTGTTCGATATGCTTGACGCAATCGGCAAGGGATTCTCCGTAATGGAGATCGATTGGCAAACCCGGCTTAGCCGGTGGGAACCGCGCGAGATTACATACCGGCCGCAGCGTTGGTTTACATTTGCCCGCGCAGACGGTGAAACGGTTGTGCTTCGTGATGATCCGGCAGAAGAACCGTTACCGGCTCACAAGTTTATCATCCACCGGCACCCGTCGAAATCGGGGCTGACGATCCGTTCCGGCATTGCCCGCGTGGCATCCTGGGCATGGATGTATAAGAGCTTCACGCTGAAGGACTGGGCGATTTTCGTCCAGAACTTCGGCATGCCGATCCGCATCGGCCGTTACGAAGGTGACGCCAAGGAAGAGGACAAGGATGTCCTGTGGCGCGCAGTGACGCAGATCGCTGGCGACATGGCCGCAATCATGCCTGACAGCATGAATATCGAGTTTCAGGAAGTGGCAGCGAAAGGCACTTCAATCGACCTTTACGAACGTCGCGCCGACTGGATGGATCGGCAAGTATCGAAAGCTGTGCTCGGTCAAACCACGACGACTGACGCTGTTTCAGGTGGCCATGCTGTCGCCCAGGAACATCGTCTCGTCCAAGAGGATATCGAGCGTTCCGATGCCATGATGATCACCGCCACCATCATTCGCCAGCT
>NZ_JAHWRG010000047.1:0-6211 GCF_024539785.1 Ochrobactrum sp. BTU2 | reverse complement strand
CTTTCAGTCATTCGCGGCTCCGCAACCTGTTCATCGGTTCCACAACAACGGAGACAATCCGCTCCTGCAAGGTGCCGGTGGTGCTGTTCCGCTAACCTGAAGGTAGTAATCAATGAGTGATACCCGCTTCGAAGATGTCAATACATTCTGGCAATTCGAGAACGAAGTGGCTCGCCGGTCGCGTTACGTGCGTTCAGCGAGGGCCGCGCGGTTTCTCGATGCGGTGGTGGCCACTTGCCCAAAACGTTTGAGCACGATCAGTCAAGGGACGGTCTTCTGGCGTGCCCAGATCGGACATCGCTGGACAGATGAAGTCGATGCTGGACAGCGGAATCCCTTGCCACATCCTGAGGCGCGCATGAAACCGTGGGATGACCGCGCGTACGAAGGGCGGGTGAACCCGAAAGGCATCTCCTCCCTATATTTCGCTACTGACCGGGAAGCAGCCATGTCGGAAGTGCGACCAGGGATTGGGTCTATCGTTTCGGTAGCGCGGTTTGAAGCCATAAGGGATCTCGTGGTCGTCGATTGCAGTCGCTTTGCGCAGCCTTTCGACGGGAAACATGCCGAGCTGATGAGTGACGACGTCGAAAATCAGGTTTGGTCTCATATCGACTATGCCTTCTCCCGGCCCGTGGTGCGTAGCGACAATACAGCCGGATATGCGGCGACCCAGATATTGGCCGAGGTCTTCAAGACTGAGGGATACGACGGGATAATTTACAAAACGGCATTTTCGCACGATGGCCACAACGTTGCGCTCTTTGATCTCAATTGTGCGTCATTTTTGGACGCGTCGCTTTTCCGTGTCCGTGAAGTTCAATTCAAATTCCAGGAAGCACCATAGTTGCAAACCACTTGGCGTTGGCGAAGCGATTATAATCTACCAAGAGACGAACTTATGAAAACTTATGAAATCGACAGGATGATGGTACGGTGTTTCGTCTTTATCGGCGCAGTCAACATCGTCGGATCACTCATGTTGCTGCAGGTGGGAACAACGACGAACCACGAGGCAGGATCAACTGCAATTCTTCAGATTACTACAATGGTCTGTGTCTACGCGGTGATGGCAAGCGCTTATGGCATTTCGACAACGCGTGGTGCGGAAAGGGTATTTTCTGTCTTGCTGTGTGTGATGTTCTGCGTGATGCTGAACATTGAAGCAAGAGCGGAGTTTCTCGGCATTGGCATCGTGTCTATCAGTGCGTTGATTGTTGCTGCTGCACTAACTAGCGTGATAGCTCGTGCTAACCCAAGACAAACACTGATCTGCGCATCTCAACTTCGCAACTTCGCTTTCAGTAGGAGTTCGATACTGTTTGCCGCTGCGCTGCTTGTCTATGCAATCGCGAGAACCACAGAGCGTGTAGGAGGCCAAGCTCCGGAGACCGAATGGTCCTGGTTATTGCACCAAGCGAGTTTTATGTCAGTAATGTTCCTGTTTCTTTACGCGGCATGCCCTTACATCAAGCACCACACAGGACATTAGGACTTTACCTCTGTTGTTTCCTTCACCCTTTCTCCGCTTCTCAAATTTCCCCTCGCGCGGCAAACACACCTGTCTATGCGCGCTCACCCGATCTTGAAGTTATTGCCTATTCGGATACATTGACTATTGTTGCAAACTGGGGTGATGTATACGAGGTTTCGGAAGCAATCGTTGGGGACCATTCAATGACTCGGCGGTTGCCAATATGATGCTCGACATCGATGAATTCACGGCGCTCGACGGCAAGCCTGACCACACAGCTCTCGGCCGTATCAACAGAGAAGAATTCGCAATTGTGCTGCCGGAAAGAGCGCCGTTGTTACTTCCCGTGTCGCGCTAGAACTCGAGGAAGCCATCCGCTCCTTACCGATAGATAGAAACGGCGAAACGTTTGCAGTGACTATCTCCATCGGAACCACAGTTCAAAAAAACCGCTTGTAGTCTTATAGGCCTCTCTGAAGCCGATGCAGTTTTTTAGGCCGCAAGATTGGCCGGTTGAGTTCGCGCGCTGGCCGTAGGCAACAAAGTAATCTCCGCGGCGGGCGAAAGTGCAGCGGCATAGAAAAAACAACTACACAAAAGCGATTTTCTCCGATAGTGTAAATGTATCCCCTCTATCGATGGGACGAACATCTCCGCAGCACGACGCAGCGCATCAGTATGCGCAAGCTTGGGCGTCTGTCGTGAGATGGAATTCGCCCACAGCTCCGTGCTGACGGTTTGCTTTCCAGCAAGCCGCTCTGCGTCACGCCTGCACAATTTCGTGAGGAGCGACATGGACAGAACGAGCGAAACTTACCACGCATCCCCCTTCTTGGACAACCTTGCCGACGACGCGCTCAATCCGATCGGGTCCGGGCCAGTGGCCGAATGCAGCGCGCCGGAGCGAACAGAATATCCTGTGGCCGTACCGCTCTGCTTCAAACCCGGCGTTTCTCTGGAGACGGCAAAGAGCATCCATCGTTACGCGCGCATATTCGGCGGTGCCAGTGTGAAACTGATAGAGGATGAAACCTGCTTGATGCTTGTCCTCATGGAAACACGCGACCGGAAACTCATGCTAGATCAATTCTCTGACTTCTTAACCTGACACGCGACACTCCGCGAGTGCAGTTGCGCTCAGCCCGGCTGTTAGACGCAAAACAAAGTGATAATCATCTATGGGCACGAAGCCCGCACGAAGTTTCTTAACGGCGCGTCGAGCGCGCAGGAAGCGGCAAAGTTTACATGCGTGTCATGCCCCTGGTAATTTTTGTTGACTATCTCAGACCTCTGTTACACAGAAAAAAACGCGGAGCAATCGGTCTTGAGGAGTGCAGTTTTGCAGAGTCATCCGAGAATGCGAGCGCCCAGTTATCCGGTATGTCGCGAGACAATACGCAGTCTAGGGCATCTCGGCGGCAATGGCAGATGTGAGTAAACGTAAACTGTCTTGCGGGTCCACGTGGAAGTGTGCTGGAGAATCCGGATCCTTTCCGGATAGTCGAGCAGTTCGTCACGGCAAAATTACAGGTTACACCCAACCACGCGAGTTGCGCGCTGTTGATTGTTCGGTCAGTGGCTCTCGTTAGCCACCAGTGATGAACACCGAAATATCCACGCCGGCAGTCAAAGCCTCCGCTCATGCAGTCCTATCGGAACTGGGATTCTTCGTCCTATAACGTCAAACAGATCGACAATCAGAAATTAGATTATGCGGAGATTGCAATTGACATCTGATGAACCCGACATAAAGCAGATCAACACGCTTATTGCCCGCATCCTGATCGGAAAGCCAGAGCTTACACCGCTCATGTTGCGACGAATCATCCCGAAACTCGATCACTATGACGATCAAGCTCTCGCCCAGAAGATCGAGCACCTGCGCTGCCAGAATGCCAAGCGCCGACCACTGAGGTATTGATATCTTGACATTATTGCTGAACGATCATTTCTCCGGTTACTTGCGCGGGCGATCGATTGTGTTGGTCGGAATGATGGGTGCTGGAAAAACGACCGTCGGACGGAAGATCGCCAGCATCTTGAAAATGCCCTTCATCGATAGCGACCTCGAAATTCAAACAGCATCGCGTATGTCGATCGAAGATTTGTTCGCCCGATATGGCGAGGACGAATTCCGCAGTCTGGAGCGCCGGGTCATCCATCGGATACTACAAAAGGATGGGCCGTTAGTGCTTGCAACAGGAGGCGGAGCTTTCCAGGACCAAATCACGCGGGAGACAACGCGCAAGACCGGCGTGACTGTATGGCTGAGGGGCGATCTGGAAGTTCTGTTGAAGCGCGTATCGAGGTGTTCACACCGACCGTTGCTGAGATCAGACAACCCACGCGAAGTCTTGGTCAGCCTGATGATGCAGCGCGAGCCCAACTATGCGCTCGCGGATGTTACTATACATACCGCCGACCAGCCACTCTCCACTGTCGTCGACTGTACCCTCAAAGGACTCTACCGCCACCTCGGTTTACACGTGCGACCCGACTAACTCGGCATAAAGAAAGTACTGGCGCGGCGATGGCCAGACCGATTAGAAAGCGACTCTATACAACCAGTTACGAGGCGGATTGAAGGGGAAGGGATCGACAAGTAGCACAAAGCGGAAATTTCGCAGAGCCGTCCGATTGTCGGAGGATTTCTTTTTCAAACCGCACGCTTTCGAGTGCCAGGTTTGCCAGACTTGTGGCTGCAATATCTGCGTCAGTATTCTGCTACAACCGGGATTTTTCCGAGGGCCGTCGGTACAGCGGACGTGAACCATTCCACGTTAATATCCACATCCACCGTAAATCCAGGATCAGACATAGCGATGCCGAAAGTGGTAAAAATGTCCGTACAACCAATCTAATTTGTTCATCCCGCGAATTTAGTCCGTCGTATCTACAGATTAATAGGCTCTTGCTGATTGTAAATTATTGGAATTTTTCATATTCGCCCAACCACTGCGATATTGAAATTTGCATTTGAGTTAATGCGAATTGGCTTCAAACTCCGTCATAAAATCATTCTATGAGCTGGACACCGCGACCGATATTCGACATACTTACTTGGTGCATTTTCACGGTTTTGTCGAGCGCACATGAAGTCTGGACCCCTGCGGTGGCTATGTCGGGCGCCTATCCCTCGACCAACTCTCAATCATAATTACGGAAGTTTCTGTTAGCGTCTGCGTAATCATACGCTGGACTCATTCTTCTAAAACCGTCCCATGGAATTGTTCGAAAGATAGGAGGTCGATTTGCCGTCGACTTTTCACACGCAAAAATGCTGCGTCCTGCTTGATGGGAATTATGTTGACAGATTATCGCGGCATCTCAGATTTGATTTTATTCAGTTTCAGGAGTTCATGAATCGTCGGTACCTGGTTTCTAATTACATTTATTACAGCACCGTGCCGTACTCTGATGACGAATTCCCCAAACGACGCCTGTTGGACTGGCTTTCTTACAATGGATTTATTGTCAGAGAGAAATTTGAAAGTCGACACCAACACAGAAATCGGCTGGATAGCAGTAGCGACTTATCGCTGGATATTGCGGTCTGTGCGTTGGAAACGTGCGATCACCTAGACGGCATCCTGTTCGTGACAAACGATACTGACATGCTAGCAGCCATTTCAGAATTGCAACGCAGAAGCAAATGGGTCGCCCTGGCAGGGGAACTTGGGCGTTCCGAAATCGGTATCAGCGAAGATTTGCGGCGGGCGGCAGACTTGTGCCTGCCTATAGATGCTATATTCAACGACGGCTTGAGAGAGCGGTCTCCGGATCCAGTTGCAGGTTGAATGAGATCATGACCATCTTTTTTTATGTTTAATAAGAATAGTATGCAGTTTTCACTTGAAGTTTGATCCAGTTGCCGCAATATTGCCGAAATCAACCGGACCCGTATAGCGGGTGGCTACTCCGGGCGCCTATCCCCCGGCAACCAATTTGCTCCCTCATTCTGCACAGGCTGCATCATGATGAGCATTCCGATTGGACTCCCATTATGAACTTGACGGACTGATCCAGCGCCAGCCAGCGTCGGTATCGCATGCGTTCCTGTCAAAAACGTCTGCACGTGCGCTAGCGAAGAGACATCATTATTTTTCCAACCGAGAAGTCGGTCGACGACCCGCATCCCGACGTCGCCGACGCGGAGACCTTACACGTGAATCGTGATTTTATTGACACTTTAACAACAGACTGGTTCGGCAACATCAAATCCGATGTGCTTGCTGGCCTCGTGGTCGCACTTGCCCTGATCCCCGAAGCGATTGCTTTTTCCATCATCGCTGGTGTCGATCCAAAAGTCGGCCTTTACGCCTCCTTCTCAATCGCTGTGCTGATCGCCTTCGTTGGCGGTCGTCCGGGTATGATTTCCGCTGCCACCGCCGCGACAGCTGTCCTCATGGTTACACTCGTACGCGATCATGGGCTCCAGTATCTGCTGGCAGCCACAGTCCTCGCCGGGCTTTTGCAAATAATCGCTGGCATATTCCGGCTGGGCTATCTGATGCGTTTCGTATCGCGATCAGTCATGACTGGCTTTGTGAACGCGTTGGCAATCCTCATCTTCATGGCGCAGTTGCCAGAGCTGACCAATGTGCCCACGCTCACTTATGTCCTCGTCGCTGCGGGGCTCGGCATCATTTATCTGTTTCCATATGTCACAAAGGCTGTTCCTTCGCCTCTCGTCTGCATCATTGTGCTAACAGCGCTGTCAGTCTGGTGGGGCTTTGA
>NZ_JAHWRG010000046.1:0-6507 GCF_024539785.1 Ochrobactrum sp. BTU2 | reverse complement strand
CGGATTATGATAGATTGCAAGTCAGCGCGCAATTGCACAGTAAAATAGCACCGCCAACGGATGTGCCCCGCGTACCCCATCGTTGATTTTCCGAGACGTTAAGACTTATCCTTTAAAGATCTGAAATGCATCGATAATTATTCTATTATTGAACCTAAAATTGCATTGTGTATCGTTACTCTGACACTAACCATGTTTGTCAAACACCTCCGATAAGTATACGTTATCGAAGCTTATTGATTTCAGACCGCAAATCTGTAAAAATTGGAGCAACGCCGCGCCGCAGAAAGCCCGCTTTCAAGCCCATTAGGGAGTTTTGATCTGTGACCACATCGCCCTTCTTCGCCGTCGAACGCCGCGCCGAAACACTCGATACGATTGCCGCCGTTTTGCCGATGAACCGCCGCGACATGCTGGCCGAGGTTCTGACCGATCAGGATGTCGAGACGCTGCGCCATCTGGTCAATGAAGGCATGGGCGAAAACACGCTGCGCGCCTTGACCTCAGATCTGGCCTATCTCGAAGCCTGGTCGATGGCTGCCACCGGCAATCCCCTGCCCTTCCCGGCGCCGGAAGCCCTGCTCCTGAAATTCGTCGCCCATCACTTATGGCGGTCGCAGCAACGTGAGATCGAACCTGATCATGGCATGCCAACCGACGTGGAAGGGGAATTGCGCCAACGAGGCTTTCTGCGCGTGACGGGACCGCATGCACCAGCAACGGTGCGCCGGCGTCTGGCCAACTGGTCAACGCTGACCCGCTGGCGGGGGCTGGAAGGGTCGTTTTCTTCACCCGCCGTCAAATCCGCCATCCGCCTTGCGGTGCGCGCCCTGAACCGTCCGCGCAGGCGCAAGAGTGCTAATGCGATTACCGTCGATATTCTGGGCAAACTCTTGGCAACCTGTTCCGGCGAAAATCTGACAGCGATCCGCGATCGAGCCATTCTGATGGTGGCCTTTGCCTCGGGTGGCCGTCGTCGCAGTGAAATCGCCGGTTTGCGTATAGAACAGCTCGTCAAACAGACGCCCGTCACCGATGAGGACGGTTCTCCCCTACCCTCACTCGGCATTCATCTCGGTCGCACCAAAACCAGTGGTGCCGATCACGATGAAACTGTCTATCTGACCGGTCGACCCGTCGAAGCCCTGACCCGCTGGCTGGAAGCAGCAAGGATCGACAAGGGCAGCGTGTTTCGAAAAGTCGATCGCTGGGGCAATGTGTCGGTGCGGGCATTGGAACCGAGCGCCATCAACCGGATCGTCAAGCAGCGCGCGCAAATGGCGGGCCTTGATGCCACAGAATTCTCCGCCCACGGCCTGCGCTCTGGCTATCTCACCGAAGCGGCCAATCGTGGCATTCCGTTGCCGGAAGCCATGGAACAATCGCGTCATCGCTCGGTGCAGCAAGCATCCGATTATTACAACAATGCCAAGCGGCGCAGTGGACGCGCGTCGCGGCTGCTTTGAGGTTCAAGAGGGTTCGTCCGATTTCGCTGGTTGTCGAGAATGTTGCTGCCGCGAAGCGCAGCCCACATGATTTTTCCGACCCGATTGCGACCGTAAAGCATGTCGCAAATGACTACTTGGACCCCTAGCTGTAGATCTCCGCCATCTCAATCTGATACCGCGCCCAGGCAATTTTGTCGGTTTCATCGATATCAATCTCGAGATAGTCGTTCCGGACGCGCTTCAGTATTAGGTCGAGGGCTAAGCGCATATCGCATCTCGCCGCTTCTATTCGATCCCAACGTGCGGTCCCGACAGATCCATTTCCGCCCGACATTCGACTACTGAACACGTATCCTTCATTACCAGCCATTTCAGTATAGGCTTGATCTTCCGAGAAGGCTCGTCCCCAAGCATTCAGCAAAGATTCGACCGCTTCGGAGAGGCGGTCATCATAAAGGTGGAATGAGGTGCTGGTTGCTACACCGCGGAAGTGTTCGTAGAACCACAGATTCCGGTGTAAGATATGCTTAGGAAGCATTGAGACCGTCTGTGACACTGCCGGAACATACAGATGCTCCATGAGCCATCGAACCATTTGGACGTCGCGTTGATGTTCAATCTCATGGCGCGAAAGCCCTCGTTCTTGTGCTGGACGTTTTGGATCTTGCTCGATGATATCGCGTAGCGCTTTCTCGACGAGTTTCTCCAATGCAGTGCGCCCTACCTGATCCGACTTATTCGTCATGCTATAATTCGAAACGCGATGCTGTGCGAAGTCGAATGGCACTTCTCCCTTCTGCGGAGATCCGTTAAAGAGCATCACTGTTCTGGCCCAGCCTACGGCCGCGACCCCCAAGCCCAGTTCAAATGTAACGTTCGGATTCGGACAGGGGCGCTCGGCTTCAGTGGGTGTAATCGTGGTGATATCTGCGACTACGATATCGGCTTTCTCTATCTTTTCCCTGACGTTAACAGCAATGTTGGGCGCCCCACTGCTGCAACGTAGAGCTTCATCAATCACGATCTTCATCTCTGGCGACTTATTCTGAATTGCTTTTGCGGCTTTGCGAAGGGCTTCGCGGATGGCATTGCGGTGTGTGTCGGCGCTAAGATCGCTTTGCCAGCAGTTGAAAACTACGACTGTTTTCGAAGTTTCGGAGGCGTTGATCATAGCTCGTCTCTTTTTAAACGATGAAATCTACTGGAACAATCCGGATGGACGACGAGTCGTGCATCCCTAAAAAAGTTTGCATGGCAAGTCTCTTCGATCAATTTCCTACTCAGCCCGCGAAAGCCAGCTTGTACCGAAAGCTTCTGGCGCACTACATTTGCGGATGACCAAAGACTACACCATTGCGGCAGCCCCACCTTGGGCTCCCCTCCGAGAACGACATAAGCATTTCCCGCATTGTCAATTTGTAGGCTCATGCTTGCTTTTTGAACGTATGAATTCTGATTTCACCAAGAAGCTAGTTGCCGGTTGACATCGGTATTCTCGAGTTTGGGCGATCTGCCGAATGTCGCGATATCTTGGAACGGCCCAGATAAACCACGAAGGACCTCGCGGACTTCGGAAGCCGACAAAGCAATGTGCAGCTTGTTGAAAAGTGATATCTGAATTCTTTCATCGTGCGAGTTCTGGATTACTGCTTTAACGAAATCCGACCCGTACATACTCAGTTCAATCGCAGATTTGTCGAGGATGGGACCAACGGCTGCTGCCACTGAAGGAGTCCCAGCGACATATGATGGTTCCATGTCATTGATTAATTGCAGCTTTTGGATGTCACTAATTCCGGTCTGCAAGAGCTTGCTACGGAATTCATCATCGATTATGTATTTATCTTTTTTTGCCAGATAGGTAGCAAAATTAGACGCTACGTACAAAATTTTTAGGTTTGCATCTGGCAGATCTCCGAAGATTTCCGGTGTAAAGCTGATTTTGTGCTCCGATATCAGGATCTTGATTTTATCCGCATCTACCTCTGGAATATAGTTGAAATGCTTCGGGAGCTGACGGACATACGTTTGATAGGTTTGCAAATCTAGAGCGTTATTTCCAACTATAAACCTGCGTAGATCGACAAATGTGTCGTCGCTTGGTATCGGCAGTAACGATAGCGTAGTAGCGGTTTCTTTATCCCGTAGATAGGCTGTAAGCAGGCCTTGATCGTATGCGTCGCTTTTCATGAAGCCAAAACAATTTTCCCACGAGAACTCAATTTGCTTCTCTTCCAAGACCGTTCGATGGAAAGCGGAGGGAAGTCCATCGAAGCCCGAAAGAATAACCGTCTGCTTTTTCAGAAAAGCTTCGCGCAACTCGAACTCAACATCATCACGGTTTAGCACTTCTAACAGAGCCACCACGTCCTCGTCTGTATTCCCCTCCTGCTTGAGAAGAACATCCCTTACGTAAACCTGAAAATCAGCATATATGCGTTTAAGCAATTCCAGGTCGTTTATTTCCTTCAGGGTCGAGAAGTGCCGCTTTTCCAAATCCTCAATTTTCTGCCAGTTGAGAATGTGAGCAACGATGTATCGAATATTGATAAGGGAAATGCGATAGAGACCATTTTCCGCAACAAATGCCAAAGCGGCTGGGAAATCCTCGAGATCACTGATGTCATCAATCTCAACACACAAGGAGCGCAACCGATCGTAATCAAAGTCGATCCCTTCCATGAGAACTTGGCTCGTCCGATCGGATAGAAACGACTGTAGCTTGGCCGAGTTTACCGGTTTCATCAGGATGTCATCCGGCATATAAGCTAAGATACGAGCTGCATGAGATACGCCGTCTGTCTCGGTTAAAGCGACGGCAGCAAAGCTCGGGAGCTGTACGGACAATGATTGTATGAACTTTTCGACCTGTTTGCCTTTCGCATAGTAACTGCGGAAGAATTCACTACAATCAGAAAAGTGCCCCCCTATGAAACTCATCGCACTGGAAATGCGCTGTCTATTGCCAACAAATTCCGAGAGTAAGTGGTCGACAATATACCGATTAAGCACATAGTGATGACCGAAATCTTCGTCCCTCATGGAAGCGACCACTTCGGCAATATTGTCTAATTGGAAATCCGGGGAAGGGGTATTGTAGCCGCGGATCTGAATGAGAAAACGATTGTCATTTGGGGATAAACGTCCCTTATGAAAGAGTGATATGTATTGGTAATATGTATCATCAAGATATCCCTCAAGAATTAGGTATTTAAGCAATTCCCGGTTTTCGCCGACCTCCGCGAAAATTTGTTCAATCAACTCGGCGCTTTCCCGGACAACTTCATTGAACCGACGGGTACGAAGACGTGCGAGCTCTGCCTTTAACTCTCGCAAACGCTTCGCCGAGGTTTCCTTAAATTCCGCCGCCTTAAGACCAATCTCTGCTTTTCTATCGGAAAAACTTCTTGTTGGATCTACTGCGGACTCCACAGGATTAATCGTTGCTTCTCGGTTGTAACCGTTGTGATCGCGGTATTTTATTGAATTTTGAGTAAGCGCCACTTCCAATAGAGTGCTCTCTGGAAGTTGCCCCAAAGGTATCTGCCCGTCTCCAATGAACAAAGACGAGACGTTTGCCGGTAGCTGCTCAAGCAGTGCCATGGCGTATACCCTGCGAAGTTCCGTTTGATCACGCAAAAGCTGCGCGTCTCCTCTCACCAGATTGCTTTCAATTTGAGTTCGTTGAGCGCGGATTTCTGTCTCTATCTTGGAAATATATTGATCATAACGGCCCAAAATCTGCGAAAGCACACCTTCTTGTCGATGCAACTCCGCGAAGTCCTTTGGGATGACATTCTTATAAATTAACACCGCCAAGAGTTTATTCGGATCGAGGAGCCCCTCACTATCAGCCTTTAGATTGTCTGAATAAACGACATATTCGTTGAAAATATTACGGATGAGTCGCAGATCCGTCAGATAACGTGAAACTTCTCGTACGAACTGCTTGTTTAGTCTTGTGTCGAGTTCAACGCGCGTCCCCTGCTCCCAGACCTTGTCGATAGAGTTCGAATGATTGATAATCGGAATAACGGGTACGATAAATTCAAAGAATTTCGTCCGGTCTGTGTTGCCAAAAATATCATCTCTTAGGGCGTATAGAAATCGTACTGGGCGTTTAATTCCTTCGTTGGCATTGATTAATCCATTGATCTCCCGAAGAGTGACGAATATGTCCGGGTTATCAAATCGATCAAGATCTTCGATTATGACCAAGTCGTAGTCCGTGGACTGAAAGAAGTATAAAATCTCGTCAAGATGCCTATTGAGTATAGACTCCTCGTTAGCAGCAGCAGGTGCAATCTGCACATCTTTTAGTGAGATGCCTTTCAGTGAGAGACCAAAGCTGGTCGTGTAAATACTGTGGATGGCTTTCCAGCAGAACGCAGCTACTACAGCGATACAAACGTAGCGGAACCATTTCGATAATTCCCACGGAACAAAAAATGACCCCGACAAAATCTCGGTCTGTTTTCCAAAGATATACCAACCGCAAGCGAAGGCTGCCGTAATCAGCAATGACCATAGAATTGAGAACTGCTTCGGCGTTTGTATTCGCTTGAAGCGGGAGAAAGGCAATTTATCGGCCTCAACGCCATAAAGTATCTGCTGGAGTATGCTCCGTTCGATCTCTTGTTTCGTTACGCGCACCCCTGCTGTATCACCTTCTGGAAGGAAAGAGGCCAGTGAGAGTTGCAGCGGCTTCCCTGGATACCTAACAAGATAAGACTTAATGACGCTGCTCTTACCTGATCCATAAGGTCCAGTGATAGCAATGTTAAGAACGTTGTCGTTGGTTGTAGCGTAATTTAGCGCTTCGAAATAGATTTCCGCGTTGTCTGCGTTTGCGCTCGGCGCAAGATCAACGAATTTGGCTTTCGACGCCGGCTTCGGTGGCTCGCACAACAAACGCCGAACATATTGAATCACGTTCCAAGGTTTCAATTTGCCCCCCAATAAAGCAATATCGTACAGCGTTACCTAGGCGGCGTGGACGAATTTGAGCCAGTATCTTGCGGTAGCAATATGAACCATGCTGATGAAGCTCTCGGCGAGT
>NZ_JAHWRG010000045.1:0-6512 GCF_024539785.1 Ochrobactrum sp. BTU2 | reverse complement strand
GGAGATAAGGAAATGAAAAAGCAGATCAAAGACTTGACCCGCCGTGCTCTGCATAATGCCGACGCGGCATATTACGTTCTCGACTATCTTGCCCATTCCTTCCCGGTCCAGCTCTACGAGCCGTTCACGGATTCGGAGGGCAATCTGTCGTCGCGTCCGGTCTACCGCGATGGCCAGCCGGTCGAAAGCCGCGAGGCCGTCGCGCGCCGCGATGCACTGATCGCAAAGCTCGCCAGCCTGCCTCCCGTTCCCGGAGCGCTCGACCAGCTCGTCCAGCATTTCGGGACGGATATGGTTGCCGAGGTGACGGGCCGGTCGCGCCGCATCGTCCGCAAGCGCGGCGGCGGCGTCACCATCGACCGGCTTGTGGTCGAGACGCGCGCCGGGGCCGCCAACCTCGCCGAGACGCAAGCCTTCATGGACGACCAGAAGCGTGTGCTCGTCTTCTCGGACGCCGGCGGCACCGGCCGCAGCTATCATGCGGAGAAGTCGGCGAAGAACACGCGGCTGCGCGTCCACTATCTGCTCGAGGCGGGCTGGAAAGCCGACACCGCCATTCAGGGTCTCGGCCGGACGCACCGCACCAACCAGGCGCAGCCGCCGCTCTTCCGGCCGATCTCGACCAATGTGAAGGCGGAGAAGCGCTTTCTCAGCACCATCGCCCGCCGCCTCGACACGCTGGGCGCGATCACCCGCGGCCAGCGCCAGACCGGTGGCCAAGGGCTGTTCCGCCCCGAGGACAATCTGGAAAGCCATTACGCCCGCGACGCGCTCCGTCAGCTCTACATGCTGCTGGTGCGCGGCAAGGTCGAGGGATGCTCGCTCGACCGTTTCGAGTCCGCCACCGGCCTGAAGCTGATGGACTCGACCGGCATCAAGGACGAGCTACCGCCGATCACGACGTTTCTCAACAGGTTGCTCGCGCTCACCATCGAGCTTCAGGGCATCCTCTTCACGGCCTTCGAGCAGCTCCTGACCGCCCGCATCGAGGGCGCGATCGCCTCGGGCACCTATGACGCCGGGCTGGAGACGCTGAGCGCGGAGAGCTTCGTCGTCGTCGATCGCCAGACGATCTACACCCATCCGCGTACCGGCGCCGAAACCAGCCTGCTCACCATCAACGAGCGCAAGGGCAACCGTCCGGTGACGCTCGAAGCCGCTCTCGCCGAGCTCGATGATCCGCGCGCAAAGCTGCTCGTCAACGAGCGTTCCGGCCGCGCCGCCGTTCAGATCCCGGCCAGCAGCATCATGCTCGACGATGGCGAGATCGAGCGCCGCGTCCGGCTGATCCGGCCGACCGAGGCACACAACATCCCGGTGCGCTTCATGGGCGAGACCCATTGGGTCGAAACTGACGGGGAGACCTTTGCGTCAGCCTGGAAGGCCGAGATCGCCGACGTGCCGGAGTTCACGGACGCCACGCTCCACATGGTAACAGGCTTGCTCCTTCCGATCTGGAAGCGGCTTCCGAACGACTCGACGCGCGTCTACCGGCTTCAGACCGACGACGGCGAGCGCATCATCGGCCGCAAGGTCTCGCCGGCCTGGGCCGCGAATGCGACCACGACCGGCGCTGCCGCGATCACGCCGGACGATGCCTTCACCGCTCTGATGGACGGCCGCACCATCCTCGATCTCACTGAGGGACTTCAGCTTCGCCGCGTCCGCGTCATGGGCGCCAACCGCATCGAGCTGTCGGGCTTCGACGACACGATGCGCGAGCGCCTCACGGCCTACGGCCTGTTCCACGAGATCATCTCGTGGAAGCTGCGCATGTTCGTGCCGGTCGATGCCAATGGCTTGGCGGTTCTCGGCAAGCTGCTCGACCGCTGGCCGGTCGAGCGCATCGGCGAGAAGGAGGCCGCGTGATGCCCCGTCACGATGCCTCCGAACTGGCAAGCCGTCTCGGCCATCATGCCGAGGCGGTTTGCCGCCATTACCTGAAATCAGGCCACCGAGCCGGACGATACTGGATCGTTGGAGACGTTCAGAACAACCCCGGCCGCTCGATGTTCGTGCGGCTGACCGGCCCTGAATCCGGTAAGGGCGCTGCCGGAAAATGGACGGATTCCGCAACCGGGGAACATGGCGATCTGCTCGACGTCATTCGCGAAACGCTTGGCCTCATCGACTTCAAGGACGTAGCCGAGGAAGCACGCCGCTTCCTCGCTCTCCCGCATCCCGAACAGGAGATGACGAGGACGTCCACCGGCAGGACGTCGAACGCCGCTGTCGGTTCGCCCGAAGCGTCGCGGCGGCTTTTCGCCATGTCGCAGCCGATAGGCGGCACACTCGCGGAAATCTACCTCAACGGGCGGGCGATCACCTCCCTCGTGGGAACCACCGCGCTGCGCTACCATCCGCGGTGCTACTACAAACCCGATGAGCATTCGCCCACCGAGATCTGGCCGGCGATCGTCGCGTCCGTCACCGATCTTCACGGCAACCAGACCGGCGCACACCGCACCTGGCTCGCCCCGGACGGTTCGGGCAAGGCGCCGGTCGAGTCACCCCGGCGGGCGATGGGCGACCTTCTCGGGAACGGGGTCCGCTTCGGCGTTGCCGGTGAGGTGCTCGCGGCCGGCGAAGGCATCGAGACCGTGCTGTCGCCCCGTCAGGTTCTGCCCCACATGCCGATGATGGCCGCGCTCTCAGCGGCTCACCTCGCTGCCATCCTGTTCCCGGCGACGCTGCGCAGGCTCTATGTCCTCCGGGATCGCGACCCGGCCGGGGACGGCGCAAGAGACAGCCTGGTCGCCAGAGCAAGGAGCGTCGGGATCGAGGCGATTTCGGTGTCACCCATGCGCGAGGACTTCAACGAAGATCTGCGCTGGCGCGGCGTGGACGCCCTCCGGGCGGCTATGATGGAGCAGCTTCATCCCGATGACGTTCACCGCTTCGTGGAAGGGTGAGGAGATCGGCGGGGGACGAGGCGCGGTCAAGGCGTCTTCACCTGCCGTCTCCATTCATCATCGTGATCATCCTTCGAAGTCGGAGAGAGCGGCGCCCACGGCCTTCTGAGAGGGCGATCGGCCCACAAACGGGACGGCCGGGCAATGGCGCGGCGCCCGGCTATTTTCCGCCGGCGGGGCGAGCCCCGCCTTTGCAGCGCGAAACAAAATAGCCGGGCTTGGCCATCAAGGCCCTCGCGAGAGGCGAGGGCTGCCAGGCCGTCCCGCCCGTGGGCTTCCGACGCCTGCGAAGGCCGCGATGGGCGCGGTCTCCAGACGAAGGACGATCACGATGATGAACGAAGACGATACCGCAGGCTTCGAGCCGGACCACACCTCATCCCCCACCGATCATGTCCTCACCGAACTCCAGCTCTACGGCTGGCGCCCGTTTCAGGACGAACCCGATCCGAGGCCGCTTCCGGAGGGCAACGCCGTCGCCGCAGCCGTCGCAGATATCTTCGACGCCCTCGTCGCGACGCTCGGCGACACGCGCCTCGAACCCGACCTCGACGAGTTGCTCTGGGGGACCGTCAATCTCTTCCATCGCGCCGCGAGCCGGGTCGAACGCGATCTCGACGACAACGAGCAGGCGCAGCGCCGCCTCCAGCGTGAGCAGGACGGCAGCGAGGTGAAATCGGTCGAGCTCGAACGCCTCACGGCCGAGGGGCAGACCATGATCGAACGGCGTAACAGCATGGAGCTCTTCCGCGACGTCGCCGTCGAAGCCTTCGAGCACCACACCGGCAGCGCCTGGCGGCCCCGCACCGGCTCGATGATCAGCCATCGCAATCTGACCGCCGCGATGATCGACAGCCGCGACTTCCTTGCCGCGAAACGCAGGGCTGAGAACGAGGTGCTCTTGCCAGCCGGTCCGAAGGTTGCCGTCTCCGGCGGAACCGACTTCAACGACCATAACCTGATCTGGGCTAAGCTCGATCAGGTCCGGGCGAAGCACGCCGACATGGTGCTCATTCACGGCGGCGCGAAGATGGGCGCAGAGCGCATCGCCGCCTGGTGGGCAAACAGCCGCAAGGTGCCGCAGATCGCCTTCGAGCCTGACTTCAAGAAGTACCCGGCGAAACAGGCCCCGTACAAGCGCAACGACACGATGCTCGAAGTCCTGCCAGTTGGCGTCCTCGTCTTCGGCGGTGGCGGCATTCAAGGGAACCTCGCGGACAAGGCCCGCAAGCTCGGCATTCCCACCATGCAGTTCGACGGCGGCGCGTAAGCGCCGCCTCTGGCGGCTGTTCCAGCCGCCAATACTTGACTATCGGAGAGGTTGATGGCTCTTATGAAACATCCTTGCAGAACCGGAAAAGTAGCATAGTCGCAGGCGAAGCGTATCTACAGGCAGCCTGTCGTGATCCTCAACCGATCATGTGGAGGTTTCCATGTCGCTCATCCTGCTCGCTATCTCACTGACGATCGCATTCTGCATCTTCGCTTATAATCTGGCGATCTACGCTTTGCCTTTCATGGTCGGTCTCTCGGCCGCTCAATATGCCTGGGGCGCGGGAGCCGGCATCTTCCTCTCGGGGCTGGCCGCAGTCGGCGCGGCATTGCTTTCGATCGGCCTTGTTATCGCGGTTCTCGGCTTTGCGAGGAATTCAGCCCTGCGGCTGGTCGCCCTCGCCGTCTTCGCCGTGCCGGCAGTCATCGCCGGCTATGCGCTCATCCATGGGGTAGCCAAAAACGCGATCGACCCCGGCTTGATGCTCAATCTGCTTTCCGCCAGCGCCGGTCTGTTCATCGGCATCGCGGCCATGGTCAATCTGAACGCCCTCGGCGTGTCGATATTTTCTCGGTGATGGTGCGGCCGCGATCCGCCGGTCTCAGCGAAGAAAGCCGGCGGCTCGCGCCGCCGGGCTTGGATTTCCCGCACTGATGGGCTGCCACGACAGTGCTGCCCACACCATACTTCGCTTTCGGCCCGCTTCGCCCGGTTCGGGAAGTCGGTCGTTGGCGTGAGGTCTGCAGGCCGTAGACAGGCCCTGCCAGCCAGCTCATTCATCTCGTAAAGTGGATACGGCCGCGGAGACCTTCACGAACCTTTCCGCAGGTCGAGTGGATCGAGCCTTCCGCCATCGACATTGGCGACGCGGCGCTGCTCCGCGTCTACCAGCCCGGTAGCCTCTTTATTCTCGTTCCGTCCAGCCTGTCCGAGGAAGGGCGCGGGTGGCCGGAAGGAGAGAAGAACGGGTGTCTTTCGAAGGCGGCGCAGGTCCATGGGGCCTGCCTCTTCGCTGTTGCCGGCAAGGACGATGGTTCTGCTGTGTGTCCCCGTGTTCGTGCTTTCAGAGGCACCAATCCCTCCGACTGACTGATCCCCTAAGTCCGTTCTGTTTCCTCCGGCAACCCCCGCAGCGCCCAGCCGTGTTGCCGCGCAGGCGCGGCTGCCCGCCCCACCTGGGGCTTTGGGGGTCAAGCTGCCGCCGAAGGCGTCAGTGCAGGAGTCTCCCGACGGCCTTGGCCGGGTCTCGTCGGAGGGATGGTCCCTCCGAGAAGCAACGGAGACTTACAATGCAGAACATCGTCATTCTCGCCGGCAACATCGGTCAGGACCCCGAAACCCGCTCCACCCAGGGCGGCACCCGGATCACCCACTTCACGCTGGCCACCTCGCGCCCCCGCTATTCGGACGGCAAGGTCGTCCGGGACGAGAAGGGCTACCGGGTCCAGGACACCGAATGGCACCGGATCACCGCCTTCAACGGCCTCGGCAAGACGATCCAGGACTATTGCGAGAAAGGCATGAAGGTTCTGGTTCGCGGCCGCATCCACTATACGAAGTGGACCGACCAGCAGGGCAACGATCGCTACGGCAGCGAGATCATCGCCGAGACGGTCGACTTCCTGAGCCGGGCCCAGCAGACCGAAAGCAAGGACGGCAAGTTCATCGACGACGATGACATCCCGTTCTGAGCGGGAGCCTCGAAGCCCGGCGGCGCAAGCCGCCGGGTTTTCTCATGGTCGCGCCAGATCGCGGCCGCCGCGCTGTTCCCAGTTGTCGCGTATCTGTTACCAAACGTGGTTGCAGCATGGTGCCCAACCGTCTTTCTCTCAATGAGAAGCCGATCATACCGGCAGTCGGGCCGTGTCAAGGACGCCCGGTGCTCCCAATTTTGCCGCCGCTGCGCGTCGACAAAATCGGCTCCGCCAGACGTCGGACTCTCCGGTCGCGTCGCGATCCCTGACCCGTCCCTCCAACGCCCGGGCAATCGCCTCCGTCATCGAGACAAAGGAGGTTCACATGACACAGGTTCTCGACATCTACGCCAAAGTCGCCGAACTGCGCGCCGAGCGCGACCACTGCATCCTCACTCGCAAGGAGCGGGCTGAGACTTTGCAACGCCTCGAAGCCGCACGCGCGGAGGCCGAGCGCCGGGAGCGGGCGAGGGAGGGAGCGTAAGCTCCTTCTTTTTTGTCGGCGACGGCGGCCGCGAATCGCAAGGGCGGGATCTCGGGCCGCCTCGCGGCCTTCACGGTAAGCGCTCATTTGAGGGCACATAGTAGTGATATGAGGGTGCTGAATGCCGGTCAGTCTGCCTGTTTATTGAA
>NZ_JAHWRG010000044.1:0-8539 GCF_024539785.1 Ochrobactrum sp. BTU2 | reverse complement strand
AAAACGCTCCCGGTCGGGCATGAGAATGTCGTCAGGTCCAGGACGATAGCAAGCCTTCGTGCCGCCGTAGTGAATGACGGCTCCGGTCTGGCGAACAAACATCTCGACGGTTTCATTGTGAGGCACGAGCGCCATCGGCATCGGTTCGGCTGGGCTGTAATAGTCGGAAGGCAGGTTCTCGATCTGCTCTACGTTGAATACCGTGTAGCCCTTGAGATAAGGGATAGAACGGTCGTCATCGGCGTCCTGATCCTTGGGGGTAAAGGTGCCGAATTTGACGACAAGCGATCCACGTTCGCCCTTCCGGACTTGACCGCCGAGATCCTGCGCCTGACGATAGGTGATCCAGGTGGTTTGTTCGTAGCCGTTCATCTGCGACGCGATCCAGAGCATGAGAACATTGATGCCGCGATAGGTTTCGCCGCTGGATCGGCGGGGGATGATGGAGCTCGGGCGGGTATTTCCATGCCACGGGCGAACCCAAGGCTTGGTGCCGGCTTCCAGCTGCTCGATGATGAGGTCGGTAATGCGCTGATAGGTGTCGATGACGTTGTTCATGGCCGTCTCCATTCGTTGGTTGACGGCAAAAAACGGAGATAGCCGAGACGAGCCCATGCACCTATTGGCCGCAACGGAAGTGGAGGACCGCGAAGCGGTTGCATTGGGGAGGGGCTATCGCAGCTTGTCCGTCAATCAACCAACGGGTGGGGCGGCCCAAATGTCACCCACCGAAGCAAACGGACCAGATCTCTGCGCGGAAGATGTACCGCTTATCGTTCGCGGTCGTCGGAATCCCGCTCCGCCTGCTTGTGCGTCGACAACTCTGAAAGCCGTGATGGGACCGCTGCGCTTTTCTGCTCTGGTGGCATTCGTTCGACGGCGGGAACATCTGCATTTCTGACCTGATCCGGACGCAACAGGCGGGAGAAGTCAGAACGAGCCGTGAATGTCATTTCGCTATTGTCATCGGGCAACCGCTCTGGAAGGTCGGCGCGATCGACTGCGACAATCCCGTGGTCGGTAACAACGCTGGCAACGCGGATATCGTGACCGAGAACCTGACCTGAAATCTGTTCGCCCGGCCTGGCGCTGCGCACGTTGTGCTCGAAAGCATTCTCACCGCGCATTTCAAGATCGACGAAAGCAGCTCTTATGGCTTCCTGCCGGTTTGGATCGATCGCGTCTTCAAAGACATGTTTCATAGCTGGACTGGAGGGGTCGTTGGTCGTCGCGATCGACGCTTCGATCATGCGCGGCTTGGTGATGACGGTGAAGTCAACATCATGACCATATTCGCGTCCGATGGATGCTAGCAGTGCCTCCTGCGCCCGTCCGTTTCCTTCTCGGAAGGGGTGCACATAATTCAACTCTGCCAAAACTTTACCGGCGATTTCGGCGAACTGCTCGACCGACGATCCACGCAATATTTCCGGATTCCTGATCGGTCTAAAGGCTTCGTCCAAGCCCATCTCGATGCGCGAACCGTGAAGAAATGAGCTCCCACCTTTCGACAAATTGCCAATCGGCTCCACCCTCTGGCCATCTACAACAGGGCTTTCATTGCGCGTATGACCGGCCCATTCATAAACATCTTGGAAAATATGACCATGAATGGCTTTCAGATGTTGGGCGTCGAACGCGCCTTTCGGGCCGTCTCCTTCGGCAATTTCAGTCATCCGGAATGCTGTCGCGCGATATTCTTCGACGCGCAGTTCCTTATGAGACCGGATTCCAAGTTTATTACGCAGCACGTCCCTGCGGTCGGGATCGTCAGATGTGTTTGGATAGATATAGGAGCCTTTGGGTTCCGTTTCAGCCATAGCGAAGAATCGGGTAGGAGGGCATTTTAGGCCCTCCTCCCACACCACCGTACGTACGGTTCCGTATACGGCGGTTCATGAAGCGTAGTATAGGCGTCGGTGTTCCTTCAGGAACGAGATCAGCCCGATTTTGGTGAAGTAGGCATTCGGTAGGGCTTCGTGCATGTGTGAGGTTCTGGCATTCCACCATGGTCCCCGGCCATTGCTGGCACTTATCCATGCACGCTCCTTCTTTATGCCTCGTTGCATCAGGTTTCTTGCGCGCGCGGCTGGTTTCGTCCATTGCCGCCACAGGGTAGCCCGCAGCTTGCGGTGAACCCATCCATCCATTTCCTCGAACGTCCCCTTCACGTCAGCCAGCTTAAAGTAAGCTGTCCAGCCGCGCAGGATCGGCGCTAGGTCCTTGATGGTGGCGTCAATGGCCCGGCCACGCCCAGCCCGGAACTGGGCTTTCAGTTTACCACGAAGACGTTTCACACTTTGTACCGCCACCTTAAGGCGGGGCATACGGTGAGCCGTCATTGAGTAGCCCAGAAAGACCCGGTTACATGGACGATCAACAGCGCTCTTGGTGGCGTTGACCTTCAGCTTCAGCCTCTTTTCAAGGAAGGTGGTGAGCGAAGCCATCACCCGTTGACCAGCACGCATTGACCGCACATAGATATTACAGTCGTCGGCGTAGCGGCAGAAGCGATGTCCGCGCTGTTCCAGTTCCTTGTCCAGATCGTCGAGCAAGACGTTTGATAATAGCGGAGACAGGGGACCGCCCTGCGGCGTTCCCTCGCTTCGCATTGTCGTCATCCCGCCCATCATCAACCCGGCTTGCAGATAACGGCGGATCAACCGCAGCACCCGTTTGTCGTAGACCTTGCGTGCCACTCGTGCCATCAGCACATCGTGGTTTACCCGGTCGAAGAACTTCTCCAGATCAAGATCAACCACAACGCGGTAACCGTCGGCCACATAGGACCGTGCGGCAAGGATCGCATCATGGGCACTCCGCTCCGGCCTAAAGCCGAAAGAGGAATTGGAGAAGCCTGGGTCGAAGATCGGCATCAGCACCTGATGTATCGCCTGCTGGATGAGGCGGTCGAGAACCGTGGGAATGCCAAGAAGGCGTTTCCCGCCGCCGGGCTTGGGGATTTCCACCCCGCGCACCGGCGCTGGCTCATACCGACCCGCCAGCAGGTCTTCCCTGATGCGCGGCCAATGCGATACGAGATGCTGCTTCAGGTCGCCAACGCTCATCTTGTCGATGCCCGCCGCTCCCTTGTTCGACACCACGCGGTGTAAGGCCGCTATCATGTTATCGCGACTGACGATCATTTCCATCAGTTGCATCGCGTCCTTCGGTTGTGAGTTGGACGATCCTGCCGTGACGTTTGATGCGCCCAAGGCATCCTCTCGCAGCTTCCGGCCACTACCTTCCGCATGGGCATGGGGCGTTTCAGCTCCATTATCTGCATCTGCTGTCGTCATCGAAAGATCGTTCTCCATCCGACACTTCATGTTCAGCCCTTCGCCGTCCGGTACGGCTACTACGGCATCTGCTGACTTCTGCCGCCCTATTCCGTCGCTTCTCAGCGGCGGTAGCACACCGTTGCCGGTGGCGAGGCGACAGATCTCCCGAGGTAAGACGCGTGACCTTCATGCCATATACCTGTCGCATCTACAGCCGCATCATCCGGGTGATATCGGGCTTTGGGTAAATGGGCCCCCTTGCCCTGATGCGACTGCCTCTTATGCGCTTCCTGTTCGTCAGGCCGGCACTTTGCTTACAGCTTCCTTCAGACCCCGCCTTACGACAACGCCCTTGCTGTTCGGCTAACGGTTCCCATCACCAGGGCCCGTAGAGGACTTTCACCTCCAAGTCATCGAACGGATACCATCCCGGTCGAGCGATGCTTGCGCACCACGCGCCATGCTCGGCGCACCTAATAAAAAGCCGCCTACTCAAGGCAGGCGGCATCAAATTAAAAAGGATAAGCGTGAGCTATTGCGGTTTGCGGACAACACGCTCTCTGTATTCGTCGCGTGTGATATCGCCCGCGACGTAGGCCGCCGTCGCTGCTTCCAACAGTGGGTCGTGGACATAGCCCTGCCGCATGTTTGCAGCACGCGCCTGATCCGTAGCCTTTTTGCGCTTGGCAACAGCTTCTGGAGATCGATCCGGACGGGGGGCATGAAAGTTCATCTTCAAAACTCCTATTGTGACAACTCCTAGCACAAAATGCGCACAAAATCCAGAAAACAAAGGGATTTCCGCGACTTTCGGTATAGTGCGCCCGGCACTCAGCCGGGCGCTGTTGTGCTATCAATTACGCGGTTCCCATTCGAGAACGGCCTGAAGGCTTGGGTCGTCCTGCCCCCCGAAGCGGCCTAGGTTGGCGTTGTAGTTCAGGCGGCGGATCGAGAGGTTCCGTTTGAAACCTTCGCCATCGGCCTTAGCCTTTCTCCAGATACCACCGACCTCAATATTGAAGCCACGCGGGGACTTGGCGAAAACGCGATGCGTAGGGGCGTCCGGGTTGTCGGAATTGAAAGGCACGACCTCGATGTCGATGTCGTCAGTCAGGGTGGAAATACGGCCTTTGCCGGATGCGGTGTCGAGGTCTTCGCTATCGAACTGGATGAAGTTGGTGATTTCGTTGGCCATGGTATTCACTCCTCTATGTGGTTGCGATGATCGTTCCAAGGCACGGCGGTAAGCGGTGTTGCACCCTTGGGCGCGGAGCGCAGCGGAGGAAGCCGTGGGCCGAAAAATTTGTTCGGGCGAGGAGCCGCAGGCGGGGAAATTTTTCAGGCTTCCGGCTTTGCGGCAACTGCGTCGACGTGCGAACGAGCGTCAAAAGCAACCGAATTAGAGGTGTGCTCTATGCGCCAATATGGCAACTCGTCTCATGGGCACATGACCGTTGATACAATACCGATTGTGCAACGCATGATAGCCGGATAAAGCGCATTTTCAACAGATGTTGTGTAATCATGGAGTATACGGATAGCCAAATTGGTTCTCCGCGCCGATTATTCGACCTCGCCAATTTGGCTATGCTGGAAGGCTTATCTGGAAGCATGGGTCCGTCGATATAGATGCGGGCTCTCTACGTCGGCCGCCCATATTCCAAGCAAACGTTCGCGCGCTTCGTTCTCGGCATACCCATATTCGGCAATGTCGATGCCGTGGTTTCGCGGCAAGTAGCGCAACATCGCTTCAGCCTGACCCGCACGCACCATTGCAATGCCGATATCCGTATTCGGAAGAAAGCCCTGACCGACGGAACGGTTATAGCGATCCACATCAACGATCCGACAGGACACATGCTTGCCGTCGATCATTTTGCGAAGGTAGCTGCGCGCAACCAAGCCACACGGCCACGTCTTACCATTCAAAAAGCCGCTTTGCTCCTTTTCGCAAGCGTCGATTGCGGCAATCCGCACGCGCTGTCGTCGTATGCTGATCGTATCGCCATCGATGACGCGGGCTGTTCCGGCAACGGAACCCGACCATTGTTCAGCGGCAGCTAGCCCGACAGTCAGTAGCAGGGCTACCGCGGCGGAGAAAATGTAGCGAAAGATCAATGTATTCCCTCCATTCCATGTCGGGCAGCAAGCCCGAAAACCGAGCGGGCAAGATGCAGTTCGCCGGCAGCGGCGCGCTCTGTCATGGCGCGCAAATAGCCGCCCGGCGACTTCACTTGCCTCTCGTCGAACTTCTGCAGCGTGATTGCGATAGCAATCGCGGCGGCCTGTTCCCCCATCTGATCGACAGCCCGGCGGCGTGCATCTTCGGAAATCCCGGCCATGCGGCAGATTTGCGGGGCGAGACGGGCCAAATCAGTCCAGGTGCGGGGGCGCGATATTCCATAGGTGTTCAGCGCCGGTATTGCCCGTAACAGATCCTGCAGGGCCACTAACGTTTGTGGCGGGTGTTGCGGTTGATTGACTAGGCTCGATTTGCCTCCCAGGCTTTTTTCGAAAGCCCTCTTACTGGCGAAGCCGGTCTTTAAGATACCGAGTTGTTCGGCATAAGCCGAACGCATTTCCTCTCTACTATCTTCAAGGGAATAGGGGTTTGTAATCTGTTTGTGCATGTCGTTTTCGGCATATGGGCATGTCGAATCTTCGCTTCTATCTGAAGACTGATGACGGCGAGGCAGCTGCATCACCCGCTCGACGATCCATTCAATCAAGCTTGTCGCGCGTCGCAAAACAGCGCTTGATGCCTTGTTCGCGATGCCTACTGCTTCGAGAACACGCGCAAAACGTTTCTCGATCATGGCGCGCAGCCGCGCGGGCAAGTCCTCGACAGAGGCGAGCGCGTTGCGCAAATTGCGAACGGCGCCGCGATAGCGACGCAGGTTTGCAGTGAGTGCATTCTTTTCCGCCTTTGCCTGCCGGACCATTCCGTCTAGCTCCGTGAAGCGGGCAATCAGAACGCGTAGATCAATACCGCAAGCGTCGGCAATACTGCCGTCCGCATTTCGGACCGGATAGCGCTTGTAGTTGCCGCTGTCCTGCATGGTGATGACACCGGCGTCAAACAGCCGAGACAACATTCGGCTGACGCGGCCCTCGGATCGGCCGACCTCGAAGGCAAGCGCTGCATTGGATTTGAACACGATCGGTCGTCCGCCCTTGTCATAGCTCTCAGCTGGAGCCGTATTGATCAGGGCCACAAGCAAGTGCGCTTCGATGCCATTGATGAGGCCAAGGCAAGGAAGAGACTGCGCAAGGCCGATCAGCTGCCCACGCGTCACCGATCCAATTTCCGTGGACTGGGCCAGCCGCCGAAACTCGGTTCGTTGTGGTGTCTGTTTGCGGCCAACTTGCCGCGCTGGCTGTAGGGTCTCCCCCATCCTCCTCGTCTCCTTATTGAGGACCAGGCAAAGCTTTCCCGTTCGCCGAAAAGCGTTTTTGTTTGACTTTGGAAGTTGGGAGTGCGATCTATGAAGAACTGAATGTTTGTAATTTGCACCCCGCTTCCGGATTTTTTCGGGAGCGGTTTTTCTTTTATAACCTGGTCAGATTTCTCCTTGAAATGGTTATGAATTACATCGGTGCAATGTTACCGATTTGGCTCTCTCCGACAACCCTTATTGTGCTACACCATATTAACGATCTTGCTTTTATAGCGGATATGTCGGGATTTTATGGGTATTTCAAGGTAGAAACCGTGGTTCTATGGCCGGTGATGCTCCTAGTGCCGCATCAGTTAATTTACCTTTTCGGTAACTTTCATAAGCGGCGAGGTATTCAATCTGTCGCTGCGCGATTCGGGCCTCCGGCAACCCTACAGCGCGATATGAAAGCGCGGGTGCCTCCGGCCAACTACGTTCGCTTCGCTCTCTTCGTGTCAATTTGCAGAAAGGAATGAACAGATCCAAACTCTGTTCGCCGGTCACTATTGACATGGACCACAACATGGACCATTTCTTACGCTAAGTATGAGCGAAATACAAAGGAACATGGACGATGCGCGTATCTGTCAGCGACGCGAAAGGCCAGCTCACCGAACTGGTAAAGCGGGCGGAAGCCGGGGATGAAGTCATTTTGACCCGTCGCGGCCATGAGATTGCACGGATCGTAGCCGTTGCGGCAGCGCCCGGGCCCAAAGGCCGACGCGCACTGATGGAAAGGGTGAGGGCAACGGCGGCGACGAAAGCATTACCCGGGGCTGATGCTGCGCGCAGCCAGGACTTTCTTTACGACGACGATGGAATGCCCATATGATCGCTGTCGATACATCCGCGCTCATGGCAATCGTGCTCAATGAGCCGAAAGGCCAAGCTTGTATGACGGCAATCGAACAGGCTGATGAGCTATTGATTTCCGCCGGAACAGTTACTGAAGCCCTCATTGTTGCTGCGCGACGTAATGTCGGCGAAGAGGTTGACGCGTTGATTTCCGGGCTCGGCTTCGAAATCGTATCCGTGACAGCCGCTTCCGCACGCCGGGTCGCCAATGCTTACGCCAGATGGGGCAAAGGCATTCACCCAGCTTCGCTCAACTATGGTGACTGCTTTTCCTATGAAGTTGCTCACGAGCACGGCTGTCCATTGCTCTATGTAGGAGACGACTTCGTTCAAACGGACCTGCGCTCGGTTCTATAGTGGTTGACTCCAACCAAAGCGATATCCGGTTAACCGGCGATGCAATGTTTCTCCCCGCTATGACTTCTTCGAGAAAGCAGCCTCGGTATTGCCTCGACCGAATGAAATAAGCTGGTTGCGCGCCTAGGATGCTTTTTTTCCCATCGGTTCCAGATTAACGCGCCTGCTAATAACAACATTTCGGCACCAGAGCCCTTTCCTTTCACAATGACTCATATCCGCACGATGCGAAGTAGTTTTGAGCATTTTGTGAATCGATATAGGCTCTAACGGTGAATGAACCGCAATACTATCCTATTCCTGGACACGCTGCCCCGGACGCCTAGCAAATTCCCGATGCCTGTGTTCGGATATTGTTCCCTGCACACTTCAAATTTGAGATCGTGCTTGATAGGATCCGCCGCGTGTGAACATCGCGGATAACGTGACCGGAGATGTCTGCATATCCCCGGCGGTCCGGGAAGAGCGCCGGGGATTTAGATGATTTGTGCGATGATGATGAACGTCGCAACACAGCACGTGCACACCATAAGTAAGCGGTAAGGCTACCCCACATATCATTAGTCGGCGTGATGGGCGATTTTCCGTATGAATCATACGGAGAGTCCT
>NZ_JAHWRG010000043.1:0-9038 GCF_024539785.1 Ochrobactrum sp. BTU2 | reverse complement strand
CTTCAATAAACAGGCAGACTGACCGGCATTCAGCACCCTCATATCACTACTATGTGCCCTCAAATGAGCGCTTACCTTACTACCGACGTCCTTTTTGAATGTGTTGGGGCTTGATGACCCCCGCGCGATGGCCAACGGCGATGGATTTTCTAAAGGTAAGGATTCTTATTGTCGACGCCATCGTAGTTGCTGGCATATTCCACGGCCGGATCTTCTCGCCAAGTGAACATCATTCCATCTCTTCTGGTATCGCCCAGGAGCGGAACACCGATGCGCCCTTCACATTCTCCTCTGCGGTTTTCCTGTCTTGCCGGAGGTGGACGGACCGCGACGGTGTATCGGCGGGACGGACGAACCGCTTTTTCGGCTTTTTGACTTCCACGATGAACTGGCCGGATCTGTCGCGTTGCTTCGACGTGTTGGAACGGAACATCATCACATCTCCTCTGTTTGTGTCACTTGCTCGATTTTCGTTGTTTTTACGTGGGTATCGTGCAACTGCAGACCCTTCTCTACCGCTGCCAGGCGACCCTGGCGTCTTCCAGAGGCAGGCGGGCGAGCGGGTGATAGGGGACAATACGCGGCGTGAAGTCGGAGACCGGGCGGTTTGGGGGGATGGAGGCGCGGTATCGATAAGAGCCTTGGCCCGAATCCTGTCCTGTCATCACCGCGACGAACGCATTTTCTCCCCGCGCCGGTTCGGCGTAGAGTTCCACTCTGACCATCTCCGGCAGCAGTTCGCCAAGATAGACCTCGACGGAGAAAAGGCGGGTGTCTTCAGCCTCTTCCGTATTCACGGCGCCGAAGTGCACATGCGGCCAGAGCCTGTCGAGGTCCTGTTTCCATCGAGCCAGTTCCCGCGCGACCTTGCCGCCTGCCGCCGCGCGCGCTTGATAGGCCACGACGGCAGGAAGATAGAATTTCTCCGCATATTCCCGGACGGTGCGATTTGTCGAAAACCGCGGCGCGAGGCGGGCCATGCTTTCGCGGACCCGCTCAATCCAGCGAGAGGGAATGCCATCTTGATTGCGGCTGTAGAATTCGGGAACGATGACGTCCTCCAGGAGCGAATAGAGTGCATCCGCTTCCGCCTCGTCAACAGCCGGATCGTCTCCGTGCTCCTCGCCGTCGCCGATAGCCCATCCGACCTCGGGCTCATAGGCCTCCGCCCACCATCCATCGAGTTCCGATAGATTGAGCCCGCCGTTGGCAAGGATTTTCATGCCGCTGGTGCCGCTGGCTTCCCAGGGCCGGCGTGGTGTGTTGATCCACACATCGACCCCTTGAACGAGCCATTCGGCCTGGCGCATGTTGTAGTCGCGCACGAAGATAAGTCGGGATCTCAGTTCCGGCCGTCTGGCAAATTCGTTCCAGGCTTTGATCAGCGCCTGGCCCTCGGCATCCTGGGGATGGGCCTTGCCGGCCAACACGAGCTGGACCGGGTGCCGGGCATCGGCCAGGATGCGGACCAGCCTGTCGGGATCGCGCAGCAGAAGAGCAGGACGTTTGTAGGTTGCGAAGCGGCGCGCAAATCCAAGGGTGAGCGCATGCGGGTCGAAGATTCCATGGGCGTCGTCGAGCCCACCGCCGCTCTCGGCATCTTCCACGCGCTGACGCAGATATTGCTTGCGAACCCGATCGCAAAGGTTTTGCCTCGATTCATTGCGCATTCGCCAGATTTGCCGGGCGTCGATCTCGCGGATGCCGGTTTCCAGCCTAGTCAGGTCGCCACGCCAGCGATCCTTGCCGGCGGCTTCGGTCCACAGGGTGTCGGACTGAACTGAATCCCATGTCGGAACATGTATGCCGTTCGTTACATGGCCGATTGGGACGTCGTCGGTCGGCCAACCAGGGAAGAGAGGTTGAAAGAGCGACCGGCTAACCTTTCCGTGGAGCGCGCTGACGGCGTTCACTGCGCCGCTCGCACGGATGGCGAGGTAAGCCATGTTGAACGGCTCGAGGTCATCGTTGCGATCCTTCCTGCCAAGGGCCAGAAAATCGGCGATGGCGATGCCGAGATGATTTTCGGCATAAGAGCGGAAGTACTTTGTGATCAGTTCTGGCGCGAAGCGGTCGAATCCGGCCGCGACGGCGGTATGGGTGGTGAAAACATTGCCGACCCGTGTTGCCGTCAGAGCCTCGACAAAAGATACGTCATTGTCGATCCGGAAGCAGCGGATGCGCTCCAGGGCGGCGAAGGCCGCATGCCCTTCATTCAAATGGCAGACCTGAGGTTCGAGCCCGAGTGTGCGGAGGAGCTGCCAACCGGCCATTCCCAATATCATTTCCTGCATCAGACGCGTCTCGGGGCCGCCGCCATAAAGCTCGCTCGTGATGCATCGATACGTCGCGGGATTTGCGGGATCGTTCATGTCCAGCAGGTAAAGCTTCAGCCGTCCGATCTGGACTTCCCAGGTTCTGATCCAGAGCTTGCATCCGGGAAGGTCGATTTGCAGTCGCAACCATTCGCCATCAGCGGAACGCAAGGGCTGGATAGGCAACTGATCCGGCTCGTTGACCGGGTAGAGGGCTTCCTGGCTACCGTCCGGCCCGATCGATTGGCGGAAGTAGCCTTGTGAATAAAGTAAGCCCACTCCGACAACCGGCACGCCCAGATCGCTGGCGGTTTTCAGCTGATCTCCCGCTACGTTGCCCAGCCCGCCCGAATAGATTGGCAGGGCTTCGGTCAGCATGAACTCCAGGCTGAAATAGGCTACGGTTTTCAGTTGCGAAGTTGGGTGAGCCTGCTGGAACCATCTCGATTCGTTTGCGGCCTCCCGCTTCTCCTTCAGCAGTGCCTCAACGGTGTGAGCGAAGCCGGGCCGGGCAAGCAAAGCGCTTGCCCTGGAGCGCGAGACGGTGTGGAGAACACCCCATGGATTGCCCGTGGTTTCCCATGTTTCGGCATCGAGTTCCCTCCACAGCCGGTCGGAGGCGTGGTTCCAGGACCAATGCAGGTCTAGAGCCAGCTCCCGAAGGGCGAGCAACCCGCTTGTCTCTTCTGGCTGCCCGTCCATGCACTCCTCCGAAATTAGAAAAACTGAAAGCGAACTCTTCTGCGAATCTCAGTATCCGTCCGCCTTAAAGCACCATGAACTCTATAGATGGCCTTGTCATCATGCGTTGACTAAAATCAATCAGAAAGCAGGAGGGGATCGCGAGGGTAACCACATGACGGCAGTTGCGTCCGCGGAAAGCCGAAATGTTCCGCGATCGTCGCTCGTCTACGCGCTCATGGGCGAAAAGATTGTCGAACAGCGGCTCTTCCTATCACTAGGCGCGAAATCCTTGATCCGGTCCCACTGATCGCCACATAGCGCATCACCACTGACAAAGATTCATATCACTAGGCGCTGGGCGACCAGCACTCGGTGACAAAAATTATCATCGAGTGATGATTCCTGTTGTCATCGAGTGATGATTAATCTAAATTGCCCTCAAAACGAGGCGGCTGGCAATTTCTTATGAAGATCTATCCAACACCAGCTTGATTAGGGTTCTAATTTAGATTCTGCCACCGGACTGGGGTTGCAGGGAATTTCAGAAATATTCCCTAATTCACTCAAAAGTTGGGGATCAGAACATTAGTTGTCTTTTGTTCTTGGCTCTACCCCAAAGGCCATGATGTCATGATCGATTTCTTTGGTCGCCTGTCCGGCCAGGATCGGAGGGAACGGCAGCGCCGCATCGATGACTTGTTCGATGGGCGGGGCTTGCTCCCCTTTCCGGTGACGCTGATATTCCGAGAAAGTGGAGGCGTATGACGGACATTGGCCTGCCTGATCCGTTACAACCGCAGCAACAATTCACACACCTGAGGAAGAAGATCAAATGTCGGACATCGATGAGAACTGGGTTCGCAATCGCGCGCATGAATTATGGGAAGCCGAAGGGTGCCCGAACGGAAAAGAACTCGACCACTGGTTTCAAGCCATGGATGAATATCTGTCTTTGGTCGAAAGCGATGGGGAGAGTTCCCCCAGTGACCCTATCTCGGTTCAGGATACCGATAGTGGAGAAGCTACCGTAAAGAGACAGTCCAGATCGCCGGGAAAAACGACAGACTAGGAAAACGGCGTTTCCAGGCCCAGTTACGCTCTTAGTGCTAGAACGGATTTCGATCTGATTGAAGCACTGGGGATTCGCAAATCGGCAGGGAGCTGATTCAGACTGTCTGCTAGGTCGGAGGCTGGCGGAAATGTCGAAGGCTCTGTGGCCGGTCTTCGCGTTCCGCCTGTCGGATCGGCCGACAACAGGTGGTGCCTCGCGTTCGACCGCGGCGATCCTGCGCGAAACCCATCCGGCTATCAGCGACGCGTCTCGCTTGGGATTTGGTCGTAAGACGCGTCGCAGTCACTCATCTCGGGGTCAAGAAGGGTCGCAATGACTCGCTTGACGTCCTCTTCCAGCACATTGCGCCCATCTTTCAACAGGGTTTCGGCCTTGATCACGTCCTTGAGAATACCGACCCCCGCCAGAAACGCGGCGACCAGTGCAGCGCGCCTCTTTGGCACCATCGTCAGCTTGCTGACGAGCGGAGCGATGAAATCTTCTTCAAGGAATTCGTTGAGCACGCGGGAGGCTGCCGGACTACCGAAAGACTGCACAACGATATCCAGTGCTCCGATCTCGTTGACGCCTTTTCGCGACAGGACGTGCTTGGCTAGAACGGAGGACAGACTTTCTCCTTCCTCAGTGAAAAGCAGGTCGGGTTTGCCACTCGCCTTGACCGCTTCGTAGAAGAGCTTTTCCTTGGAGCCGAAGGAACGGTGAACATAGGCCATATCCACCCCGACGTCGGCTGCAATATCGCGGAGGCCCGTATGGTCATAGGAGTGGGTCGAAAAGCGCAGAATGGCAGCCTTCAGAATGCGGTCGCGGGTCGTATCGTTGGCGTCCGGACGGATGACTCGATTGGGCATACTTTCTCCTCAATGCCTATTGACCTGCTGTCAAGTTTAACGCCATAAAGGGCGACCGTCAACGAATGATGACTAAGATTTATCATAGTATATAAAGCGATTAACTCCGGCGGGCGGCCACGCGCGGCAAGAGTTCCTCAGTAGATCGCCAATCGCGCCAAGCCGTCTGGCGACGCTGTCCTTGAATTCGGGGGAGGTAGCGGAGCAGGCGGGAAGTTCGGTGAATAATGCAAGTCGATGCCTTCCTTTCCTTCACGATCGCAGTGATCCTTCTTCTCTCTGGCAAGATCGCCACCATGAACGCCGGTATCCTGCGCCGCTATTCGATCCCCGAGCCGGTTGTCGGCGGGCTGCTGTGTGCGGCGGTCGTCGCGCTCGTTTTTGCCCTCACGGGCGACAAGATTGTCTTCGAGCTCGGCATGCGGGATTTTCTTCTGCTGCTCTTCTTTGCCGGCATCGGCCTCAAAGCCGATGTCCGCAGCCTTTTAGCTGGAGGCCGATCGCTGGCGATCCTTCTCGCGCTTGCCATCGTTTTCATGCTGATCCAGAATTTCGCAGGTCTCTCGCTTGCGTCTCTATTCGGACTTGAGCCGAAAGCCGGTCTCATGGTCGGGTCGATCTCGCTAACGGGGGGTGTCGGGACTACGCTCGCCTGGGCTCCCATCTTCACCGACAGGCTAGGGATCGCTAACGCGCTGGAACTCGGCGTGGCTGCCAACACCGTGGGACTCATCTCCGCCTGCGTCGTCGGCGGTCCGATCGCGGCGTTCCTGATGAGGCGCCATCGCATCGCGGGTACCAATAACGTCGAACTCGACGTCGGCGCGCCGTTCGATCGGCCACAGACCAAACTGGACTATTTCTCTGTCCTTTGGGCCATTCTGGCGCTGAACATCTCGCTGATGCTCGGTTTCGGCATCGATAAGCTGATCGCGCTGACCGGACTGACTGTGCCGACCTTCGTCAGTTGTCTGGCCGCTGGCATCCTGATCCGAAACCTTATGCCGATGGCTGTGGGCTCAACGGTGCGGCGACTCTGGCCCGGAGTCGAGGATGGACTGGCGCTTGTCTCCGATCTCGCGCTTGGCCTCTTCCTGACGATGGCTCTGATGGGGCTGCAACTTTGGCAGCTCGACGGTGTCTTTGTCTTCATTGCCTGCGCCCTGGCGCTTCAGGTCGTTCTGACGGTGGTCTACATCGTGACGATCGTCTTTCGGCTCATGGGGCGCGACTATGAGGCGGTCGTCATATGTGCCGGATTTGGCGGCATCACACTGGGGTCGACGGCGACAGCGATCGCCAACCTGACGGCGGTCACACAGCAACATGGAGCCGCGCACCGGGCATTCATCATTGTCCCGCTTGTCTGCGGCTTTTTCATCGACATCGTGAACGCACTCGTCATCTCGGCTTTCGTCGGCTGATCACGCGCGCGAATTGTCATCGGTTGGTTCGACGGGGTGAAATGTCCGATCACGCCGAGACCGTCTGCCGTAGCGAACCGCGAGCACTCAGGGCGAAAGGGTTGCCTTCACCAGACAGAGTATCATCAAACGATGGCAAGGGCATCATCACCTGTTGACAATGCAGTCAACAGGTGATGATATAATACAATTCAACGTGTCCGTTTCGATACGCATGCTTGTTGGTAGATTTTATGTAACCAACAATGAAGTGAGGGGCAATGAAAACCAGCAAGGCCAGAAGGTTACGGAATAGGTCGACACGCAACGTCAGAATGACTTCATTCTATTTGATGAAACCATTCTCATCGTCTTTGGTCGGCTTTTATTCTGGAAGATATAGAGGAAGCCTTAAGGCGACATTGCGCCTCGTCCCAGAGCAAGCGACCTGCCTTCGCAAACTGTCGACGATCGATCAGCCTGCCGAGATGCTTGCTGCTCGCGGCAGCAACATCCGCGAGTTTATGACGGGTTGGATGGACGAGGGAAGGCACATGTCCGAACAGGGCATGGCCAATCTCTCGCCCGTCGCATGACCCCAAGCACGTAGCGATCGATCGGTGCGCGGTGCCCTGTGTGCACAGCCTTCGGTAGGGACACGTTACACACCAAGCACAAGGCTGGGACCGGTCGTGAACATGGATCGGCCGCGGCACATGTCAATCAACATATGGTAGGTTTTATGGCGAATACTCAATCCCGACATTCGAACGCGACAACCAAAAAATCTCAAGGGCTTTCCCTCAGTGACAAAAAAACTGGGTGGATGCAGTCGTGAAGGCCGCTAAAAATTGGATTTTGGCCGTTCTCGGCGTCGTGGTTCTCGCTGGCGGTTACTATGGCTGGCGGATGTATGACGGTACAGGCCTCCCGGCCGGGATTGTCGGCGGCAACGGTCGTATCGAGGCAACCGAAATCGACGTCTCCGCCAAGACGGCCGGGCGGATCAAGGAAATCCTCGTTGATGAAGGAAGTCTCGTCGCTGCCGGACAGGTGTTGGCGCGCATGGACACCCAGCAACTGGAGGCTCAGCGGAAGCAGGCTGAAGCCGCTCGTCAACGCGCCGTGATCAGTGTGGAAACGGCGAGGAGCCTGCTCGCCCAAAGGGAGGCGGAAAAGGAATCCGCAGCTGCGGTGATCGCTCAACGCGAGGCTGAACAGGATGCCGCGGAACGAAAACTTGCCCGGACCGAGCAACTGATCAAGACGAACGTGACCTCCCAGCAAACGCTCGACGACGACCGCGCGGCGGCACAGAGGACGCGCGCGGCCACTGCTGCAGCCCAGGCTTCACTGTCCGCCTCCGATGCGGCGATTGGTGCTGCGAAGGCCCAGATTGTCGATGCCGAGGCTGCCGTCATCGCTGCAGATGCGGCGATTGAAAGTATCGTGGCCGATATCGACGACAGCACGCTCAGATCGCCACGCGATGGGCGTGTGCAGTATCGCGTCGCGCAGCCCGGAGAGGTTCTGTCCTCCGGCGGGCGTGTTCTCAATCTCGTCGATCTTAGCGACGTCTACATGACGTTCTTTCTGCCGACCGCCGAAGCCGGCCGGATTCCGATCGGTTCGGAGGTTCGTCTTGTCCTCGATGCCGCGCCGCAATTCGTGATCCCGGCCAGCGTGAGCTTTGTGGCCGATGTCGCCCAGTTCACACCGAAGACGGTGGAGACAGAGGAAGAACGGCAGAAGCTGATGTTCCGGATCAAGGCGAAGATCAGGCCGGAGTTGCTTCGCGAGCATATCCAGCAGGTCAAGACCGGGCTTCCAGGTATGGCCTATGTCCGGATCGACCCCAAAGCGAAGTGGCCTGAGCAACTCACGAAAGCGCTCGTGCAATGACCGAGGAAACGCCGCGAAAGACGGAGGACAAGACGCAGACTGCGCCGGTCGCGAAGCTGGCGAAAGTCGGCCTGTCCTATGGTAAAATCAGGGCGCTCGACAACGTGAGCCTTGATATCCCGTCGGGCATCATGGTTGGCCTCGTCGGCCCGGACGGTGTCGGCAAGTCGAGCCTGCTTAGCCTCGTCGCCGGCGCCCGTACGGTTCAGGGCGGCCGGATCGAAGTGCTTGGCGGCGACATTGCCGACGCGAGGCACCGCAACCGCACCTGCCCGCGGATCGCCTACATGCCGCAGGGCCTTGGCAAGAACCTTTACCCCACGCTTTCGGTATTCGAAAACATCGATTTCTTCGGGCGCCTGTTCGGCCAGGACCGGGAAGAAAGGCAGCGTCGTATCACCGACCTGCTGGAGCGAACGGGACTTGCTCCTTTCCCGGACCGCCCGGCCGGAAAACTTTCCGGCGGCATGAAACAGAAGGTCGGCCTCTGCTGCGCGCTGATCCACGATCCGGATCTCCTCATTCTCGACGAACCGACCACCGGTGTCGATCCGCTGTCGCGTCGGCAATTCTGGGAACTGATCGACGACATCCGGCGCGAGCGTCCGGGAATGAGCGTGATCGTCGCGACTGCCTATATGGAAGAAGCCGCGCGCTTCGACTGGCTCGTCGCTATGGACGCCGGCCGCGTGCTTGCAACCGGAACGCCTGCCGAATTGCTGTCCCGCACCGGGGCCGCCAATCTCGACGCCGCCTTCGTCGCCCTCCTTCCGGAAGAAAAGCGGCAGGGCCATCACGAGGTCGTCATACC
>NZ_JAHWRG010000042.1:0-9427 GCF_024539785.1 Ochrobactrum sp. BTU2 | reverse complement strand
GCGTAACGCCCGCACAGAAACTGAAAATGGCCGCGTGAATTCTACTGACGAGCCCCGTTAAAAACGGGGGGATTACCGCTTAAAGGACTACCAAGGAGCTGAATTCCGATCCTTGTAATCTTTGGCAAATTTCCATGCTTCTTTGAAGAGATCGAACTCTCTTTTAAGATCATGTTGTCGGGCAAATTCACCGAGTTCTTTTACGGTGTTGAGATATTCATCGATATCTACGTTACTGAAGTCTATCCTTATCAATCATGAGGAACCCTGCACCCTTAACGAATGCGACCTGTTGAAATTAATTAAAAAATATAGATCGACAAGAAAAACCTTATCGATCTATATTTTCAACAATACATGAATTACATCCAGAAGTCAAGCGTTATTTGAAGTCATTCTCGAGGTTTTTCAAGAATTTCTGGGTGGTTTGCAAATAATGGCCTTTCCCATAACGGGCGGTCATTGTTTTGAACTTATGACCCATGAGTCTGCTCTGCAATTCTTCTGGAACGTTGTGTTCCCGCATTCTATCGGCAAACAGATGTCTCAAGCCACGCGGTGAATGATCATCGCTTTCATTCAGATTATTCTCATTCAGGAATTTGCGAATGGCGTTCGAAGCGTTATCCGGCCCGTTAGGGTCTGCATAGCGCGTGAAACCTTTTGGGAATTCCTGAAAGGCTTTCAACGCCAGTCCGACGAGGGGAATAATGCGTTTGCGAAACTTGGTCTTGGTTCCCCGCGTTTTGTTAACCCGTATGATTATGTGCGGGACTGCATGATTGAGCTTGATGTCGGTATTTGGATCAAGCCCGCATAGCTCTTTGTATCCACATCCTGTATCGATCATCGCGAAGAGCAAAGCGCGTGCGCAGTCATTCATGCTTTCAAAGGGATTGCCAGTGAGCCAGCGCCTTTTGATGAATTCTGTTGAATAGACGCTCGTATTCGATTCATCATCGTCCTCGTCAAAGTTCAATTTGTCGAAGACTGTCCCATCATTGAGGTCATGCTCCTTGTTAAAGCCGGATAACAGCGTGCGAATATGCATGAGGTATTTGTTCGCTGTGTTTTCGACAATTTTCCCATCACTTATTTTCTTTTTCAAGAATGCATGAAAGCTTTTGGCATCGTCACGTGTGAGCTCAGACACCAGTTTATCGGTCCCGATATGATCGATCAAAGTTTTGATCGCCAACCTTCGTGGATTAAGATGCTTGCGGCGTGAGTTGTCGTCGAGCTTGTTTAGTCGGTAGTCTTCCCGAGCTTCATAGAGCTCAACAAGCTTGGACAGATGAGTATCGCGTTCCGAGGCATTGAAGAATGACTTGAAAAGGAACGGGTCCTTGCTCTTGGTTTTGCGCCATTCAGATGCAGTTTTGAAGAGAAGGTTGGGGCTTTGCGATGACTTTGCTCAAATCAATGAGTTGATGGCCTCTTGAGGCCGCTTGAGCCGCAAAAGCCTCGAACAAAATCGCTTCTTTTGTTGAGACGCCGTCCTGCAACATCTTCAATCGCTGTTCAGCGGCAATATCAGCTTCACCATAGAGCTGAAGTGCTTCGCTTTTTGAAGTGTAACCCGCAATATCATATGGCACTACCGGGATAGTCCGGGATTAAGTGGGGTTGTTTGGGAAGCTGGCAAAAACTGCGATTTATCAACGCATTAAAGCGGAAGAGCAGTAAGTCGATACTACATTGGCCAAAATCGCCGTGCAAAATCGGTTGGCACAAAACCGACCGAAACCCGAAATCGCGTGAAACCTAACCCTTTGAAAAACAAGAAACTGGATGCTTAAGGTGGGAAGAAAAAGTGGCACTAAATTCCTCTCTTCCCACCTTGTTTTAATTCAATGATTTCAATGCTGTAAATAAACGAGGCAGTTTAACGACCGCCTCAAGGTGGGAAATTTCAAATCGCCGCAACACCCATTAAAGCCCCTTTAACGGACGATCATCAGGCGGTGTTCCGGCCTTCCTCTCGGTTCCGGGATTGCTCCTGCAGCTTGCGTTTGAACAACAGGCTCAGCCGGGGAAGCGTCGCCTCGACCTCCTCCATATCGTCGATGTTGTTAACAAGCGTTAGAAGCTCATTATAGAGGTCGGCCGCATCTTCGGTGATGGTTTCACCGTGCATGCCGCCGCCTATTTCCTTGCGCGCCTCGCGAGCAAGCCGCGCCAGTTTGTGCATTAGCTGCTTATTGACAATCCTGCTGCGGGCCGGAGCTTTTGCCGGATCGGCGAACATCTCGCCATGCCCGGTAATTAGCCATGTTAGATTGATGCCAAATCGCTCGTGGTACATCGCCATAAAGGACGAATCGGGTTCCCTGACACCTCGTTCGTATCCACCAAGCGTTTCTAACGGCAAACCCAATAACTCTGCAAAAGGTGCTCGAGTTTCATAGCCGAGCGCCTTCCGTGCATCCGTAAGCCTTTGACCTAAAGGCGTTTTTATCTTCTCTGGTCGCGCCATGTCGAATAGTTCGTTTTGCGGTTTACAAAACCGCAAAACGAACTTAATGTCCTTTATGCGTAACGCGATTGCGTTGCGCTGTTGCGTTTCAAGTTCCAACAAAAGGCAGGTTGTTCCAGCAACCTGCCAATCATCCGGAGGCGTCCAGTGACCCGAAAGTCATGGGATAACATCGAAATCAAGCGAGCGCTTGAACGTGCCGGTTGGACCCTGACGGGCCTGGCAGAATTCAAAGGGCTCAACCCCAACAATTTCCGTGCTGTCTGGTCGCGTACGAACAGACCTGCACAGGAAGCGATCGCCGAAATTCTCGGCGAACGTGTCGAGGATCTATTTCCGACGCGTTACCCCATTCGGAAGTCTCGAATCCTTTCTATCGAAAATGAGCAGGCAATTGCGAGTCAAAAAGCGACGCGCTCTTCTGACAGGGTTGCAGCGTAATGACCCGTTTCTTGTCAAAACTCGTCCGCGTTTCTGACAACGCCACTTTTCACGACATCCTGTCTTTCTGGACAGTCGTCGCCTTCATCCTGGGCGTGATGTTTTTCGCCCAGGTTGCCGCTATCGCCGTCATGATTGTGAGGGCTGGATGATGGATACTCATATTCCAGCACTTAATCTGATGGCGATGGGGGCGCGCTTTCGGGAAGAGCGAGCGCATTGGCGCAATGATGAACTCTCTGAATGTTTGCTGTTGACCGCCGACGCCATCGTCATGCTTGAGGCAGGCAAGCTTATTCCTGATGCCTTCCTTTTATTCCGAATGGCCTCTAGCGGGCTTGACGTTCAGTACATCCTCACCGGCATTCGTTCACTCAACTGGTTTCAGGTGACAGCGGACCTCAACCGCTTTGATGCGATGGAGAAAGAATCCGGTCATCACACGCATGCATTTGAGGCAATTCAATCCGCTAGTCCGGAAGTTCTTGGAACAATTCGCGATCTTATTGTCGATGCTGTCGAACAAGGATGGTCGCTTGAACAGTTTTGGACAGTGCTACCCGGTCGCCTTAACGAAATCAGTCAACGCCCCGCTTGGCGATAACAGGACGCGCAATCTCCAGAGATGATCTGAGGATTGCTTGAAAGTCCTTTTCAACCTGAAGCAACAAAGGGTCTGATATGTATGCGTCACCATCTTTATCGGTTAACTTCTCGGAACGTTTCAAAGATGTCTCGGTGAATGTTCGGAGTTGCGGGTCTTTAAACATCTCGCGCCCTGCGATGACAGATAAGAGCCTCTCGATTGCGGAAAATCGGGCAAGGATTTTATCCTCAAGCGACAGGCTATCTTCTGTTGGGACGTGGTCATTTCCAGTCATTCAGATCGTTCCTTTGTGGTTGGCTCATAAGGGAATGTCAGGTGCCGGACGGCGCTCCAACGCCGTCCGGTTCCGCCAAGGTACCAAGATTCATCAAAACACCAATCGATTTCACAGATCGCGCCGCTCCCCCTGGCGCGATGAGCGCGCCCGCTATTTTGCTTCCCGTTTCATGGCGGGCGCGCATCCCTTCACCCAGTCTTCAACCGCATTTGAATGAGCATTCTCATGACCGCCCCATATGAGTACAAACGCATCCCGCTTTATCTGGTCGATGTTCCGGAGGGCCGCATTCGCCGTCAGCGCGCTGAGCGTGTTGAGACATTGGCCAAAGACATTGCCGCCCAGGGTCAGTTGCAGCCGATCGTGGTGGTCGAAACGGAAGACGGGCGCTTCAGCCTTGATGACGGTGCGTTGCGCGTTGCCGCTCTTCGTCAGAACAAGGTCGATGAGATCGATGCCCGCGTTACCCCTATTTCATGGCTGAAGCCGCAGGAACGCCGCCTGCGCGAGATCATGATCAATCTCAACAGAGAGCCATATACTGCGCTGGAGGAAGGTGAAGCACTCGCCGAACTGAAAGAGGTTTATGAGGCGCTTTACCCCGATACCCGAAAGGGTGTTGCAGGTGGTAAGGCTCGTCAGAAATCAGCAACGGAAATTTTTTCCTTTGCTGCCGCAGCAGCTGAGGCAACCGGCTTATCCGACCGCGCAATCCGCATGGCCGTCGCCATGGTCAACGGATTGTCTGAAGATACCAAGCAGCGCGTTCGCGGCACGAGCGTTGAGCGCAAAGCCCTCGATCTGCGCAATCTTGCCGTTATGCCGCATGAATTGCAAAGCAAGGCGCTTGATCTCCTTTTCAGTGAACCACCGCAGGCCGGTTCAGTAGCAGAGGCATTGGTGCTTGCTGAAGGTCGCAAGCCTGAAAACCCGGTCGAGAAGGCTTTCCGCAGTTTCAGCGATACCTGGACGCGGTTTGAAGTGCGCTATCGGCGCAATTTCATCAGGGCGCATAAAGATGAAATCCTCTCCATCCTGGCTGAGGAAGGCGCTCTCTGATGGTGAAGCTGCGGGGCGATAGCCTGACGGGCGATCTGCTGGCATGGGAACCGCCGAAGGTCGCGGCCGGGTTTGAACCCGGCGCGATCCGTGGCAACCGCCTTGCCTCACAGATCAGTCAGGCCGTCTCCCTGGCACTGAAATCATCCAGCATGTCCCGCGCTGAGATCGCCGCCGCCATGTCGATCGAGCTTGGCTATCAAATCTCGGAGAACATGCTGGCGAACTATGCGTCGGAAGGTGCCGAGACCCATCGTATCACGCTCGAACGCTTCATCGCGCTGATCGAAGTCACCGGCTGCATTGATCTGCTCGGCTTCGTCGCCGGTCGTTTCGGGCAAGTCGTTGTCGATCGGAAGTACCAGGCGCTGATCAACGTGCATCTGGCCGATGAGGCCGAGCAGAAAATCCAGAAATTCAAAGCGGCGGAAAAGGCCAAGTGGGGAGCCATCTGACCATGAATATTCACGCTCCAATGTCCGTTCAAATGTGGTTTACGGCACAGGAAATGGCCGATGCGGCAAGGGATGGCCTATTGCCCGGGCTGCCGGAAAGCAAACGCGGCATTAACGATCTTGCCGATCGCGAAAAATGGTCACGCTATCATGCACTTGTACGCCCGCGTGGCGGTCGCGAGGGCGGCGGCGGCTTTGAGTATCATATCGACGTGCTGCCTTTGGATGTGCGCCTTTGCTATCTTCAGCGCTTTATCAAGGTTGACGACGATGATCTGAGGATTTCTGGCGCTGTTGACGCCAATCTGAGCGAAAGAGCGCGCCAGGAGCGCGGCGCTCGGATTATCACAGTGCGACTTGCCGACCGATACAAGCGCCTGAATGGAATGACCGTTCTGGCTTCTGATCACTTGTTCGTCCAAGCTTTCAATCGCGGCAAGGTTCAGGACCTGCCCGATTGGGTTGGTGAAACCATCGGCAAGCTTTCCGTGCGCAGTCTTCAGAGGTGGCGCAGCAAAGCGCGGGATAATGATGGTCTGACACTTGCGCATGACCCTGCGGACGCACGTAAAGGCACCAGCCTCCTTGAAACTGCAAACCAAGGTGAGGTGCGTCGTCATATTCTAGCATGGATCGCCGACGCGCCATCGATGTCGGCGAAGGTCATTCGCGATCAGGTCGAATACCAGTTTGGACGCGAACTTGTCGATCGGGATGGCAGTTTGAAGCCATTGCCGGAAGTCCGGATGTTTCAGTATTTCATATCGCGGCTGCGCGAAACCGAGAAAGCGGCAATTCTGGCCTATTCCAATCCAGATGCTTTCCGTTCACGCATGAAGCTGGTTGGTACTGGCGCCTATCGGTACGTCACACGCATGAACCAGATGTGGATGATTGACGCATCGCCGGTTGACGCGCTCTGCGTCGATGGTCGCTGGTCCATGTATGCCTGCATCGATGTCGCAACACGCCGCTTCATCATCACATTCTCGAAAACTCCACGTGCTGAAGCTGTCGGCCTGTTGATCCGCCGCGCCATTCTCGAATGGGGCGTGCCGGAAGTCATCAAAACCGATAACGGCTCTGATTTCGTCGCGGCTGCAACCATGCGCCTTCTATCCGATCTCGATATCAAACCGGACACTTCACACGCCTATAGCCCTGCAGAAAAAGGGCTTGTCGAGCGGGCCATCAAAACATTTCAGCACGAAGTTGCCCCGCAGCTTCCAGGCTACATCGGTCACAACGTTGCCGAGCGGAAGGCGATCGAGAGCAAAAAGAGTTTCGCGCAGCGACTGGGGGCTGATGAGCGCGATCTGTTCGAAGTCACCATGACGATTGAGGAGCTGCGTTCCTACACCGACGACTGGCTTACCTACATCTATAATGAGAACAGGCATTCTGGTCTCAAGGGCATTTCTCCGAATGAAGCTGCCCTTCGATCCACCGAGCCAGTCCGGCGCGTCGATCAACGAGCGCTTGATGCCTTGTTGATGCCAATTGCTGGTAACAATGGAATACGCAAGGTCGGGCATCAGGGCATCCGTATCGATAACCTGTTCTATCTGCCGAAAGCCATCATGGTCGGCACAGAGGTTTTCTGTCGTCATCATCCGGATGATCTCGGCCAGATTTACGTCTACACGCCTGACGGTCGCCAGTTTCTGGACACGGCCATCTGTCCGGAGATATCCGGTGTCAACCCTGCCGAGTTCGCAAAAGCTCGCATGGATGCGGTCAATTCCCTCGTCAAAGACCGCCTGAAGGAGATCAAGGCGGAAGTCCGCCAGATCAAAAAAGGACCTGCTGCCATTGCCCGCTCCATAGAGGTTGCCAAGAAGCGGGTAACTGAGCGGTTGGCCGAAAGTGCGAACGTCATCCAGTTGCCGAAGCGCGAGGAGCAGCACTCGACGCCAGCAATATCTGCGGCAGTAGATGCCGTTACCTTGCCGCAGACGGCACACCAGCCAAAGCCATTGAATGAAAAGGCAGCAGCCATTCATGAGGCTCTGCAGCGCGAAGCTGAAGGTCGGCGGGAAACCAAGATTGTACATCTCGACCCTGACGCAAGCCTAAAGCCAGCGGCCCGTCGCTTCAAATGGGCGATGGATCTGGAGGCGCGCATTGCTGGAGGCGAGGAACTGGACGCGGAGAGCGCGGTGCAACTGGTTCGATATCAGGCCACCGCCCAGTACCAGACCAACAAAGACATGATGAAGATTTTCGGGCTGGAGAAAGCGCTTTTGACAGCCGTCTGAAAAGAAAAGGCCCCGTTAGCGGCGGGGCCAGTGAAGTCATTGCCATTACGTGTGAGGAAATCCATGACACCATTAAATGAAATTGTCAATGAAGCGGGCACTGCGCCGATCAAGAACGTTGCGCTGTGTCTGGCGCTGGCCCGTTCGCTGCAGAACCGCCATCCGTCGCAGCCGAACCTTGGTGTTTTTGCCGGTTTCTCGGGATACGGCAAAAGCAAGGCGGCGGTATTTGCGCAAAGCGGCACCAATGCCGTCTTGATTGAGGTTTCCGATACCTGGACGAAGAAGACCCTTCTGCAGAAAATCCTTTCCGAACTTGGGCAACCTCATGCCAAGGGCACGCTCGCCGATCTGGAAGAAGAGATCATCGGCACACTCGCCCGCGATCCGCACCGTCCCCTGATCATCGACGAAGCTGACAAGCTTGCCGACAAAAACATGATCGAAATGATGCGCATGATCGCCAAGAAGTCGAATGTGCCCGTCATGCTGATTGGCGAAGAATTGCTGCCGAAGAAGCTGGAGCGTATCGATCGTTTCCGCGATCTGGTTCTGGAATGGGTCTATGCACAGCCCTGCGATCTGGACGATACGCGCTCTCTCGCACGTGCTTATTATCCGACGGTTACAATCGCAGATGAACTTCTGGATCACGTGCGAGAGCAGGCAAAGGGCCGTGCCCGTCAGATATGCAACAGCCTCCACGCCATTGCCAACGCTGCCAATGTCGGCGGTCTCACGCACATCAGTCTGAAAGAATATCGCAGCCAGGACGGATATTTTGCGTCTGATAAGGTTCCTGTCCGCCGCGAACAGGAGGCCGCGTAATGTCGATCGTCCTGAAACTTACCGCTGCCAAGGATCGTCCGCCGATGCGTGGTTTCGATCACTACTGGAATGTGATCATGGATTGCGCGATGGCCGAGAAGCCTTTTTCAGCTCGCGAGATATTTGATCGTTCCAACGCCCGCATGTCCGACATCAATGATTTCCTGCGCCGATTGCTGAAAGCCGGAATAATTGAAATGACCAACGATATTGGTGAACGGAATGAGGCTTTCTATCGCGTTTTGGTCAGACAATCTGCAACGCCGAAAGTTCGCCGCGACGGCACCATCGTCGATGGGATGACGAAACAGCAGGCAATCTGGAACTATATGCGTTCCGAAGCCGGACGCCTTGGTTTCACCGCACAGGATATCACGGTGTGGCAGCGCGCAGGTGACACACCGATCGATATCGATGCCGTCAAATCCTACGTCAAGTTTCTGCACAAAGCCGGTTACCTACTGGAAGTTCAGAAAGGTCGCCCTGGCAAGCTCGGCGTCTATCGCCTGCAGCATCATATGAACACCGGCCCGAAGCCGCCGATGATCCTGCGCATCAAGGCCGTATTCGACCAGAACCGGCATGAAATTGTCGGCCCTGCAGAAGCGCAGGAGGTCCAGCCATGACCCCGAACATGACCACTGCGAAGCTCACCAATGTCGAGAAGGCACGTGCGGCCTGGGGTAGCGTTATTCCTGACTGGATCGTCATCCTGGCTGAAGCCTGTGATCGGGAAAGCCAGTCAGCGATTTCCCGCAAGGTTGGGTATTCGGCCTCTGCCGTTAGCCAGGTTCTCTCCAACAGCTATCAGAACGGCGATATTGGCCGTGTCGAATTGGCCGTGCGCGGTGCGTTGATGGCGGAGACTGTTCGCTGTCCGGCGCTCGGCGACATCGCCCGCAATGTCTGCATCTCCTGGCAGCGCAAACCTTTCAGCACCGCAAACGCCCACAATGTCCGGATGTTTCATGAATGCCGGTCCGGATGCCCGTTCAGCCATTTGAAGGAAGGAGCATAATCATGCTG
>NZ_JAHWRG010000041.1:0-9556 GCF_024539785.1 Ochrobactrum sp. BTU2 | reverse complement strand
GCGGACGGCGACCACGGTGGCGGAGGGAAACCTTTTGGGGGGATGGGAAACAAAGGGGGACGAAAATCCCCACCCCCGGCTCACCAAAAACAGTTAGGATCGATGACGGTGACGCAGCAATTGGAGATAACCGCCGCTGGTCATGGCGAAACTACCTTCGACGAGCCCTATGACGGCATCGCGCAGAGAAGATGTTTTCCATGGTTCGGCGGCGATACGCGCATCACCATAGATGGCGATCGCGATTTCGCGGTAAGTCGCCCCGTCCAGGCGCGCGTCGAATGCGCGCAGCATCTGGCGGATACGCCGCCGGCGCTGCGACGTCAGCCGCATGTCTGTGGGGACACGACGGCGAAACAGCATCGCGCAAAAGCGGCTCAGCGCATGAAGCCGATCCAACGCGGCGGCATCGAGGATCAGAACAGCGACAAGGATGCCGCCGGATGGGGCATCGATACGGGTGACTTCGAGGCGTTCACCGGCAACGTCGATCCGCAGATGGAGAGCATCGATTCGGTCAAAGGAGTGCGCGCGGATGAAATCCTCAGCAGCGGCGGAATCGCCTGAAGCGAGGGACATCCTGTGGAGTAGAATTGCCCCAGGGTCGGCATTCGGGGTCCAGAAGATAGGATGATCGAGTGCTGTGTGCCGGGGATCGGCGGCGAAAGCACAACCCCCATTGTTCGGCGACGGCACGAGCCTGATCGCTATCAAGTTGCCCGCGCGCAGCGAGGCTCTCGTAGGCTTTCCGGTAATCCAAGTTTCGCCGAAGGAATTCCCAAGCAAGCTCGGACGTCGTCAATCGATCAATAAAGTCATAGTCGGCGTCGGACCGCCAGTCATGTTGTTCAGGCATCCCCTGACCTCCACATACGCTTTACGACTGTGGGCAATGCAAGGGCTACGATCTCAAGTTGCTTTGGTTTTGGGAACAACGAAGGTGGCGTAACGTGATGCGGGTTCTGCACCACCTGGATCGAAGGTCAGTGAAGGGCGGCGCGCATCAGGCTGGAATAGCCCTGCTCGGCCATCCACTTCGCCCGAGCCAGATGCGAGGCGTAGATTCGATGGGCGCGTTCTGCGTCTTTCCTGGGATCAAGGCGCAAGACCAACTCGGCAACCTCCTGCCAATCCGCGCCATCGGCCTCCGCATCGAGAAGACGCAGATACAGCTTTAGATGCGCCCGGTCGTAGGCGGTGAGCTCCGCGTCAGCCGGCGGATGGTCCATGAGCAAGTTTTTGATCACACGATCCCCACTACTGAACCCTATCCAATGTATTGGTGCTTGTTAACGGATTTGTGATGGCAAAACAGAGGTGGAAGCCGCGAATACGACGCCTCCCTACAGTCGGGACAGGATTAGAGAATTTCGCGAACAAGCATAACTCCCACACCACGATCGGAATTGAGGAAGACGATGCCGTTGTCTTCGAAAGACCGACGAACCTGATCGCGTGTGGTCTCGTATACCTCGAAGCCGCTTTCGGATTCGAGGCGTTTGAGGGCGGTCAATGATACACGGGCCTTGTCGGCGAGCGTCTCCTGCGTCCAACCAAGCAACGCGCGCGCGGCCCGAGATTGTCGGGCGGTGATCATGCATGATCACCTCCCACATGGACCTACGCACATTCCAAAACTACGGCTATTTTAGTCGCTCTTGCCGTGAAAATCCAGAAAAACCCTATTTGACTCAGCGAATCCGGCGAACGGCCACGAACTGATTCGGTTTCGGTAAACGCCGGCCTGGTGGCCCATGCGGGGCCACCGCCCGCAGGCGGTGGCCAACGCCGCCCGGCTCAAGCGAACGGGTCTATCTCGTTGATGACGGTATCGTCTTCTCCGTCGTATTCGGCGGCGGGCATCACGCTGAGCGTACCGTCGCCGGCGCGGAAGACGACGATAGTGACCATCAGGGTGGCGGCGAGGCTGAAGGCGAAGGCGTGGGCATCTGCAAGGGACATTTTCCGGCTCCTGTTTGGAGGCGGAGACCATTCCCCGCTCGACAGGCGCCCGATGTGTTTTGGTCCCGGCCGCGATCACCGCCGAGGCGAAGCCTCGCGCGGCGGCATGCTTCGCATAGTCCGACCCTTCATGGGTTGATCGCGGAAGGCCGGGATTGAAACCAAGGTTGCGTCTCAAAGAGCGGGGTGGTCTTTGCCGCCGTAGTCGGAAAATGATTTGCCGATGCCTTTCGCTGTGCCTTGGTTTGTTGGCCCCGTTCCGGTGTCGTTCGTCATTTCGACGGCCGCCGCCAGCACTGTCGGATCTGGGCAGGATAAGATGGCGAGTTCCTTTGCCATCCGTGGATCAGGCCGCGAAGCAGGAATACGGCACGATCCATAGCGTAGTCAGCGTTCGAGTCAGACCTGGCCGGGAGAAGAGGATGGGTTTGGGAAGGAGAAGGAGGGAACCGTCTCTCCTTCCCATGGGAGGGAGTTTGAGGGAGGGGCTTGCCTTTCCCTCATGGGGTGAGCGACGAGAGGGGTCGGCGCAGCCCCCCTTTCGTCAGTGCTGGCGGCCGGTCGATCCGGCTGTCAGCGCTCCCGCAGAGGCAAAGACCAGAGGCGGCGAATGCCGCCTCTGGTCTGCGTCTCACGGCTTGCTGTCGCAGTCGTCACCGTTGACGAAGACATAGATTGCGGAAAATTCCTCGCCTTCATCGTAACCATGCAGGTCTTCGTAGCATTCCTCGTCAATGTCGTCAGGATCGTGTTCAACGGACGACGGAGCCGATGTAGGGTATTCCTGCTGCGGTAGTTCCAAGCCGATGGCATCGATAGGAATGCCGAGCTTTCTTTCGATCCTACCAAGCAGAAGGCGAAACTCCTTCATCTCGCAGGGAACATGATCCCAAAGGTCCGAGCCTTTCGGCTCGCGCCAGTAATATTCATAGTTTTCGCGATGATTGCCGAAATCCTCGTCCAGTTCCGCGACCTTGGCCGGATCGGTATTGAGGATGAAGCGGCGTTCCGCTGCCAAAGCCTCGCGGGTGTAGGTGATGAATTGTGCGAGGAAATTTTCGAGGTAGTCATGCAGCGCCCGTTCGAGAGCCGTGTTGCAATCGAGACGATTGACCAGAACGTCGATCCGAAGCGCGGCAGCATCGGCATACATCTTGAGAAAATTTAATTCAGACATGGAAGCCTCCTTTGCGTTATCTGACGCAAAGGTGTCTGCATTGGCGACCCAAGGGGTCAAGGATCGCAACGCGACCGGCGGAGCCGGCGAGTGGGGGAGCCGAAATGCGTTAGCATTTTGAGGGGACCACGAAGTCCTTTACGCCGCAGGGGCGAATGCGACAATCGGAAGTCAGATAGAGAAGCCCCGCGGCGCCGACCAGGCGCCGCGTCCGTATGGGCTGGGGAGGTTTGGAGGGGGTGGACCACCCCCTTCATGGGTGGGGGTTCAAGGGGGCGGGGCTCGCCCTGCCCCTTTCGGGGAGAGTCATGAGAGGGGCGGCTTTCCCCCTTCTCATGAGGAGATCCGGCCGGTAGATCCGGCTGGAGGGCCTATCCATACAGTCCGAGGTCACGATCACCGACAAGCGGAGGGAGCATAGGCACCCCTCTCTTCGCGGCGTCTGCGCTCAGCTTCCCCGAGCAGAGGCGGCATTATTTGGCGCGGAAGCGGTGGTGTTCTGCCGCGAACATGGGAAAACCCGGCGGCTTGCGCCGCCGGGCCTTTGGCACCCCGCTCAGAACGGGATGTCATCGTCGAAATCGCGCTGTCCTTCACCGTTCTCGGTCTGCTTCGCTCGCGTCAGGAACGTGACCGACTCGGCGATGATCTCGGTGCCGTAGCGGTCATTGCCCTGCTGGTCGGTCCATTTCGTGTAATGGATGCGGCCCTCCACCAGTACCTTCATGCCCTTACTGCAATGCTCCTGGACCGTCTTGCCAACGCCGTTGAAGGCGATGACGCGATGCCATTCGGTATCCTGGACCCGGTAGCCGTTCTCGTCTCGGACAACCCGGCCTTCCGAATAGCGTGGGCGCGAGGTTGCGAGCGTGAAGTGGGTGATGCCGGTGCCGCCCTGGGTAGTGCGGGTTTCGGGGTCCTGGCCGATGTTGCCGGCAAGAATGGCGATGTTTGTCATTTTCGTATCTCCGTTGCGCCTCGGAGGGACCATCCCTCCGACGAGACCCGGCCAAGGCCGTCGGGAGATGCTTGCACTGGCGCTTTCAAGCGGCAGCCTGACCCGTAAGGCCCGGAGTGGGGCGGGCAGGCGCTTGCGCCAACTCGGTCCGGAGCCGCGCGGGTTGCGGTCAGAAACCGAACGGTCTTAGGGGATCAGTCAGTCGGAGGGATTGGTGCCTTTGAGAGCACAAACGGAGATATGCGGCGCAAACAATCGTCCTTGCCGGTAACAGCGTGGTGCCAGGCTCCGTGCTGAAACCCTTATCAGATCGGTGCGCCTGCAAGAGCCTCTTCACCCGTGACCTCATGCCGCCAGCCGGAAGGCCGGCAGTCCGGACGTAGCCTTAACGGCTATCGGGTTTCAGGCACATGGCGCCGTTCCCGGCTCGCCGGCTGAAGGAACGATCCAGTAGTATTGAGAGACGGAAACATGAAGGTGTTCGCGGTTGCCCCCGCTATACGGATACCGGACCGATGCGGAAGGTGCTGACCGTAACATCGCGCGGGATTGTCGTTCGGTGACTGCCTTCCCCTGCCGGGCGAAGCAGGCCGCGAATGAGGATGACGAACACCGCGCTGATCTGCCATCTCTCATCTGGGCGGGTGACAAAGAAACGGCGGCGCAAGCCGCAGGTTTTTTCCATGGAAGCAGCAGGTCGCGCCCGCTTCAGCGCGAGAGGATCGCCGTACCGAGGGCGTTGAGATTGAGCAGCGCCGCAACGCCAATGAACAGGCCACCGGCTCCGCCGAGCAGGTTCAGCGCAACCGTGGAATCGATGAAGTTCTTCGTGACCCCGTGGACGAGCGCGTAGCCGGCGATGGTCGCGGGGATCGCGAAGACAGCAAGCGCGATCAGCCGCAAGGCCGGGTTCTTCGCAAAGCCCACAACGGCGATGACCAGCGCCACGGAAAGCAGCGCCGCGCCAATGGCAGCAAGCCCCGACATCAGGAAACCGGCCTCCATTCCATGAACATATTGGAAGGCGGAAAGCCCGACCATGAAGGGCAAGGCATAGATGGCGAAGTTATAGGCGATCACGCACATGGCGATCGTCAGGGAGATGACGAGCAGGATCAGGGTCATGACAGCCTCCAGATGAACGGTTGAGGATCACGTCAGGCTGCCAGGAGATACGCTCCGCCTGCGACTATGCCAGTTCACCGTTGCTGCAAGGATGCTCCATTTGAGCCAGATCAATGGGATTTCGTCAAGTATTGGCGGTTGAAACAGCCGCCGAGCGGCGGCGCTTTACGCGCCGCCGTCGAACTTCATGACGGGAATGCCGAGATTGCGGGCCTTGTCCTCGAGATTGCCCTGGATGCCGCCACCGCCGAAGATGAGAACGCCGACCGGAATGACTTCGAGCATGGTATCGTTGCGCTTGAAGGGCGCCTGTTTCGACGAATACTTCTTGAAGTCCGGTTCGAAGGCGATCTGCGTCACCTTGCGGATGCCTGCCCAGTCGGAAGCGATCTTTTCGGCGCCTGTCTTGGCGCCGCCGTGGATGAGCACCATATCAGCATGCTTTGCATGGACCTGATCGAGCTTCGCCCAGATCAGGTGATGGTCGTTGAAGTTCGTGCCGCCGGAGACGGCAACCTTCGGTCCGGCGGGCAGCAGCACCTCTTTCTCCGCTTGGCGCTTCGCAGCAAGGAAGTCGCGGCTGTCGATCATCGCGGCGGTCAAGTTGCGGTGGCTGATTTTCGAGCCGTTGCGCGGCCGCCAAGCGCTGCCGGTGTGGTGCTCGAAGGCTTCTGTGGCGACTTCACGGAAGAGTTCCATGCTGTTGCGCCGCTCGATCATGGTCTGCCCCTCCGCCGTCAGGCGTTCGAGTTCGACCGACTTCACCTCGCTGCCATCCTGTTCTCTCTGAAGGCGGCGCTGTGCCTGCTCGTTGTCGTCAAGCTCGCGTTCGACCCGGCTGGCGGCGCGATGGAAGAGATTGACGGTTCCCCAGAGCAGCTCTTCGAGATCGGGTTCGAGGCGAGTGTCGCCGAGTGTGGCGATGAGGGCGTCGAAGATGTCTGCGACCGCGGCGGCGACGGTATTGCCCTCCGGCAGCGGTCGAGGATCGGGTTCGTCCTGAAACGGACGCCAGCCGTAGAGCTGGAGTTCCGTGAGGACATGATCGGTGGGAGATGAGGCGTGGACCGGCTCGAAACCTGCATCATCGTCTTCGTTCGTCATCGGGAGCGTCCTTTGTCTGGAGACCGCGCCCATCGCGGCCTTCGCAGGCGTCGAAGCTCACGGGCAGGACGGACTGGCAGCCCTCGCACTCCCGCGAGGGCCTTGATGGCCGGGTTCCGGCTATTTTGTTTCGCGCTGCAAAGGCGGCATCGCCGCCGGCGGAAAATAGCCGGGACACGGCCATTGCTTGGCCGGCCAGCTTGTGAGCCGATCGTCCTCTCAGAAGGCCGTGGGCGCCGCTCTCTCCGACACGAGAAGGATGCTTCCGATGATGAATGGAGGCGGCAGGTGGAGATGCCCTTCCGCACCTCATCCCCCGCCGATGTCCTCATCCCTCCATGAATCGGCTAACGTCTTCGGGATGAAGCTGGTCCTTCAGAGCCGCCCGAAGGGCGTCGACGCCGCGCCAGCGCAGATCGTCGTTGAAGTCCTCGCCGACCGGCGACACCGGGATCGCCTGGATGCCGACGCTCGCTGCTCTGTCGATCAGGCTGTCTCTCGCGCTATCGCCTGCCGGATCGCGATCTCTGAGGACATAGAGCCTGCGCAGTGTCGCCGGGAACAGGATGGCAGCGAGATGTGCCGCCGAAAGCGCCGCCAGCATCGGCATGTGGGGCAAGACCTGACGGGGCGACAGCACGGTTTCGATGCCCTCGCCGGCCGCGAGCACCTCACCGGCAACGCCGAAGCGGACGCCGTGCCCGAGAAGGTCACCCATCGCCCGCCTCGGTGTCTCGACAGGCGCCTTGCCCGAACCGTCCGGGGAAAGCCAGGTGCGGTGAGCGCCGGTCTGCTTGCCGTCGAGATCGGTCACGGACGCGACAATCGCCGGCCAGATCTCCGTGGGCGAATGCTCATCGGGCCTGTAATAGCACCGCGAATGGTAGCGCAGCGCGGAGCCACCGACGAGCGACGTGATCGCCCTGCTTCTGAGGTAGATTTCCGCAAGGGTGCCGCCGATCGGCTGCGACATGGCGAAGAGCCGCCGGGACGCTTCAGGCGAACCGATGACAATGTTTGAAGTCATTCCGGTCGGCGTTCTCGGCCTCGAAGGTTCGGGATGGGGCAGCGAGAGGAACCGGCGCGCTTCCTCGGCTACGTCCTTGAAGTCGATGAGGCCGAGCGCCTCGCGGATGACGTCGAGGAGATCGCCATGCTCGCCCGTCGCGCCGTCGGTCCATTTGCCGGCCGGGCCTTTGGCTGTGTCCTTCAGACGGACATAGAGGGAGCGGCCGGGGCTGTTCTGGACGTCCCCGACCAGCCAGTAATTGCCGGAGCGACGGCCGGAGGACAGATATTCGCGGCAGACCGCCTCGGCCTGCCTGCCGAGACGGATTGCCAGATCGGAAGCACCGTGACGGGCCATCACGCAGCCTCCCGCTCGCCGATGCGCTCGACCGGCCAGCGGTCGAGGAGCTTGGCGAGAACGACCGGCCCGTTGGCATCGACAGGCACGAACATCCTGAGCTTCCACGAGATAATCTCGTGGAACAAGCCGTAGGCCGTCAGGCGCTCGCGCATGGTGTCGTCGAAGCCGGAAAGCTCGATGCGGTTGGCGCCCATGACACGGACACGGCGAAGCTGGAGACCCTCGGCGAGATCGAGGATGGTGCGTGCGTCCATCAGCGCCGTGAAGGCTTCGTCGGGCGTTAGCGACGTCGTGCCGGTCGTGGTCGCTGTTGCGGCCCAGGCCGGCGAGACACGGCGACCGATGATGCGCTCACCTTCGTCGGTCTGAAGACGATAGACGCGGGTGGATTCCTGTGGCAGCCGCTTCCAGATCGGTAGCAACAGGCCGGCGACGACATGGATGGTGCCGTCGGTGAACTCCGGCACCTCGGCCAGCTCGGCGTTCCAGGCCGCGGCAAAGGCATCATGGTCGGCTTCGAGCCAATAGGTCTCGGCCATCAGCTTCACCGGGATGTTATGCCCTTCCATCGGCAGGATCAGGCGGACACGCCGTTCGATCTCGCCATCGTCGAGCATGACGCTCGTGGTTGGGATCTGCACGGCGGCGCGGCCCGACCGTTCGTTGATCAGCAGTCTGGCGCGCGGATCGTCCAGATGGCCGAGGGCTTCGGCCAGCGTGACCGGCCGGTTGCGCTTGCGCTCGGTGATGGTCACCAGGCGAGTTTCGGCGCCGGTGCCCGGATGGACATAGATGGTCTTGCGGTCGATGACGACGAAGCTCTCGGCCGTCAGCGTCTCCAGCCCGACATCATAGGTGCCGCTGGCGATCGCCCCTTCGATCTTAGCCGTGAGAAGCTGCTCGAAGGCGGCGAAGAGGATGCCCTGAAGCTCGATCGTCAGCGCCAGCAGACGATTGAGGAAGGTGGTGATGGGCGGAAGATCGTCCTTTATACCCGTCGAGTCCATCAGCTTCAGGCCGGTGGCGTCTTCGAAACGGTCGAGGCTGCATCCTTCGACCTTGCCACGGACCAGCAGGAGATAGAGCTGGCGCAGCGCATCGCGGGCATAGACGCTCTCCAGATTGTCCTCGGGGCGGAACAGGCCCTGGCCGCCGGTCTGGCGCTGGCCGCGGGTGATCGCGCCCAGCGTGTCGAGACGGCGAGCAATGGTCGAGCGGAAGCGCTTCTCGGCCTTGACGTTGGTGGCGATCGGCCGGAAGAGCGGCGGCTGTGCCTGGTTGGTGCGGTGAGTACGGCCGAGCCCCTGGATCGCCTTGTCCGCCTTCCAGCCGGGTTCGAGCAGGTAGTGGACGCGCAGCCGCGTGTTCTTCGCCGAAAGCTCGGCGTGATAGGACCTGCCCGTGCCGCCGGCGTCGGAGAAGACGAGTACGCGCTTATCATCGTCCATAAAGGCTTGCGTCTCGGAGAGGTTGGCGGAAGCCGCACGGCTCTCAACCACGAGACGGTCGATATCACCGGAGCTGCGTTTCCGGACGATGCGGCGAGAGCGGCCCGTCACCTCGGCAACCATGTCAGTCCCGAAATGCTGGACAAGTTGGTCGAGGGCGCCGGGAACCGGCGGCAGGCTGGCGAGGTTCTCGATCAGGGCATCGCGGCGGGCGACCGCCTCGCGGCTCTCGACCGGCTGGCCGTCCCGATAGACCGGCCGTGACGACATGTTGCCTTCCGAATCCGTGAAGGGCTCGTAGAGCTGCACCGGGAAGGAATGGGAAAGGTAATCAAGGACATAATATGCCGCGTCGGCATTATGCAGAGCACGGCGGGTCAAGTCTTTGATCTGCTTTTTCATTTCCTTATCTC
>NZ_JAHWRG010000040.1:0-10166 GCF_024539785.1 Ochrobactrum sp. BTU2 | reverse complement strand
TTCATTAAAATCTCCTCGATCATATAGCCCGAGAAAATTCTACTTTTGAAGCCCGTTATTTGGTGGGGGGATTACCAAGCGATGTCGATGTTGGGCTGTTTCTGAAGGCGAACAGTTTATCTAATTCGATCTGATCTGCCCAATTTTTTAATCCAAAATTTCAAATACGGAAATCCTCAAAAGCCCGAGAAACCCTCGGTGCGATTTTTAGTTTATGTAGGCTAGATATCGTCAATTTTGAAAGGATAAGGAAAGTAATAATATTTATTAAGTGCGAACTGAGTATTTAACCCATAAGGGTACAGAAAATATACTACATGCCATTGATTATGCAAAATACATTGGCTACAATCTGAACACATTTGTAACGATAACATTCGACAAATGCTTCAAATTAAATGCAGATGAGATATTCATTAAAATAAGAGAATCTTACAGGCGTTGGCTTACCAATGCCTGTTCAAGAAAAAATCTTCCTAAATGCAAACCATATTGGTTATTTGTCTTTGAAAACCCTCATGGATTTACCCATGTCCATTGGCTGGTTCATGTTCCAATTGAGTTGGAAAAGGAATTCAAACGTAAAGTTCCAAAATGGGTAAAAAAGCGAAAAGACAACGTCTTTAAGCATTCGATAGATATACGTCAGGTCAATATCTATACTGATAAGGTCCTCGCAAATTATCTGGTTAAAGGCGTTACTCCTAAGTCTATCGATTACTTCAATCTCCAAAAATACGCCGCATATCAAGGATGGTTTCGTGGTAGACGCTCGATGGTCAGTCACGCTCTAAGTCTAAAGGCTCGCCGGAAGGCAGCATTCAAAGCCTCGAGAGATCGCCATAAGTGGGCTAAAAGGCATCCGGAACTCGCAGCCCGGTATCGAAAACCTTCATGGTACGACCTCAAGAAAACCGTACCACAGGTAAGTGGCTTAAAGACCTTTCCTTATCAAAAGCAATTTAGAGGGAAATTAAAACGAAGTTCAGCTCCCCGACGTCGCTATTGCGTGTACCGAACAAGGCGAACTGCCGCCTAACCTCTAAACTCGGTGGATCAGATTGCGTTCTGGTCCGCCTTTTTATCGGTGGCAACGATATAATTATTTTTATACGAAAATCATCTCTGGATTATACTCGTACCTGTCCGTCAATCGCTTTCGCATTTCAGGAAACGAATAGGTCTTTGCATCCTTATCCAACATCATCAACCGCTCATTGATGATATCAACCGACGCAGACAACCTAGCAAGCGTATTGTTCAGACTTTTTGCCCAGAAATCTGGGAGATTCGTGCCTTTCTGTTTGACGACTTCAGCAAGGCAGTCATCGACTGGGAGACCCGGCTTGTGCTCCAGTTTCAACACAAGATGGCAAAGGGTTGCCAAAACATACAATTCCCTATTGAACGGCGTCATTTGATTGGAATGTGGGCTACCCGGATTTCGAGTACCGGTTTCTTCCGAATACTCAAACATTCACTTCAGCGGATTAACGCATGGAGGAATGGCTTTCCCTGCAAGATTCAACAGGTCAGGTCCACCACCATTTCCAATATAAATTATACCATGGTCTTCCCTGTCCGCCTTGGACGTCAACTTAAGAACGAAAACCTCATCCTTCAGTTTTTCGTAAAATCCCTCTACGAAGCTACCATCGATAATCTTGTACCTTGATATGTCATCGATATCACAATGTCTTCCGATGAACTCCCGGTACTCAGCCCCGCGACGTCTTTTTTTATAATCTCTTTTGCGCTGACCAATAAATTCTCCATTTAATTAAAATATTGATGTTTCGTGATCGCTCGAAGAGAGACTATCTGCTTCGATTCAATGAAGTGATGAACGACAAATGCGTAATTTGCGCATCATTCAGTCAGCATGTTACCTAAAACTGTTCAAAGCATTTCTGTTTCATCTTCCAAGAAGCCCTTTACCTTGAGCTCTGAACGTATCCATTTGCGAGCAGCGTTCAGGCTCTGATGATAATCATCTGCGGCCAAGGAAAGAGATTCGGGAGAAGTTGCTCTTTCCAAATCTTCAAGTGGCCAATCATCCGCCAATCGTTTGCTGATTGCATAACAGGTGGCTTTACCAACACGGTAGGCCGTTGACCGCTGTGCCGCTGAGAGAATAATGCCTCTAAGGGCTTCTGGTTCGGCCTGCCCCGCAAAGTGTAACTCTAGCTCGGAAGTCATTCTATCCACGGCAGAATACAGGCCATTCACGAAGAGCGTTTGAGCATCTCTATAATATTTGCCAGCGCGCCCTTTAATTCCCTTGGCTTCAATCTCTGATAATTCTCTGAGGATTTCTATTGTGGGCGCGCGTTCAAGAGCTTGCGCTTCTTTAGATAATTTCGCGCCTTCGGGCGCTTTTCTAATTTTCTTCGAAGTGGCTCGGTTTCCTGAATGGCCTTCGCCTCTAAGAAAGCGATCCTCTTCGTTTGCCAGTGGGTCGAGGTCTGCTTTCTCTGCCTCATCGAGACCTTCGTCACTTTGATCCGTACGCTCTGTGGACTTTAGCGACTTCGAATAAGTTGGCGTGGGCAATCTAAACTCATCGAGAAGCTTTTGGAGATCGCTTTGCAAATCATCCAAATTCTCGTCACTCGGCGGATGGGCTTCGCGAATTACATCTTTAACCCACTCGGGCATTAGCTCTCGAACGTAACCCGAGAAGTCGTCGGTATTTAAGATGCTTCGATCTTCGACCGTCGTCAAAGCATCTCTGTACTGGTTGGGGAGAGCAGCGCTATCGGGCAAAACGATTTCGATAGTCAATACCGTAGAGCCGAATGGTATACCTCTGGCGAACTGGCCCTGCGCTGGTTCGATAATTCCGATTTACAAGTCAAAACGAACCGATTATAAAAGAACCACTTAAAACGAACATTTGAGTGGTTCTATGTTTTTACGTGCCTATCTTCGAGCCTCTACAAAGGATCAAGATGCCAATCGAGCGAAAGACGATCTGATTGCATTTGCCAAAGAGCGTGGTTTAAAGATCGCGGCCTTCTATGTCGAAAACGAAAGCGGCGCTTCCCTTGATCGCCCGGAATTATTCCGTCTGCTTTCCGATAGCCAACCCGGCGATGTACTCTTAATTGAGCAGGTGGACCGGTTGAGCCGTTTGAACTCTGCCGACTGGGAACAGCTGAAGGCAGAAATTAGAATAAAACAAATTCGCGTCGTTGCGCTTGACCTTCCGACTTCATGGTCAATGGCTTCGGAAAATACGGATGAGTTCACGCTTCGAATGTTTGAGGCGATCAATAGCATGCTTCTGGATATGATCGCTGCCATCGCTCGGAAAGATTACGATGATCGCAGACGGCGACAAAAGCAGGGAATTGATAAAGCTAAGGCTGATGGAAAATATAAAGGCAGGCCAGAAAACAAATCACGGAATGCAGCACTTCTTAAAATGCTGGAGAGTGGCCAAAGCTGGAATAGCATAATTGCCGCAACTGGCTGCAGCCGCTCGACCCTTTCGAAACTACGAAAATCGACAATCGTTAATTCAGCAAGCTAAATGTCAAGATGAGAACAAGGCAATGGTGCTTGCATGAGCGCTGGTGGATGTCGTGTAGAACTGTTGCCGCAGCTTCAGCCAAAGTACTTTAGACCATACTTTTTGCTGGCTTTTCGCACAGTCTCAATGTTTGCTATTTCGGTAAAGTGCGACGTCTTGTCGAACTTCCATTCGCGGCAAAGCATGATGCGCTCGTAGGGCTGTTTGCGTATCTGATCAAAATAACAAAAAATATGCGGATAATTATAATACTTGTCGCCATCCCAATCCACGTCGAAGATATTTTCGTAAGGGATAAAACCGATGCACCAAAATTTCTCGCCTTTCTCACCCTTTAACCAATCCCGATAACGCCACTTGTCCTCACCGATAGACACTAGTTCCCCTATACTGAGACAGACCATAAATCCGCGCTCGTAGGTTTGAACCACAGAAACTTTAAACCACGGGCTAATGCCGTTCTTTCTCTGCGGTTCAGCGTTGTTCGGGTATTCATCTAGGCGGTTGATATTTCGAATGATGACTTCAGTGCTGAGTTCTTTGTGGGTGTTAACAAGGAAGAAGTCATCGAACTTGGGCTTCCATTTTTGCCGCAGCTCAAGTCGCTTCACCGGGTTGAGGTTACGCCGATTTCGGCGCGCCAACCGCCACAAGCCGCAAAGTGTATCCCATCCAAGCTTGATGCCGCTTATGGAAAAGTAATCGAGCATGTCCCATTCCCATGCAGTAGGTGCAAAAGCAATCCTCAAATGATCCGATATTTCATCATTGCATTCCGTAGTTCTAGCTAAGCCGGTAGGCAACTACTAAGCAGACAAGTTAGTATAAAACTACGGGACCGGGCGAGCACTGCGATTTCTCTCGTATTTAATTCCATAAAGGTAACATTCGCTCCAAAAAAGAGGGCTTAGATGATTTTCAAGAACGTTGGTACTGTCATGCCAGTCTGGAATCTGCATCGGGTGGACCCCGGCTTCATCTATATCGTCGAAAACCATGGAAAATACAAAATAGGCAAATCAAAACGTGCTCGAATCCGGCTCAGTGCTGCGAAGACATGGCTGCCTGACATGAAGCTGGTTGGGCATAAGCCTTTTTGGGGGATGTCTCACCACGAACGTTGTTTCCATACTGGTTTTGCCAGATATTGGTATTCGGGAGAATGGTTTGATTTCAATGGTGACGATAACGTCAAAGATATTCTACTACAAGGTTTCACCGCCTTTAGCGATGAGGACCCAGATCGCAACTCTGTTGACTTTATATACTGGTTTAATGGTGATGGAATGGCCGAATTCGTACGAGAGCAAGTCACCCAGAAACTGTCTCTTCCACGATTTCAAAGGCAAGAATCTTTCAATCAAAGGCGAAGTGATTAGCTCTTTCTGTCTCCTATAATGATTGTAGCCGTATAATATACTGTCCGTAGTAATATGGAAATTTCAATTCGGTGTAGAATGGTTTTTAAAAACACATAAAAATGCCTCGGAACATCTCCCGAGGCGTTAAGGTTTACCAGTTTAGATTCTCAATCGATGCAATTGAGTAACGGGCAATGATCTCGCCCGCTCTAACCGTGGGGCGCACTTCTTGACGCGTATCATCAACGCCCGGATTACTGAACGCTATCAGAAGCATTACCGCTAATGGAAATTTCCTCCCTTTGCAGCCGCTCCCAGCAAAGCAGCAGCCAGCCGTATTAGAACGGCCCAGATGAAGCCGCCAAGGAAGTCATTCTAATATATTTGCAGAATCGAGGAGTTTCGCCATTTCCAGAGCAATATCTCCAACCACTTTAGGCGTGTATCGCCCCACCTTCAACAACTGCCCACTTCAGATTGGTGTCAGAATGAGCCGCATTCCTGAACTGCTAAGACCTCCACCGTTCCCCATAATGCCGCCATGAGCATTGGGAACAAAGCTGTCAGAAAAGGCTTTAGACCGATCTGAAAATTGCGAATAGAGACTAAGCTCAAGGCTTGTATTCCACGGAATAATAGTCACCGAGCTCCTCAAGGCGATCAGCTAACTTTGCTCCTTGCCTCTTATGGGCAGCTTCCAAATCAGGCGGATAGGCACAGCAACTCGCCACGTCTTAAGGACCGTAGAAAATCATAAACCCCTATCCAGTTTAAAGACCTTCGTCACTACGCGAGACTGGTCCTGTATCACTTGCCTTGTATCCAAACCTCATCCGCCCACGTTGCCAAGTTTGGCCAAGATTCATCCGAGGGACCATCATGGCTCCAGAAGCGAATAAGTCCGTCCGGTGCAATACAGTAATAATCGCCGTTATCCTCACAGATGGGCAACCAATTATCTGGTAGCCCGACCGACCGAGCTTGTTGTATCGTGGTTAATAACTCTCCATACACTCCACCCATTTCCTCGTTTAAAATAAGCGGAGATAAATATCCTACAAACGCATTACTAACGTTCTTTAGAAATTCCTTATAGTCCTCAGAAAATTGAAACCCAGTCGCACTCTCATACTTATGAATAAGAGCATCGTCTGGCAATGTAAGCTTTCTCCCGGTCGGATCATCAATTCTGTTTATCTCCTCAATAATGCTTGCAATTTCTTTCGCCATTATAGTCTCCTAAAAATCGTTTGCCCTATTTTTCCAGTAATCCCGCCTCCATATACTAAACTCTGCACGATTAATACCCGACGGTATATCGCTTCCGTTAATATGTATCGTACTCGAGTTTTTCTGATGGAAAGTTTGCGTCAACTCTGCAATCGGTCCTGTTTGAGACTGCGTCATATGATGGAGATTTATTGGATTTCCATCGGGACCGATAGGGGCTCGGCCAGACTGCATTAATTCAAGATTGGTCTTTCCTGTTCTCGGATCGACATATTTCGGATCGATTAAGTCATTACGTTGATAGACTTTATTTCCGCTGACGACAATTGGATCGTTCGACCAATACTGCCTGTTCTGCTGAAAATAGCTTTCGACATCAGCTGAGGTGGCTTTCCTACTTGAAGGTACGATTTCGTCAACATTTCCACCTTCCCGCTTTATCGTCCCTCTTGGTCTTAAGCCACCTTCAATTAACGCAGCGCCAGCAATGAGGCCCAGCGAAATTGGCCCCCTCAAAGCCTGTGAAACCTCCTGAGGATTCCCAGTAGCAATTTGTAATGATTTTGGGTCACTTAAACTCGAGAGTAACTCCTGCGGCAGAACATACGTATCTTTTTCGTCTGCATATTTTGCCGCACCCACAAACACCATATGGCGTTCGCTATAGTAGAGCGGGCTGCTCGGATCGCCCAAACCTTTACGCGCCAAATCTATGTATTCAGCCGCTGCATAGCGCAACTCAGCGCGAGCTTGTTGACACTCATTACTGTAGTCGCCTCGACACCTGTCGAGCAATTCGTCTCTTTCGTACGATTTCTGTCTAAGGTCGTCTGCAATCTTGCAAGCTTCCTGATTCCCTTGCGAACAGTCAAAACGAGCTTTGTCAAACTCCTCTCGCTCAGCATGCTTCAGATAGTTATTCTGATACGCATTCCCGGCATACGCAGCACCAGTTCCGCCTGTTACCGCGCCGAGACCCTGAAGGATGGACCCGGTGATGGTGTTGACCATGAGGTCCGCTGCTGAACCGGTGACACCTGCATCCTTAACAAACTGCTCGACGAGTTTGTGGATTTCCGGTGCGAGTTTTGCCGACATAGCACCGCCAGCCATGCCAGAGAGCATTCCGCTGAAGTCAGTGAGGCCCCCAAGAAGACCGCCCGCGATGGCGTGCAGGATGGCCGGGCCAGTTCCACCCTCCTTCCAGAACTCCATCTCTTCTGTGTTTTGATTCCTATTTGCCTCAGCAAATCGCTCTGAAGCATAATCACCAATCATCTTGGCAGCTTTGGCGGCAGCGTCATCGTAGAGCTGCTGGGTCTTCAGCTGCTCATCAAGAAGCTTCTGCAGATCGGGAATGCCGGGCAGCGACGTGTTGGTGTCGGTGGTGTCACGACGCAGATCGTCGATATTCTGCTTCTGATTATCCGGATCAGTGATGACTATCTCGCCGGGCGAGATGGCTGACAAAGCCTTCCCGGTCTCGCTTTCACCTTCCTTGATCGGTGGAGAGACAATAGGGCCGCTACCGGTTATACCACCGCCATAGGTATCAGCTTTCCATTTCGAATGCGTATCAAGGTCTTCGAACTCCAGCGTGCCGGTTTCCAGACGGTTGTTTTCTTGATCGGCTTCACTGGTGACAAGACCACCTTTCAGCTTCGTATTGCCATCAACCTTGATGTCGAAACCGCCCTCGCCTGCATGAATGCCGGACTGTTCGGAGACGATTGCGGCATCGCCCTTGGCTGTCTGATAAGAGCCGGAGATGCCGCCGCTTGTTTGTCCCTGAGCGTTTTGCCCACGCTGCCGCTGACATTGACCTGCTTGGCCTTGGCAGTCGACGTATCGAGCTGGCTTTCAATGTTCAGATCGCCGCCAATGTCGGCAATCACCGTCTCGCCGGAAACGGTCGCACCGCTTAGAGATTTTCCTGTACCGAGTTACACTATTATTCGGCTATAGTGCTGCATCTGAAAGAAACATGAAGTGCTCCAAACCTGTTGAACTCAACTAGTTACTGGCGTCACACAGCTTATCCCCCCCTGAAAAACTGTCTGAATGCGGTTTCAGAGCCATTAATCCAGTCGACTATCATTATTTTTCGTTAATAACGATGAATGGAGTTTTTTACTGGCCTGCAAAATCTCTATGCCGACCAGTCGTCCATCATTGTCAAAATCAAGGTGAATCTGACCGTCGACAAGATTCGGATCACAACAATAGGTATAGTCAACCAACGTTGGACTAAATTCATCGTTGAGATTTATATAAGCCGCATCGACGCTGTCATCATACGAAATCTTCATTGCCTCGCCTTCAAGTTATCGATGTATGTACTGGGATTTCGCGGGCGAACAACAGTGGTAATTCTGTTACCAACACCCACAAAAACATTTGTGGTTGGATCATAATATCCATCCAAGGTCTGACCATTTTGCTTGTACTGGAAAGGTTGCTGCTTCATAGCATTATTTATATTGTCTGTTGAAATATTGCGGTTTGTGGCCTGCTGGGCTGAATGAATACTCATTTCTTTGCCTTGAATGACAATCACTGACTCCCCAGCAGACGTCGTCCTAATGACAATATCGTCTACAGATCTGTTCAGATCAACCGATGAGGTACCTGCCTTCAATTGGGTTGTTCCGATCAAACCAAATGCTATCGCGGTCACACTATCGGAAACATATTTCAGTGCTTGTCCTTTGAGGAAACACCCATCTCCTCCTCCATGATCCTCGCAATAGCCTGCACCTGCGGCAACGTCCATCACCCGTTGCTCAAATACGCTCGCACCACCAGTCAGCCAACGCTCTTGGACCTGATAAGTAAGCAGTCGTTGCGCCACTGCTTCACTCAAACCCAGCTCTTGTAGTTCCATTATCTGGAGATAAGCGACCTGAGGATCACCATACAAATCGCCCAATGTGTTCCGAACGCATTCAGTCGTCCTGCATGCATCTAGTTCCTTTTCCTGCTTGAAATCCAGATCAGAATAACGTTTTGAGACTTCCGCCTTGCATGCTTCGACGTTATCGTTTGCACCACAATCTATGAGCTCTTTTTTCAACTCATCTAATTGTTGATGGTTGAGATAATTGTTCTGATACGCATTCCCGGCATACGCAGCACCTGTTCCGCCTGTTACCGCGCCGAGACCCTGAAGGATGGACCCGGTGATGGTGTTGACCATGAGGTCCGCTGCTGAACCGGTGACACCTGCATCCTTAACAAACTGCTCGACGAGTTTGTGGATTTCCGGTGCGAGTTTTGCGGACATCGCACCGCCTGCCATGCCAGAGAGCATTCCGCTGAAGTCAGTGAGGCCCCCAAGAAGACCGCCCGCGATGGCGTGCAGGATGGCAGGTCCATTGCCGCCTTCCTTCCAGAACTCCATCTCGGCTTTATTGTCGTTCTTATAAGCTTCAGTATATCGCTCCGACGCATAATCACCGATCATCTTGGCGGCTTTTGCGGCAGCGTCATCGTAGAGCTGCTGGGTCTTCAGTTGCTCACTGAGGATTTTCTGCAGATCAGGAATACCGGGCAGCGACGTGTTGGTGTCGGTGGTGTCACGACGCAGATCATCGATATTCTGCTTCTGATTGTCCGGATCAGTGATGACGATCTCACCCGGAGAAATCGCTGACAAAGCCTTCCCGGTCTCGCTTTCGCCTTCCTTGATCGGTGGAGAGACAATAGGGCCGCTACCGGTTATGCCACCGCCATAGGTGTCAGCTTTCCATTTCGAATGCGTATCAAGGTCCTCGAACTCCAGCGTTCCGGTTTCAAGACGATTGTTTTTCGGGGCGGCTTCACTGGTGATGAGACCACCTTTCAGCTTCGTATTGCCGTCAACCTTGATGTCGAAACCGCCCTCGCCTGCATGAATGCCGGACTGTTCGGAGACGATTGCGGCATTGCCCTTGGCTGTCTGATAAGAACCGGACAACCCACCGGTAAGCCCGGATGGATTGGACCCGACACCAAGGCTGGCACCAACCTGTTTGGCGTTGGCTGTAGCCGTATCAAGCTGG